>JBBSCF010000300.1:0-1503 GCA_038250545.1 Candidatus Limnocylindrales bacterium | reverse complement strand
GCGAGGGCATCCTCGTCGAGGCCGGGCGGGTTGAGCCAGCCGTCGCGGAGACGGACGAGGTCGCGGGCGGCGACGGCGATCGCCTCGCGCTGCTCGTCGGTCGGGCGTGGGAACGGGAAGGTCTCGAAGCACGTGGTCGGGGTGTAGCGGGGGCGGGTCTCGAGCTGGGTGCCCGTGGCGAGCGCCCACAGCTCGTGGATGCGCGAGTGGAGGACGCCGAACGTGTAGTCGTCGTCACGGGCGAAGACGATCAGCTGGTGGTCCGGGAGTGTGGCTATGTCGACCCAGTCGAAGAGCCGATGCTTGGTGAGGTTCGGCGTAGCGATGTAGCGAGGCAGCCCACCGAAGGCCGCTCGCATCCCCGAACGCGGCTCGACATGCAGCCACCATCGCTCGGCGTAGGCGGCGCGCCGGTTCGCGCTCCGGGCCGGCCGCACGGTCCGCCGGACATGCTCGAACGGCGCCTCGTAGAGGGCTGCCTCCTCCTCCGATGTATCGACGCCGAAATCGATGATCCACATGACCCGCGGACGACGCGTGAGGTCGAGGCCGTTCACCCAGGGCCGGACGACATCCGCGTTCGAGCGCCCGTCCGGGTTCGGCGCCGCGAGCAGCGTCCGCGCCGTGGCGTCGTCGATGTCGAACGGCCCGCCCTTCGTGTCGCCCATGAAGGCGATCCCGAGGTTCTCGCGCAGGCGCCGGGCCCGGGTGAGGTCCACGCCCGACGTGAGGTCCGCATTGATCGCGGCGACCGCCCGGCCGTCGAGCTCGCGATCCGTCTCGCTTCCGTCGTCCTGGCCGACGAAGCTGATGTGGACGTTGGCGCCCGAGAGCACCCACGGGTCGTCCGAGCGAGCGAAGAAGATCGCGCCCGACTCGAGAATCCGCCCGAGGACCCGGCGGTTCGCCCCGCCGCGGATGCCCTGCGTCGCCAGGAGCCCGGCCCGGTGCGTCCGACCGGCCGCGATCTGCGCCCGTGCCTTCTCGTGCCAGTACGTGACAAAGTCCGCCTCGCGGGGCACGCGGCCGTCGAAGACCTCGAAGAGCACGCCCACGTAGTCGTCGCCGAGGCCCCGCCGCATCAGCTTGCCACCCAGGAATGGCGGGTTGCCGACGATGAACTCGGCGGCCGGCCATTCGGCCTCCCGCGGGTGCGCCGGGTCCGACCGGTCCAGCAGCGCGTCGCGGCACTCGACGTGGTCGAGCGGGCGGAGGATCGGGTCGGTCGCATAGCCCAGGCCGTGGCGGAGCATCCACTGGATCTCGCCGATCCAGATCGTGACCCGGGCCAGCTCCGCCGCATAGGCGTTCACTTCGATGCCCAGGACCGCCTCCGGCCCGATGCGCGGCAGCTGCATCGGGGTCTGCAGCACCAGGCTTCCCCACTGGATCGCCTCCCACTCGAGGTCCTTGAGGGCCCAGAGCGCGACGAACAGGAAGTTCCCGCTCCCGCAGGCGGGGTCGAGCACGCGGACCGCGCGGAGGCGGGCGAGGAAGGCCTCG
>JBBSCF010000299.1:0-1507 GCA_038250545.1 Candidatus Limnocylindrales bacterium | reverse complement strand
GGTCGGCGTCTTCCGGACCCACCCGTGGGCACCGCGGGTGCTGATCGCCAACTCGAACCTCGTCGGGAAATGGGCCACCTGGGAGCACTTCCGGGAGCTCGAGCGGGCCGGCCTGATGATGTACGGGCAGATGACGGCCGGTTCCTGGATCTACATCGGGACCCAGGGGATCCTCCAGGGGACGTACGAGACGTTCGCCGAGCTGGCCCGCCAGCATTTCGGCGGGACGCTGCGCGGGCGGGTGGTGCTGACGGCGGGTCTCGGCGGGATGGGTGGCGCCCAGCCGCTGGCGGTCACGATGAACGACGGCGTCGTGATCGCGATCGAAGTGGACGAGGCGCGGGCGCGCCGGCGGCACGAGATCGGCTACGTCGATCGACTGACCGACTCGCCGGAGGCGGCCCTCGCGATGGCCCGGCTGGCGGCGTCCCAGGGGGAGCCGTTCTCGATCGCCCTCGTCGCCAACGCGGCCGAGATCGAGCCTGCCTGGGCGGCGAAGGGCGAGCGGTTCGACGTGGTCACCGACCAGACGTCGGCCCACGACGCACTGGCGGGCTACGTGCCCGCCGAGATGACACTCGCCGATGCGATCGTCCTGCGGCGGACGCAGCCGGCGGTCTACGAGCACCGGGCGCTCGAGGCGATGGCGGCCCACGTCCGGGCGATGCTCGCCTTCGGTGACCGCGGCGCGGTCGTCTTCGACTACGGCAACAACATCCGGGCCCAGGCGCAGCGGGGCGGGGTGGAGAACGCGTTCGACTTCGCCGGCTTCGTCCCGCTCTTCATCCGGCCCCAGTTCTGCGAGGGCCGCGGGCCCTTCCGGTGGGCGGCGCTCTCGGGCGATCCCGCGGACATCCTGGCGACCGACGCGGAGATCCTCCGCCTCTTCCCCGCCGACGCCGGGCTGCGGCGCTGGATCGAGATGGCCGAGGCGAGGGTGCCGTTCCAGGGGCTCCCCGCGCGGATCTGCTGGCTCGGCTACGGCGAGCGGGCGAAGGCCGGGCTCGCCTTCAACGAGCTCGTCCGGTCGGGGGCCGTCCGCGCCCCGATCGTCATCGGGCGCGATCACCTCGACGCGGGAAGCGTCGCCTCGCCGAACCGGGAGACGGAGGCGATGGCCGACGGCACCGACGCGGTCGCCGACTGGCCGCTTCTCGATGCGCTCGTGAACACCGCCGCCGGGGCGACGTGGGTGAGCATCCACCATGGCGGCGGGGTCGGGATCGGGTACAGCCAGCACGCCGGCATGGTGGTGGTGGCGGACGGCACGGACCTCGCCGCCGCAAAGCTCGAGCGGGTCCTCACCACGGACCCCGGCATGGGGGTGATCCGCCACGCGGACGCGGGCTACGAGCGGGCGCTCGAGGTGGCCCGCGAGCGCGGGGTCCGAACCCCGATGCGCGACGGCACCGCAGGGTCGTAGGGCACGACGTCCCCGCTCGACGTCGTCCGGCTCCGCGTCCCGCTCGTTCTCCGGCTCCGCGCCCCCTGCTCTCCGGCCCTGCTT
>JBBSCF010000298.1:0-1513 GCA_038250545.1 Candidatus Limnocylindrales bacterium | reverse complement strand
GGTCCGCGCGCTCGGCGAACTCGACCGCAGGACCGACCCAATGGACCATGCGGTTAGCGAGGTCGCGAGTGTTGGCTTCGGCCTGAACTTCAGCCTGACCCGCGTGATAGCTCAACGGTCGCATCTCCGGCTCCCTTTCGAATCCCTGTGGCGACTTAGCCCGAATCCACCGATGGTTTGATGACGCGGGCCGTTTGAGAGCGGAAACGGTGGTGTCGCTTGCGGACGGAGTGGCCGGTGCCGCTGGGGGAGTGCGGCGGTCGCTGTGCTGGCGTGCTGAGCAGGAGATCGTGATGGCGGACCCGCTCGCGGGCATGCTGGCGCCCGGCCTCGGAGCGATCGGCGAGGCCGAGGGCGGCATCAGGTCGGGAGCGGGATCGCCCGCAGCCGGGCCAGGGCGGCGGTGAAGGTGCCGGCCCAGGGCCAGCGCGTCGGCAGGTGAAGGGTGAGCTGACGAGCCGAGCGGGTGAGCCGCCCGGCGAGCGCGAAGAGCCGCCGTCGGAGCGTCTTGGTCGTGACGATCCCTTCGCCGAGCCCGATCCGGGCTGTCCAGCGAGCGAGATTGTGGGCCATCACCTGGATCGCGAGCCAGGCAGCGTTGGCGGCGAACCGGCCCGAGGGCAGGTGATTGAGCCCGACGCCGTACTTGAGGTCACGGATCGCGTTCTCGATCTCGGCGTGGCGGCGATGGTCGGCTTCGAGTTCGAGCGTCTGCCCATCGCGGTCGGTGATGAAGGCGTGGTAGCTGTAGCGCGTGAAGAGTGCGAGCTGGGAACCCGGCGTTGGTTTCACCCGCCGCACGATGAGCCGGACCGACACGGCGTCCTGCTCGCCTGCGAACGGGGTGTAGGTCGTCTCGGCGACGTCGGCCCCGCCTGCCATCCAGTACTCGATCGGCGTCCAGTCCGCCTCCGGGATCGCCTCGATCAGCTGGCGCATGCTCGGCTGCTGGCGAATCGTGATCGAGAAGCGGACGCTCCGCTTGCGGCAGACCGCGACGACCGCGTGCGCATAGAAGCCACTGTCGGCCCGCAGCGTCAGTGGTCCGCTCGCTCCGGCAGCGCGGGCACGGCCGATCGTCTCACGCAGGAAGTGGGCGGCTCCCCGGGCGGTGTGGGCACGGCCCTCGCGCAGCCGGGCCATGAGCACGTCACCGCTCCCGGCCGCCACCGCGAGCAGCGGGTGATAGCCGCGCACGCCGGTGTAGCCATGGTGCCGGGCGCCCTCCTTCGCCAGGCCATAGGTCTCGCAGATCGTCGAGTCGAGATCGATCGTCAGCGGCGCCGCACCCGGTCCCGCTGCGGTCGCCCAGGCCCGGGCCAGCAACTCGCGGGTCACGCGGTCGAGCTGGCGGACGTGGCCCCAGCGGAAACTGCGCAGGAACGTGCCCAGGGTCGACGGGGCCTTGACGGCGCAGCCGAGCACGCTGGCCGTCCCGCCGGCGCGCAACGCATCCGCGTCGTCGATGCAGTCACCGCCCGCGAGCGCGGAGGCGATCAGGGTCAGCAGCTTG
>JBBSCF010000297.1:0-1538 GCA_038250545.1 Candidatus Limnocylindrales bacterium | reverse complement strand
GGAGGGGATCATCGGAGGCAACGTGCAGGTCATCCTCGTCGCCGGCTTCGTGCTGCTCTTCTTCGACCGGCCGACCCGCTCGTGGGCAGCGACAGAGCGTGACCCGTCAACGGCCGGCCGGCCGGCGGCGGCCGACGGGATCCTGGGGGCCGCGATCCCCGCGCTCAAGCTCTCGCAGCCTCATGCGTGGGTTGCACTCCTCCGGCGACGCCCATCTGCTGCGCTTGCGGGGCTGGGCCTGGTGGGTGGCTTCGCCCTCCTGACGCTCCCCCTCGTTGGAGTCGACTCGTGGGTGGCGTGGGCGGAGCAGCTTCAGCGCGCCTCCGACCCGACCTGGTTCCTGGGTGGCGCATCGCTCGCGGCCGGCCTGCCGGCAGTGGTCGGCGTGGCGATCGCCGGGACCACGGCTGCTGCCTGCCTCATCGTCCCGTTGGCGCGGCTGGGAGCGTGGACCGGGCTCCTGACCGTGGTCGGGGCGCCGTCTCTGCGGATGTTCGGTGTCCTCTTCGCGCTTCCTGCGATGCTGACGATCCGGCGCGAAGTGGCCCTCATCGCGGCGGCGGCGATCGCGACCTACACCCTCCAGGGGCTCTGGCTGGGTCTCTTCCTCGTTCTGGGGACGCTGCTTCTCGCCGAGCGCTACCCGACGCTCCGGGAGCCCGCCCCGCGCTGACGCCACCAGGGGGCGCCCGGTTCGAGCTGCGGTCGTCGCTGGATGATCGGCCAGAGGGCGGCGAGGACCGCGAAGCCGCTCGGCCAGAGGATCGGCAGGGCAAGGGTCGCGGCGACGGGGACGGTCCAGCGGCGGTCCGTGAGGCCGCCCCAGGCAACGAGCACGAGGGCGAGGGGGACACGAGCCCAGAGCGGCACGGGAATCGCGAGCTGGTTGAGCGGCGCCCCGCCCGCGGTGGCCCCCAGGCTGTCGGTGAGCCAGCTCCGCCAGGCCTCCGGGTTGACGACGAACGAGACGCCGGCCAACGCCGCCGTCACGCCGAGGGCAAGGGCGAGCGACCGCCACTCCCGGCGCACGAGGAACCAGGCCAGGCCGACACCGGGGGTCACCTTCGTGAGCACGACGAACGCCCACGCGGCGGGGTACCGGAAGCCGAGGGCGATCGCAGCGGCGATCAGGAGGTGGACGTTGCCGTGGTAGAGCTCGAGGGCCACGGCCGGGAAGGCGAAGACGGCGAGGATCGGGCGGACCGGCCGGCCGCCCAGCCAGATCGCCGTGCCGACGAGGAGCGCCGCCCAGAGCCAGAGGAACTGCCAGAACGGAAGCAGGCCGAACGGGGCGAAGACGAGGGCGATGGCCGGCGAGTAGGTGAACGCGCCGAGCGCCCCGGCGGTGGCGGCGTACGGCTGGGTGGGATCGACGGCCCAGTAAGCATAGGCGTCGAACCCGAACGTCCCCGCGGCCGGCGCCACCATCACGAACAGGTAGACGGCGAACAGGAGCCCCGCGACGATGCCGCCGTCGATGACGGCGCGACGGATCGGGGCACCCACGCTGACGGCCACCGCGCCATCGTAGCGCCGGG
>JBBSCF010000296.1:0-1538 GCA_038250545.1 Candidatus Limnocylindrales bacterium | reverse complement strand
GAAGGTCAGGCGGGCCGGCGTCGCGCCAGCCGCGAGGACGCGCCGGAACCACGGGTGCCAGCCCAGGACCACGGGCTGCGGCTCGTCCGCCTCGAGGGTCATCGCGACCTCGAGGCCGTCCGTGTCAAGGTGGAACCGCTGGGTCACGCGCCCCTTGAACGGCCACCGCGCGTCGAGCTCGATGGCGATGCTGTCCGGACCCGTGACCGTCCACGGCCGGTCGTGGACGACGCCGTGGATGGCGTGCGGGGGCATCGTGATCGGCAGGTGGCGCTCCACGCCCTCGAACGTGAAGGTCCCGCGGCGGATCCGGCCGGCCCATGGCGCCATCGGGTAGGCGCCCCAGTAGATCGGACCCTTCGGGTCCGCGGTCACCAGCAGCTCGCGCCCGTCCACCGTGACCGAGCCCAACCGGCCCCCCTCGTCGGGGCGCACCACGGCGCGGGCCCCGCCCGCGTCCAGCACCAGCCGACCCGTCTCATCGCTCGTCATCGTCCCGGCTCCACCACGACCTTGAGGCCTCCTCGTGCGACCGCGCGCTCGAAGGCGGCGGCGACATCATCCAGCGCGAACCGGTCCGTCACGAGCCCGGCGAGGCTCAGCGTCCCGTCACCCACGAGCGCGATCGCGCGGGCCAGGTCCGGCGCCTCCATCCGGCGCACGGCCTGGAGCGTCAGCTCCTTGCGGCGGACCGGCGACGCCGGGAACGCGGCCTGCTCCGCCGCGGGGATCCCCACCAGGAGCACCCGACCGGACGGCCGGACGGCACGCACCGCCGTCGCGAGCGCAGCGTCGTCACCGCTGCACTCGAAGGCCACGTCCACCCCGATGGCCGCCGCCGGGTCCTCGTCCCCCACCAGCAGCGCCGTCGCGGCCCCGGATGCCCGTGCCGCCTCGACGCGATGGGCCAGCCGGTCCGTGGCCACCACCTCGAGGCCACGGGACCGCAGGACGCGGATCATCAGCTGCCCGACCGGCCCGGCCCCGTAGACGCCCGCGGTCATCCCCGCGCGCAGGTCGGCGAGGTCCGCGGCGTGGAGCGCGATGCCCAGGACCTCGAGCAGCACGGCGTCGTGGTCCGCGATGCCGTCCGGCAGCGCCACGCACCGGCGCTCCGGGACCGCGAGCCGCGTCTGGAGGGCGCCGTCGTACGGGTCCAGCCCGAAGAACCGCACCTCGGGGCACAGGCGGCCCAGGCCCGCGCGGCACAGCGCGCAGGCCTCACAGGGGTCGGCGGGGTCCACCGCGACGCGTTCGCCCGCCCGTGGGCCGTCCTCGATGACGCCGGCGAACTCGTGACCCAGCACCAGTGGCCGGGTCAGGCGCGTGTCGCCGATGGCGCCCTCGTCGTACCAGTGCAGGTCCGAGCCGCACAGGCCCACCGCGGCGACCCGGAGCGTGACCTGGCCCGGACCCGGGACCGGCGGCTCAGCGGGGCCCAGGCGCACGTCGCGGCGCCCCGGGGGGGGGGCGGGGCGGCCGGGGGGGGGGGGGGTGGGGCTTACGGCGGGCCGGCCCGGGCCGGGCGGGCGCGGGGG
>JBBSCF010000295.1:0-1546 GCA_038250545.1 Candidatus Limnocylindrales bacterium | reverse complement strand
GAGTCCGACCGGCTCCGGCTGACGGGGATCGAGCAGCGTGGTCAGTTCGCGCACCTGACCTACGCGGTGGATCCGTAGCAGGTCCTCGACTCAGCGGCGCTCGAGCAGGAGGACCGGGATGACGCGGTCGGTCGTGGCCTCGTAGCCCGCGAAGCCGGGGTACCGCTCCTTCTGGGTGGCCCAGATGCCGTCGCGCTCCGTCCCGGTCAGCTCGCGCGCCCGGATCTCCAGCACCTCCGTGCCGACCTCGACCCGGGCCTCGGGGTGCACCAGGAGGTTGTGGTACCAGGCGGGGTTCGAGTCCGCGCCCGCCTTCGAGGCGAAGACGGCGAAGGCGTCACCGACGCTCATGTACATCATCGGATGCAGCCGCGGTTCGCCCGTCTGTGCTCCCGTGGTGTGCAGCAACAGCAGCGGCGCGCCCTCGAACGGCCCGCCGACGCGGCCGGCGTGTGTGCGGAACTCCTCGATGATCTGCTGGTTCCAGTCGCTCATCGGTCGACCGTACTCGCCCGGTCAGGGGCGGGGTGGGCGGGTCATGGACATCACGTCCAGGGCCGCGTCCAGATCGGTCTCGGTGAGCTCGCCGCGCGCCACGTAACCCAGGTCGATCACGGCCTCGCGCACCGTGATCCCGCGGGCCACCGAGTGCTTGGCGATCTTCGCCGCCGCCTCGTACCCGATCACCCGGTTGAGCGGCGTCACGATCGACGGCGAGGACTCGGCGTAGGCGCGGGCGCGGTCGACGTTCGCGGTCAGGCCCTCGACCGTGCGGTCGGCCAGAACCGTCGAGGCGTTCGCCAGTAGCCGGATCGACTCGAGCACGCCCAGGGCGATCACGGGAATCTGCACGTTGAGCTCGAACGAGCCGGAGGCGCCGGCCCACGCGACGGTCGCGTCGTTGCCGATCACGCGCGCGGCGACCATGAGCACCGCCTCGGGGATCACCGGGTTCACCTTGCCGGGCATGATCGACGACCCCGGCTGCAGGTCGGGGATGGCGATCTCGCCGAGCCCGGTGTTGGGGCCCGACCCCATCCAGCGCAGGTCGTTGCAGATCTTGGTCAGGCTGACAGCCAGGACCTTGGCGGCCCCGCTGAGAGCGACCAGCGCGTCCTGTGCGGACTGGGCCTCGAAATGGTCGACAGCCTCACGAAACGTACTGCCGGTGGCGTCACTGAGCTGGGCGATCACGGCTTGGGCGAACCCGGGTGCCGCATTCAGGCCGGTCCCGACCGCGGTCCCTCCCAGAGGCAGCTCGGAGGCGCCGTCCGCGCCCAGAAGCAGTCGGTCGCAAGCCAGGTCGACCTGGCGCCGATAGCCGCCGAACTCCTGGCCGAGGGTGACGGGCACAGCATCCATCAGGTGCGTGCGCCCGGCTTTGACTACGCCGGCGAACGCGCTCTGGCGATCCTGCAGGGCGGTGGAAAGGTGCTGCAGCGCCGGGACCAGCAGATCCCGTGTGGTGAGCACTGCAGCGACCCGGATTGCGGTGGGAAAGGTGTCGTTGCTGGACTGTCCGGCGTTGACGTGGTCGTTGGGGTGG
>JBBSCF010000294.1:0-1552 GCA_038250545.1 Candidatus Limnocylindrales bacterium | reverse complement strand
TCGTCCCCTACTTCAGCCGGTTCATGCGCGACCCGGCACTCGCCTTCGCGTTCCGCGACGCCTTCCACGCCCGCGGCTGTGTCCTCTACTTCGCCGACCGCCGGCTCCTGAGCTCCGACCCCGCGCGCCAGGGCGACTTCGGCGAGCAGGCGGTCAAGGCCCAGATCGACAACCTCGACCGGGCCCGCTCGATCGCCGGCGGCATCGCCGCCAAGTTCCGCACCCATCGTGATCCGGGCGGTCACCCGGCGCTCGGCTTCCGCCGGAGTGGTGGGCTCCGTCCGGTGCTCGAGCCTGACCCCACGCACATCGGCGAGGCCCGTGAGATCTTCGAGCTGTACGCCTCGGGGCGGTACAGCGACGACACGCTCGCGCTCGAGGCAGCCCGCCGCGGGTACGTCTCGGTCGGGACCGGGCGCCCGCTGTCCGCGGCCGGGATCGCGGAGCTCCTGCGCAACCCGGTCTACAACGGCTACCACGTCCGGTTCCGCGGCTTCTCGGACGAGGAGCGGGTCGAGGCCCCGAGGCGGCGGCAAGCGGTTGGTCCCCCGGTCGACGACGAGCTCTGGGAACGCGTGCAGGCGATCCGGTCCGAGCGCTCGACGCCCGGCACGCGCTCCGCCCGCGACCGGATCTACGTGCCGAGCCTGGTCTGCCACGGCTGCGGGCTCGCGCTGTACGGCCACGCGAGCAGCGGGCGGCGGCGGATGACGCACCCGGCACCGGTCTGCGCGAGCTGGATCGAGGCCGCTGGATCGCGCACGAGCTTCCGCGCCGAGGTCTACGAGTGGCAGATCGCGGCCTTGCTCGCGACGGCGAAGCTCGACGAGGCGGCCAAGCGACGAATCGTCGCGGCCCTCGCCGGCAACGAGGTCCCTACCGATACGCGGCGGATCGGCCGCCTCGAGCAGGAGCTCCGGACGCTCGCGATCGACAACGCGTTCGGTCGCGTGGGCGACGTCGACTACCTGCGCCGCAAGAGCGAGCTCACGGCCGAGATCGAGACCGCGCGCCAGCCGAAACCGGCAGCCGGGTCGGTTGACCCAGCACGGGCGATCGCCTGGCTCGAAGACCTCCGCTCGCTGTGGGAGATCGAGTTGCCGGAGCAGCCGGAACACGCGGGCGTCAGGCGTGAGTACGAGCTGCGGCGAGCCGAGGCGACCGCCACCGCGTTCGAACGGCTGGAGGCGTTGGGGCCGGTCATCGTCGAGGCAAAGGTCAGCGAGGACCTGCTCGTCGGGAAGTCGCTGGTCCTCGCGCTGGCACCTGAACGGGCCGAGCTGACCGGGGAGAGGGCCGAGGTGATGCGCCAGCTCGTCGGTGGGAGGCGCTCATGGCTCACCCGGTCCGAGACGTCCGAGGCGCTCAGGAAACGACGTGAGCGATCTGCGGACCGGACAAACAGGTGCATTGGTCGGGGCGAGAGGATTTGAACCTCCGACCTCATCGTCCCGAACGATGCGCGCTACCAAGCTGCGCCACGCCCCGACCGAAAGTGCCCCCTGAAGGGCCCGCGAATGATAGCGCATGAGCGCCCCACGATCGAATGGCG
>JBBSCF010000293.1:0-1555 GCA_038250545.1 Candidatus Limnocylindrales bacterium | reverse complement strand
GCTCATCGAGGTCGCGCTGCCGCTCGAGGCGATCAACGTCGCGTCCGCCCGCGAGAAGTCCATCCGCCACGGGCACCCCAGCACGCTCCACCTGTGGTGGGCCCGCCGTCCGCTCGCCGCCGCGCGGGCGGTGATCTTCAGCCAGATGGTGGACGACCCCTCCGAGTACGTGGACGTCCTCCGGGACGACCCGAAGTTGGGCCGCACCGCGGAGAGGATCCTGAAGGCAAGACTCAAGAAGTGGCACGAGGCCCGCGACCTCGCCGAGAAGGCGGAAGGGACCGGCCTCGACGTGCCCGAGCCCGGACCGGAGCCCACCCTGGACGAGATCCTGGCGGACCAGGAGCGCCAGCGGCTGTTCCGGATCATCGAGCAGCTCGTGCTCTGGGAGAACACGACCAACGAGACGGTCCTCCAGGCGGCGCGCGACGAGATCTGGAGCAGCTGGCGCCGGACGGCATTGGACAACATCGACCACCCGCGCGCGAAGGAGCTGTTCGACCGCCACAAGCTCCCGGCGTTCCACGACCCGTTCGCCGGCGGCGGGGCGCTCCCACTCGAGGCGCAGCGCCTCGGGCTGGAGGCCTACGCGAGCGACCTCAACCCGGTCGCGGTGCTCATCAACAAGGCGATGATCGAGATCCCGCCGAAGTTCGCGGGGCGGCCGCCGGTCAACCCGGAGTCCCGCATGCAGGCCGGCCACTCCGGGACGTGGAAGGGCGCCCAGGGCCTCGCCGAGGACGTCCGCTACTACGGCAGGTGGATGCGCGACGAGGCGGAGAAGCGCATCGGCCACCTCTACCCCAAGGTGCAGGTCACGGCCGAGATGGCCGCGGACCGTCCCGACCTCAAGCCGTACGTGGGCCGGTCGCTCACCGTGATCGCCTGGCTGTGGGCGCGCACCGTCAAGAGCCCGAACCCCGCGTTCGCGCACGTGGACGTGCCACTCGTGTCGACGTTCATGCTCTCGACCAAGCCGGGCAAGGAGGCGTACGTCCAGCCCGTGATCGAGGACGACGGCTACCGCTTCACCGTGAATGTCGGCAAGCCGAAGGACGCAGAGGCGGCGAAGAACGGGACTTCGGCTGGCAAGCGTGCCGCCTTCCACTGCCTGATGTCGGGCGTGCCGATCACATACGACCATGTCCGGGAGGAAGGCAAGGCAGGGCGGATGCGGGCACGCCTGATGGCGATCGTCGCGGAGGGCGATCGCGGCCGGGTCTATCTCACGCCCACGCCAGAGCATGAGGTTGTAGCCCTGACTGCAACACCAAGTTGGAAGCCAGACATCGCGCTACCGGTGAACCCTCGCGACTTCAAGACGCCCAACTACGGACTCACGACGTTTGCTGACCTCTTCACGAACCGCCAGCTCGTCACGCTGACGACCTTCTCTGACCTGGTGGGCGAAGCCCGCGAGCGCATCCGCCTCGACGCCCTCGCCGCCGGCCTCCCCGACGACCCCAAGCCCCTCCACGACGCCGGCACCGGCGCCGCCGCCTACGCGGATGCTGTCGCCGTGTATCTGGCATGCGGCATCAGTCGCTCGGCCGAT
>JBBSCF010000292.1:0-1564 GCA_038250545.1 Candidatus Limnocylindrales bacterium | reverse complement strand
CGCTCGCCATGGGGACCCATCCGACCATCACGGACCGTCCATCGCCACGTCGGGGGTGTCGATCACCGGCGTCGAGGGGTCAGCGGCACCCCTCCGGGCCGTTTCAGGCGGTCACGTGGCCCGGTTCGGTGGATCCGGGCTAACGAGGAGATGCGACAGGCGACCCCTGGCGCCGTCTCGCGAACGACCGCGTGGTGGCAGACCGGGCCGCTGGCCGACCGCGAGTACCAGCGCCACGGCGCAGGGCCGAAGTTCCGCTATCTCTACGAGGTCGACGGCGTCGCCGAAGGCTACGCGATGTACCGGGTCACCGACGACTGGGACCACCGCGGGCCGAAGAGCCGGCTCGACGTCGTCGAGGCGGTCACGGTCACGCCCCGGGGCGATCCGCGACGTCTGGCGCTTTCTCTTTGAGATCGATCTCGTCCGGACCGTTCGGGCCCGGCGGGTCGCTGTTCCCAATCCGCTCCAGCACCTCCTCGCCGAACCGCGGGCGCTCGGCCTGGTGGCCGGCGACGGGCTCTGGCTGCGTCTCGTGGACCTGCCGGCGGCGCTGGCGGCGCGGTGCTACGCGTCCGCAGACTCGCTGGTCCTCGAGGTGACCGACGACTTCTGTCCGTGGAACGCCGGCCGCTGGCGGCTCGAGACGGGCGTGGACGCCGGTGGTGCGGTCGTTGCGGACTGTACCGCCGACGTGGCTGCGCCTGCGGCCGCGAGCCGGACCCTCGATGTCGTCGGCGGCATCCACCCCGGCGGGCCGTGGGCGGGACGCGTGACCCCGACAGACGGCGAGCCCGACCTCGTCCTCGACACGACCGACCTGGCGGCGGTCTATCTCGGCGACGTCCGGCCGTCCGAGCTCGCGGTCGCGGGGCGAGTGGAGGAGCGCACGCCCGGGGCCCTGCGGCGTGCGGACGCGCTCTTCGCTGCCGACCGCAGGCCCTGGTGCGTGTCGATGTTCTGACCCCGGCGCGGTCCCGCGGTTAGGGGGCCTTCCCGCGGTCGGGGGTGTGCATCGTGGCGTCCGCGCCGCCGCCTTTCCTCGCAGGCAAGATCGATCACGCCGACCTGGGCGCGGGGCCTGATCCGGTCACAACCCGTCGCCCCGCGACGGATACCACCAGCGTCCCCAGTCCAGGCGCCGAACATCGTCGCCCCACGACGGGTATCGGCGAGGGGCTCTCGCCCAACCGCCAGGACTTGCGTCACACGAAAGCCCGGGGGCCGGATCGTCCTCCGAGGAAGGGTTCCAGCACGGCCGGCCGGTCCGCAGCCAGGATCCGTCGTCCCAGGAAGGAATTGGGCGGCAGACAGGATCGCGGGGCGCGGGGCGGGGGTGCGGGTAGTGGGTGCGGCAGCGGGGCGCTGGGCGCTGGGCGCGGGGCGGGGGTGCGGGGTGCGGGGCGCGGGGTGCGTCGGGGTCCGCCAGCCCCGGGTCAGCGAGCACGTGGCCCCCCTACGCGGGGCGCCGGCGCCGGAGCACCTTCTCGAGCTCGACCGCTGCGAACGCCGCGGTGGAGGCGACGAGGACGACCGCCAGCTCGAGCGGTCCGAGCGCCTCGGT
>JBBSCF010000291.1:0-1588 GCA_038250545.1 Candidatus Limnocylindrales bacterium | reverse complement strand
TGCCGCTGGAAGAGCGAGACCGAGGCCGGCCGTCCCGGCCCCTATGCCCCCGACGTCGACGACGGCGTCAAGGTCAACATCCGGCCCTTCCAGGAGACCGGGCTCCTGCCCGCCAAGGTGATCAGCAAGTGGTGAGCCTGGGCGTACCCGAAGGCCGCGTTCCGCTGCCTGATTGGATAGCCCAGCTCCGGGTGGGACTGCAGGAGGATGCCCGCCGCCAGCTGGCGGCCCTCGGAATCACCGCCGACCAGGTGGGCCCGCCGCCAGGGGGCCGGACGCTCTCGGCTGACGAGAGCCACACCCGCGACGTCGTGCTCGCGGTGTTCGCGACACGTCGCGACGCCGGGGTCCCCCGCGACGAGGCACTCCAAGGGTACGTGGAGGAGGTCGCCTTCACTCTGCTCGACCGCCTCGTCACCTTCCGCTGCCTCGAGGAGCGGGGCATCCTGCTCGTCGACGGCCAGGCCGAGAGCCTCGTCCGGCGTGACCCGGTGCGGGGCACGAGCTCCCTCGTCTGGCGCACCCGTGACGCGCACCCGGGGCTCGACGAGCGCGCCGTGGCCCGCGCCGCGTACCGGGCCGCCTGCGCCGCGATGACCGAGCGGGTCCGGGTCCTCTTCGACCCCGACGACGAGCCGTCCGCGCTCTTCCCGACGCTGCCCCTCTGGCAGCGGGCCCTCGACGCCCTCAACGATCCCGCGATCCCGGCTACCACCTTCGCGGCGGACGAGATCATGGGCTGGGTCTACCAGTACTGGAATGCGTCGCCGAAGCGGGAGCTCTTCGAAGAGGTCCCTGCTCGCCGCAAGATTGAGCGCGGCCACGACCTTGCCCTTGCATCGTGCACGTATACGCCGCGCTACATCGTCGACTACCTCGTCCAGAACACCCTGGGTGCCACCTGGGTCGAGATGCAGCCGGAGACGAAGCTCCCGGCGACCTGGCCCTACTACGTCACGCCGCCCGCCGGGAACCCGCCGGTCGAGCGGGAGCGCAAGCGCGTCCGCGAACTCACGCTCATCGACCCCTGCGTCGGCTCGGGCCACTTCCTCGTGCGGGCGTTTGACCTCTTCGCCCAGCTCTACGCAGAAGAGGGGATCGAGAAGCCGGAAGACGTCCCGGGCCTCATCCTCGAGCGCAACCTCTACGGCGCCGACATCGACCGTCGTGCCGTCCAGATCGCCGCCCTCGCCCTCTACCTCAAGGGCTGTGACCTCGCCGGGGCAGACTTCCGGCCCCGCAAGCTCAACCTCGTTGCCTGCGACATCGCCATCCCGCCCGACCCTCCGGCGGGCTTCCTCGCCAGCCTCGAGGAACCCGAGCTCAAGGACCTCGCCCGCAGCCTCTGGACCGGGCTCGCCGGCATCCGCACCTTCGGCTCGCTCCTCCATCCCGAGCGCGCCGTCAACGAGGCCTTCGCCAAGCTCAAGGCGCGGGGCAAGGGCACCCTCTGGGAGGATGACACCGACTGGGCCAAGAAGCGGGCCCACTTCATGACCGGCCTGCGGCGGGCCTTCACCGCCGCCGCCGGCGACGCCGACCTCTCCACCCGCCTCTTCGGCGAGGAAGCCTCCTGCGGTCTCGACGC
>JBBSCF010000290.1:0-1589 GCA_038250545.1 Candidatus Limnocylindrales bacterium | reverse complement strand
GCGCCGATCTGGCGGGCCCGGGACGCCGCCGCGAACGGGTCGACGTTCGGGTCGAGGACGACGATGACGTGGCCGTCGGCCTCGGCGACCTCTGCGGGGGTCGCGACGTCGGCCGGCGCGGGATCGGGGGGAACCACTTCTGTGTCTGGCGTCGCGCCCGGTGCCGGGTTCGGGGCCGGATCGGCGCCCGGCGTCGGCTCGGGCGTCGGCTCGGGCGTCGGCTCGGGCGTCGGCTCGGGCGCACCGGATGCGCCGGGCTCCGGCGACACCTCGGGGGTCGGGGCCGGCTCCGGGAGCGGGGTCGGGTCCGGCTCTGCCGTCGCACCGGGTGCTGTCCCGGGGGTCGCGGCCGGGGCGGGGCCCGTCGTCGGCATGAGGCCGGGCTCCACCGCGAGCGCGCCGGATGCGCCGACGAGCAGGCAGAGGAGCGCCGCGAGGAGGGCGCGGAGGGGACTGGTCTGCATGAGAGGTACCGCCCGGTGCTGCTGGGGATGCGAGGGCCTAGGGTCGCGCGCCCGGCGCGTTCCGTCAACGGCCCCATGGTCCCGGTGGCCACCGGGACGGACGCGCCGGCCTTACCTGGTGCCGGGCGACCGGGCCTCGAGGTCGGCGCCGGCGTGTGCCCGGGACGCCACCCATCCCGCCACGAGGATCGCGACGCCCGAGACTCCCGCGAGGACGGCCGCGCCCAGCATGCCGGCGCCCAGGCCCACGGCCCCGGACATGAGGCCCATGAGGGGCGGATACGCCACCGAGCCCGCGATGGCCGTCGCGGTGAGGAGGCTGCTGACCGTCGCCGAGCGGTGCGGGTAGAAGGTGCCGGCGATCGACATGATCATCGGGTAGACGGGGCCGAGCGCGAAGCCGGCCGCGGTGAAGAGCGCGACCTGGGTGGGGCCGAAGGGCAGCGCGCCCGCCGCCAGCAGGAACGTCGCGGCGAAGAGCGCGCAGGCGGCGGCAAAGGCGATCGGCGGGAACCGGTCCGCGATCCGGGAGGCGGCGAGCCGCCCGGCGGCGAGCCCGATCCAGAAGAGACTGAGCGCCAGGGTCGCCGTGGAGAGGGACGCGTCCGCGAGAAACGCCACCAGCCAGCTCGAGACGCCGGATTCCGTCGCGACGGACGCGCAGATCGCGATCGCCAGGGCGAAGAGCGGCAGGCGGAGGTCGGGGAAGGTGCGGTTGCCCTCGGCCGGTGAGCCGGCGCGTGGACGCGGCGGAACCGAGCCGACGCGTCGCATCGGGAGCACGATCACGAACGCGCCCGCGCTCGCCAGGAGGACGGGAACGCGCCATGAAGCCCCAGCGCCAACGACCGAGCCGACGACCAGGGGCGCTGCGAGAGCCCCGACGCTGTAGAAGAGATGGAGCCGGTTCATCGCGTTCCCGCGACCCGTGGCCGCGAAGTCGAGGAAGACTCCGTTCACCCCGGCATCAATCGTTCCCGCCCCGGCCCCGCCAAGCGCGACCCCGACGAGGAGGATCGTCCACGTGGGGGCGAGGCCCTGGATCGCCAGGCCGATCCCCAGGAGGAGGGCGGCAACCGGAAGGGTCACCCGGCGGCCGACCCGGGCGGCCAGGCCGCCCGAGAG
>JBBSCF010000289.1:0-1599 GCA_038250545.1 Candidatus Limnocylindrales bacterium | reverse complement strand
GCTCTACCTCGCCACCTCCGACATCCTGCCCGAGGCGCACGCCCACCACCCGAGCCGCCTCACGATTGGCTTCACGGTGCTGGGCGTCGGGTTCATGTGGCTGGTGATCGGGCTCGCCGCGTAAGCCCCGCCGGATCTGCCGATGGCCCCCCAGGTCGACCCTGGGCATTGGACCAGTGCCGGGGCTCGGGTCGCGCCAGTGGCGGCTCCGCCCCATCCGTTCATCGTGTGGAGGCGGGCCGCCGCTCTCCGCCGGCCAGTGGCCATTCGCACCTCTGGCGCTGCCACACTGAGGCATGCCCATCCGCACCATCATCGAACGCGGGCCAAAGGACAAGCGGTCCGTAGCCTTCAGCATCGACTGGCCGGGGTGGAGCCGCGGTGCGAAGATTGCCGAGCTCGCCCTGGAGACGCTCGAGTCCTACCGAGAACGCTACCGGTCGGTCGCGAGCCTGGCCGGGATGGCGAGCGAGTTCGACGCTGCCGGACCCCTCGAGATCGTGGAGGACAAGGTCGGCACGGGCTCGACCGACTTCTGGGGCATCTCCTTCTCGCCCTCCGCGGCCGAGCAGGGACCGATGGGCGAGGCGGAGCTCGACCGAGGGATCGCGCTGCTGCAGGCCTGCTGGGCGTTCTTCGATGGTGTGGCCGCTCGGGTCTCGCCGGAGATGCGCAAGGGACCGCGCGGAGGAGGACGCGACCGCGCCCGGATCATCCGCCACACCATCCGCACCGAGAGCGAGGACTTCGCGAAGCAGGTGGGGCTGCGGATCCCGGAGGGCGCGGCGCTCACGCCGGACGGGCTCCGTCAGCATCGCGAGGCCTACGTCGCGGCGATGCGGGCGTACAACGCCGGTGCGATCACCGGGCGCATGCGGTCGTGGACGCTGCCGTTCCTCATCCGGCACTCGGCCTTTCACACGCTCGACCATGCGTGGGAGATGGAGGACAAGGACCTCTCCACCGAGGTCGAGGCCTGACAGGCTCGTGCGATGTCGGCGGCTCGATGGGCGCCTTCGCGCAGGGATCGGCGTCCGACGATTGCGCCCGCAGCCGGAACGGGGATCGCGACCGCCTGATCCGTCCCGCATTCGGAAGGCCGTTGGTGGCGGGGCCATTCCTCTCGCCCGAGCACCACCAGGGGGCGAAGGTCAGCGCGTGCGAAGCAACGGGGTCAACGTCGTGGTCATCGCCTCTGCGAGCGTCCGGTCAGCCGCGACCCTGAGGCTGATCGGTCCAGACGGCGCGTCGATGCCGATTTCGACGATCGTGCCGGCTCCCGCAAGGGACCGGACACGGTGGCGGGGCACGAGCACCAGGTCCACGCCGTAGTGGGTCCCGCGGCCGTCCGCCGCCGGCTCCGTCGCGATCACGAGCTCGCGGCTCGTCAGGGCGCCGATCCCGTGGTGCGCAGGTGGCTTCCGCGCATGCAGGTCTCCCGCGACCACCACGATCGGTTCGCGACCGGCGGGCAGCACCTCGGCCGAGCGGACGACGTTGATCCACTTCAACGGCAGGCCCACCGGCTCGACGGTATCGGTGCCGGCGGCGAAGTCAATCCGCGGGAACGACAGACGGAGCGGCAGGAGCATGTCCCGC
>JBBSCF010000288.1:0-1602 GCA_038250545.1 Candidatus Limnocylindrales bacterium | reverse complement strand
GACGACCAGCGGACGAGGTTGTCCCACCTGGCGCCGGGCGAGCGCCCCAGCGATTAGGAGCGTCGGCTACAGCCTCCATGGCGCGTCGGGCACTCGGCACCGGAGCGGCCAACCCGGGACGTTAAGGTCGGTCGTGGAGGTTTGTCTCCTCTCGCCCCGACCAATGCACCTGTTCTATCCCCGTGCTCTGCCCTGCCCAGTCATCGCCACCCGCGCGAACCCCACCCCGGCCGCAGGGGCGGCAGGTCGGATAGGCCCGGGTCTCGCGGCCGCCGATGTTCCCCGTCATCACCGTCCCAGCGGCGCAGGTACGCATCGGGGATGACGCCCCAGCCCCAGTAGGGCAGTGGTTTCGCCGGCACGATCCCCAGGGCTTCCTGGGGATCGATCCGTTCCGGACCGACCGTGCAGAGGTGGTTCCAGGAATCGCCGAAGTCGAACTCGTAGACGAACTGCTCGCCGGGCTTCAGGCGTCCCAGGCGCGTCCGCCGATCGTCGAGCGCGGGGCCGCTCCTCCCAGTCCTCGTACGGTGTGGTCAGGCGGGTGCCGTCGGCGAGCTCGAACTGGTGGAGGTGCGCGCGGTCCCAGCGGGCGAACCCATCATCGATCGCGTCGGCGAGCTGGGCGAACGAGTGGGTTCGGGCGGCGGCGAAGAGGCGCCCGGGTCGCGGCCAGAGATGCTCGCCATGCCCCTCGATGAGGTCCACGCGAATCGACAACCAGGAGCGCGCCATGCGTCCGCCTCCCTCCTGTCTTCGTTTGCCCCCGATCAGCCGAGCGGTGCCAGCAGGACCCCGCCCGGCACGGTCACGATCGGGGCATCGGTCTCGACATTACGCCGGGTGACCATGATGCCGCACCCAAACGCCTTGCTGATGCGACGAGCCCGTCGCCCGGTTCCTCGGGCGCTCGCTGGACCGGGCGGTCGATACACCGTCCCGTACTGCGCGATGTCGCGCATCAACGCGATGGCCACGAAGACAACGAATGGCCCCTCGGCCCCGCCCAGCCCAGCACCCGCTACCGCGATCTCGCGGATCTCGCCTTCATCGCGCACACCCAGACCATCGCCGCAGACGACCTCGGGCGCGCGCTTGCCTCCGAGGCTCGGCGCCGCGAGCTCCAGATACCTCCCGAGCTGCCGTCGCCGGAGGCGGCCGGCTGGCGAGCCGGGTACGCTCGGGTGGCGCGCGACGTGCCCGGGCTGCCGGAGCGGGATCTCGAAACCGCGCTGGCGACGGTGCGCCGATTCCTTGATCGGGTGCTCGACGGGACCGCTGCGGGCACGTGGGATCCGCACGCCTTGACGTGGTCGGGGTAACTGACCAGCGGGTCACTGCCACTTCGCCAATTGCCTGCCCGGGTCAGGCAGTCGCGCCGTCGATCCACCGCTCCACCCCAGTGAGCGCGATCTCCAGCGGCAGTCGGACCGGGACATTAAGGTCGGTCGTGGAGGTTTGTCTCCTCTCGCCCCGACCATTTACGAGTATTCGCATCTCCGCCGGTAGCGCCGCCGCAAGGCCGTGTCGCACCGCATGCGCGCTGAGGTGGACCGTCGCCTCCCGGATCCCCAGGACCTCGATGCGGTTGAACAGCGCGCT
>JBBSCF010000287.1:0-1603 GCA_038250545.1 Candidatus Limnocylindrales bacterium | reverse complement strand
TAGGACGCGGCAAGCCTGGCCAGCGCCTCGGACTTCGGCACGAGCGCCTGGAACCGATCACAGGCAACGAATTCCGCGCTCAGGCAGTAGCGCGACTGCCAGGCGAGCTGGATGCCGATCGGCCGGCGCGTCGCGTGGCACCGATGACCGGCGTGGGGAAACGTGAAGCGGGTGCGGGGATCGCCGGCCAGGCCCAGCAGCGGGCAGGCCGGCGGATCGGGATCGACGGGCTTGCCGGGAGCCATGCGAGACAGCATAAACTGACCAGAGCGCACAGAGTGTGCGTCGGGCCGACGCGGGACGCGATGCCGGCTCGGTCGGGCGACATGATCTCGGTGCCCTCGGGCACCACTTGTCGTGCAGCGCGCGCTTTGCGGACCCATTGGTACTGGTCACGGGCTGCCGGATGGCCTAGCGTATCGGGTCCAGGCTGGCGTCCAGCGTCCTGTCGATTGAGGACTCGCGGGCGTCAGCACCAGGCGCAGCGCGTCCCTCCAGGGGCGAGGCTCACCACCTCCGTCCAGGGGACGCCCGCCATACAAGTTCGGCCAGGGGGGTCGATTGCCAGTCCGCGATTCGCTCTCGTCACAGAAGTCGGGCGCTCCGCCTGCACTCTCCGCGGGAACCAAGGGCGCGACCCTCGGGGCCTACCGAGGTGAGGGCGGTCGCCTGGGGCGTCTGCGCGGCCGCTACCTCCTCGCCATCGACTTGGTCGGAATCGTCGCCGCGGCCTACATCGCGCTCGCGCTGCGCTTCGATCGGATCAGTGGCCCGACCTTCGTGCCCGCGTTTCCCCTGGTCGTCGGCTTGCTGCTCGCCGTTCGCACGATCACGAATACCCGCCTCGGGCTCTACAGCCGGCGCTGGCGCTACGCGAGCGTCCCGGACCTCGAGCGGATCGTCGTCGCCGTTGGTCTCGGGTCGCTGGCCAGCGCCGCGCTCTTCTACGGCGCGTCGTGGCTGGCCAGCGCGACCTGGGTCGAGGGGTTTCCTCGTTCGTTCTGGCTCATCGAGCTGCTGCTGAGCGTCGCGATCCTCGGGGGCATCCGCTTCGGGATCCGGGCGGCGTTCGAGACGGCCCCCACGCGCGACCAGGCACCGACCGACGGACGCATGGCGATCCTCTACGGCGCCGGCCAGACCGGCGCGCTCCTCGCGCGCTCGGCGCGCCGCAACCCCGGCGCCGGCGTCGTGCCGGTCGCCTTCCTCGACGACGATCCGTCGCTCGCCGGTGCCATCGTGGCCGGACTCCGCGTCCACGGAGGCCTTGACGCACTCGACCGGACCGTTGCCGAAACGGGGGCTCGGACGCTCCTCATCACGATGCCGAGCGCGCCGGGCGTATCCGTTCGCCGGGTCGTTGATGCGGCCCTCGAGCGGCACCTCGAGGTCCGCACGGTCCCGCCGATCACCGACCTCCTCGACGGGAGCGTCGATGCCTTCCGGGTCCGGCGGATCAACGTGGACGATCTCCTCCGCCGGCCAATCGTCACCGAACGGGCGCCCGGGGTCGAGGCAATCATCCGGGACCGGACCGTGCTCATCACCGGCGGCGGCGGCTCCATCGGCTCCGAGCTCGCCCGGCAGGTCTTCGCGCTCGGAC
>JBBSCF010000286.1:0-1639 GCA_038250545.1 Candidatus Limnocylindrales bacterium | reverse complement strand
GTGCGAGGAGGCTGAGCATGGACGGCGGCGAGCCCTGGGACCGGCAGCCGAGTGAGACGAGCCGGGCCTACACCCTGTTCGCCCACTACCGAGACGTCGGACCCCTGGAGCGGTCGCTCCGGCGCGTCGCCCGGGACACCGAGCGCTCGCTCGGCTCCCTCGAGCAGCTCTCGCGGCGGAACAGTTGGCTCGCCCGTGCCGAGGCGTGGGACGCCGACAACGACAGACACCGGCGCGCCCTGCAGGCGAGGGAGCGCGACCAGATGGCCAGGCGCCAGGTCCTCACGGGACAGCTCCTCGCGTCCAAGGCGCTCAGGCGAGCCCAGGCCATGTCCGACGACGAGGTCGCGCACCTCTCCGTTGGGGAGATGATGCGGATGGTCGAGGGAGGCTTCCGCCTCGAGCGCCTCGGCCGCGGCGCGCCCGGTGACCTCGACACGCCCTGCGTGCTCCACGAGGACGCTGCCCTCAGCACCGCCGATACCCCGATCATCGAGATCGTTCGCCACGACCCCAACCGCGTCGGGCCCGTCATGGAGATCCTGGCGAAGCTCCAGGACCTGCTGCCGGAGCTCGGCCCTGCCGGCAGGCGTGCCGAGGTCGACGACGAGGAGCTGGCCGACCTCCGTGGGATGCCGGAGGCGGCCGACGACACGTGAAACCCCCGTGAGCGTCGCAGCACGGTCTCGTGGCGCCCGTTCAGCGCGC
Source organism: Candidatus Limnocylindrales bacterium (assembly GCA_038250545.1). Classification (GTDB taxonomy): domain Bacteria; phylum Chloroflexota; class Limnocylindria; order Limnocylindrales; family CSP1-4; genus CAIXZV01. The sequence goes on along the minus strand of JBBSCF010000286.1, from coordinate 931 downwards.
GGTCGGTCGGGGGCGCGCCATTCGGTGCCTCCTGTTCAGGGCGCCAGCGCACGGTGCGGAACCCGTGGTGCGCCGAGCCGAGTGCCATTTCCGGCCCGTGTGGCAGCCCTGGGGCTTCTTGCTCGCGCGGATGACCGTCTCGCCGGGGAGGAACGGAAGGGGCGTGGATCCGGTCGTCGGCAACTCCGCAAAGCGAACACTCCGCCGGCGTGGATGATGTCGAAGTCACCGCCACCATCCTGGAGGACGCCCCGATGACCGTGCCGTACCCCGCGATCTGCATCTCCTGCGTCCACCTGCTTCCCAAGCGCGGTGGCCTCATGTCCTGCGAGGCGTTCGAGGTCATCCCCGGGCTGATCGTCTTCAACCACCTGGACCATCGGAAACCCATCACCGGCGATGGCGGGATCCGCTTCGAACAGGACCCGGAGCGACTGGTCCTCGATCACGAGCAGTACGACCGGATCTTCAAGGCGATGGCAGCGAGGCACGAATGATCGACGAGGACTCGCGGCGTCGTCTCGGTCGCGGGCTGACCGCCGACGAGCTGAAGCGCGTCCTGCGCCGCTATCCGGGCGACATCGTGGACCGACGAGAGTCGTAGCTCAACGCCAGCCGGTTCGCACGCTCGGCGGATGACCGGAGGCGTGAGGAGCCCGCTACGCTTGCCCCCAACGAACAACCCTCGCAGAGAGGCACAGCGATGACGACAACGGGCGCCCCAGCGACGTCAGGAAGAGCCGGCTCCCGACTGCTCATCGGAACGGTCGGGAGCGATGCCGTGGCCTACTGTTGCCGGCCGCGCTATTTGGTGCTGATCCGGCAGGATTGCGTGGAGACGTGACGGCAGCGCTTGATGGAGACGCTGCCGCCTGACGGTCACTGTTCGCGCGTCAGCTCGGTGACGGCCTTCCTGGCGCAGGCGTCGTCG
>JBBSCF010000285.1:0-1644 GCA_038250545.1 Candidatus Limnocylindrales bacterium | reverse complement strand
GGTGCGCGGCTCGGTGGCGGCGAGCCAGCGCGCGAAGCGGCGCACGTGGCCGAGGCGTGCCGCGCAGGTGGCGGGTGTGGCAGCCGTGGGCGCCTGTGCCCAGCGCAGCGCGAGCTCGGTCGTGACGACCGACGCTCCCTCAGCGGCGGCGAAGGCGACGAAGCCCCGCAAGAGGCCCGCGGGGCGTCGGAGCTCGGTCCCGAGCGCGCGGCGCAGGGCGAGGTAGTCGTCCAGCGCGTCGGCGAGCGCGCTCATCGCGCACCGCCCGTCAGCGGCCAGGCCAGGCCGACGTCGCGCAGCGCATCGAGGTCGAGCTTGGCGTAGATCTCGGTCGTGGCCGGCGAGCGGTGCCGAAGCAGCTCCCCGATCTCGATCAAGGAGGCGCCACCGCGCAGCAACGAGGTGGCGAGGCCATGGCGCAGCAGATGCGCGCCGCGGGTCGGCGGCGCGAGACCGGCGCGCCCGAGGCGGCGGGTCACGATCGTGGTGACGCTCGAGGGGTGGGCGAAGCCGCGGTGCGGCGCCCTGGCACACAGGAACACGCGCCGCGACGCGCCAGGCGGGCGGTCCGTGCGCAGGTACACGGCGAGTGCCGCGCCCACGTCGGGCGGGAGCGGGAGGCGGTCGCGGAACCCGCCCTTGCCGCGGACGACGATCTCGGCCTCTCGCCAGCGCAGGTCGCCGAGCTCGAGCGCGACGACCTCGCCTGCGCGCAGGCCCAGGCGGGCCAGGAGCAGGAGGATCGCATGATCGCGGCGGCCGCTCGCGGAGGCGCGGTCGCAGGCGTCGAGCAGCCGCTCCACGTCGGGGGCGGCGAGATAGCGGGGCACCTGCGCCTGGCGCCACTGGCGCACGGGCGGGACGCAGAGCGCCAGATCACCCGCGGTCTCGCCGCGCAGGAAGAGGAACCGCAGGAACGAGCGAAGCGCGCTGGCCATGCCCTGCGCCGTGCGGGGCGCCCCGACCCGGGCCCGGACACGCAGGAAATCACGGACCGTCTGGGCGTCGAGCCGGGCGGGCTGGGCCGTGATCTCGATGTGCTCGAGAACCAACGCGCGCACGACCCGCAGGTAGGCCGCGACCGTGACGTCGGCGAGCCCGCGTTCGCGGCGCAGGTAGCCCTCGTAGCGCGCCAGCAGCGCCGCCGCCGGCGAGTCGTCGATGACCGGAACGGGCGCCCGGACGACACCCGCCTCGCGCAGCAGGGCGAGCATCTGGAGCAGCGTCCGAGGGTATCCGCGGCAGGTACGACCGCGGCGTCGCCGCGCGGCGAGGAACTCGTCCGTCCGACGTTCATCGAGGCCGGCGACGGCGACCTGCTCCTGCTCCATCCAGCAGGCCAGGCCGCTCAGCACCCCGAGCTTCGAGCGGATGCTCGCGGGCGGGTAGCCAAGCTCCGCGAGCCGGACGCAGAACTCGTCGACGTACGGGCCGAGGACGCTGCCGTGCAGCCGCTCGGCGGCGGCGCTGACGACGAAGACATCTGTGCGCATGGGTCTCCTCCTGTGTCCGGCAGAGAGTGCCGGTCGTTGGAGGAGATGCAACCCGGATTATCCCGCGTCTGCCCGAGATTCCTGCGGCCGTGCGTGGTCAGACGCCCGCGGAGACGCGCCGAGTCGGGATAATCGGGCAGTCGGGATAGTG
>JBBSCF010000284.1:0-1658 GCA_038250545.1 Candidatus Limnocylindrales bacterium | reverse complement strand
GCCGCACCCGGCGCAGGTGGCATCGCCGGCGGGGGGCGACGTGGTCGCCTGGGCGGGGGTGACCGGCGCAGGCGAGGCGGACACGGGGGTGGGCGCCACGCGGTCGGGGGCCGCCGGGGCCGCCGGGGCCGTGGGGGAGGGCGGCGGTGCCGTCGGCGCGGTGCTTGCCGTGGTGACCCCCGCGGTCGCGGGAGCCTGGCCCGGCATCGGGGCGACGCCTTCGCGGAGGGGCGCGCCGCACTTCGCGCAGGCGACCCAGGCCGGGTCCTCGATGGGGGCCTGGCAGGTCGCGCAGCGGCCGGCAACGAACGGGTCGGGCCGTCCGCAGAACGGACAGCGGGCGACATCGCGGGCGATGAGCTGGCCGCAGGTGGGGCAGGGGTGCTTGAAGGTCGGCATGGAAGCTCCTCAGGTCCAGCTGATCGCGGAGGGCCGGATGCTCCCGGCGCGCCGGATGGCCCCGGTGGTGGGATCGGCGGCGCTCGCGATCATCCTGGAGCATCGTCGTCGGCGGGACGCTCGGCCGCGGCGACCTGCGACTCCTCACCGGCCCGTCCTGGCCAGGTGGCGGCGTCATCACGGCATGCGCCGTGCCAGGTGATGAGGTCGTCGAGCGCCGCGGCCCAGCTCGCCTCGTCGCGGTGGACGAGCCGCGCCACGAAGGCGGCCCTTGCCGCGGCCAGCGACGGGATCGCCCGGAGGGCCAGTCGGTACCGGGCCCCTTCGGGCGCGCTGAGCCGGTTGTCCGGCATCGCCATCGGTTCGCGGAGGAACCGGGCATCCACGAGGGCGTCGGAGGCCAGGCCCACGGTCGCCCGCCCGGACGCCGGATCGATCGCGCGCGGGTCGGCGCTCTCCGCGAAGTCCGCCCGCGGCGCTGCCCGGAAGCAGTACGTGGCATGGGCGCCCTCGCTCACGAGCTCGAGCGCCACGAGGTTGCCCGGCAGGGCCACCAGGAACCAGGCGCGGTGGCTCTCGGGCCCCCCGGGACGTTCCGGGGCGACCGCCAGCCAGCGGAGCGCGGTCGCCCCGCCCGCGCGCTCGCGCAGGGCGTGGTACGAGGCCGCGAAGGTGGGGTCGGTGAGGACGCTCCGCTCGAGCACGTCCCATGCGTCGCCGAGGTCCGCGGGCGACGCGGGGTGGCCGTCGACGAGGGTTTCGGCGGCGTGGCCCGCGGAAGCGGGCGGGAGGTCCGGGACGAGACGGGCGAGGATCGCCCCCGCGTCGAGGACGGCTGCCCGCGAGAGGGCGTCGATCCGATCGCGGTGCCGGACGGCGGCCGCGCCGAGGCGGAGCAGCGAGAACGCGCCGTCGCGGGTGGTCACCCGAAGGCCGCCGACCGCCGGCTCGAGGTCCACCCGCTCGATGTCGGCCCGCCGTGCCCGGCGTACGGACAGGCGCTCGTCGAGCGGCGCGAGCGTCAGGCCCCAGCCATCGACCGCGAGCTGGCCCACGCCGTGCTCGTCTCCGCGGTCGGCGCTTCCGCCGATCGCGTACTCGACGAGCTCGACCGGTTCGCCTGCCGGCAGGTCAACCAGCGCGTCGGCGAGTCGCTGCCGGAGGCGCCGTTCCCGGAGTGTCGCGATCAGCGGCCCGACCGCCGCCCCGAACCGCTCCAGGAGCCACCGATCGGCGCCCGGGGCGGCGTCCGTGGCAAT
>JBBSCF010000283.1:0-1660 GCA_038250545.1 Candidatus Limnocylindrales bacterium | reverse complement strand
GTTGTCGGCTTGGCGGGGACGGGCGGTATGGGGGCGTCGCGCTGGCGGCGCCACGCTCGTTGGCGGCAGAGGGTCGAGCAGTACCGCTGACGGCCCTCGGGGGCGAACCCTGTGCCGCACACCGGACAGGCGGTCGTCGCGGTATCGTCGCGCACGGGGTTCATGCTGCCACGTCCCCGGAGGGGGCTTCGCCGGCCCTGGCGGCCCGTTCAGCGAGGACGTGCTCGTAGGCGACAGGGGCCATCATCTCCGCGGAGCTGTGGCGGCGCCGGTGGTTGTAGCAGTCGATGAAGGCGGCGACCTCCCGGCGGGCCTGGTCCTTGGTGGCGAAACGCCGGCGGGAGAGCAACTCGTGTTCGAGGGTGGAGTTGAAGCTCTCCGCCGCGGCGTTGTCGAGCGCGGACCCGACCCGGCCCATCGACTGGACCGCCCCGAGGGCCGCGCACGCCGCGGCGAACACGTCGCCGGTGTACTCGCCGCCGTGGTCGGAGTGGAACACGACGCCGGCGACCCCGCCGCCGCGCACCGCCGCGGCCATGCACAGCGCAGCCCGGGCCAAAGGGGCGTCGTGGTGCTCGCCCATGGCGAAGCCGGGCAGGCGGCGCGACGCCAGGTCCAGCACGGTGGCCAGGTACAGCTTGCCTTCCTCGGTGGGGATCTCGGTCAGGTCCCCACACCAGCGCTGATCCACCGCCTCGGCGGTGAAGTCGCGTTGCACCAGGTCCGGGACCGGCGCGGCCGCCTTGTCGGGGCGGGTCAAGGACCGCCGCTTACGTTTCGGGCACCGCCCCTGGAGGCCTTGGCGGGCCATCGACGCCGCCACCGTCTTCTCCGACACCTTCCACCCCGCCGCGATCAGGTCCTCCCACACCCTTGGCGACCCGTACGTGCCCGGCGTGCCGCCCGAGTCCTCGAAGGACGCCTTGACCGCCGCGTCGAGCTCGCCCCGTCGGGCCTGGCGGGGGGTCGGGCGCCGGTCCCGCCACTTGTAGAACCACGACTCGGGCACCGACAACGCCCGGCAGGACAACGCGTGGGGGACGCCGTACTCGGTCCTCTGGGCGGCGATGAACGATGCCACGGTCAACGCGTCGCCTCCTTGACCCACAGGACCACAGATCGCTTGAGGACATCACGCTCCATCCGCAGCTCCGCGTTCTCACGCTCGAGCTGGAGGAGACGAGCGCGCTCGTCGACCGTCAAGCCTTCCTTCTCGCCCCGCTCGACCCGGTCCCGGTCCACCCAGTTGCCAAGCGTCCCCGGGTTGATCCCGAGATCCCTGGCCACCACGGCGATCGGCTTACCCGTCTCGCGCACGATCCGGACGGCCCCCTCCCGGAACTCAGGGTCGTACTTCCTTCGCATCTCTGGCACGGCATCTCCTCATAGCGGATGCCTCCACGAAACGGGGGGATGCCCAGAGGTGCACTACCGGCACGTCCTGGACACGCTCGGCAAGCAGCGGGGCACGCTGGGGACCATCTTCCGCAAGGCGCAGAACCGCATCCAGGACCCGGCCAAGCTGCGCCGCCTCGTGGTCAACCTCATCAACGAGGAGACCTGGACGGCGGTCGACGCCGACCTCAAGGGCGACGCCTACGAGAGGCTGCTACAGAAAGGCGCCGAGGACACCAAGTCTGGCGCCGGGCAGTACTTCACG
>JBBSCF010000282.1:0-1665 GCA_038250545.1 Candidatus Limnocylindrales bacterium | reverse complement strand
GGGATCGCGATCACCGCGAGTCACTACGCGGCCGTCGTGCCCGCCCTCCGCCACGAGGCGGCCGCCGCGATGGACCGGGCGATGGGCGGCGAGCGATGAGCGGCGAGCGATGAGCGGGAAGGATCGCAAGCCGCAGACGACACAGCGGCGCAGCGTCGAGCCGTTCGACCTGGCGCGTCTTGCCGCCGGCGAGGCTCTCGCGGTCGTCTACCTCGAGGATGGATCCCGGGTGGAGGGCCGGCTCGATACCACATGGATGATTGTGCCGCTGGAGCCGCCGCGGATCGTGAGCCCGTTAGCGCGCGCCAAGCTGGCAGCGAAGCGCGCGCACTTTGAACGGGTGATGACCGCCGGCCAGCTGGCGGCCGCGGGGCTCGGCGACCCCGAGATCGTCGCCGAGATGATGCGCCTCGGGCTGCTCGCGGCAAGCCCCTACGCGGACGATCCCGACCGGATACGGTCCGTCAAACGGTGGCGCAGCGCGTTCCTGGAGATCCCGGCGCCGTTCCGGGACCTCCCGCCGGGGACCTTCGTCATGGAGAAGGTGCCCGGGCTGGCGCCTGGGAGTGACCGGTCTTTCCCCGCTGAATGACCAGTGGAATGGCGGTTCGGCCCGTCACTAGCCCGACGCTCGGCCGGGGCAGAAGATCCAACCGAGATGGATACCCTCCCGCCCCGCGACGGACCCCGCATCCTCCGGCACCTGTACCGGGTCACCCTCGCTGAGGCTGCCCGCGAGCTGGGCGTCACGCCGGCACGCGCCGCGCAGATGGAGCGCGCCCGACCCGGCACCCCGTCAGCCGCGCGGTTCGTCGCGGCCATTCTCACCGCGGCCGCCCGGAAGGGCCAGGCATGAGCGACCGGCTCGCCTCGGCCCTCGCCGAGCTGGTGGACGCGCTCCGGGCAGAGCTGGTGACAACCGAGGCCCGTCCGGCGTCGCCTGACCGGCTGCTCTCCGTTGACGAGGCCGCCCGCGAGATGTCCTGCGGACGGACGCTCGTCTATGCCGAGATCCAAGCCGGCAGGCTTCGGAGCTGCAAGGTGGGACGCCGAAGACTCGTGCCGGCGTCGGCCGTCGCCGCGTACTCGGCCCCCGATCGGGGCGCGTCGTGACCGGCGAGCCGATGACGATGCCGGCTTCCACGCCAGCCGATGAGGCCGAGGGGTCGCGCGTGCGCCTCGCCCTGTGGTTGGAGATGGCGGAGTTCGCCCTCGACAACGCACCCGAGCGGGTGGACACCCTGTTGGAGCTGTGCGAGAGCCTGGAGACGGCATGGCTTGCCGCGTGCGCGGCGGAGCGGACGGCATGACGGCTGACCCGCGGATGTTCGATTGGACGGGCCCGGTTGACGAGACGTACTTCCGGGAACAGGCGCGACGCGAGGCCGAGCCGATGACGACGCCGGTTTGCGCGGCAGCCGATGCAGACCATGGTCGGCATCGGCTGGAGGAAAGGCCCGCGGCCACCACCACGACGCCGATCGTGATGCGCACGCCGGACGGGCTGGCCGACTACCTGGAGGCCGTCCGCGCCTTCCTCACCCGCTACGTGGCGTTCCCGTCGGAACACGAGGCCGTAGCCGTCGCCCTGTGGGTCGCCCAGGCGCACGTTGTGGAAGCCTTCGAAACGAGCCCCATCCTGGCCGTGACCAGCGCGGAGATGCG
>JBBSCF010000281.1:0-1668 GCA_038250545.1 Candidatus Limnocylindrales bacterium | reverse complement strand
GGCGCCTACGCGAGCACGACCGACGAGGACGACGAGGCGGAGCTCGACGGGCTCCATCTCGTCGTCGGCGACCTCGACCGGCGACGGACCGGCTACGCCGCGGCCGTCGTCGTGGACGGTGTCCGCTTCGGCCTCAAAGCCGGCCGGCTCTTCGAGCGGCCTCGACGCTTCGTCGAGCCACCCCCGGACTGGCTGGCCAGGGTCAAGGTGGCGCCGCTGCGCCAGATCAAGCGCAAGCCGTCCACGGTCGAGTGGATCGGCCGGGGGTTCAAACCCGCGGACGACATCACTAGGCCCAGCCGCCACGAGCTCGACGCCGCCATCGCGAAGGCGAGCCGGATCGCCGCCTCGCTCGGGTTCACCTTGAGCCACTGGCTCGTGCCGACGGTGACGTCGACCACGGGCGAGGAGTCTCGTGATGCCTGAGCGGGTGGTCCTCATCGGCTGCGGCGGCATCGGCAGCCAGCTCGCGGGGCCGCTTACCCGGTACCTCGCGAGCCGGCCCGTGCCGCAGCCGCTTCTCGTCCTCGTCGACGGTGACGCCTTCGAGGCGGGGAACTTGTCCCGTCAGGCGTGCGTCGTCGGCGACCTGGGCACCAACAAGGCCGAGGCCTTGGCCCGGGTCGCCCGATCGGTGGGCCTGCCAGTCGCGGTCGTGACCGAGCACGTCACCCCCGACAACGTCGGACACCTCGTCCGCGAGGGCGACATCGTCCTCCTCGCGGTCGACAACCACGCCGGACGGGCCCTGCTCGACAGGCATGTCGCGACCCTCGCTGACGCGACCCTCATCAGTGGCGGCAACGACGAGACGGACGGCAACGTCCAGGTCGTCCGCCGCCGGGACGGCTGGTCGGTCGACGGCCACCTCGTCGAGATCCACCCGGAGATCGGCGAGGCGGCGGACGCGGAGCTGTCACGGGAACCCGGCTGCCAGGTGATGGCGCCCGAGCGCCCGCAGCTCCTCGTGACCAACCTCATGGTCGCAAGCGCGATGCTCAACGCCCTGTGGCAGGTCGTCGAGCGAGGCAGCGTCCCCTACAGCGAGGTCTACCTCGACGTGACAGCGTGTGCGGCTCGCCCGCGGCGCTGGTTCCGCCTGAGGCCGGGCGAGCAGTAGGGGAGGGCACCTTGGTGTTGTGATAGGAAGCCTGGTGAGCGCTACGCGGCGCTCACCAGGCTTCACTCATGCCGTTTGAATGACGCAGGACTCAAGAGCCTCGAGGCCGAGGAACGCCGCGTAGGGCAGTAGATCGCTCCCGAGGGTCAATGCCGCCCGAAGAGTGGACAGGTGTCGCCGGCCGCAAACCTGAGCAGATCAGCGCTCCTTGCGCCCGGTGCCCGCAACCCCCGCTCGCCCGACACGCCGTACGAGTCGCCATTGAGGACGAGCACCTCGGCGTGGTGGACGAGCCGGTCGACCATGGCCGCGACCGCGAACCGGGTCGCCGAAGATCTCGGCCCAGGCGTAGAAGGGTCTTGTCGGATGACACGGATCAGGCTGCGGCGCTCGCTGCGGGAACTGAAGAGCGCGAAGAACACCCGACGGCACGTCGGGCGTTCTGTGCCCATTGCAATGATGCGAACTGGCCCCTTGACGGGAGCAGGTCCAGTGGTATGGTTCATGCGGCGAATGAACGAAGTACCTAACCGGCACGGAGAGAGATC
>JBBSCF010000280.1:0-1668 GCA_038250545.1 Candidatus Limnocylindrales bacterium | reverse complement strand
GGTGAGACCAGCGCCTCCCGGCGGTGCGAGGCGCCAGAAGCGCCAACAGGACGTGGTGCCTGCGAGCACCACCCTATGAGCATGCGCAACGGCTCCTCGCGGCCGGCTCTCAGCCGAGATGAATCGACCGGGGAGGAAGCATGGCAGGAACGATAACCGCGGGAGTCGACTGGCCAGCGAGGCGCACGAGGTCTGCGTCAGCGACGAAGGAGGGGTGGTGGCCGAGCGCTTCTCTGCACTCCACGATGAGGGCGGGATCTCTGACCTCGCCGCGAGACTGACCCGGCTCGGCGGTCGTCCGGGTGGCGATCGAGGCGAAGGCGATCACCGCCAGCAGCGCCCCTGCGAGGGCGACGTCGGCCGGATCGGGCGTCCTTAGGACCTATCTCAGTAGGGTCGCCGCGTGCCGTGCCCGGTGCGCCCGCTTAAAGGCGATCAGGCCGCTGGAGAGCTGGAGTAAGGCGAGGTGGTTCTCGTCCTTCTTGGACCAGCGGACGAGGACGCCGCGGTTGCGGTTGAGCCAGGAGTGACAGGCCTCGACGACCCAGCGGCGCGCCCGCCAGTCGGGGTGGTGTCGTTTGAGCTCGATCTCCTCGCCGCGAGTGCGGATGTGGGGCTCAAATCGCTGCGCTGCGGCGAGCTCGCGGCAGTCGTCGTAGTCATAGCCGCGATCGAGGCAGAGGCCCTGCGGGCGCTCGGGGTCGGGGATCGGGCGGGCGATCGGAACCGAGGCGAGCGTCGGCTCCAGGAGCCTCATGTCGTGGCGGTTGGCACCTGCGTGGGCGATCCCGATCGGGATCCCGGCAGCGTCCGTGAGGAGCGAGCGCTTCGCCCCCTTTTGGCTCTGTCGGTCGGGTTGGGACCGGTCTTATCACCACCGAGCGGCGCCTTGGTCATCGCTCCGTCGGCCGCCAGCCAGGACCAGTCGACGCCGACCTCTGAGTCGTAGTCGAGCAGGCCCCGGCGCCAGATCTCGTGGAAGACGCCGGCCCGCTCCCAGTCCTGAAAGCGCCGGTGCGCCGAGGAGGAGTGGCAGATGCCGGTCGCGTTCAGTGCGTTCCACTGCATCCCGGTGCGCAAGACCAGGAGGATCGCGTCCATCGCGTCACGGTCGGGCACCCGCGGGTTGTGGCAGCCCAGCGGGTGCCCCGGTCGGGGTGGCAGCAGCGGCTCGATCCGCTCCCAGAGCCAGTCCGGGATCCGCCAGCCGTCGTCGCGCTCGACCAAGCCCATGAGCAACCTCCCCAGCTTGTCGTTGTCGGTGGACGGCTGGGTGATTCGACGCGGGCCACATAACTCCTACTGAGATAGGTCCTTAGCCGCCTGCCGGGCCGAGTGGCGCCTGATCGCTGCCACCCACAACCTCTTGAAGCTCTGGCGGGCGGGACTCGCCGGACCCCGGCCTCGGTTGGCAGCGCCGTTGCCCGCCTGAAGGCTGGGCGCAGCCGGATTTCCCTTCGAGCTCGGCCCCGCGCAGGCCCGGCCTCGCCGACTCCCGGCGAGCTGTCGCGCGGTTTTGCGCGACAGCCTCATTCCGGGGCCTTTTCCTATAGCGGGGGCGGGATTCGAACCCGCGACCTTCGGGTTATGAGGTCTTTCCAACTCCTTGAACCCACTTGATTCGTGCCTGTGGAGGCTATCGCAGTTGCCCTGAGTTGGGGGCACTTT
>JBBSCF010000279.1:0-1671 GCA_038250545.1 Candidatus Limnocylindrales bacterium | reverse complement strand
CCGGATCGAGCCGCGCTGAGGAGGCGTTGATGACGTTCCAGGAGCTCGTTCGGGCGCGGTACAGCGTCCGGGCGTACCAATCGACGCCGGTGGACCAGGATGCCCTCGACCGCATCCTCGAAGCCGTCCGGCTTGCGCCGACCGCCGCCAACCGCCAGGCGTTCCGCATCCTCGTCCTGCCCACCGCCGGCCGGGAGGCGGAGCTCCGTCGCGTCTACGACCGGGAATGGTTCGTCGGGGCACCCCTCGTCCTCGCGATCTGCGCCGTGGAGGCCGAGGGGTGGAAGCGCCGCGTCGACGGCTGGTCCGCGGCAGGCGTGGACGCCACGATCGCGATGACCCACCTGGTGCTCGCCGCGACCGAGGAGGGGCTCGGGACCTGCTGGATCGCCGCGTTCGACCCGGTGGCCGCCCGCGAGGTGCTGGCCCTGCCCGACGAAGTCATCCCGTGGGCGCTCACCCCACTCGGCCACCCGGCCGATACGCGCCCGCCCAAGGCCCGACGGCCCCTCGCGGAGCTGCTTCTCCCTGATCCGGAGTAGGCCTTCGGCCGCTGTCGGCGACTATCGGGCACTTCGGTCACCGGATCAGGACCGGGATCGCTGGCACTCCACACACGCGAAACGCCCCTGCTTGACAGCGCGCGTAGAGTCGCACGGGTTCGGCCAACGTCGTGGAGGCGCAGGCGGCCGCCGAGTCCTTCTTCCTGGCCTTCCTCGTCGGGCTGCACGTCGCCACCGCCCTCGCCCTCCGCCTCTTCTTCCGCGCCGACTGGGCCCGGATCGTGCGGGGACTCCTGCGGACGCTGCGGACACGCCGGATCGAGACGCCGGACGAGCGTCTCGGCTGGCTGCTCGTCGTCGCGTCGATCCCGGCCGGCCTGCTCGGCCTGCTCCTGGAGCATTCGCTGCGCGTCGTCTTCGCGACGCCGCTGCTCGCCTCGGCGTTCCTCGTCGTGAACGGCCTCATCCTCTTCGCCGGCGAGCGGTTCCGTCGCCGCGCGGAGGTCCGCCGCCTCGTCCAGGGCCACGCCGCGAACGAGTCCGGCGACCGGCGCCTCGACACACTGGCATTCGACGAAGCCGGGCTGGTGGGCGTAGCCCAGGTCGGCGCCCTCTTCGCGGGCATCAGTCGATCCGGGATCACGATCGTCGCCGGGCTGGTCCGCGGGCTCGACCACGACGACGCGGCCCGGTTCAGCTTCCTTCTCGCGACGCCGATCATCCTGGCCGCCGGCGTCTACAAACTCCCCGATCTTCTGGGTCCCAACGGCGACGGCGTGCGAGCCCAGGTCCTCGGCGGGAGCCTCGCGGCGGGTGTCGCCGCCTACCTCTCGGTCCGGTTCCTCACCCGCTGGTTCCGGACCCGGACGCTCCTGCCGTTCGCGATCTACTCGGTCGTGGCCGGCGTCCTGTGCGTGATCCGATTCGCCTGAGACGTGCGCCTCCGTCGTCGTTGCGGTTCATCGCGACGCTCGGCCACGGGCCGTCGCCCGACGGTCGATCACGTGGACGCGCGGCTTGCCCGTGTGGCGTCCGGCCGCACTGATCGCACCGGGCGTGCCGCGACGCACCCGAGCCTGGCCATCGAGGCACCGGGAGCGAGGAAGCTCATTTGGTCGGCGAAACGAACTCGCCGAGGTTCCAGCTGACGCGGATCGCCCCGGCCGCT
>JBBSCF010000278.1:0-1674 GCA_038250545.1 Candidatus Limnocylindrales bacterium | reverse complement strand
GAGGAGCCGTGCCGCGGCGAGGACGGTGCTGCCACTGTCGAGGTAAACCGTGTCGTCCGGCGCGAGCAGCTCGACGGCGCGCGCTGCGATCCGCTCCTTCGCCTCGGCAGCCTCGGTGGCCTTGATCTCGAAGTGGAGCTCATTGGGCTGTTCCTCGAACGCCACGGCCCCACCATGCACCCGCCGGAGCCGGCCCTCCGCTGCGAGCTCGTCGAGGTCCCGGCGCACCGTCGCCTGGGAGACGCCGAGGGCGGCGCTCAGCTCCTCGAGCCGGGCCGCCCGTCGCGACTCGACGATCCGGAGCAGCCGGTTCCGCCGCTCCGGGGCGAGGTCGCGGGAGGTGGCGACGGGCGCCGCGGCGCTCGCATTCCATGTCATGTATCGATTATTGCACGATCGAGCGGATCATGACAAGAGGTTACAACGCCTGGGGACATCCCCAGGCGCGCGGCGACGCGGATTGGCCCGGAATCAGACAACCGGCCTGGCGTGGCAGCCCGAGGGGCGCCGGCAGACCGGTTGTCGCCGCCTGGTCCCGGGGCCGTCCGGGTCAGGCCAGCGTGAGCGCTATTCGCTGCGGAACGGCTTCATGACCACGATGTTGAACCAGCCGAGGAACCCGCCCAGGAGGCCGGCGCCGATCGCGGGGATCGCGGTGATCACCGGGACGAGGTAGTCGCTCCCGAAGTCGAGGCCGCCGTAGGCGAAGTAGATCCCGACGAAGTACGTCGCGAGGCCCATCGAGATGCCGTTGAAGAAGGGGAGTGTCCCGGAGCCCTGGGTGACCGGCATGAACTTCATCACATAGATGAGGATGCAGAAGCCGACGAAGAACGCGATCGCGATCCCGATGTCGCCGCCGGAGACGAGCTTGACATCACCGAGGGCCTTGGTCACGGCGACCATGAGGATCAGGACGAGCGAGGCGCCGACGACGCCGAGGATGTAGGCCGGGATCATGATCTTCAGCGCTGCGGGCGTTGCGCCGAGGACGAAGTACTCAGCCCAGACGATGAACGCCGCCCAGAGGGGCACGCTCCACTCGTTGAGCCAGAGTCCGAACGGCAGGCTCACCACCACGGTGATCGCCACCGCCAGCCAGAGCGGAATTGCCTTCATTCCCAAGAACCTCCCTACCCGTCGCCCCGGCTCCCACGGCCGAGCGGACGATGCGTGTCGTCGGCAGCACGGCCAGCCGACACGAGAAGGGTTGCGGGTCGGGACGGCCGAGCCTAGGGCCAATCGGCCCTATCATTGATTATCGATTATGGATTGCCCATACCCGGGGCGAGCGTCGACGCGGCGCCGCGGGCCAGCGGACCGCCGTCGCCGCGCTAGACTGCGCGGAAGGCGCGCCCGCGGGCGGGCCGGAGCAACGACAGCATCGAGTGTCACGCGGCATCCGTGCGGGCCCGCCGGAGACGGCTCCCGCCGGGCTCGTGCCGGGCGACGCCGCGCAGCCCGGAGAGCAGCAGTGCCTGACGACGGCGTGATCTCGCGGAACGTCCTGGCGGACCAGGTCAAGGACCGGCTCCTGCAGGACATCCTCTCCGGGCGCTATCCCCCCGACTCGCGGATCATCGAGACGCGGGTCGCGCGGGAGATGGGGACGAGCCAGGCCCCGGTCCGCGAGGCCCTTCGCGGGCTCGAGGCGCTGGGCGTGGTGGAGATCCT
>JBBSCF010000277.1:0-1711 GCA_038250545.1 Candidatus Limnocylindrales bacterium | reverse complement strand
GAGGAGCCGTGCCGCGGCGAGGACGGTGCTGCCACTGTCGAGGTAAACCGTGTCGTCCGGCGCGAGCAGCTCGACGGCGCGCGCTGCGATCCGCTCCTTCGCCTCGGCAGCCTCGGTGGCCTTGATCTCGAAGTGGAGCTCGTTGGGCTGTTCCTCGAACGCCACGGCCCCACCATGCACCCGCCGGAGCCGGCCCTCCGCTGCGAGCTCGTCGAGGTCCCGGCGCACCGTCGCCTGGGAGACGCCGAGGGCGGCGCTCAGCTCCTCGAGCCGGGCCGCGCGTCGTCCTTCCACGATCCGGAGGAGCCGGTTGCGCCGCTCCGGGGCAAGGTCGCGCGGGGAGGGCGTCCCGAACGTGCCGTCGCTAGCAGTCCATGTCATGCAACGATTATTGCATGACCGCGCGCATCATGGCAAGAGCTTGCACACCAATCGAGGACGATGAGGCCGGCCGGAGGCCAGGCCCTGTCCGCGGTGCCCGGGAATCGAACAGCCGGCCTGGGGGGCGCATCCCGGGGATGCGGCCAGGCCGGCTGGATCGGGCGACCCCGCCGCGGAGGATCCGGGCGGGGTTAAGAACCGAGGCTATTCGCTGCGGAACGGCTTCATGATGACGATGTTGAACCAGCCGAGGAACGCACCGAGGAGGCCGGCCAGCGCTGCGGGGATGGCGCTGACCACGGGGACGAGGTAGTCGCTCCCGAGGTTGATGCCGCCGTACGCCACGTAGGCGGTGGCCCCGAGGCCGGCGATGAAGTACGTCGCGAGGGTCATCGAGATGCCGTTGAAGAACGGGAGCGAGCCGGTCTGCGTGACGGGGAAGATCTTCATCGCGTAGATCAGGAGGCAGAAGCCGATGAAGAAGGCGATCGCGATCGCGACGTCCGTCGCGGAGACGAGGCTGATGTCCGGGATGGCCTTCTGCACGGCGATCATCAGGATGAGGACGAGCGTGGTGCCGACGACCCCGAGCAGGTAGGCGGGCACCATCGTCTTCAGCGCGGCGGGCGTGGCCCCGAGGGCGAAGTACTCGGCCCACACGATGAACGCGGCCCACAGGGGCAGGCTCCACTCGTTGAGCCAGAGACCGAACGGCAGGCTGACCACGACCGTGATCGCCACTGCCAGCCAGAGCGGGATTGCCTTCATTCCCAAACAACCTCCCTACCCGTCGCCCCGGCTCCCACGGCCGAGCGGACGATGCGTGTCGTCGGCAGAACGGCCAGCCGACACGAGAAGGGTTGCGGGTCGGGACCGCCGAGCCTAGGGCCAATCGGCCCTATCATTGATTATCGATTATGGATTGCCCAAACCCGCGGGAGCGTGGAGGGCGTCCCCGCGGGCCAGCGGACTGCCGTCCCCGCGCTAGCCTGCGCGTAAGCCCCGCCCGCGGGCGGGCCGGAGCAACGACAGCATCGAGTGTCACGCGGCATCCGTGCGGGCCCGCCGGAGACGGCTCCCCCGGGCTCGTGCCGGGCGACACCGCGCAGCCCGGAGAGCAGCAGTGCCCGACGATGGCGTGATCTCGCGGAACGTCCTGGCGGACCAGGTCAAGGACCGGCTCCTGCAGGACATCCTTTCCGGGCGCTATCCCCCCGACTCGCGGATCATCGAGACGCGGGTCGCGCGGGAGATGGGGACGAGCCAGGCCCCGGTCCGCGAGGCCCTTCGCGGGCTCGAGGCGCTGGGCGTGGTGGAGATCCTGCCGTTC
>JBBSCF010000276.1:0-1717 GCA_038250545.1 Candidatus Limnocylindrales bacterium | reverse complement strand
GGCGCGACGGTCAGGTGGATCGTCGTCGGGAGGACGTCCGAGAGCCCGTACAACTGGAGCGCCGTCTCGTGGCTGAAGGTGGCTGCCGGGGCGATCGCCTGGAGCGCGTAGAGCTCGTCCAGCGGGCTCGCAGGGAACTGCGGCAGGCGGTAGAGGCCGAAGGCTGCGCGCTCGAGGAGACCCTTTCGGTGACGCCCCAGGAGGGCGCGGCGGCTGATTCCGGCCACCTCCGCCTGGGCGGTCGTGAAGTAGCCGTGCTGACGGCCGGCGAGCGTGAGGAGTTCGGAATCAGGCATGACCAGATGTTACCTGGCGGGTAACGCATGGTCAACGGGGGCGCTTCGACGCGACCTGCGTGCGTTGGACCTCGTTCGGGCCGCGCCCCGCCTCACCCCCCCTACGCGTGTGCGTCCGATTGCATGGCGCGGGCCGGGTGCTCCACCTGGATCGTGCTGTGCTCCAGGTCGAAGTCGTCGGCGAGGGAGCGGTCGACATGGTGGAGGACCCAGTGGACGTCGGCGCTCTCGGCGGCCACGACGTGGGCGGTGATCATCGGGAGGCCCGCCGTGATCTGCCAGGCGTGGAGGTCGTGGACGGCCTCGACCCCCAGCACGGCCAGGATCCGCTCCCGGACGGCCGGCAGCGAGCGGCCGCGCGGGGTCGACTCCATCAGCACGTTGACGGCATCGCGCAGGAGCATGCAGCGGTCGGCGTCGGGGTCGGAGGCGACAACGACTACGAGTCGGACGCGCAGGGCGACAGCCAGCGCGAAGTCAGTGGCGCTCGACTCCTCGGGGTTCGGAAAGGCGGACGGTCGGGCGTCCGTCCGGGCGCACCCTACTTCTCGCGGGTCGCCAGGCGGTCGATCTCCCCCACCAGGAGATCGGCGAGCGCGCGGACCTCCGGGATCCGGTCGTCCCACTGCTCCCACTCGGTGCCGTGATATCCATCGCGGGCGCGAGCGAGCAGCGCGGCGGCCTCGGACGGCAGCCGGGCGGTCGGCAGCCGCGCGATCGCCCAGTCGGCGGCGGCGTCCTTCGGCACGATCTCGCCCGTCGCGAGGGTCACCCAGATCCGGGCGAGCGTCAGGAGGACGTTCCGCGTGTCCGCCTCCAGGTCGGCGAGGAGGCCGGGTACGTCGGCGACTGCCGCGCGCCAGAGGTCGGCGAGCGGCACGGGGTCGAGCACCTCGGCCGGCCGCGGCCCGAAGAGCGGGTGGTTACCGGCGAGCGCGGTCGAGAGGAGGACCGCGAGGTCGGGGCTGGGCGCGGGCGCGGGAACGTCGCCGCGCTCGAATGCGGCGCGGAGCCACTCGCCGTAGAGCAGCTCAAGGCGCGGCGGGTAGCGCCATGGACGGACGTCCGCCTGAGCAACGACGGCGAGCTCGACGGGTCGTGCGGGGCCGAGGCGCGCGCCGGCGCCCGAGACGTCGAGGAGACGGTCGACGAGCATCCGGCGCTCGTCGGCGGTGGTCCGGCGGCGGGCCACGACGAGGATGTCGACATCGCTGGTCGGTCGAAGGCCGCCCAGCACCGCCGATCCGTGGAGATACGCCCCGATCGCGTCGTCGCCGAGCACGTCCCGGACCAGGCGCACGATCTCGTCGATCTGGGTCACGAGCCCCTCCGGCCCAGGGGGCGGCGAGGCGCGCGATCAGCCGCCCCCGCGCAGCCCGGCAAGGATGCCACGCGGCTGCTCTCGTGGCCGAGCCGACCAG
>JBBSCF010000275.1:0-1718 GCA_038250545.1 Candidatus Limnocylindrales bacterium | reverse complement strand
GTCGCGGGCGAGTGTAGCACCTCGCCGATGCCCGCACGGAGCAGGACACGGTCCATCCGGGCGAGCGTCGCGACCGGGTACTGGGGCGCCGCGACGGCGATCCGCTCGTCGATCGCCCCGCGGTGCTCGACGACTGCCTCGACGAGGAGCCGCGCGTACCGCGCCGCCTCCGGGTCGCCCTCGGCCTCGGCCAGGTGTCGCTCGAGCACCGCAGGGGCCGTTCGCTGGCCGAACTCGGCCTCGAAGAGCGAGGCGAGGGCCAGGCGCCGGGCCGAGCGGTGCGAACGGGCGACACCGCTGGCCCGTCGTCCCGACCGCTCGGTCATCGTCAGCCGCCGACGCCGTCGACGCGCACCGTCACCTCGCCCACCTCGAGGCCGAGAAGCCGTTCGATCGCCGCCGCAACCGTGGCGCGCACCTCCGCGGCAACCTCTCCGAGCGCCTGCCCGGGCCGCGCGATGACGACGACCCGCGCCTCGACGACCCCGTGGCGAACCCGCACCTTCAGGGCTCGCCCGCCCCAGGGCCGCCGCCAGCGCGGGGCCGACCATCCGACCCGCAGAACCCCGGGGGCCTCCATCACGGCGCGGCCGACGAGATCGCGGATGACCGGACGGCTGACGGCGAGCGTCGATCGTGTCACCGGAGCGCCTCGCCGATCATCTCCGGGAGCCTGCCGCGGGCCGACGCGGCCGCCACCCGGAGGGCGTGCTTCACCATCCGCCGTCGTGCCCGGCCGTGGGTGATGATGACGGTCCCCTGGACGCCGAGAAGCGGCGAACCCCCGAGCGCCTCGTAGTCGAACGTCCGGCGGATCCGACCGATCCCCGGGCGCATGAGCAGGTAGGCGAGCCTGCCCCGCAGGCTGCCTCGGAACTCCTGTTCCCAGCGGTCGAAGATGAAGCCCGCGAGGCCCTCGAAGAACTTGATCGTGACGTTCCCGAGCACCGCGTCGCAGACGACGACGTCCGCCGGGTGGTGGACGAGATCCTTGCCCTCCACGTTCCCGGTGAAGTTGAGGTCAGTGGCGTCGAGGAGCTCCGTCGCCCGCTGGATCCGGGCGTCGCCCTTGCCCTTCTCCTCCCCGATCGAGAGGAGGGCCACCCGCGGGTTCGCCACCCCGACCGCGCGCTCCGCAAAGAGCGCCCCCATCCGGGCGTACTGGACGAGCTGCTCGGGCGTCGAGTCGGGGTTCGCCCCGATGTCGAGGAGGACGAGCGGCCCCGTGTCGGTGACCATCTGGATCGCGAGCGCCGGCCGCTCGACGCCCGGGACGCGACCGAGGCGAAGGACGGCGGCCGCCATGCCGGCTCCGGTGTGACCCGCCGTCACGACGGCGTCGGCATGACCGTGCCGGACGAGGTCGCAGGCGACGAGGATCGAGGCGTCTTTCTTCTCCCGCAGGGCGCGGGCGGGATGCTCGTGCATCCCGATCACCTCGAGCGCCGGGACCACCGTCACGTTCGGCGGAAGCGCGTCCCCGGCAACCCGGGCGATGGCCGCGGGATCACCAACCAGGATCACGGCGTCCTCAGGGGCCTCTGCCGCGTGGAGGAGGGCGCCCGCGACGACCTCGGCCGGGCCGTGGTCGCCGCCCATCGCGTCGACCGCGAGCCGGATGACCGCGGCGTCGCCGACCGGGCGGACGGTGGCGGGTTCCATCAGGGCGGAAAGCCGGCCGCGGCGCGCGTCGTGGCGGTCAGGAGGCCGCCTCGCCG
>JBBSCF010000274.1:0-1721 GCA_038250545.1 Candidatus Limnocylindrales bacterium | reverse complement strand
GACTGCTGGAAAAGTGAAGACGGCGTAGCCTCCAAAGCGGACTAGTAAACCGCATCAGGAGACCACGCCGTGGAACACAGAATAGCCCCGTCGGTCCAGATTGAGGCAGCCATCGAAGCCGTCCTCGCCGGCGGCCTCGGCGATCCCGACGCGCTCAGCACGCTCGGGCGCCTGGGCGCCCAGCTCATCCTCCAGCGCGCGGTCGAGGACGAGGCGGCGGTCTTCCTCCGCCGCGCCCGATACGAACGCACACCCGACGCCGCGGGATCCCGCAACGGCACGCGACCGAAGCGGGTCCAGACCGCCGAGGGCGAGATCATCGTGCGGGTGCCCCAGGTCCGGGACACCCTCGTCCGTTTCGTGAGCCAGGTCATCCCCGATACGAAGGGCATCATCCGGACCCGGCCGCTCGAAGCGCTCGTCATCGGAGCGTACGTCCGGGGCCTGTCCGATCGCGACATCGAGAGCCTCGCCCGCGAGGCCGGGTTGGGCCAGATCAGCAGGACGACGGTCAGCGGGATCTGCCGCGAGCTGCGCGACCGGTATCGGGCGTTCCGGGCGCGGAGCCTCGCCGAGGTCCGCCTGCTCTCGCTGTTCCTGGACGCGATCTACCTGCCCGTCCGTCCCGAGGGTCCCAAGGAGGGCGTCCTCGTCGCCTGGGGCTTCACGACCGACGGAGATCGCGTCCTGCTCGATGTCTGCCTCGGTCAACGTGAACGGCTCGAGGACTGGCTCGACCTTGGCCGAGGCCTCCTCAAGCGCGGTCTTCGCAGCCCGCTCCTCGTCGTCACCGACGGCGCACCAGGGTTGATCCGCGCAGTCACCGAGCTGTGGCCCGACGCCGACCGTGCCCGGTGTACCGTGCACAAACTCAGAAATGTGCTTGCCAAGCTGCCCGACCGGCCCGAGCTCCAGGCGAGGGTCCGGGTCGCCTACTGGGCGGCGCTCGACAGCGCGACCTGCCCGGACGAGGCCGAACACGGGCTGCGCGTCCTCGTCGGCGAGCTCGCCGCTGACGGGTACTCGTCGGCGGCGGCGTGTCTCGCCGACGACCTGCCGGCCCTGACCGTCCACCTGCGCTATCCGCTCCGCCTGCGCAAGAGGTTGAGGAGCACAAACCTGTTGGAACGGTCCCTGGAGGAAGTACGGAGGAGGACCAAGGTGATCGGGCGTTTCCCGGGCGAGACCTCGTGTCTGACGATGGCCTGGGCCGTCATGGACCTCGTCATCGCGGGTGCCCGTGGTCTCGGGCTGACCCTGCCCGACCGTCACGCCATTGCTGCTCTTGTCGCCGCCCGCTCCGTGCCCGACACCGCCGAGGCGATCGCATGAGCGCACAGCGACGTGACGAAACGAGCGTGTTTCGTCACGCGGGTCCGGGCTGTGTGGTCTGCGGCGCCTCGTTCGACCGGGCCGCCAGCGGCCGCCGGCGCATCTTCTGCGGGGCCGCCTGCCGTCAGCACGCCTACCGGCTCCGGGTCGAGAGACGCGGTCGCCGCGAGGTCGGACTGCCGGCCGATCCAGCAGAGGTCACCCGGCTCCTGGCCGCCGTCCTCGGTATGCGCCGAAGGAGGTGACCGGCGGGCAGCGCGACACCGTATCCTGTCAACGCTGAAGAGCCTCCGCCGTCAGAGCTTTTCCAGCACTGCCGGGACGCGACCGTTGAAGACGACGGAGCGATGGAGGAGCCGGTCGAGCATCGCCGCCGCGACCGTGGGGTC
>JBBSCF010000273.1:0-1724 GCA_038250545.1 Candidatus Limnocylindrales bacterium | reverse complement strand
TTCGAGGTCGTCTGCCTGGGCAAGGGCAAGAACAACGTCATCGACTTCGACGCCACTCCGGAGTCCTGCGCCGAGGAGGCTGCGTCAAAGGGCATGAGCCCCAAGATGCTCGCGGCCTTCAAGGACGGCACGAAGACGATGGTCGAGATGGCGGCCGTTTCCAACGCCACGGGGCTGCTGCCGGACGTACCCGGCATGCACGGGCCGAACGTGGATATCGGGGATCTCGAAACGGTCTTCGTGCCGTCGGCCGACGGCGGGATCCTCTCACGCCGCGGCTGCGTCGACTACTCGACCGGGCCGATCGCGCCGGGCGTCTTCGCCGTCGTTCACTCGGACGAGGCACGCATCCGCAAGGACATGAAGTTCATCACGCGGTTCGATGGCCCCTACTACCTCCAGTTCCGGCCCTACCATCTCTGCGACCTCGAGACGCCGCAGTCGATCGCCGAGGCTGTCCTCCTCGGCGAGGTCACCGTCGCCGCGGAGGGTCGCTACTCCGAGGTCGCGGGTGTCGCCAAGCGCGACATCCGGGCCGGCGAGAAGGTCGGCGGGATCGGTGGGCGCGACTACTTCGGGCGCATCTACACCCACGAACAGCTGGTCCGGGACCGGCTCGTGCCGGTGGGCATTGCCGAGGGGGGTGTTGCCAAGCGGGACATCGCCAAGGGCACGCCCTTGACCACGGACTCGTTCGCGATCGACGACACGACGTTCGTGGCCGATCTGCGGCGCCGGCAGGATGCGATGGCATGAAGGCCGTCCTCGTCCGCGCGCCGATGGACTTCGGAGTCGTGGAGTTGGCGCGCCCGGACTGTCCGCGGGACGGGTTGCTGCTTCGCGTCCTGGCCTGTGGCCTCTGCGGGTCTGACCTGAGAACGCTCCGGAACGGGCATCATCGCGTCAAGCTTCCTTGGGTCATCGGCCACGAGGTCTCCGCAGTCGTCGAGGAGCGGGGCCCGACGGCCGTCAGCCGATGGGCGGTGGGCGACCGCCTGTCGATCGCGCCGCTGGTGTATTGCGGGACCTGCGACCGCTGCGTCGAGGGCCGGTTCGAGCTGTGCGACAGCTACCGCGAGATCGGCCAGGCATGGCCGGGCGGCTTGGCGGAGTACCTCGTCCTGCCCGCGGAGGCCATCGCGCGCGGCACGATCAGACGGATGCCTGATGGTCTGGACCCCGTCGTGGCGACCGTCGCCGAGCCCCTCAGCTCGTGCATTCACGCGCAGGAGACCGGGGAGGTCGGCCTCGGCGACACGGTCGCGATCCTCGGGAGTGGCCCGGTGGGATGCCTGCACGCGATGCTGGCCCGGGTCCGCGGCGCTGCCACGGTCATCCTCGCGGACGTGAGTCCCGAGCGGCTCGCGCTCTGCTCCGCGTTCGAGGTGGATCACCTCGTCAACGCCTCGACCGTTGACCTCGTTTCGGAGGTCCGTCGCCTGACGAGCGGCCGCGGCGCGGACGTGGTGATCACAGCGAACCCGGTCCCGGCGTCGCAGGTCCAGGCGCTCGAGATGACACGCAAGGGTGGCCGCGTGCTGCTCTTCGGCGGCCTCCCGCCCGAGCAGGCGCGCCCTGGCCTGGACACCAACCTCGTCCACTACAACGCGCTGCGGGTCATGGGCACGACGATCTTCGCGCCGCGTCACCATGCCCAGGCTCTTGGCCTCCTGGCCGGCGGGCGGATCGACGCTGCCCGGCTCATCACCCACCGCCTGCCGCTG
>JBBSCF010000272.1:0-1737 GCA_038250545.1 Candidatus Limnocylindrales bacterium | reverse complement strand
GGTGCCGACGGGGTCATCGTCGCCTCGGCCCTGGTGGACGCCCTGGGCCCGGATGGACGCGATGTCGCGGCGCTGGGACGGCTGGTGGCGGAGCTGCGGAGGGCAACGGGCCTTCGCTGACAGACCGGGGAGACCGTACCGAGGCGCGGTTCCCGTGCAAGGATGTGGCGCCCAGCGGTGTTGTACCGGTCAGATGCGGGTCGGACCCGCGATCGGCAACGCACGAGGGGTGCAGCCATGAACGCTGACGACATCGAGACCCGGCTCGCCGCGCTGGAGGCGCGTGCGCCCGCAGGCGATCCGCCGGCCGAGCTGGTCCGGCGCGGCCGGCGCGCCCGGCTCGCGACCCCCATCGTCCTCGCGCCGCTGTTCGTTCTCGCGGTGGTCGCCTCGGCGACCGCGGGCGGGGCGGTGGTCGCCACGTTCGTGCGGGGTGCGCCGGGCGTCCAGAACCCGGGCCAGCCGCTCGAGGGAGCGAAGCTGGAGTGCATGACCCCGCCCGCCGCCGCCGCCTACCTCGCCGAGCGCGGTTTCGTGGACGTCGTCTGGCAGGTGGAGACGGGCATCGTCGGGATCAGGGCCGGCGCCTCCGGCA
The DNA here is from genome assembly GCA_038250545.1 of Candidatus Limnocylindrales bacterium. Taxonomy (GTDB): domain Bacteria; phylum Chloroflexota; class Limnocylindria; order Limnocylindrales; family CSP1-4; genus CAIXZV01. Next base: position 1,142 of record JBBSCF010000272.1, on the reverse strand, counting down.
GCTCCGTCCAGCAGCCGACCCCGCCCGACCACGGGTACGTCGTGCCCGGCTCGATCCTCAGCGACGGCAAGCTGTACATGGTCATCGACCAGCGCGCCGGCGCGACGGGCAGCGGGGCCTGCCCCGACTTGCCGATGCCCTGACGTGGAGGCCATCCGACGCCCTGGAGCGCCAGCGGGTCCGGCGGGCGGGACGACCGATCACCGCACTGACGCCAGGCTGCGGGACGATCCGGACGCCTTCGAGGCCGCCGTCCGCCCCTACTACGCCTCCCTCGTGCGTCGGCTCGTCCTCGTCCTGGGGAGCGAGCACGACGCGGAGGACGTGGCCCAGGAGGCCTATCTCCGCGCCTTCCGCTCGTGGGAGCGCTTCGACGGGACGGACGTCCGGGCCTGGCTCTACACGATCGCCCTGCGGCTCGCCTTCAACGAGCGCCGTCGGCGGCGCCGCTGGCTCGGCGTCGTGGCCCGGGTTGAGCCGCCACCCTGGCGCGATGGCTCCGACCCCGACCTGGCGGCTGCGCTCGGCCGCCTCGATCCCCGGACGCGCAGCGCGCTCCTCCTCAATGTCGTGGACGGCTACACCCAACGCGAGATCGCGGCGATGCTGGCAGTGCCCGAGGCCGGGATTCCGCAGCTGGAGCGTGAACGTGTACCTATGACACGGTGGGCGCGTGCTGGCGGGATAGATCAGCCGTCGGCGGTCGGTGACGGCGGCGGCGTGGTCACCCGGACGTAGCGGGGCGGCTCGGCGACGCCTGTGGCCGTGAAGATCGCGGCCTGTCGCGGGGTGATCTCGGTCCGCTGGAGGGTCTCGCCGGCCGGTCCGACGAAGCGCCCGAGATGGACCTTGTCGAGCTCCGTGCGGAGGTTCCGCCAGGTCTCCCCGGTGGCGTTCTCGGCGATCCGGACGAGGAGCAGGGCGAGCCAGCAGAGCAGGACGTGGGCGCGGATCCTGGACTCCTTGCGGTGGTAGACGGGACGCAGGTCGAGGGTCGTCTTCATGTCCCGCCAGGCCCGCTCGACCTCGAGGAGCTGCTTGTATCCGGTGGCCACGTCGGCTGCCGAGAGCGTCGGGTCGGAGGTGCGCAGGAGGAACTTGCCGTCGAGCTTCGCGTCGGCCGCCACCGCCGCCCGGTCGAT
>JBBSCF010000271.1:0-1755 GCA_038250545.1 Candidatus Limnocylindrales bacterium | reverse complement strand
CTATCCAGGGCGCTTCCACGCCCACGCGACTTTGTCGGTTTCCCACCTTCGTTCGATCATGCGGGCAAACAGGGCCGTGGCCGGCCGGGCTGCAGGCTAGTGGAGCGACCTGAGCTTGTGATTAAACCCGGGGGCCCGTCTTCTTGATGGCCGGGTAGCGCGTCCGGGGCGGCCGGCGCGTGCCCTTGGGGCGTCCCGGGCCCGCCCTGGAGGGTTTTGGCGGCGCTGCGGGAGTACCGAGCGATGCACGAAGCCGACGAAACCCCCGGCGCACACGGGCCGGGGTGAGCTTGTCCGGCGTCGCCGGGCGCTCCCAGGGCAGGCGCCGGTCGTCCACGAGACGGCGGGCGAGGCGCAGCTCCGTGTAGGCGGCGACCACGAGCCAGGTCCAGCGATCGGCCTGCTCGGGCGTCCGCAGGGCGGGCGTCGTCCAGCCCAGGGTGTGCTTGACGAAGCGGAACGTGTGCTCGAGGTCGAACCGGCGCAGATAGGCGCGCCAGCAGACGTCGAGGTCAGGCGTGCCCGGACCCGACCACCACAGCCAGAGCGTCTTGAGGGCCCGGGAGGTGGGTCGGGGCAGATGCTCGACCTGGACCCGGATGACCGTCCCGCGCACGATCGGGGCGTGGGCCCCGACCCAGCGTCCGCGGTTCTGGAGCTTCGGATGCAGGCGGGACCAGGCGGTGACCTCCACCCGGCCATAGCGGGCATCGTCGCAGGCGAGCGCCGCGTCAGGGGCCGGCCAGGAGGCCGGGTCCGCGCAGGCGAACCTCGCCCCGTGCCGGCGCGGCCGACCGACCGTGCCCGGTGGAGGCGGAACCGGGTCGGCATAGAAGAGCCGGTCGCCCCGGATGCGGACGCAGATCGCCGCCCGGGCATCCGCGAGCCCCGCCCCGAGGCTGATCGGATCGTAGCCGGCGTCGAACACGAACAGCGGCACCGCTCCGTCGGGGCCGAGCCGCTCGACAAGCGAGCGGACCTGGGCAAGCGTCGCGTCGGTGGGGCGCTCGGCCGGCGACAGCCGCGCGACATCGAGCGGTGCCGTCCAGGAGTCAGGCGCGAACGACAGCCCCGCGATCCATTGGTACGACCAGCCGGCCACGATCGGCTGACCGGCCGAATGGCGCGACGGGTGGTAGTAGAAGCCGCGCTCGGGGCTCGTCTCGGCGTCGCAGCGGGGCCAGGTCGAGGCGTCGACCGCGAACACCGCCGGCCAGTCAGGCGGCTGCACCGCGGCGAGGGCCGCCCGGATCCGGGAGGCGTCCACGCGACCCCGGGCGAGCGCCTTGTACAGGCTGCCGTGGCCGCGCCGGAACACGGGCTCGAGGCTCAGCGCAGGGACCGAGCCGACCGGCGCCCCCGCCTCGAGCAGCGCATCGGAGAGCTCGAAGAGGGCGTCGGTCCAGCCCCCGAGCGCCCGGTAGAGCGCGTTCCGGAAGCCGCGCAGGACGGCTTCCTCATCCGCGCCGGCTCCGCCCTCGCCGCCGTCCATGGCGCCCTCCCGTACCAGTGCTGCCTTCCCAACAGGCCGACCGCTGGACCTGGCTCAATCCGCGGGTTGGCCGCCGTCGCCACGATCGTCTCTGCACATGCCAGACAGTATGCATACTGTCCGGTGGTACTGTTGGGGGTATTCGTCGCGAGAGCCGAAGGGAACCGAGATGGCGCGATCATCAGAAGCCGGCCGTCTGGCCGACGCCGAGCGCCGCTACCGCGAGCTGGCGGGCCACCTCGCCGGGATCGGCCTGATCGCTG
>JBBSCF010000270.1:0-1815 GCA_038250545.1 Candidatus Limnocylindrales bacterium | reverse complement strand
GACACGCCGACCCGGGGCGGCACGCTGAGGGCCTACCGCGAACCGTCTCCGGCGCCTTGGGTATGGCGGGCACCAGGTCCCCCAGCTTGGCCTCGGCTCCCCTGCTCGCCAGCGCCTGCGCCTGGGCCTGGGCCTGGGCCTGGGCCTGGGCCTGGGCCCGATGATTCCCAGCAGAGCCTGAATGCGCTCCGCGATCACCGGAGGCCGGCTCCCCCTGACGGGGTCGATCTTCGCGTCAGGGACCCCGCAGCCGCCTCCGCTCCGCTTCGACCGCTGCTCCGTCGATCCGCGGAGATCTCCCCCTGACGGGGTCGATCTTCGCATCAGCCGAACAGCACCTCGGCCTCGGCGTACAGGAGCGGGTCGACCGTCTTCAGCTTGGCCGTCGCGTCCGCGAGCGGCACGCGCACGATGTCGGTGCCGCGGAGGGCGACCATCTTGCCCCAGTCGCCCTCGTTCACCGCGTCGATGGCGTGCAGGCCGAAGCAAGTGGCCAGCCAGCGATCGAACGCGGTGGGCGTCCCACCGCGCTGGATGTGCCCGAGAACGCTGGTTCGCGCCTCCTTGCCGGTACGCGCTTCCACCTCGGCGGCGAGCCACTCCCCGATGCCGGAGAGCCGGACGTGCCCGAACGCGTCGACCGACTGGTCCTTGACCACCATCTGCCCCTCCAAGGGCAGTGCGCCCTCGGCGACCACGATGATCGGTGCGTAGTTGGTGCGGAACCGGCTCTCGACGTACTCGCAGACCTTCAGCACGTCAAAAGGCTGTTCCGGAAGCAGAATGACGTTGGCCCCGCCGGCCATGCCCGCGTGCAGCGCGATCCAGCCCGCATGCCGGCCCATCACCTCGACGATGAGGGCCCGGTGGTGGGACTCCGCGGTGGTGTGCAGCCGGTCGATCGCCTCCATGGCGATGTTCACCGCGGTATCGAAGCCGAAGGTGTAGTCGGTGGCGTTGAGGTCGTTGTCGATGGTCTTCGGTACACCCACCACGTGCACGCCCTGCTCGTGCAGCTTGGTCGCCACCCCGAGGGTGTCCTCGCCCCCGATGGCGATCAGCGCCTCGACGCCGAGGGCGGCCAGGTTCTCCCGGATCCGTTCGACCCCGCCGTCGATCTTGAACGGGTTGGTACGGGAGGAGCCCAGGATCGTGCCGCCCCGCGGCAGGATCCCTCGGACGTCGGCGACACCGAGCGGCCGGTACAGGTTCTCCAGGGGCCCACGCCATCCGTCGCGGAACCCGACGAACTCGTGCCCGTATTCCTGGACGCCCTTGCGGACGACCGCGCGGATCACCGCGTTCAGGCCGGGGCAGTCCCCGCCGCCCGTCAGTACGCCGATACGCATGTGTGTTCATTCCTCAGCTGTTGTCGATCGGTCCGCCCGGATCCGGCCGGTCACCCGGCCGTCCAACGTTGTCCGGCGACGAATCTAACGCCTGGCCGCCACCCGGGACTGGCCGGTCGGACCCGCCGGATGCATTCCCCTGACATGGCAGGCTTGATCACCCCGGCTGTGGGAGGCTGGGCCGACCCGAGCGCCAGAGCGAGGTAGCCAGGATCAACGTCCGCATTCGATCCCGCGCGGCCCGCTGACCTCCAGGAACCTCAGCTCGCGCCGAGCCGGTTCGTCGACGACGAACCCTCAGGCCGCCGGCTTGGCCACCGGGTGTGCCTTGTCATTCCCCCGCTTGTCATTCCCCCGCTTGTCATTGCCCCGCTTGTCATTGCCCCGCTTGTCCGCGGCGCCGGGGTCCGCGCCGCCGGAGTCCGCGCTGCCAGGTTCTTCCTGGCTCTTGGCGCGACGCTCTTTG
>JBBSCF010000269.1:0-1833 GCA_038250545.1 Candidatus Limnocylindrales bacterium | reverse complement strand
GCTCCAGCGCACCTGGCTGATCCGGGCCCGTGACGCAGCCTGCGCTTGCGTGATCGACCCGGCGAGCCGCGCCTCCCGGAGTGCGATCCCAAGGCGGGTGGCGACCTCGCTGGCCCGCTGCCGCCCACGGACCACCTCCTTCGTCGCCCGCTCGACCGACAGGGCATCCGGGTGTCGCGCCGGGTCGGGGATCGGAATCGGGGTCGGGGTCCAGCCACGTGTCCGCATACTGCCCCCATCGTTACCGGACGGGGTTCACCGCCACTTATCTCGGATCCACCGAAGTTCCGGCTGACTGGGCGGTTGACCGCCGAATCGGGCGTCGGACGGACTGATGGGGCAGTCGCGCTGGTCGAATGGCGCGTTGGACTTCCGGCGGAGGAGCTGCGGGCGGGTGGAGGTGGCCGATCGAGAGCCGTGAACCCGCTCGCGGGCACGCTCCCGCCAGCCCCGGAGCGGCGAGGTGGTGATCCGGCGGTCAGGCGAGCAGAGGGAGCGCCCGGAAGCGCGCGAGCGCGGCCAGGAACTCGAGCCGCCACGGCCAGCCGGTCGGCAGGTGGAGCGTGACCCGGCGCGCCGAGCGGGTGAGCCGGCCGACGAGACCGAACAGCCGCCGACGGAGGGTCTTGGTGGTCACGATCCCCGCACCCAACCCCAGCCGTGCCGTCCAGCGGGCGAGGTTGTGGGCGATGACCTGCACGGCGAGCCAGGCGCCGTTGGCGGCGAACTTGCCCGACGGCAGGTGGTTGAGGCCCATCCCGTACTTCAGGTCCCGGATCGCGTTCTCGATCTCGGCGTGCCGGCGGTGGTCGGCCTCAAGGGCGAGCAGGTCGCCCGCCCGGTCGGTGATGAAGGGGTGGTAGTCGTAGAGGGCGAAGAGGGCGAGCTGGCTGCCCGGCGTCGGCCGGACCCGGCGCACGATCAGGCGGACGGGCTGCGCGTCCTTCTCCGAGGCGAACGGGGTGTACGCGATCTCCGCGACATCCGCTCCGCCCCGGATCCAGTACGGGATCAGCATCCAGTCGGTCTCGGGGATCGCCTCGATCAGCGCCCGGAGCTTGCGGCCGTGGAACCGCGCGGTGATCGAGAAGCGGACGTCCATCGCCCGGCAGGTCGCCACGACGGCGTGGGCATAGAAGCCGCTGTCGGCGCGCATCGTGAGCTCGCCCGTCGCGCCGGCGTACCGGACCCGCCCGACCGTCTCGCGCAGGAAGTGGGCCGCACCCCGGACCGTGGCGGCGCGTCCCTCGCGCAGGCGGGCCATCAGGACGTCGCCCGTGTCCGCCGCCACCGCGAGCAGCGGGTGATAGCCGCGCACGTGGGTGTACCCGTGGTGGAGGGCGCCTTCCTTCTTGAGGCCGTACGTCTCGCAGATCGTCGAATCGAGGTCGAACGTGAAGGGAGCCGATCCCGGCCCTGCACCCGCGGCCCAGGCGCGCGCGAGCAGCTCGCGGCCGACCCGGTCGAGCTGGCGAACGTGACCCCAGCGAAAGCCGCGCAGGAACGTGCCCAGGGTCGAGGCCGCCTTGAGGGTGAACCCGAGGATCCGGCCGGTCCCGCCCGCGCGCAGGGCGTCCGTGTCGTTGATGCAGTCACCCCCGGCGAGCGCCGACATCACCAGGGTCAGGAACTTGTCGCCGGCGTTGGCGGCACCGGGCTTGCGGCCGAGGGAAAGGTGCTTGTTCACGAGCTCGCGCAGGCCGAGGTGCCGGGCCAGGGTGGCTGGCAGCAGGAGCCCCGTATCGGCCACCAGGCGGTCGTCGTCGAAGGCCACGTCGATCCGGTCAACGGTGTGGGATGATCGCATCCGACAGGTGCTCCTCGATTCGGGGC
>JBBSCF010000268.1:0-1837 GCA_038250545.1 Candidatus Limnocylindrales bacterium | reverse complement strand
GCCCTCGTCGCGCCCGACTCGACCATCATCACCGACGGCCATGCCGGGTATCAGCATCTGCCGGCGCTCGGCTACACCTGGGACCGACGACCCCATCCGCCGGGCGGCATGACCCACGACAGCCCCCACGCGACGCCGCTCGTCGATGGCCTCATCGCCGAGTTCAAGGGCTGGCTGCGGGCCACCTATCGCAAGCCACCCGCAGACCTGCAGCCCTATCTCGACGAGTTCTGCTTCCGCCGCGAGTTCGGTCGAGACGACGCGTTCCGCCGGCTCCTGACAACGGAGGTCGCCCGGTGAGCACGATCGTCCGCATGCGCGAGCGCCACAGCCACCCCGATCTCACGGCGCGCAAGGTCCGAGAGGTCGAGACGATCGCACGCGCCTACCAGGATCTCCGGCGCGAGATTGCCCACCGCTACTGGGGCCACGAGCACCTGGCCGTCGTCATGCGCCGTCCGTTGAGCGTCGTGACCCTGCGGCGCCGCAACGGCGAGGCCGCAGCCAACCCGCTCGGCAGCCATCTCCAGGCCAACGCCGTGAGCGACGGCCTCGATGTCGTCCGCAGCTCCTGGGAGCAGGCCCTCACCAAGGTCCGCTCCCGGGCCGCGCGAAAGTTCTCCGATGCCGAGCGCCACGAGGTCAACTGGCTCCTGCGCTGGCCCGCGCACCTGGTCACGATCCTCGACGGCGGCACGGTCGTGCCCGACGTTGCAAGCCTCGCCGCCAACGACCACCCGCGCCTCGACCGCTGGCTCGCCAGGACCCTACAGGCCAGTCGACCCGGCCAGCCGGCGCTCAAGCACCGACTCGACTTCGAGATCGACGCCTACCGCGTCTCGGTCCGGGCTGGATCGCGCTTCCCGGTCTGGCTCTCGATCCAGGGCCTGACCAAGGGCAAGCCGCTGCGCATCCCGATGGCCGGCAGCGACATCGAGTTCCTCGACGGCACGGCCAACCTGCGAGTCAGCGTGGTGGCCGATACCCGCGGACGGACGCGAGTCGTCTTCCGCAAGGCCGCAAAGATCGAGGTCGCCGGGCGGACCGGCAGCGAGGTCGTCGGCATCGACAAGGGCATCACCGCCGCCATCACCGCGACCAGTTCTGACGCCGAGCACGCCCTCGAGTTCGGGCTCGACTACGCCGCCGCGCTCACCAAGCATTCCGCCAATGGGTTCCGGCCTGGCCGGTCGCGTTACTGGTCAGCGGCCAAGGTCGCCGCGCGCGACAAGGCCGCCCGGATCCAGCGCAACAACCTCGGCTCCAAGCGCCGGGAGCGCGCGGTGCGCCGGGCCGAGGCCCATCTCCGCAATATCACCGGGCGTGCCGCCCGGGAGATGCTCGAGGCATTCCCTGACGCCTCGACGTTCATCGAGGAAGATCTGTCATTCACCGTCAAGAACAGTCCCAGGCCAGCCGGCGTCAATCGCCGGCTCAACGCCTGGACCAAGCGTCGGCTGAGCGCCGACATCGATCTTCACGTCTCGGCGAGCGGTGCTCGTCGTGAGTTCGTCTCCGCGGCCTACACGTCCCAGGCCTGCCCCCGGTGTCTCTGGACCAACAGGGGCAACCGGAAGGGTCGGTGTTCCGATGCGAGCATTGCTCGTATCGCGGGCGTGCCGACGCGGTGGCGAGCAGCAACGTCCGCAACCGGTTCAGTGATCGGACGATCACGCGTTTCACACCCTATCGGGTCGTGAAGCAGACCCTCCTGCGCCAGCACGTTGCCACCACGGACGGCCGATGCCCGTCCAGGGGATGTGGATCAGGAATGCCGATGGTTGGTTCCATCGGGTCCGCTGCGCAAGCAGCCGCCTGACCCGCTTCCGCGAATGGG
>JBBSCF010000267.1:0-1861 GCA_038250545.1 Candidatus Limnocylindrales bacterium | reverse complement strand
TCCGCCGGGAGGCCGGCGCCGCCGGCAAGGATACCCGGGGGATCCTCCGGGTCCACCAGTTCGACAAGGTTGAGATGGTCCTCTTCGAGACGCCGGAGGCCTCGAACGAGGCGCTCGAATGGATGACCGGCCGCGCCGAGGACCTCCTCCGGCGCCTGGGGCTCGCCTATCGCGTGCTCCTCATGGCCACCCGGGACATGGGCTTCGTCCAGGCGAAGAAGTACGACATCGAGGTCTGGGCCCCGGGCGTGGAGCGCTGGCTGGAGGTCTCCTCCTGCTCGAACTTCCGCGACTACCAGGCCCGCCGGATGGCGATCCGCTACCGGCCGGCTGCCGGCGCGAAGCCGGAGCTCGTCCACACCCTGAACGGGTCGGGGCTCGCGCTCGCACGCGTCGTCGCCGCGATCCTCGAGACGTACCAGCAGCCCGACGGGACGGTGCTCGTCCCGGAGCCGCTCCGGGGGACGCTCGGCACGGACGTCATCCGGCCGCGCTGACCAGGCGCCGCGGAGCCGACCGGGGGCTGTCGGCCCCCGGTTCGGCCGGAATCGACGGTGACGGGCGGTCGGCGAGGGGCTAGGATCGGGTCGTGACGCCCGCGAACGGCGCGGCGTCCGCCTTGAGGAGCGTACCGGATGGACCAGCCGACCCAGCCCCAGGGATCCGCGGAGCCCGCTGCGCAGGCCCCGCCCGATCCGGGCGCCACGCCTGCGCCGCCTGCCGCGGGTGCCCCGCCCGACTGGCCGCCGGCGTCGTCGCCTCCGCCTTCGTCCCCGCCGGACGCCTCTTCGGCTGCATATCTGCCCGCATGGCCTTCACCCGTCGAGACGATCGGGCCCGCCGCGGGCGTCGCGTTCGCGTCGCATGGCGGCCGTCTCGTCGCCTATGTCGTCGACGGCATCCTCATCACGGTCCTCGTGGTCGGCGTGGCGTTCGCCCTGGCGCTCCTCACGGGCGTCCTCGCCGCCACCGGGCTGGTGCCGCTCGCCGTCTTGAGCAGCATCCTCTTCTTCATCGCGATGTTCGCCTTCGGCCTGGGCTACCTGCCCTGGTTCTGGGTGCATGGCGGGGCGACGCCCGGCATGCGGCTCTTCAATCTCAAGCTCGTCCGCGATCGGGACGGCGGTCCGGTCGGCTGGGGCGCGGCCATTCTCCGCCTGATCGGGATGTGGGTTTCCGCCGCGGTCTTCTACCTCGGCTTCGTCTGGATCCTCATCGATGGTCGGCGCCGCGGCTGGCACGACCTGATTGCCGGCACCGTCATGGTGCAGCCTGCCTGATCCCCACGTCGCAGCACCGGGAGGGAACCCCCGCATGACCGCCCCCGCACCCAGCTGGCAGACCCCCGTCGAACCCGTCGGCCCAGCGCCGGGCGTCCAGTTCGCCGGCCATGGCGCCCGCCTGGGTGCCTACGTCCTCGATGCGATCCTCGTCAGCCTGGTCACATCAGTGCTGCTCTTCGTCGCGGCGATCCCGCTGTTCGGCCAGCTCGTCAGCCTGGTCGCGAAGTACCCCGATGGGACGAACGACCCCGCCGTCCTCGCCGAGCTCGGGCCGGGCCTCGGGATCTTCGTTGCCGCGGCGATCGTGATCTGGTTCATCGCCATGCTCTACTTCCCGTTCTTCTGGGCGCGCGGCGGCGCGACGCCGGGCATGAAGGCAGCCGGCATCCGCGTGGTCCGCGACCGCGACGGCAGCCGGATCGGCTGGGGCACCGCGATCCTGCGGCTCATCGGCTGGTGGATCTCCGGGGCGGTCTTCTACCTCGGCTTCATCTGGATCCTCATCGACAGCCGGCGCCGCGGCTGGCACGACCTCATCGCCGGAACCTGCGTGATCAGGTCGCGCTGAGGCCCCACGC
>JBBSCF010000266.1:0-1873 GCA_038250545.1 Candidatus Limnocylindrales bacterium | reverse complement strand
TCGTTCGGGCAGTTCAGCGCCGTCGACGATGGTCCCGATCTCGCCCCGGCAGTTGAAGCGGCCGGTCACATCCCGACGGCCGCAAAGGACGCGATCGCCTTTCCTGCGCGCCGGCCAGACCGTCACGCCCGCCACTCTGGCACGGTCCAGATGAACGCTTCCGGCTCGAGGGTCGGACCAAGACGTACGTGGTCCCACAACGCCCGCAGGACGGGCATTGATCCGCTCGGGCGGCCACGTCCAGTCGATCTCGGGGACGTCGACGGACCGCGCGCTGGACGTCCAGGGCCGACAGAAAGCTGGAACGCGTCCGTGTGGAAATGGTGAGCCCGGGTGGGCTCAAGCTCACGATAGCCACCATCCCGATCGAGGGCCGCGCGGCGTGGCTCGCAGCATCACGGCGGACGGCCTGACGTGCACCCGGATGTTCGCTGAGCCCGTGTCCGACCGACGTCAACCGCCGGACGCAGCGTGGACCCCGACTCTTCACCAGCGCCGCGTCCTCGGCTGGGTGGTCGCCTACGGCTACGCCGCGGCCGCGGCGGCCCTCGGTATCTCCCCCCACACGGTTGAGAAGACGCTGATTCGGATGCGCCATGCGGCAGGCGTCGACACGACGCTTCAGCTCGTCGCCCTGTGTGCGTCGAGGCGCTGGATCGTGCGGCCGTACAAGCCTCGGCGAACTCGCGCCGCGGGGCGCATGGCGCCCGGGAGACGTACGGAAAAGCGTACGTAGCCAACGAGGCACCCGGTCCGCTACGCTTGCTGGCGAATGCACGCCTCGCTGGACACCGTTGATGCGTCGGGTCGGGAACTCCTCCCCGGCCCGGCGCTCAGCGGCCCCTCCGCCACGGGCCGGTGAGCGATGAGCCGCACCCCATCGAGTCGCTCGAACGGGCACGGGTCCGGGCGATCTACGCCGTCCTCGGCCTCATCGTCGTCCTCGCCATCGGCAGCTCATTCGATGTGGCGGACCTTGACCTCGGCGTGTTCGCCACGCTCATGGGTGGCCTCGTGAGCCTTTTGGGCCTCGGCGCTGTGATCCGACTGGTCGGCCCCAAGTGATCAGCTACGACGACTTCGCGACGGCGCTGTCCTACGTCATCGACGTGATGTACATCGTCCTGTTGCTGATCGTGGTGCGCCGCGCCGTCCGCAGCGAAGGCCGGATGTCGCCGAACTACCGCGAGACCGTCTCCTCGCACGCTCGGCGCGTCGAAGGTCCGCTTCTCCTGGTGCTCGCTCTCGGGGCGCTCGGCGTGACCGTGACAGCATCCGCGATCAGCGACCCCGAATACGTCAACACGGCGCTCCTGTTCATCGGCGCCGTCCGGGGCGGCCTGGCCATCTTCGGCATCTATCTGCTGGCGTACTACTGGACGGTCCGCGAATCGTGGCTCCGCTGATCGACCGGCCTCGCGACCCGTCCGACCCGTCCGACGAGGGCACGGCATGATCCCGTCCTTCGTCACCGAAACGAACACGGCTCCCCCGTGGCTCGACTGCACCTGGGCAGCGGGCCTGATGCTCGCTCAGAAGGCCACCCGGGGCGCGATCCCCGGCACCCGCGACGAACGCGAGGCGCTGCGCCGCGCATCCGGCGACAAGGTCGGCGGTTCGTCGCTCGACGATCTGTCGCGGGGCACGCAGATCCGCTACGGCTGGCCGACGCCCCGGTTCGATGGTCCGCTCGGCGTCGCCATGGCGGCCCTGTCCAGCGGTTCCGGTGCCGTGTTCCAGGGCCTCTACGCCCGCCTGCCGGCCCACTTCCAACGCTGGGACACGCGGTTCGCTGCGAAGGGCGCCAGCTCGGGCCACGCGGTCTACGTCCAGGACTACCGCGCCTCCGACGACACGCTCCTCTGGTACGACC
>JBBSCF010000265.1:0-1877 GCA_038250545.1 Candidatus Limnocylindrales bacterium | reverse complement strand
GGTCGGCGCCCTCGTCGTGACCGCCTGGGACCTCCTGGTCGACCCCATCCTCTCCGGTCCGGCCGTGGGTGCGTGGGTGTGGGAGCGCGGCGGTCCCTGGTACGGGGTCCCGATCCAGAACTACCTCGGCTGGATGGTGACCGCCTTCACCGTCTCCTTCTTCTATCGCTCGCTTGAGCGACGCTGGATGCTCCAGCCGGCCGGACCACCCTCCTCCGGCCTGTGGGGGTCACGACCCGCCCGCCGTTTCGTTCGTCACACGTGCGGCGCAACGCCCTCCGCGATTGCCTCCATTGGCTCGACCTGCGCGTCGTAGGGCAGCAGCGGGAAGTGGCTGCGCGCGACGAACTCGACGGGCATGCCGGCCCGCTCGCGGACCTCCTGGAGCGACGCCACGATCGATTCGGGTGAGCCGGCGAACACGGCTCGGCCCCGCGAGCCCGGCAAAGGCCTCGTCGAGGACGTCCTGCTGCACGAAGGGCCTGGCTCCCCGTCCGCGCCGGTGAACACCCAGGAGAACTGGGGGCTTGTCCTTCTTGAACGCGTGCGCGTGCTCAGTCATAGAGCATGCACGGGGCATCCGGGTCCGGATCCCACTGCTCGTCCGTTGACCGGCACCCCGGGCAGCGCGCCGGAGCGCCGTACCGGAAGCGGCCGCCGCAGGTGCAGGGCTCGAGCGTCGCCTCGGCCGCGGCGTGATACTCGCCCCGGGTCAGCGGCTCGCCCGGGTATTCGGTCTGGATCTGCCGGTCCATCTTCGCCCGCGCCACGGCGTACGGCCCCGGGAGGCCCTTGACGAACCGGAAGTGGATGTCGCCCAGCTCCTGGTGTCCGACGCTGCGGTCCTCGCCGCACGTGTCGCAGTGGAGGAGGTCGAAGGAGAAGCCGCCGCCGCTGCTGATGGTGAATCGCTCGCCGCAGGTCCTGCAGATGACGCCCGTTGTGCTGCCCATGTCTCGTCCTTTCCGAAGTCCGATTCCGGAGCCCCTGTGCTCATTCCGGCGAGTGGCGCGCCGGTCGCTCTTTCGGGTCTAGCCGACGCTGTCAAGGGGGTGGCAGCGAAGCTGCCCGTGCGCCTGTGCGCGGGCTCGCGCGAGGGCGCGCGCAGGAACCAGTAGGAAAGGTTGCCGCATGGAGGACCGGCCGCCGCGGTAGAATTCACATGCCGCCACGGAGCGGCAGTCCCATCCAGAGCGGGCGAGAGATCTGGCTCGATGACCCCGCAGCAACCGGCCGGTCCCCTCAACCGGCACGGTGCTCCCGCCAGGCGCGATGGAGACGAGGAATGTCCCGACCCACTGTTCACGCGGCAGCGCGCCCGACGCCGCCATTCGGCGGTTATCCGTACCTGGTTGCGCGGATCGGCCGGACGGCCCTCCGGCACATCACGGTGGTGCCGGCCGACTGGCCGCGCGACCGCCTCATCGACCTGGCTCATCGGCAGGCCCGGATCAACCGCCTCGAGACGTGTCTCTGCCTTGGGCCGGCCGATGCCGTGTACATCACCCCGGACGGCAACATGGGCGCCACCTCGCTCGTCCCGAGGGGCATTCCCGTCACCGACCGCCTGGTCCTCGCCGGGATGATCAGGGACGCTCCCGAGCAGGCCCGACGCCGCGATGCCCTGCGAGCGTACGTGGACCGTTGGAGGCCCAGCGGGTTCCTGGTCGGGGACGGCCTCGAAGGTGGGCGGCCGGCGTCTGCCGAGGACGCCGCCCGGCTGTCGGGGCGGGACTCCACGGGGATGCCGCGGGGCCTGCGGCGATGCGATGCCTGCGGCGAGGCGTTCGGGGAGTACCTGGCCCTCGGGGGCGAAGGGAGCGGGGACCCGACCGCCAGGGTGCTCGACGTCCACTGTCGCTGCGATAACCCCAATC
>JBBSCF010000264.1:0-1878 GCA_038250545.1 Candidatus Limnocylindrales bacterium | reverse complement strand
GCAGGATCCGGGGGCGCTCGGGCGGGAGGTTGGCGTTCTCGCGGAAGATCGCCATCAGCCGGCCTTCCAGATGTAGACGCCATCGGGGCGGCGCTCGGCTCGCACGTTCGACCAGTCGGGCTTCATGGCGATCTCGCGCAGCCTGACGAACAGGCGGAGTCGGGCGTCGATGTAGGCGTCCATCAGCCGAACTCCACCATGCCGCGGTCCTCGCGTTCGTAGACGGAGGCCGGCACGACTTCGGTTCGCTGCACCCGATCGAAGGCGAGGGACAGGGCGATCGCGGCGTCGATCTTGCCGCGCGACTTGCCGACGGCCTTGGTGAGGACGAAGCCGTGCTCGCTGAAACGGGGGACGGCGTTGAGGACCTGCGTCGCAAACGCCTCGTCGCCGTCGTGCGTCAGCTGGCGGTTCAGGATCAGCTCATAGATCCCGCCGATCGCGGCGATCATCCGCTCCAGCGACTGCGGGATCTCGATCATCGTCAGCCCTTCGTCGGCCAGCATCTTGGCCGGGACGTCGAAGAACCGCGGATCGTAGGACACGGCCTCGACCTGGTAGCGGTCGGCGAGCTCGCGGATGTGCTGCATGACGTCGGTCGTGTCCACCGGCCGGTCCTCGGTCGGGGTCCAGATGCGACAGGCCGCGTGGTACCGGCCATCCGGGCGTTGCTGGATCGCCACCACGGCGGACGTGTCACGGCGCAGCGCGATGTCAACGCCGATCCACGTCGGGGCGCCGTCCACGAAGTCCCACGGGCTGGTCAGGCCCTCCCACAGCGCCCGGCCGCTGGCGCCGAGCCAGCAGTTCACGCCGTCGACCCACTGGCCTAGTCGGAAGGTTCGGAAGTGGCCCTCGGGCGTGATGCCGAGATCGGTGTCGAGCGCAGCGATGCGCAGGAACCCGGCGGCCAGTGCGGGGTTCGCCTTGCGCCATGCCTTGCGATCGTTGAGCGCGCACCCGGCGGGCGCGGCGTACTCGCGGAAGACGAGGCCCGGGAGCGGCACGCCCTCGTGGACGGCCTTGCGGAGTGTGAACAGCGCGTTCGTCCGATCGAAGCCGGGCGTTCCGACGCCGACGATCAGGCTCGGGCTGCGCTTGCCTGATGCCATGCGCAGCGAGTCCCACGACTCCTGCGGCTGGAAGCCGATCTCGTCGACGATCGCGAGGCTCGGGTCGAGACCCTGGAGCCCGCCCGGGTCGTTGGAGATGGGGAACAGCTCGCCACCGTTGAACGGCGTGACCACGCGGGGAGTCGCGATGCCGGTGTAGATCAGGGACCGCTTCAACAGCTCGGGCTCGGCTTTGATCATCGCCACCGCCACGCCGTAGCAGGAGCGGATGGCCTGGCCGACGGTGGTCGCGATGATGGGCACCTGCGGCGAGCCCGTGGCGTCGTCGTCGAACAGCGCCCAGACAGCGACCGCGCCACCCAGCGATGACTTGCCGTTGCCGCGGGGCGTGGCGAGCACGGCGATGTCGATGCCGCTGCCGAGCGCCTGGCGCAGGAACGCCTTCTGGAATGGGGCCAGCTTGAGCGGCTCGCCGTGCCCCTGCCCCTTGGGGCTCCGGCAGTACAGCTCGATGAACTTGACGCACCGGGCGTAGCGGCTCTTCGTGGGCCAGTCCTGCCAGGGGCCGGCCGTGGTGATGGCGACGCGCTTGGCAGCGTTGCCTGCGGGCTGGCTCATGGATGGACGCTGCATAGTGTCAGGATTATGCACTCGGCTGACACTACATGTTGTGGTGTCGGCTGGCGACCCACTACCTGTAGTGCCTCTATAGGTGTGGAAACCGGCGCGCGGGTGTCCGAGGGGTCGGTTTCGCCCCAAGTTTCGACCTGGCACCCCCTCGACTGCATAAAACCCCTCTCTGCTC
>JBBSCF010000263.1:0-1889 GCA_038250545.1 Candidatus Limnocylindrales bacterium | reverse complement strand
TCCGAAACGACTGATCGGATTGGAGCGAAACAGGTGATCGGATTGGTCCGGAATCCGCAGGGCGCCGGAGGTTCGTGGGACGACCCATGCGCCTATCGAACGGAGGGACGTGTTCGGAGGTCTGATCCACGAGTACCGCCGGGCAGCATGATCCGGATTGTTGAACCCTTCACGCACGCCCAGTAGTCAAGTGGTGGATAATGGTCCATACCACTATGGACCGTCGAACGCGCCTTCGAGACCTGCGAGCCACGGGGCCGGATCAGTGCGGGGCCAAGGACCGAGACGGCAGGCGGGCTACCGCGCACATCACCGACGACACGCAGCGGGCGACCGGGTACCAGACTGCCCCCAACCTGGCGGGAATCGACGAGCGACTTCGGAGCGCCGGTCTCCCCGGCCTCGAATCATCGAGCTGGATCGAGGTCGACGTTGACGCGCTCGAGCGAAATGCTCGGGTCGTCCGACAACTGCTGGCACCGGGCACGGCGCTCGGGATCGTGGTCAAGGCCAACGCCTATGGCCACGGCCTCGAGTTGAGCGCACGGGCCGCCATCGCTGGGGGGGGCGACTGGCTGATCGTGGCCACGCTCGATGAGGCCCGGAGACTCAGGCGGGCCGGACTCGAAGTCCCCATCCTTCTCATCTATCCGCTCCCGCCAAGCGCCCTCAGAACTGCCGCCGACTTGCGAGTTGATGTGACCGTCGGAGACAGGACCTCGATCGCGGCAATGATCCGGGCCGCTTCCGGATCCATCGGTCCCGGTCGCGCCGCGCTCCGCGTGCACCTCGAGGTCGACACAGGCATGACGAGAGGAGGCGTCGGGGCTGCAGACGCTGCGCCTGCCGCCCACCAGCTTGCAGCCACGCCCGGCATCGCTCTGCGCGACGTCTGGTCGCACCTCGCCAAGGCGGACGATGCGGGCGCGACATGGAGGCAGATAGAGCAGTTTGACGCCGTGATTGCCAGGATGGAGCGGGCGGGGATCCTGATCGGGCTGCGCCACATCGCGGCGTCCGAATCCGTCTTTCGGCGACGCTGTCCGTCGTATGACATGGTGCGGATCGGAGACGCCTTCTACGGCGGCAACGACCTCGTTCGGGGAGCGGTCGGTTCGGACCTCATCGCGGCGGCGGGCGATCTGAGGCCCGCCCTCGCGCTCAAGGCACGCGCGGTGCGGCTGGCGGAGGTCGCTCGCGGTACCGAGGTCGGGTACGGGGCGATGTGGCGGGCGGACCGCGCTTCGGTCATCGCCACATTGGTCCTTGGCTACGGCGATGGGTGGCCGCGCGCCGCGTCGCTCGGCGCCCATGCCCTCGTCCGGGGCCGTCGTGTCCCAGTCGTCGGGCGGGTCTCGATGGACGCCCTCACCGTGGACGTGACGGATGCGGGACCGGTTACCGGTTCCGACGAATTCGTCCTGATCGGCCATCAGGCGGGCCTCGAGATCTCCGCCGCCGACGTGGCCGCGACGAGAGGAACGATTACGCGGGAGTCCTTGGCCACCCTCGGCCCGCGCCTTCCCCGCGTCTATCTCCGGGGAATCCGACCGGTGGCGATCGCCACGGCCGCCGGCGAGACGATCGTGGCAGCCACCAGATCTGAGGATGCCAGGCGGGACTCGGAATGTCGTTGGGTCGACACACGGCGATCTCGACAGAGCCGAAGTCCTCGGTCAGGGGCCTTCCAGCCGGCCCGGACACGACCATTTTCCCCCTAGACCGAACTTCCAGCGCCTGACAGGCGCATTCGAGCACGAAACCGGCTGATTGGACTGCAGCGCTGTGGCTACTCGGACGCGGGCGTGACCCCGATGAGGGCGAACGCCCGGGCCTGGAGGGCGGTGGGCTCGTCCTGCTGCCAGAAGGCGGCCCGCTCGTCGAGCCCG
>JBBSCF010000262.1:0-1891 GCA_038250545.1 Candidatus Limnocylindrales bacterium | reverse complement strand
TCCACCACCCGCTCCTCCGCAAGCCGTCGGGCGCGAAGCTCTCCAAGGCCGACCACGACACGTCGGTCCGGGAGCTCCTCGACGCGGGGGCGACGCCCGGTGAGCTGCTTGGGTTTGCGGCGGCGGCCGTCGGGCTGATCGAGGCGCCCGCTCCGCTTCCCGCGGGCGGGCTGGACACGCTGTTCAGGGCCTGAGGGCGTCGCCGCCCGCCGCCACGCGATAGGCAACCCGCCAGGTTCGACCGTGCGGCTACGGCGTGCCGAGGTCTGCCCGGAGGACGGCTCGGGAACGCGAAATCCAGCTGGCGACCGTGCCCTCGCCCGGATTCCGCAGCTGAGCGCCCCAAGAGGCACGCGGAGTGGCCCAGCTGAGCACGAAACGGGTCGCCGGATGGGTCTCCAGAGCCGATCTGCATAGATACACGTCGGCGCATGGTGTGCGTTGACTGGATAGATAGGTTCTGGTACGATGGCGGCATGTACCTGCGGACGACCCGGCGGCGCAATGGCGACGGCACCGAGGTCCGCTACCTGTCCCTCGCCCACAACGAGTGGGATCCGGTCGCGGGCCGCTCAAAGGTCCGGATCCTGTTCAACTTCGGCCGCGAGGACGCGCTCGATCCCGCGGCGATCCGGCGCCTGATCGGCTCGCTGTCCCGGGCCCTGCCGCCCGGCGAGGCGCTCGCGGCGAGCGCGCCACCCGAGCTGCGGTTCTGTGAGTCGCGTCCGATGGGCGGGGCGTACCTGCTCGATCAGCTCTGGCGGAGGCTCGGCCTGCCCGAGATCCTGGCCCGGGCACTGCGCGGCCGGCGTCTGGACCCGGCGGCCGAGCGGGCCATCTTCGCGATGGTGGCCAACCGGGCCCTGGCACCTGCGTCGAAGCTCTCGTGTGCCGCCTGGGCCAGCGAGCGGGTCACGATCCCGGGACTCGACCTCCTCTCCGACGACCAGTGCTACCGGGCGATGGACTGGCTCCTCGAGATCGAGGCCGAGATCGCGGTGCAGGTGTACTGGTCGGTGGCCACCCTGCTCGACCTCGAGGTCGATCTCCTCTTCTTCGACACGACCTCCACCTACTTCGAGACCGAAGAGGCCGACCCGCCGAGCGCGGGTGCGTCGAAGGGGTTCCGCGCGTTCGGCCACAGCAAAGACCATCGGCCCGACCTGCCCCAGGTGGTCCTCGGGCTCGCGGTCACCCGGACGGGCATCCCGATCCGGGTCTGGACCTTCCCCGGAAACACGGCCGATATGGCCCTCATCCGGGCCGTCAAGGACGACCTCCTCGCCTGGAAGCTCGGCCGCGTGGTGTGGGTGACCGACCGCGGCTTCGCCTCGGCGGAGAACCGCCGCTACCTCCAGCGCGCGGGCGGCCACTACATCAGCGGCGAGAAGCTCCGCGGCGACTCGGCCGAGGCGAAGGCCGCCCTCGCCTGCGCGGGCCGCTATCACGTGGTCGCCGGCAACCTCCTGGTCAAGGAGGTCGTCCTCGACGCAGGCGTCATGCGCGACCGCTTCGTCGTCTGCCGCAACCCCGATGAGGCCATCCGCGACGCGGCCGTCCGCGACCGGCTGCTGGGATCGCTGGAGCTCGCCATCGCGGGCAGCGACGAGCTCACCCCCGCCGAACGCGCGAGGCTCGCCTGCGACCTGCGCGGCAAGCCCACCAACCGGCGCTTCCTGCGGGTGACGAAGGCGGGCCTCCTGCGGATCGACCGGGCGGCGGTCGCCGCCGACGCGAAGCTCGACGGCACGTTCCTCCTGCGCACGAGCGACCCGACGCTCTCGGCAGCGGACGTTGCGCTCGGGTACAAGCAGCTCCTCGAGGTCGAGCGGGCCTGGCGGGACATGAAGACGACCCTCGACCTGCGTCCCGTCTATCACCGCAAGGAGTC
>JBBSCF010000261.1:0-1901 GCA_038250545.1 Candidatus Limnocylindrales bacterium | reverse complement strand
CTCACGCTGCCGGATCGTCACGCCATCGCCGGCCTCGTCGCCGCCCGGTCCGTTCCGCAGATGGAGGAGCGGATCGCCTAACCTACCCGTGCCGAGGAGCCTGTGCCGTCAGAGCTTTTCCAGCAGATCCGGGACGCGACCCCGCTCCGCGGACGGAAGACGATCCCGGCTTCTGCCGGCCAGTTCGGGCCGCCGCGACGGGGCCATTCCATCACCAGTGCCGGCGGAGGGGCTGCGGCGTAATGTTCGGCGATGACAGACTCCATCGCTGAGTTCGTGGCCGATCTCGCGCGTGAGCAAACCGGGGCGCTCGTCAACCAGTACGCTGTCGAGATCCCGCGCTTGGATCGTGCAGGCGGGGCGGCGGTCCGCTGCGAGAACCTCCGCGCCTACCTCGAACAGAGGATCGGCGCCAGACTCGCGCTGATCGGCGAGGCGCCGTCCGCCCACGGCGCGCGCTTCTCGGGGATCGCGTTCACCGCAGAGCGGTCTCTCGACCCGTCGCAGTGGACCAGCGCCCCGGGCCTCAGAAGGAACGGCTTTACCGAGCACTCGGCGACGATCCTGCGGCGGGCCCTGGAGGCAGCCGAGTTCGCCCCCGCGACGGTCCTCCTCTGGAACGCCGTCCCGTTTCACCCGGCTCGAGTGGACGATCCGCTCCGTAACCGTCGCCCGACGGTCGGTGAGCTCACGCTCGGTCTCCGCTGGCTCGATCGGTTCCTGGCCCTGATGCAGCCTGGCATGGTCGTGCCGCTTGGGCAGTCCGCGGTGCGGGTGCTCCCGCCAGGTACCAAGGCGCTGCGGCATCCGGCGAATGGTGGCAAGCCGGAGCTGGTGGCGGGACTCGCCGACCTCGCCGCGGTGCTTGACCGCTCGTGACGCCAGCCGCCGATCGCGAGTGTCGCGCCGTGGGTGGACCGGGCACCGGAGTTGCGGCCGAGACCGCCGAACCGGGGCGTCGGCGCCTGCTACCGTGAGCTGGTGGTCCGCCGGCATCGCCGATTCGAGTTGCTCGAGGCGATGCTCGGCGACGCCCCGATCGGCAATGCCACGATCGACGCCTGGGAGGACGACCAGGGGGCGTCCTGCTGGAGCGCACGCGTCCTGATGAAGACGGGCCACGCCTCGGCGGACGGGTGGCTGATCGGCTCGACTCGCAAGGGCCACGCGCTCCGCGGCTGGGTCCACGTCGGGGCGGACCTTGCAGGACCGAGCGGCGGCCGGACGGTTCTCGTGGAACTGCATGGTCTCGGTCTGCTCGAGGATCGGGACCCGTTGGGTGCCGGGGGCTGACCAGTTATCGGGTTTGGCTTCGCTGTGTGAGGTCTCCGGCTGCGCGGCCTGTCTGGACACGATGAGCCCCTCGTGCGGGTGGGTCCGACGATCGCCGAGTGCCGGTAGACTGGAGCGGCACCGACCAAGATCCCTTCGGCCGCTTCCTCCATGGCCCCCGGCAATCCCCCCCCCTGCCGGGGGCCGCTCTTAACTTCGCCTCCCGGCTGCCACCCATGATCATCTTGGGGCTGGGCACCCGCCAGATCGTCGCCTGGTTGCGCTCACCCAGGAAGCGGACCTTGGCACCCCGCCGGCGGACGACCCAACAGGGCTCGTGGGCCCAGTGGTACCAGGAGCGGCCCATCGCAAAGAGGCCCTTGTCCCAGATCACCTGGGCCACGATCTCGAAGCCGATCCTCGCGAGCCCGGCGGCGACCGCCTGGGCGTGGACGCCCGCGTGCCAGATGTACCCGACATCGAGCGAGGGGACGAGCGCGAATGCCGCGGACCAGTCGACCCGGGTGTCGCTGCTGATGGTGGTGTTGCGATGCCCGGGTGTTCGCGCGTGGGCGCCACGGGTGGCTCGTGTCGGCGCGATGCCCTCGCCCGTGGGATCAACGCGCATG
>JBBSCF010000260.1:0-1944 GCA_038250545.1 Candidatus Limnocylindrales bacterium | reverse complement strand
TGCGCATTCCGCTGAATCCGATCGCCCATTCCGGGGTTTTCGATCACCCTCGGTCGGAGGCCGCGGAGCGGCCGACGCGAGGGCTGGTTCACCCCCTGATGGTCACCTCCTCTCGGTGGTCTGCGGGTAGTCTGGCACGCCGCCCATGGTGGGCGACGGCGGGGATCCCGGAGGGTCATCGATGCCTCCCCGGTGGCGAATCGCCCGTCCTGGGGCTTCTGAGGCGGGCAGTTCTGGGGTGATCGCCGGATCAGGCGTCGCGCTGCCCTCCCTCGGGTCGTCGGCGGCCCTCGTCGGCCGGCGGCGCGAGTCGCCCTTGAGCTCCAGCCGGTAGGCGTTGTGGACCAGGCGGTCCAGGATCGCGTCGGCGACGGTGGGCTCGCCGAGGGCCTCGTGCCAGCGGCCGACCGGCAACTGACTGGTGACGATGGTCGAGCGGAGGCCCCCGCGATCCTCGATCACCTCGAGCAGGTCGGCCGCCCGGGCAGGCGGCACCGGAGAGAGGCCGAGGTCGTCGAGGACCAGCACGTCGACCCGCGCCCAGCTCGCCATCAGGCGCGGGAGGCGGCCATCGGCCCGCGCGAGCACGAGCTCGTCGAGCAGGCGCGGCAGCCGCAGGTAGAGCGCGGTGTGGCCCCGGCGGATGGCGGCATGGGCGAGCGCGCAGGCGAGGAACGTCTTGCCCACCCCGGTCGGTCCGGTCACGAGCACGTTGCGGTGAGCGGTCACCCAGTGGCCCTCGGCGAGACCCAGCACGGTTGCCCGGTCGAGCCCCCGCGGGCCGCGCAGGTCGAGATCCTCGATGACCGCGTCGCTGCGCAGGCGGGCGGCCTTGAGGTGACGCGCGAGCCGGCGGTTCTCGCGGTCCTGCATCTCCCGGTCGACGAGCAGCCCCAGGCGCTCCTCGAACGAGAGGTCGGCATAGTCGGGACGCTCGAGCTGGTCGGCGAGCGCGCGGGCCATGCCGCCGAGGGCCAGGGCGTGCAGCTTGTCGATCGTCGGGGTGATGAGCATGGCGGGTGGTGTCCTCCTCACTCGTAGTAGCCGGCGCCGCGCACGTTGGCGTGGTCGCCGATGGTGGTGACCGGCTCGGAGCCGGGGATGGGCAGGCTGTCGAGCCCGTTGCGCAGGATCGACTCGACGCTCCGGTACGAGAGCGCGCGGACCGCGAGCGCCCGGGCACAGGCCGCCTCGAGCCGCTCGTCCCCGTAGCGGCGGCCGAGGCGCATGATCCCGAGACAACTGCGGAAGCCCTGCTCGGGGTGCGGCCGGGACGCCATGATCTCGGCGACCAGGGCGGCCGTGGCGGGGCCGGTCTGCTCGGCCCAGGCGACGATCCGTCCCGGGCTCCACTCCGCATGCCGGCGGTGCGCCTCGGGCATGTGCGCGGGGTCGGTGGTGAAGCGCCGCTGCTCGGCTGAGCGCGGGTGGCTCGCCACCCGCCTGCCCCGGGCGAAGACCTCGATGGTCCCGGCCGTGACGCGGATGTCGCAGCCGGCGCCGACGAGCTGATGGGGCACGCTGTACCAGTGGCGGTCGACCTCGACGTGGTAATCCACGTTGACCGTGGCGGCCTTCCACACCGCGAACTCGTAGGGCAGGGCGGGCAGGGACCGCAGGGCGGGGCGGTCGAGCTCGGCGAACAGGCTTGCCCGGGAACCCGGCAGCTTCCGAAACGGGCGGGCATTGAGCCAGGCCAGGCGCTCGCGGATCGCGGCGTTGGCCTCGGCGATGGAAAAGAACGTGCGGTGGCGCAGGGCCGCGAGCACCCATCTCTCGGCGACGAGCACGCCCTGCTCGGCCTTCGCCTTGGCGAACGCCTTCAACTGCTGCCGGTCGGCGCGATCCGCAGCGATTCCATGTGACCCACCCGTTCCATCCGCTGCTCGGCCAGGAGTTCGACCTCGTCGGATACGCCCATACGTGGGGCGAGCACCGGGTCTT
>JBBSCF010000259.1:0-1955 GCA_038250545.1 Candidatus Limnocylindrales bacterium | reverse complement strand
CGTCCGGCCGGAGGTGGACCGCTGCGTCGAGTGCGGCCGGCTCGTGGAACCGGACGACGAGCTCCGCTGGGTCCCGCTCGTCGGCGGAGTCCTCTGCAATCGCCACGCCGGGCCGTCGCAGGCGTCGGCTGGGCTCTCCACTGACGCGGTCCGGGTTCTCAAGGCCTACCAGCGAATGGACGTGGAGGCTCTTGCCGGCCTCCGCCTGCCGGCCGCGGTCGAAGTGGAGGTTGAACGGCTGATGGGGGAGTTCGTCCGCCACGTGATGGAGCGCGACACGCGCTCGCGGCGGTTCCTGGAGGAAGTCAGGGCCGGGTACGGCGGCCGCCTGCCCGCGATGGCGCCGCCCCCGCCCATCGAGCCGGTGCCGCCGGCCATCGAGCCGATGCCCCCGCTCATGGAGCCGGCGACCCGGATCGCCGAAGGAGGTTCCCGATGATCGATCCGACGACGAAGATCGGCGCCCGCGCCGTCGAGCGCCTCGATCGGGAGGCGATCCTCTGGCTCACCACCGTCACGCCCGGCGGCCAGCCGCAGTCGTCGCCGGTCTGGTTCCTCTGGATCGACGGTGAGATCCTCCTCTACAGCCGGGCCGACACGCCGCGCCTGCCGAACCTGCGGGCGAAACCGCGGGTCGCCGCGAACTTCGACGGCGACGGCACGGGCGGGGGCATCGTGACGCTCGAGGGCGACGCGCGGATCGTGAACGAGGGGACGACGGCCGCCGACGTGCCGGCCGCCTACGTGGCGAAGTACGCCGCGGATCTCGCCAAGAACGGCTGGACGATGGCGTCCATGCTGGTGGACTACCCGGTCGAGATCCGCATCCGCCCGTCGCGCGTCCGCGCCTGGTAGGCCCCGGGCCGAGGAGGGAGCCCGCCGTCGGCGGCGACCGCACAGTCGACGGCGACTCGGCCGGGACCCACCAGAGGCCACGGGACCGGTGGGGCGCCAGCCGACGGGCGGGCCGACGGTGGCCGTCTGCTACGATCGGGCCGAACCCCTCCCACTCGTGCCTGCCACGCACGGGCCAACCGTGGAGCCGCCCCGTGACCGATCCTTTCGTCGATCCCGATTCCGTCCTGCCGTCCGTCCGCGAGCTGGAGACCATCGTCGGCCTCAGCAAGCGGCGCGGGTTCGTCTTCCCCAGCTCCGAGATCTATGGCGGCATCAACGCCGTCTGGGACTACGGGCCCCTCGGCGTTGAGCTGAAGAACAACGTCAAGCGCGCCTGGTGGCGGTCGATGGTCCAGTCCCGCGACGATATTGTGGGGCTCGACGCCGGGATCCTCATGCATCCCCAGGTCTGGGTCACGTCCGGCCACGTTGCCGAGTTCAACGACCCGATGGTCGAGTGCGCGACCTGCAAGCGCCGCTACCGGGTGGACGAGTTCGCCGGCGCCGAGGACCTCGGGCCCGCCGAGCTGCTCGATCCCGGGATCGTCGCCCGCCTCGGCCTCGTCTGCCCCAACGACGGCGGGCCGCTCGGCGTCCCCCGCCGCTTCAACCTCATGCTCAAGACGTTCCTGGGCCCGGTCGAGGACGAGGCCGCCGTCGTCTACCTCCGCCCCGAGACGGCGCAGGGCATCTACGTCAACTATCGCAACGTGCGCGACACCGCCCGCAAGAAGATCCCTTTCGGGATCGCCCAGGTCGGCAAGGCATTCCGCAACGAGATCAGTCCCGGCAACTTCGTCTTCCGGATGCGCGAGTTCGAGCAGATGGAGATGCAGTACTTCGTCCGCCCGGAGACAGCCGCCGAGCATTTCGAGGCCTGGCTGCCCCGTCGGAAGGCCTGGTACGAGGCCTACGGCGTGACCCCCGAGCGGCTCCGCTTCCGGGAGCACCGGCCCGACGAGCTGGCCCACTACGCGAAGAAGGCCGTGGACGTCGAGTACCGCTTCCCGTTCGGCTGGAAGGAGCTCGAGGGGATCCACAACCGGGGCGACTGGGAT
>JBBSCF010000258.1:0-1970 GCA_038250545.1 Candidatus Limnocylindrales bacterium | reverse complement strand
GCCCGGGTTCCGGACCCGCCTCCACCTCAAGGACCTCAAGAACGCGCTCGAGCTGGCTCGCGAGGCCGGGGTCGTCCTCCCGGCCACGGTCGAGGTCGAGCAGATGATGCAGCGGATGCGGATCGCCGGGCGCGAGGACGAGGATCACTCCGGGCTTGTCACCGTCCTCGAGGAGCTGGCCGGGATCCGCGTCTGCGACGCGGTGGGCTGAGGTCGGCTCGGCCGGCTGGCCCGGAATCACGGCGGCGCTCGCTACGGCTCTCGCGGGCCCGGGGGCATGACCGGGGCGAGTGGCAGCGGAACGCTGCGCCCCGGGCCCCAGACCTCCGGGCCGCAGATGAAGTCCGGGCGGAGCGGCCGGTGCGTTGCCCGCCAGGCCGGCAGATCGGCCGCGGTCGCCGGGAGGCGGCCGTCGGCGAGGACCGCGCGCAGCCAGGCCTCGATGTCGGAGAACCGCTCCCAGGGAACGAAGTCGCGGCCGGTCGCCTGCCCCCAGGCGAGGAGCGCGTCCTTGGCCCACACGATGTCCGCGTGATGGGCCGCGTAGCGATCGCTCTGCCCGTCGCCGACGAAGACGACGACGCGCCCTCCGACCTCGTGGAGCCGCACCCGCTCGCGCTTGCAGGTACCGCAGACGAAGCAGTCCGGGTGGCCGTACGGGAACGTGACGCTCCGTGGCTCGTCGATCCGGTTCTCGTTCGTCGCGATCGGAAGATCGGCAAGCGACGGATCGAGGCGCTCGAGGTTCGAGGCGACATAGAAGCCGAGGCCGTCCGAGACGATCTCGACGGCGACGCCCGCCTCCCGGGCCGCGGCCACGAACGGCACGAACGTCTCGTCCTGGGGGATCTCGGCAGCGACGCGCCGGAGGTACGCCGGGTCGCGGGGAAGGGCCTCCATGTTCCAGGGCGTCAGCTCGCGCGAGCCGGCCCGGCCGGCGTCGTAGTCGGCGTCGCGGGCGGCGACCACGGCCTGATCCACGATGGCGTGCTGATAGAGGAGCACGTCGCCGACGTCGGCGAGCGAGACCGTCCCGTCGTAATCGACGAGGATGCTCACCGGTACACCGGGCGGGAAGACGGGAACGAGGAGGGCTCGGGCCATCGTGGCGATCAGGTCCCCATGAGCGGTGGCGGCTCGGGGACGCGCCTGCCGCCCGGCGGTGGGCCCACCGGCGCCCGGCGGGCGATCATGATCCCCGCCACGATCACCGCCCCACCCACGAGCTGGATCGGGGCGATCCGCTCGCCGAGGAAGATCGCGGCGAGGATGACGGTGAGCGCCGGGACGAGGAACTGGAGGTTGGCGACCGAGCTCGGGCCGACGACGGCGATCGCCCGGAAGACGATGACATTGGCGATCGCCGCAGCGAGGATCCCCGAGAAGAGGATCGAGCCAACGGCCGCCGGTGCCACCCAGGGGACGTCCGAGGCGGCGAGCTGCACGGTGCCGGGCAGGGCGAGGAAGGCAGCGCCCGAGACGATCGCCCAGGTCGTGAGGCGGACCGGCGAGAGCTCCGCGAGGAAGGGCGCGCTCAGCGCGAGGTAGGAGCCCCAGCAGGCGGCCGCCGCAATCGTCATGAGGGCGCCGAGCCCGACGCCGGAAAACGTGAGCCCTTCCGCGGCAATGATGAGCCCGACGCCGGAGAACGAGACGGCAATCCCCGCGAACTGCACCGCGTGGGCCTGCTCGGTCCGCATCGCCACCGCCACAAGCGCGGTGAAGACCGGTGTCGCCGCGAGCAGGAGCGACGACGTGCCCGCCGACGTGGTGGCGAGCCCGAGCGCCCAGAGCTCCTGGTAGACCCCGAACCCAAGTGCCCCGAGGAACGCCACCGGGATCACGAGGTGGCGCGGCAGGCCGATCGAGCCCTCGCGCCAGCGGAGGAGGCCGAGCATCACGACGGCGGCGAGCGAGAAACGGAGGAAGGCGAACCCCACCGGGGGCACCGTCGCGATCGCCGACTTGAT
>JBBSCF010000257.1:0-2001 GCA_038250545.1 Candidatus Limnocylindrales bacterium | reverse complement strand
GGCGATGGCCGCGCGACTGTACGAATGGGCTAGGACCCCTGGGAGGATCTGGCAGGAATCCACGCGTGAGCCGGTGGTCCTGCGGTGCGCCTCGTGGCCGCGCCGCAGCCGGCGGAGAGACGAAGACCGGCCACCCGGTGGGGGGCCGGTCGTACGTCAGACGGAACTGCCGATACTGCTGAGATAGCCGGAGACGGCGGAGCCGAAGAATGCCAGGCTGGCGATCGCAACGATCGCGATGAGGACGAGGATGAGTGCGTATTCGACGAGGCCCTGGCCGGCCTCCTGATCGTCTTCGGTCCACCGGCGCCGGAACGGAGCCGGGACCATGAGGTTCTCCCGCGCTGGGGTCCGGCGCGATCGGGCGGGGCCTGCTGGTGAATGTGGTGCGCCCGTACGACGAGCCCAGGCGGACATGGCGGTCCTCACGGGCGCCGGAACGACGTGGTGGAGTAGCGGTTGCTGCTTGCCGACTGGACATGGGCGGTGACGACCACCCGGGCGTGGGTCGTGGTCGAACGGACCAGCCGCGTCGTCCGCGCCCGGCCGTTCTCGTTCGTGATCCCGGTCGTCGTGATCGTCTTCGACCCGTACGTCCAGGTCCACGTCACGAGGAGGCCGGGAACGCCCCGGCCGGCCGTGTCGCGGGCCGCGGTGGTGATCACCACCGTCTCGCCGGCCTTGACGGTCGCGTCGCGGACGGCGGTGTTGAAGCCGGCCCGGCCCGCGGCGAGCCGGGGCGTGGCCATGAACCAGGCCGACGCGACGCGGGTCGCCTCGGGTGTCGTGGCCGTCGCCCGGACTGTCACCGTGCGCCGGACGAGGAGCCGTCCACCGCCCACGGCGGAGACGTACTTGGCGAGGCCGGACGCGTCGGTGAAGCGCTGGGCCGCCAGGCTCCTGCCGTCGGCCAGCGGCCACGCGACCGTGACCTCCATCCCCTCGATCGCACGGCCCGCGGCATCCCGGGCGGTGACGTAGACGCCCTGGTACCGCTCGGAGGCGGCCACGCCCGTCCACTTGACGCGGACGCGGAGGCTGGCCACGGCGGGCGACTCGCCGCGCTCGCGTCCGATCGAGTAGATGATGTTCGCCAGATCCTGCGCCCCGCGCCGGGCGAGTCGGCCGGTGATCTCGCGGACCTTCGTGCTGAGCACGGACTGGTTGGCGATGAAGGCGGGGTAGAGGCTCGCGAAGAGCGAGCGGGAGTAGGCCGCCGCCGCGATCGTGGTCGTCCGCACGTTCGCGATCGTGGAGACCGAGCGGCTCGGGTTGTGCCAGGCGGGGCTGTCCGAGGCCCGGCGCGTGACCGTGCCCACGAGCTGCTCGTACGCGTGGTGGGAGGAGTCCTTGTCGCGCCCGGCGGCGGCCGAGTGGTACGGCTCGAGGATGTCGGTGTAGTAGTGGGAGAGGAGGCCGATCTCGGCGCTCGCCTGGCGGAAGAGCTCCCGTGCCGCGCCCGTCTCCCCCGCCGCGCGAGCTGCGACACCGCGCCGATGGAGGGCGACGGCTGCGGAGTAGTGCTCGCTCACGCGCTGGACGGCCCCGCCGCCCAGGCCGCTGTCGCGGTAGACGTGGCTGATCCCGTCGGCGAGGACAGGGTTCGTGTCGGGGTCGTCGCTCGTGAGTCGCGCCGCCTCCGCGTCGAACCAGTCGTTGGCCCGGCCGTCGAGGACGGCGACCGCCTGGTCGATGAACCAGTCGTGGGTGCCGTAGCCGTCGCTGTTGTGGGTCCAGGCCCGGGCCGGCGTCACCCCCAGGAGTCCCGTGGCCAGGAGTGCGGTCATCGCGGCCAGCGCGCCCAGGAGGCGGATGCGGGGCCGGATCCGTGACGTGAGCGTCGTCGGGGTCATGGTGGGCGCTCCTCGTGTCGGGCGACCGGCGCCGTCCCGTGCCGGGCCCCCTGAATCACGAAGGCCGGACCAGCGGGCCCGACCTTCGCATCCGATCCGACGGAAGCTAGACGGACGTGCCGACGCTCGAGAGGATCTTCGAGACCTG
>JBBSCF010000256.1:0-2011 GCA_038250545.1 Candidatus Limnocylindrales bacterium | reverse complement strand
TGACTTCCCCAAAACCCTTGACACGATCGTTTGGATCCGTACGATTCCACTGTAGTCGGTGCCGACCGGGTCGAAAGCCCCGCCAAACTGCGAAAACCCCGCCAAATTGGAGGTTCCCATGTCTGTCGCCAGCGACGGAGCCCACAGCGTCACCGGGGAGGTGAAGGCGGCACAACTGGGCCGGCGGTCACTCGGCGTCGCGGACATCGTGTTCTTCGTGGTCGCCGCGTCCGCACCGCTGACCGTTGTGGCCGGTGGCGTTCCCACCAGCTTCGCGGTCACTCAGCTCCTCGGTATCCCGCTCGTCTACGTGATCATCGCCGTCATCCTGCTCGTCTTCGCCGTCGGCTACGCCGCGATGAGCCGGCACGTGGCCAACTCGGGTGCGTTCTACACCTACGTCAGCAAGGGCCTCGGGCAGGCCTGGGGCGTGGCGACCGCGCTGGTGGCCCTCGTCGCCTACAACGCGATGCAGGTCGGCATCTTCGGCCTCTACGGGTACGCGGCGTCGGCCGCTCTGGAGCAATTCCTGGGCCTTCATGTGGCGTGGTGGATCTGCGCTCTGGTCACCGTCGCCATCATCGCGATCCTCGGCCAACTTCAGGTCGACCTCAACGCCCGTGTGCTCGCCGTGTTCCTGATCCTCGAGTTCCTGGTGGTCCTCGTCTTCGACATCGCCGGGGTCGCCAAGCCCGCGGAGGGACTGACAATCGAGCCGTTCCTACCGGCCGCGCTCAGCGGGGGTGCGTTGGGCGCCGCGCTCTGCTTCGTCACCGCGTCGTTCGTCGGCTTCGAGTCCGCCGCGATCTACGGCGAAGAGTGTAAGAACCCGGAGAAGACCGTTGCCCGCGCGACCTACACCGCCGTCATCATCATCGGCATCTTCTACGCCGCCTCGGCCTGGGCGACGACGATGGCGGTCGGCAAGACTCAGATCATCAGTAGATCCCAGGAACTCACCGCGGGCCTGTTGTTCGTCTACGCCGAGCAGAACGTCGGTAAGTGGTTCGCCGACATCGCCACAATCCTTTTCGTGACCAGCCTGTTCGCGGCGCTGCTGTCCTTTCACAACGGGGTGGCACGGTACTTCTTCTCCCTCGGCCGCGAGAGTGTCCTGCCCACCGCGCTCGCCCGGGTCAACTCCAAGGGCGCACCGATGGCCGGCTCGCTCGCACAGTCCGCGATCGCCGTCGTGCTGATCGGGGTCTTTGCGATCCTCGGCAAGGACCCAGTGCTCAGCCTGTTCGCCTGGCTGACCAACGTCGGCGCTCTGGGCGTCATCTTCCTGATGGCGCTGACCTCGGTCGCGGTGGTCGTCTACCTGCGCCGACACAGCGAGGTCACCGAGGCGACGCTCTCGCACGAGGCCGCCGCCGTGGTCGCCTCGATCGCGCTTTTCGTGGTGTTCGGGCTGGCGCTCACCAACTTCGACGCTCTGCTCGGCTCGACGCCGAACGACCCGTTGCGCTGGATCCTGCCCGGGCTGATCGTCGGCGCGGCCGTCATCGGGCTGGTCTATGGGCTCGTGCTGAAGCGGACCCGGCCCCACGTCTATGCCCTGGTCGGGCGGGGCGGCGACTCGGCGTGACCGAGGCCAGATGGTCCGCCATGGCGCCAATACCGATCGAGACCAAACGAACGAGGAGGACGTGACCGTGGGGCACTTCGACGAGTCAGGACTTGAGGCGGCGGCAGGCCGGCTCACCGCGGACGGCATCGACGTCATACGCCTCACCTTCGCCGACCTCATCGGCAGCGAGCGGGGACGGGACCTGCTGGTGCAGCACTTCCCGCGCACCGTGGCCGACGGGGTGGCGTTCTGCCGGTCCGTCTACGGCACCACGCCGATGGGCGACGTGGTGGACATGGAGGGTGGTCTCAGCGAGGGACTTCCTGACATCGTCGCGTTCCCGGACCTCGACACCTTCCGGCCGGTGCCGTGGGAGCCGGGCGTGGCCAGCGTCATCGCCGACCTCTTCAACCCCGACGGCAGCCCGTCGGAGGAGAGCCC
>JBBSCF010000255.1:0-2012 GCA_038250545.1 Candidatus Limnocylindrales bacterium | reverse complement strand
CGCACGCCGCTCTCCTGTGCACTCGGTTCCTGTTCCTCAACAGCTCAGAAACCTAGACAGGAAGCGGCGTGCGCCTCGATCAGACGCGCTCAGGCACCCACAGATGTGTCAGAAGAGCCGGATTCGTGGGCTGATATCACCTCGAATGCCGCATGGCGGGAGGGCGATATCACCTCGAATGCCGCGGGCCGGTGGTGCGTATCGAAGGTGGGGGCGCTACCGTTCGTCCCGATCTCCCACGTCGGAGCAGCGACGAATCCGCTGCACGTGGGACGAGGAACGGCAGGTAAGCAGTGAGCAGCACGGGGCGAAGGCTCGTCATCGTCGAGTCGCCGGCCAAGGCGAAGACGATCGCGGGCTACCTGGGCAAGGACTGGGACGTCGAGGCCTCGGTGGGCCACATCCGGGACATCCCGACCCCGTCCGAGATGCCGGCCGAGATCAAGAAGGGCCCGTTCGGCAAGTTCGGGATCAACATCGAGGACGACTTCGACCCCTACTACGTCGTCGACGCGGACAAGCGGAAGAAGGTCCGCGAGCTCAAGGCGCTGCTCAAGAACGCCGACGAGCTCTACCTCGCCACGGACGAGGACCGCGAGGGCGAGGCCATCGCGTGGCACCTCCTGGAGACCCTGCAGCCGACCGTCCCGGTCAAGCGGATGGTGTTCCATGAGATCACCAAGGAGGCCATCCTGCGGGCGGTGGCCGCGACCCGCGACCTCGACACGCGTCTCGTCGATGCCCAGGAGACCCGCCGCATCCTCGACCGCCTCTACGGCTACGAGGTCTCCCCGGTGCTGTGGCGCAAGGTCCGGGCGGGGCTGTCCGCCGGTCGCGTGCAGTCCGTCGCGACCCGGCTCGTCGTCGAGCGCGAGCGCGAGCGGATGGCGTTCGTCGCGGCGTCCTACTGGGACGTCGAGGGCGACTTCAGCCCCGCGCAGCGGCATGAGCCGTTCACCGCCCGGCTGACCTCGGTCGAGGGGCAGCGGGTCGCCACCGGCCGCGACTTCGCCGACGACGGGACGCTGACCAGCAGCAAGGTCGTCCAGCTCGACGAGGTCGCCGCGACCGGGATCGCGGCCGCGCTCATGGCACCCGAGGCGCAGGTGGGGGTCGGTGCCGTGTCGGAGAAGCCGTACACGCGGCGACCCTCCGCCCCGTTCACGACCTCCACGCTCCAGCAGGAGGCGTCCCGCAAGCTGCGGCTGTCGAGCAAGAACGCCATGCGGGTCGCCCAGCGGCTCTACGAGAACGGCTACATCACCTACATGCGAACCGACAGCACGACACTGTCGGCAGCCGCCCTCACCGCCGCGCGACAGCAGGCGCGCGACCTCTACGGCGCCGACTACGTCCCGGACGCCCCGAGGGTCTACGAGAAGAAGGTCAAGAACGCCCAGGAGGCGCACGAGGCCATCCGTCCCGCGGGCGACCGGTTCCGGACCCCCGCCCAGGTCGCCGGGGAGCTGCGCGGCGAGGAGTTCTCCCTCTACGAGCTGATCTGGAAGCGCACCATCGCCTCCCAGATGGCCGACGCCCGCGGATCGACCGCAACGGTCAAGATCGCCGCCGCCCTGCCCGCTGGCGCGCCCGCCGAGGAGGTCGAGCTGAGCGCGAGCGGCACGGTGATCACCTTCAGGGGCTTCCTCGCGGCATACGAGGAGGGGCGCGACGAGAAGCAGGTGCTGCGCAAGAAGGACCTCGCCGAGGAGGAGCGCCGCCTCCCCAAGCTCGCCGAGGGCATCCAGCTGGACGTCGTCAGCGCCGAGGCCGAAGGCCACCAGACCTCCCCCCCGCCGCGGTACACCGAGGCAACACTCGTCAAGGCCATGGAGGAGAAGGGGATCGGCCGACCGTCGACGTACGCCTCCACGATCGGCACGATCCAGGACCGCGGCTACGTCACCAACCGTGGCAACGCGCTCGTCCCCAGCTGGCTGGCGTTCGCCGTCACCCGGCTCATGGAGGAGCACTTCACCCGGCTGGTCGACTACGACTTCACCGCCTCGATG
>JBBSCF010000254.1:0-2015 GCA_038250545.1 Candidatus Limnocylindrales bacterium | reverse complement strand
TCCTACTTCTCCTTCGGCGGCTGGAAGAACAGCCTCTTCGGTGACACCCACGCCCACGGCATCGAGGGCGTGCACTTCTTCACCCGCGGCAAGGTCGTCACCTCCCGCTGGCTCGACCCCAGCCACGGCGGCATCGAGCTTGGCTTCCCCCAGAACACCTGACCGGCCGCGGGCGGCTGGAGGTCAGTGGTCGCCGGCCATCAGCCGGCCGATCTCGGTGCGGTCGGCGTCCTTGGGGTCCATCTCGGCGACGACCCTGCCGGCGTGGATGACGGCGATCCGGTCCGACAGGGAGAGGATCTCGTCGAGCTCGGCCGAGACGAGCAGGACCGCGGCACCCGCGTCGCGGGCGTCGACGATGTGCCGGTGGATGAACTCGATCGACCCGACGTCGACGCCACGCGTGGGCTGGGACGCCATGAGCAGCCGCGGCTTGAACGACATCTCGCGGGCGACGACGACCTTCTGCTTGTTGCCACCGGAGAGCGAGCTGGCCGGCAGGGCCGTCGTCGGCGTGCGGATATCGAACTGCTCGCGCACCCGCTCGGCGTTCTCGCGGACCTCGTCGAACCGGCGGACCCCGTGGGAGGCGAACGGCACCTGGTCGAACTCGCTGAGAATGAGGTTGTCCGCGATCGAGAAGGACGAGACCAGGCCGTGCTTCTCGCGGTCCTCGGGGATGTGGCCGACCCCCGCATGGTGGGTGTGGTAGGGATTGGCGCGGGTCAGGTCGAGCTCGCCGAGCCGCATGCTCCCGGCCACGACCTTGCGCATGCCGGCCAGGGCCTCGACGAGCTCGCGCTGGCCGTTACCCTCGACACCGGCGACGCCGACGATCTCACCGGCGCGCACCGAGAGCGAGAACCCGTTGACCGACTCGAGACGGCGGTCGTCCTTGACGTGGAGGTCCTCGATCTCGAGGACGACCTCGCCGGGGGTCGCCGGCTCCTTGTCGATCCGCAGGACGACATCGCGGCCGACCATCAGCGTCGCGAGCTGCCGGGCGTCGGTCTCCTTGGCATTGACCTCGCCGACGACCGCACCGTGGCGCAGGACGTAGACCCGGTCGGCGACGGCGAGCACCTCGCGCAGCTTGTGGGTGATGAACACAATCGACGTGCCCTGGTCCGCAAGGCCGCGCATGACCCCGAGCAGCTCGTCGGTCTCCTGCGGGGTCAGCACTGCCGTCGGCTCGTCGAGGATGAGCAGGTCGACGCTGCGGGAGAGAGCCTTGAGGATCTCGACGCGCTGTTGGGTGCCGACCGCAAGGTCCTCGACCTCGGTGTCCGGGTCGACCTTGAGGCCGTGCCTCTCGGAGAGCTCGCGGACCATCTGCCGGGCCTCGGCGAGGTTGAGGAACCCACCCGTCGTCGACTCGTGGCCGAGGATGATGTTCTCGGCGACCGTCATGACCGGCACGAGCTGGAAGTGCTGGTGCACCATGCCGATCCCCCGGCGGATCGCGTCCTTGGGGTCCTTGATCGGCGTCGAGTCGCCCTTGACGCTCACCGTCCCCGAGTCGGGGTTGATGAGTCCGAAGATCTGGTTGACGAGGGTGGACTTGCCGGCGCCGTTCTCGCCGAGGAGGGCGACGATCTCGCCGCGATCCACGTGCATCGAGATGTCGATGTTGGCCTGCACCGAGCCGAAGGCCTTGGACAGGTTCGTGATGTCGATGAGGACCTCGGAGCCCATCACTGCTCTCCCTTCACGTAGGGCTGGCCGTCGGCCGCGGGCGCTCGCACCCGGCCCGCGGCGACCGCGAGGACGATGAGGGTGACGACGAACGGCATGGTCCCGGTCAGCTGTGGTGGCAGGTTGATGACGTTGCTGAACTGGAGCTGGCTGGCGACCGCGTTGACGAAGCCGAAGAAGACGGCCATGACGAACGCCCGCAGCGGCCGCCAGGCGCCCATGATCATGATCGCCAGGGCGAGGAAGCCGCGGCCGGCGACCATGTTGCGCTCGAAGGAGCTCGAGGCGTCCATCGAGAGATAGACGCCGGCGCACCCGGC
>JBBSCF010000253.1:0-2062 GCA_038250545.1 Candidatus Limnocylindrales bacterium | reverse complement strand
GTCCACTTCCTGCGCACCAGCTCCCGGTGCCAGCGCAGGAGCGTCGCCGGCGTCACCATGAACGAGACCCAGCGTTCGCGCGGGATCGATCGGCTCGCCATCGCGAGGAGCACCCGGTCTCGGGCCCGGAACCTCGGCGGGGCGCTCCTTCGCTGGAGAACCCGGAGCTGGTGGCGGAGGACCAGGATCTCGAGGTCTTTGGCGCCGTCATCGCGGCCGCCGATCCTGAGGAGTCGTGCCAGCGCACGAACGATCAAGCCGAGGATGAACAGCATCGGCGCATCCTACGGTGCGTGCTGATCGTGAATCGGGAACTTCGACCCCAACGGCGGGACCTGCTCGGCGGGCTCAACCACGAGTACCACGGGCTCGCGGCGTGATCGAATCGGGGTTTTCGACCCCCACGCGCCTCCCACGCCTGATGGCGAGCTGGGCGCGGGTCGACGTGCTGATCCTCGACGACCTCGGCCTCGCTCCGGTGCCGCCCGCCCGGGCGGCCGACCTGCTCGAGGTGATCGAGGATCGGGGCGGTCTCCGCTCGACCATCGTCACGAGCCAGCTCCCGGTCGGCCACTGGCACGAGGCCCTGGGCGAGCCCACCGTCGCCGACGCGATCCTCGACCGCCTGGTCCACAACGCCTACCGGCTGGAGCTCAAGGGAGACTCGCGCCGCCGGGCGGCGAGGGCCGCCGACGACCTCGCCGAGGCCAGCGCGACGCCTGATCCGGCGATCACGCCAGATCTGCCCGCCTCAGGAGCCCCGGGACAGGCGAGCCGCCACCGGGGAGGCATCGATGACCCTCAGGGTTCCCCGCCACCGCCCACCATCGGCGGCGTGCCAGACTATCCGCAGACCACCGAGAGGAGGTGACCAACAGGGGGTGAACCAGCCCTCACGTCGGCCGCTCCGCGGCCTTCGACCGAGGGTGATCGAAAACCCCGGAATGGGCGATCGGATTCAGCGGAATGCGCAGACCTCGGCATCGATCGGCGGCCGGCCCGGGCGGCCGGCCCTGAGGTACGTCCACTTGCGCCGCACGAGCTCGCGATGCCAGCGCAGGAGGGTTGCCGGGGTGACGAGGAAGGCGACCCAGCGGTCGCGCGGGATCAGGCGGCTGGCCGCTGCGAGGAGCACCCGGTCGCGGGCCTGGTATCGGGGTGGGCCCGAGGTTCGTCGGAGGACCCGGAGCTGGTGACGCAAGACGAGGATCTCGAGATCCTTGGCCCCATCGTCTCGGCCACCCTGGCCACTGGTGCCGATGAGCCGGACGAGGACGCGGATCGCGAGGGAGAGGAGGGAGAACATCCGCCGATCGTAGGGGCGCTGATCGCGAATCGGGGTCTTCGACCCCCACGCGCGTTCGGCTTCTCCCTCGCGCCCGACCAGATCGGGGCGATTCTCGCGGTCACGGCCGTCATCCTCGGGCTCATCACGCGGAGCCGGGTGCGCATTTCGCTGAAATGGCCACGCCAGTCCGCGCGAAACGGCCACCCTGGATCGCCGTGGAACAGGGTGGCCGTTTCCGGCGAAACAGGGTGTCCATTTGCCGCGAAACAGGGTGTCCAAAACCCGTGAAATCCGCAGTCGAGAGCCGCCACGCTATCGGACCGCAACGGCCGCTTGGGGGGAGTGCCTCCTGGCGGGACGATCGCGGGCAGGGCCCGCTTGTGCCCGCTGGCCGAGTCACGCAGACCATCGTGTGCCGATACGAAACGGCGGAGGTGCACCGCCCTCGACTGATCCCGCAGGCGTAGCACCCCAAGCGAATAGACCTCGCCAGCCCGTGGGGGTCGGAAACCCCGATTCGCGATCAGACAGCCCAGTAGGATGCACCGATGCTGTCGCTCCGTTGCCCTTCACGCCGGCTGCCTTGGTGAACTCGAGCTCGTCGCCGGGCCCGACGACACAGGTGTCGTCGACCCTGGTGCCGTTGACCGTCACGACCGCGTCACGCGGGATGTTGAAGACCTGCTCGAGGTGCTTCCAGATCTCGCTCACGGGCTTGCCCCCGAGCTCGAGGTCGAGCTCGTTGACGCCGTAGATGACCTTGGTCGTGTCGGT
>JBBSCF010000252.1:0-2097 GCA_038250545.1 Candidatus Limnocylindrales bacterium | reverse complement strand
TGCCGCTGGAAGAGCGAGACCGAGGCCGGCCGTCCCGGCCCCTATGCCCCCGACGTCGACGACGGCGTCAAGGTCAACATCCGGCCCTTCCAGGAGACCGGGCTCCTGCCCGCCAAGGTGATCAGCAAGTGGTGAGCCTGGCGCGCGCGCTTGCCGACGACCTGCTCGCCGCCTTTACCCACGACGACGGCGCGCCGCGTCACATCCTCCTCTGGCTCGACCCCGATGGGCAGTACACCCGCCTGCGGGCGGCCGTCGCGGGCGAGCTGACTGCTTCCGGAAGCGCGCTTCTCTGGCTCGACCCCGGCGAGCCTCAGTTCGAGGTGAAGCTCGCGCTGCTCGACCTCGAGGCTGAGGGCGGCACGGCGGTCGTGCACCTGCCCGGCCGGTCGGTGGCGGATCTCGAGCCCGGGCGGGAAGGACGCCCGCCGGCCCTCTGGGCGTTCGTCGAGTACCCGTTCAAGGGTGCCCTGTGGGGTCATGTTCCCGGCTCGCGCGAGGTCCATCCGGCGAGCCTGGACGACTGGCTCGCCTCGAGGGGCATCCGCTTCTCCGGCGGCGGCGCGAAGGCAGCCGTGAAGGCCGGCGGCGCCGACTCGCGATTGGCGCGTTACGCGCAGAAGCATGCCTACTCGGACCTCGCCCAGTTCCCGCAGCCGGTCAACACGCAGACGCTCAACGTGGTCGGTGACCCGCGTGACCTTGTGATTGACCTCCTGCTCGATCCCGAGGGCGCGGCCGGCCGGTGGGATGACGCGACCAGCGACGTGCTGGAGCTGGCGCGCTCGTCGTTCGGCCTCGAGCTCACCGGCGACGTGCCGGCGGACTGGGCCGAGCAGACCGCCCTGCACCTCGCGCTCGTCGAGGCGTGGGATGCGCTGGGTCGCGCGCCGGACTTCCCGTTCACACCGCGCCTGCCGCCGGAGCAGCGGGCCCGGGAGGCGACGCTCGCGTTCGTCCGCAACGCCATCCTGCCGCGCCCCGACGTCACCGACCGGCTGCGGGCGCTCGTCGCCCGGCACGGCGCGGAGCTTGCGGGCCTCGTGGCGTGGGCAGCCGGCCGCGACGGGGTCCCGGCGACGATCCCCGCAATCGCTGACCGGCGCGTTCATGAGATCGTCGCCACGGTCGAGGCCGCGATGGCCGCTGGGATCGACACGGCGCTCGCTGCACTCAGGGCCGCCCTGCCTGCGGGCGCTGCGGGCGCTGCGGCCGTGGTGGCCGATCGCCGGATCGGGATCCTCCGCGACGTGTGCGACCTGGCCGACCGCTGCGCCCGCGCACGCGAGGTCCTGACGCACGCCCCGAGCGTCGGCGCGATGGCGGCCACCTACGCCGGTGATGCCTGGCGCGTCGACGACGCCTACCTCCAGGTCGTCGCCGCGTGCCGCGAAGACGCCTGCCTGGCGTCCATCCGGCGGCTGGCGGGGCGCGTGTATGCGGCGTACCTCGACGCGACGAACCAGCGGTTCACCGACCTGGTCGAGCAGCAGTCCGCCTGGGACATCGACGGGGTCTCGTCGGTCCTCGGCGTGGCAGGCGAGCTCTGGTCGCCCCTGCCGAAGGCGAAGGCGCGGCGCGCTGTCATCGTGGTCGATGCCCTCCGGCTCGACATCGCCCAGCGCCTCGTCGAGCGGGTCCCATCGGCCGAGCTCCACGCGGTTGCCACGACGCTCCCGACGACAACGCCGTTCGGGATGACGGCCATCCTGCCCACCGACGGCGAGGCGATCGGCGTCGTGGTCGGCAAGGGGACGCTCAGCCTCTCCATCGGTGCGTCGACTGGGCTCGAGGGCCGTCCCGGACGCGTCGCGCACCTCCAGCGAGTGCTGGGCGCTCGTGGGGACACCGTCGCATTCGTCGAGCTGGAGGTGCTCCTCCAGGGCGAGCCCGTGCCGAACGCCCGGTTCGTCGTCGCCTTCACGTACGCGCTCGACGACCAGGGCCACTCCGTGGCCGACACCGCCTCGCTGCCGGATGAGGCGGTCCGGCTCCCCGGGCGCCTCGCGCGCGTCATCGACCGCCTGCACGACGCCGGCATCGGCGAGGTCCACGTCGTCACGGACCACGGGTTCCTGTGGCTCAACCCGGAGGACG
>JBBSCF010000251.1:0-2105 GCA_038250545.1 Candidatus Limnocylindrales bacterium | reverse complement strand
GACGCCTCCCACGCAATAGATAACCTGACGGCTGAGGCTCCCTGGAGGTCGGGATCGAGTGGCGGATCACGATCTCGTGGGGGCCGACCAGGACGTCTCTCACGACGAGCCGAAGGATACGCTGGCGTTCGGCCAACGACGCCGCCTCGGCCGCGTCACGCAGCCGGACGAGGAAGCTCTCGAGGCTCTCGGCCAGGGCGAGATAGCTCGCCCGGTCGAGCAGCTGGGCGTCGAGCGCATCGAGCTGGGTGCGGAGGCTCGCCTCGCGCGAGCGCAGGTCAGGCATCCGGGCCCGCAGCTCGTCGAGCGAGAGGAGGTCCTCCTGGTAGGCGGCCACGAGGCGCCCCGCGGCGGCGCGGACCCGGCGCAGCTCGACCTCGATGCGGCCGCGCTGGGCGGTCGTCGGGTCGGACCCGCGCAGCTCGGCCAGGCGGCGCTCGAGCTCGGCACCGATACGCGCCGGATCGGCCAGCAGGTCGGTGACGTGCGCCCAGACGAGCGCGTCGAGCTCGTCGGCGCGGATCGGCCGGGCGGCGCACACCGGTCCGTCCGCGTAGCGCCAGCCGTCCGAGCCGAGACAGCGGTAGTAGTAGAGCTTGCGGGCGCTGGTGCGGGTCGAGCTGCGGTAGTAGGCGTAGCCGCAGCGCTGGCAGGCCACCAGGCCGGAGAGCAGCGAGGGGACCTTGGTGTTGCGCGTCGCGAAGCGCTGGTTGTCGGCCAGCCGGCGGGCCGCCAGGGCGAACGTCTCCTCGCTCACGATGGCGGGCACCGGGATCTCGATCCAGTCCTCGCGAGGCCGGTCGCGGTGGGCCGGCGTGCGGGGCACCGCGCGGCCCTCGAGCCGGAGCCGGCGGGTGACCGCCGGGCGGCGCTCGACGCGCATCGTCTTGCCGAACGCGGCGCGCCCGGCGTAGGCCGGGTTGCGGAGCATGGCCCATACCGTGGAGCGCTCCCAGCGGTGTTGGCCGGTGGCGGTCGGGACGCCTGCCTCCGTCAGCCGGCGGCAGAGCGCG
This sequence comes from Candidatus Limnocylindrales bacterium, assembly GCA_038250545.1. Classification (GTDB taxonomy): domain Bacteria; phylum Chloroflexota; class Limnocylindria; order Limnocylindrales; family CSP1-4; genus CAIXZV01. The sequence continues at coordinate 1,092 of JBBSCF010000251.1, read as the reverse complement.
CCGATCGAGAGGCCATCCTCGATGTAGCGGCGGAAGACCTCGCGCACGATGCCAGCCTCGGGCTCGCTGAGCTCGAAGCGCGCCTCGGCGTGTTCGCTGCGCCGCAGGTAGCTATAGCCATAGGGAGCGCCGCCCAGGACGTTGACCGAACCGGCCCGGGCGCGGTGCAGCTTGCCGCGCCGCGTGCGCTCGCCGATCTGGGCCCGCTCGTATTCGGCGATCATGCCCTGGAACTGGACGAGCAGCGCATCCTCGGGGCGGTCCGAGGCGGGGCCGTTGAGAAAGCGGACCTCGCTGCCGGCCCGCGCGAACTCCTCGACCAGCAGCGCTTGGTAGGCGTACTTACGGGCCAGGCGGTCGGGCGCGTAGCACAGAACGACGTCGACGCCGACGCTGGCGGCCAGATCGCGCAGCCGCTCGAGGGCCGGTCGGACGAGCGTCGCGCCCGAGTAGCCCTCGTCCTCGAACACCCACGCCGGGGGAACCTCAAGTCCCTGTCCGGCGGCGTGCGCCACGAGCGCCGCCGTCTGGCTCGCGATCGTCTGCTGCTCGCGCTGCCGAGCGGACGACACCCGGGCGTAGATGGCAGCCGTCGTCATTGTCTCCTCCTCGCTTCACGCATGGCACTCGCCGCTCGGGGACGAGCGTCCGGTAGGCCTGGGCGAGAAGCGCTCCGCCCAAGCGGTCGAAGACGTAGTCGAGCTCAACGCGTCGGTCGGCCACGGGACGGGCCCGCTCGCGCCCGGCTCAGGAACTCGTCGATCGCCTGGGCCACGATCGAGCTCAGCGTCCGGCCGCTGCCATGCGCGTAGTCGCGCAGCCGCCGGACCAGACCACCCGGCAGCCGGACGGTGAACACGCTCGTCGGCTCCGGTACGTTGACCGGCCCGGCCGCACGCGCCTGCTCGACGTAGCGCCGTGCCTGCCGCTCGGAGAGCCGGAAGCGGCGCGCCAGCTCGCGGGACGCGGCGACGATCGCCAGGCCCGAGCCGAGGAGCTCGACGGCGACGTTGAGCCGGATGGCTCGCTCGTCGGCTCGTGCCCGGTGCCTGTCTCTCATGACATACTGATGCTACTCTATATGTCAACGTT
>JBBSCF010000250.1:0-2105 GCA_038250545.1 Candidatus Limnocylindrales bacterium | reverse complement strand
GATTCTTCGAGACCATCCCGGTCAACCGCCGCTCGCGGGTCGACTTCGCGAACGTCCGCGGCGTGCAGTACCTGGAGCCCCTGTTCGAGTTCTCCGGTGCCTGTTCGGGCTGCGGCGAGACGCCCTACCTGAAGCTCCTCACGCAACTGTTCGGCGGGCGCGCCACGGTCGCCAACGCCACCGGCTGCTCGTCCATCTACGGCGGGAACCTGCCCACCACGCCGTGGTCCCGCAACAAGTACGGGCGCGGTCCGGCGTGGTCCAACTCCCTGTTCGAGGACAACGCGGAGTTCGGCCTCGGCCTGCGGCTCGCCGCCGACCTCCACACCGAGCTGGCCCGACGACGGCTGACGGACCTGCGTGGCGAACTCGGGCACGCGTACGTGGACGAGATCCTCGATGCTCCCCAATCATACGAGTCGGAGCTGTCGCGGCAGCGCGCGCGGGTTGAGGACCTGAAGCAGAGGCTCGACGACATGTCCGGCCAGAAGGTCGCCGACCTGCGCTCGGTGGCCGACCACCTCCTGCGCCGGTCCGTGTGGATCGTGGGCGGGGACGGCTGGGCCTACGACATCGGCTCGTCCGGGCTCGACCACGTGCTCGCCTCCGGCCGGAACATCAACATCCTCGTCCTCGACACCGAGGTGTACTCGAACACCGGTGGCCAGGCGTCCAAGGCCACGCCCCTGGGCGCGGTGGCCAAGTTCGCCTCCGGCGGCAAGCTGACCAACAAGAAGGACCTCGCCATGCAGGCGATCGCGTACGGCAGCGTGTACGTCGCACGCGTCGCCATGGGGGCCGACAAGCCGCAGACGCTGAGGGCGTTCCGGGAGGCGGAGTCCTACGACGGGCCCTCCCTCATCCTCGCCTACAGCCACTGCATCGCCCACGGGATCGACATGCGCAAGGGCCTGGACCAGCAGTACGCGGCCGTCGCCTCCGGGCACTGGCCGCTCGTCCGCTACAACCCGGTGCTCCGAGAGCTGGACCAGAACCCGTTCCTGCTGGACTCGCCGCGGCCCCGGATCCCCCTGGCGAAGTACCACGACAAGGAGCTGCGCTTCCGGATGCTGCGCACCACCGATCCCGAGGCGGCGGAACGGCTGCTCATCCACGGGCAGGAGCAGGTGTATCTCCGGTGGGCGGAGTACGAACGAATGGCGATGCGGAGCGCTTCCGACTTCGCCGCGGACGCGAGGAAGTAACCATGGACCTGACGACGACGTACCTCGGCCTGACCCTGCGCAACCCCCTGGTGGCCTCGGCCGGTCCCCTGTCGCAGACGCTCGACGGCATCAAGTCGTTGGCGGAGGGCGGAGTGGGTGCGGTGGTGCTGTTCTCCCTGTTCGAGGAGCAACTCCGCCGCGAGGCCGCCCGCGACATCGACCTCCTCGAGCGGCACGAGGACTCCTTCGCCGAGGCCCTGGACTACTTCCCCGAGGCCCTCATCGACGAGCGCAGCCTCGCCCAGAACTACCTCACCCTCGTGGAGCGCGCGGCCCGGGATATCGACATCCCGGTCATCGCTTCCCTGAACGGGGCCGACGTCGGCGGGTGGGTGTCCTTCGGCCACGAGTTGCAGGACGCCGGGGCGGCCGCACTCGAGTTGAACATCTACTTCGTCCCCGGTGACCTCACCACCTCGGGCAGCCGCGTCATCGAACGACACCTGGACATCGTCGCGGCGGTGAAGGCCGCTGTCGGCATCCCGGTGGCGGTGAAGATGAGCCCCTACTTCAGCTCGGTGGGCAACGTCGCGCTGCGGCTCGTGCAGGCGGGTGCGGACGGGCTCGTCCTCTTCAACCGCTTCCTCCAGCCGGACGTGGATATCGAGACCCTGGAGGCCAACACCACTTGGGCCCTGTCCACGCCGGACGAGGGCCGCCTGCCTCGTACCTGGATCGCCGCGCTGCGCCGCCACACCACGGCTTCGCTCGCCGCCACCACCGGGGTCGCGGATGGCTCCGACCTGGTGAAGAACCTGCTTGTCGGCGCAGACGTGGTCATGTCCACCTCCGCCCTGATCCGGCACGGGCCGGGGTACGCCCAGACCATGCTGGACGACCTCGAGGCCTACCTCGAACGGAAGGAGTTCACGAGCCTTG
>JBBSCF010000249.1:0-2170 GCA_038250545.1 Candidatus Limnocylindrales bacterium | reverse complement strand
TTCACGATCGTGAAGTTCCGGACGATGGTCACCGACGCCGAGGCCCACCTGGCGGACGTCCAGCACCTCAACGAGCGCAACGGGATCGTGTTCAAGGCCGGCCACGACCCGCGCGTCACCCGGCTGGGGCGGACGCTGCGGGCGTCGAGCATCGACGAGCTGCCCCAGCTGTGGAACGTCCTGAAGGGCGAGATGAGCCTGGTGGGCCCGCGCCCGCCCCTCGTCGGTGAGGTCGCCGAGTACGACATCTGGCACCGCCGGCGCCTGTCCATGAAGCCGGGGGTCACCGGACTCTGGCAGGTGGAGGCACGCCACGAGCCGGAGTTCGACCGCTGGGTGGAGCGCGACCTGGCCTACATCGACCGCTGGTCGCTGGCGCTCGACCTCAAGATCCTCCTGCGGACGGTCCCCGCTGTGATCAGCCGAACCGGCAGGTAGCCGGAGGCAGCGGAGCCATGGGTCAGCGGCTGGCGCGTGACAGCATGTGGTCGACGCCCCGGCGGGTGAGGGTCGCCACCCGAACGCTCGCGACCCGTTCGATCCAGGCGTCGATGGCCGTCCGGTCGAATCCGGCGGGCAGCTCGAGCTCGGGCACGTGGTGCGGCCGTCCGGCGCGGACGGCGCTGACATAGCCGAGGTCGAAGAGCGCCTTCTCCGGCGTTGCCACGAGCCCGTGACGAGTCTCGCGCCAATCCCCGAAGAGCTCGGGGGGCAGGTGATGGACCGAGAACGTCCCGAGGCTCGTGCGAATGCGGCGGGCCCGGTCCAGCGACGCGACCCCGATCTCGCGCGGAAGCTGGTCGATCAACCCGTGATAGTTGAGGGCCGAGGTGAACGACACGTAGGCGGGATGCGGGCGTGTCAGCTCGGCTACCACCTCGAACGGGTGCGGGGCGGCCTGCCCGATCGCCCAGGTACCGTGGCGGACCTGCCTGGCCCGCCCCGCCTTCTCGAGACCGCGGAGGAGACGGCTCGTCGAGCTGGCGCTCCGGCGAAGCACGGCGGCCGCTTCGGCAGTCGATACCACCGGGCCCAGCCGTTCGAGGAGCGTGTAGGCCTCGAGCTGGCTCATCCAAGCTTCTCGAGGTGATCCACGACCCCGAGGACCATGTCGGCCCAGGCTTCCGGCCTGCCGTAGATCCCGATGAACTCCTCCTCGATGTAGTCGGCCACGAGCTCCATGTAGGCCTCATACGGGATGCCGAGGGCTGCATCCATCGCCCGCCGGATCGTGTCGCTGCTGATCTCGCCCGGGGTTGCCGCGTGCGGGTAGGCGTCGAACAGGAAACCGAGGTCGAACACGTCGCGGGGCTGGCTGTCGGAGCGCTGTGCGAGCGCCCGGATCTTCTGACGAATGGCGGCCGGCGGCAGGTAATGCTCGGCCCTCACGACGCGCAGTCCGATCCGGCGTCCGACGTCGTCCCGCGCCGTCGCGAACTCGTGCTCCGGGTCGACGATCCCTCGTGCCGAGAACTCGATCTTCGTGTTGAGAAACGCGCCCTCGCCCTCCACGGCGAACTTCCAGCGCCGGGTCGTGTCCGTCTGCTTTGGCTTGCTCGGCTCGCTCATCGCAACGCCGGCCACCCGAAGCAGGTCGCGGAACGCCCGCGCGGCCAGCGTCTCGTCGACTCTGGTCTCGACGAGGTGGAACCGCTGACCGAGATAGTCCAGGTCGATGTCCTGGGAGCGTCGACGGCTCTCGTAGAAGAGGCGCAGGTTCGCACCGCCCTTGACGACGTACTCCGTCGGGGGCAGGTACGAAGGAATGACCTGGAGGAAGGCGAGCTGGACCACCTCGACCAGCTTCGCACCCTCGCGCCTGTCGCTCACACCATAAGACTACGAGAATCGTCCGCTCGACGTCAATATCGTGCAGTCTTACCGGCCTGCGGCGGTCAGGGCTCCGCCGCAACCTGGGCGAGGCCCGCGACGACAAGATCCGCGTCAAAGGCGAACGCCCGCGCGATGCCGTGGCGCGCCGCGAACGCGATCGTCACCCGGTCCACCAGGCTGGTCCCTCCCCCGGCTCGACGGTGCTCCGCCAGCGACACGTCGTGGAGCGGACGGTCCACCATCTCCACCCGGAGCGCCGGCAGCAGCTCGTCCAGCAGCGCCATCACGGCCGTCGCGCCCAGTCGGGACCGGACGAGGGCGACGCTCTCGACCACGA
>JBBSCF010000248.1:0-2179 GCA_038250545.1 Candidatus Limnocylindrales bacterium | reverse complement strand
GGTGACGTTGGGGCTGACGATGGTCGGCAGCGCCCGGAGCGCGGCCTGGACGGTGGCACTCGTGGCGTTGAAGGCGAGGGACGTCGTGCGGGACCCCTGGTACGCGAGACGGAACGTCCCGGCCGTGGCGTCGATCGTGACGGTCTGGACTTCGTCCGTACCCGCGACGGGGACGCCGGCGTTGGACAGGCGCTGCGGGCCACCACCCTCGATGATGGTGCCTCCGGTGATGACCGGCATTGTCAGATGCTCCTTCCTGCTGGCGCACGGAAGGAGCCGCGCGTCAGATCATGTCGATGGGACCGAACCGCTTGCGGTACTCGGCCAGCTGCTTCCAGTTGGAGAGAGAGGTCTTGACGGAGTGCGCGCCCGGCGAAAGCACTTGCAAGTTGTCGGGCCGGTTGTCGTCTTTGATCTCGTTGATGTGGTCCACGTGTTCGTCCGAGGTCAGGAAGCGGCCGAGCTGCCGCTCCATGACCAGACGATGCTCGTACTGATAGCCGTGGTAGCTCTTGTTCGGATGCTCGGGCTCCCAGACCATGACGTAGCCGGAGTGGTCCAGCCGCGCTGGCCGACCGTTGTGAGTACGCCCGAGTGGGCGCTTGGTGCGACCCAACTTCTCGCACTCCCAGGAGCAATAGCGTCGGGCCGCTTGACTTGGCTTCAGGGTCAGGATCGTCCCGCAACGCTCGCAGGACTTGATGACCGGGGTGAGACGCTGCGCCACATCCCAGCATGCCTTCGAGCAGTGCCGGCGCAGCCCACGACGGATCTGCGCGGCCTCCCGGTAGATCGGTGTCCCGCAAACGAGACACTTCGTGGTTTCGCCGGCGTGCGGCTTCCGGGGGATGTAATGCGCGGAGCACTGCCGCGAGCAGTGTTTCGAGTTGACGGATGGGTAGGTGGTGAACGTCCGCCCGCATTGGCAGACTCGCTCGAACCTCGTTCGCGGCAGTGTGATCGCGGCGGGCGCGTGGGACGCCTGACATCGGTTGTCGCAGTACCACTCGCGGCCCTTGGCCTGTGATACCAGCCGAGTCAGGAGCGTCCCACACGCTGCACATGGTCGGGTTTCCCGTCGAGCGGGCATCTCGCACCTCGAAGAGCGGCATGGTTGTCGTCTCCATTGTACCAGATCCCCGCGTCAACTCAAATTCCCGTCACTAGGCACGCGGCGGACGGTCTGAACGCCACAAGCGCGAGCCTCTCCTCAACCAGGATCGTCTTCTGGTTCTTCGTGAACTGGTCGTTGATCCAGCCGATCTGCATCGAGACCTCGGAGCGCCGGAAGATCTGGAAGCCCGCGCGGAAGGCGCCGACGAGGCCGGTGCCCTCGGGCTCGGATGCCGTCACGAGGACGTTCCAGCCCCAGATGCGCTCGGGCCCGGCGTCGGCCGGGGAGCCCCAGATGTAGATGCCGTCGACCGTCCGCAGGAGGCGGACGTCGGTCCAGTCGTTCGGATGCACGACGGCGTCGGTCGGCTCGAAGAACGAACCGATGCGGACCTTGTTCCCGGCGCGGTAGAAGGCGTCAGGCGTCGGGTCGGCACCCTTGGCCTGCGTCTGGATGCCGGGGGTGGCGAGGATGCCCAGCAGGTTCGGCGCGACGCCGTTGCCGTTGAGCAGCTGCGAGTTCTCGCGAAGCTTGACGAAGAGCCGGAGGCGGCTGTCGATGTAGCTCTCGATCATCGGCACGTCTTCCAGCGCCTGGTTGGTGATCGGGAGGTGCGTGGCGATCGTGCGGACCGCGCTCGTCTTCTCGGTCAGGGCCAGCGTGGACTCGCCCTTGGCGGCGCCCTCGGTGACTTCGACGGCCCCGGAGGTCGTCGTGGTCTCCTCCATGTAGGAGATCGAGTTGCTGGAGGTCCGGCCCTCGTTCATGAGGCTGGCGACGGACGCCACCTCGGAGCCCGGGACCACGGCCTCGGGGAGCCGCATGGCCTGCGGCGCGTAGCCGGTCGCGGTGTCGAACAGCGCCTTGACGCCACGCGATGCGGCGGACTTGCCGAACTTGGCCGCGAGGTCCACGACGAAGGGATCGGACTCCCGCATGGACGGGCGCCAGCTCTTGAAGGCATCGGACTCGGTGAACAGCTCGCCGAGCGACTTGCGGTTGGCGGGCGCCTCCTGGCGGTCGTCGGACGGATCGGCATCGCGGGTCTTGCCGCGGGCGGCGCCG
>JBBSCF010000247.1:0-2212 GCA_038250545.1 Candidatus Limnocylindrales bacterium | reverse complement strand
TACCGGCCCGACGACGCGCTCCTCGCCTTCCTGGAGGGTCTGTGATTATCCCGCGTGCGGCACGCGCCCCGCCCGCGGAGACGCGCCGAGTCGGGATAATCGGGCAGTCGGGATAGTGGCGCTTATCCCGCGCGCGGGATAACCGGCACAGCTTTGCGGTCCAGACCCTCATCGACTGGCACCAGGGCGACGGCGACGTCGAGGCAGATCTCGCGCTGCTCTCGACGTACCTCGGTCACGTCAACCCGGCCGGCACCTACTGGTACCTGTCGGCCGCGCCCGAGCTCACAGGGCTCGCCGCGACCCGCCTCGCGGCCGGGGTCGGGAGGTCGCGATGACCGCCCTCGCCCCGACGCTCCAGGCGTTCTTCGTCGAGCGGCTGCTCGGCCAGCGCGGAGCCAGCCCGCACACGGTCGCGGCGTACCGGGACACCTTCCGGCTGCTCCTCGGCTTCGCCACGACCCGGACCGGGAAGGCACCCACCGCGCTCGACCTCAGCGATCTTGACGGGCCGCTCGTGGCGGCCTTCCTCGACCATCTCGAGCGGGAGCGTGGCAACGGGCCGCGTACCCGGAACAACCGGCTCGCGGCCATCCACTCCCTGTTCGCCTATGCGGCGCGCCGGCACCCCGAGCACGCCGCCTCGATCGCCCGGGTGCTGGCCATCCCGACCAAGCGCTTCGAGCGCACCCTCATCACGTATCTGACCGACGCCGAGGTCGACGCGCTCCTCGCGGCGTGCGATCGGGCGACCTGGACCGGCCGCCGGGACCACGCCCTGCTCACGCTCGCCGTCGGGACCGGCCTGCGCATCTCGGAGCTGGCCAGTCTCCGGTGCGGGGATGTCTCGCTCGGCCGCGGCGCGACCGTCCACTGCATCGGCAAGGGTCGCAAGGAGCGGCGGACCCCGCTCGTGCGCGTCGTCGCCGACACCGTCCGGGTCTGGCTCGCCGAGCGCGGCGGGTCACCGTCCGACCCGCTCTTCCCGGCCCGCTCGGGCGGGACGCTCAGCCGCGACGCGATCGAGCACCGGATCGCGCGGTATGCGGAACTGGCGGTCGAGCGGTGTCCGTCGATCCGGACCAAGCATGTGACCGCCCACGTCCTGCGCCACACGACCGCCATGCGGCTGCTCCTGGCGGGGGTCGACGCGAGCGTCATCGCGCTCTGGCTCGGCCATGAGCAGCTCACCACGACCGGCGTGTATCTCCAGGCCGACCTCTCGCAGAAGGAGCGCGCGATCGCCCGGGTCGCGCCGCCGGGGACGACACCCGGCCGCTATCGCGCCCCGGACTCGCTGCTCGCGTTCCTCGAGGGCCTCTGATTATGCCGACCGTCTGCGGCCGTTCACCCCCACTGCACCGCACGGACCGGTCGGGTCGTCAGGCCAAGGTCGGCATAACCGGGAGGTCGGCACAATCGAAATACAGCTCAGCTGGCAGACCCCGGGCAAGGATCGCGTCATGGAGCACCTCTTGTCCTGCCCGCAGGGTCTCGTTGCCGAACCAGCGGCCATGCACGAGGAGCCGGCTGTGGTCGTCGACGAGCACGAACAGGCGGGCGCGCACGCTTCCTGGTGCCCGTGGGTGGGGCACGAACGGCCCCACCAGCACGTCGCCGATCCAGCGCTCGTTCGGCGCGTCGGCCTCGTACCGCCCGAACGTCCGGCCGTCGCGGGTGAGCTCACCTCGGGTGAGGCCGCGCCGCCGGAACTGCTCGGCGAGCGTCCGCTCGGCGATCCGGACGCCGTGCCGGGTCCTGACGATCTCGGCTATGTGGGCGGCGCTCCGGGCCGGGACTTCGAGGCGCAGGCGGATCGCCTCGTCGAGGAGGGCCTGGCTGATCCGGGCGCTGCCGTGATCCGAGCGCGGTCGGTCGCGCAGACCCGCGAGTCCGTCCGCCCGGTACCGGCGGATCCAGCGGTCGAGCGTGTTGCGGCTCACCTCGCGTGGTTCGCCCGAGGGCGAGGGATGCTCGCCGGCGATCTGCCGGACCATCTCGCCGCGCTCGCGGCCACCGAGTTTCGGGTCGAGGGCGGGGGCGATCAGGTGGTACCGCCAGAGGGCGAGGGCTTCGGCGGGGTCGCGGGCGGCCATGGGTCACCTCCAGGGCGTTGGCGGGGTGTCCCGGCCATCACAGGGGAGGTCGCCGACGCTGCCAAGGGCGAGCCTGTGTTGGGAGCGAGGAAGGTCCCGCCGGTGACGAGGCAGAC
>JBBSCF010000246.1:0-2237 GCA_038250545.1 Candidatus Limnocylindrales bacterium | reverse complement strand
CGCGGGGGATGCCGCGGGGGATGCCGCGTGGGCTGCCGCGTGGGCTGCCGCGGGGGCTGCCGCGTGGGATGCCGCGAGGGATGCCGCGGGGGGTGCCGCGTGGGCTGCCGCGAGGGATGCCGCGTGGGCTGCCGCGGGGGATGCCGCGGGGGATGCCGCGAGGGCTGCCGCGAGGGCTGCCGCGGAGGCTGCCGCGTGGGCTGCCGCGTGGGCTGCCGCGAGGGCTGCCGCGGGGGCTGCCGCGGGGGATGCCGCGGGGGCTGCGCTTGCGCCGACCGTCAAGGCGCTCCAAGCATCCGCGCTGAGACTCTTTGACCGGATGATCGAGGTGACGCCGTGACCACCGACGAGATCACCGAGAAAGCCCCCGGCATGAGGACGGCGCCGATCGACTGGACGAAGCTGATCGCCTGGGTCGTCATCGTGCTGTCGTGCCTCGCGTTCTGGGCTGGGGTCGGCGTCGGCATCGCCAAGGCTGACCCCGGCCAGGAGCTCGCCGACGACACCGCGGAGTGGATCGGCCAGACGATGAAGGTGCCGCCGCTCTACCGGACGGTTCTCCGTGCGGATGGCGGGCTCCACATCGAGGGCGTCGGCGCCGAACTGGCTGGCGTGGTGTGGTGCGAGACGCCACGCGAGACGACGCTCCACCCCGAGATCTACGCGGGGTGGGCGCGCATGGCCGTCAACGGATTCATCTCCGACCGCGACTACTCCGCTGCGATGGTCGTGATCCACGAGCTCGCGCACCGCGAGCCAGAGACGTGCATCTTCGACCGCTACCTGGCCGAGGGGATCACCCAGGCGATCACCCTCGACCTGTTCCCCGCGTGGTGCCGCCGGTTCTTCGGGCTCTGCGCGAGCATCAAGTCAGACACCTATGCCGAGGAGGTGGGCTACATCCGCCACCAGTCTGCGATCGCCACAGGGGGCTCGTGGCGGGCGCGCGGGGCGCGTCTATGGAGGCGCGCGTTCTACCTGTCCGACCGCGACACGCGGCGGGCCATGATCCCGACTCGAGGAGAAGCACGATGAGCGACGAGAAGCAGGCAATCGGTACCGACATCGACAATGCGCTCGCCGACGCCGCGAACTACGCGCGGCAGGCGGCGATCGCCCTGCGTCAGGCGCTCGGATGGATGGCGCCCGACATCGACACCTACCGCATGGGGACGGTGAACATCGTCGCCCGCCAGGCCGCTGAGATGTCCCAGGCGACCGAGGTGATCTACGACGCCGGCCGCCGGGCGAACCGCGAGCTCTCGATGGAGCTGATGACCTCCCCGCCCGAGCAGGACGAGGATGGCCTCTGATGGCGGAGTCCTCCCCGCTCGAGGATGCCGTTCTGGGGCGCCAGCTCCGCGAGCTAACCGAGTCGGCCCTCGTCGATAAGGACTGGGGCTGGGTCGTGCTGATCTCTCGGATCGCCGACGGCCGCTTCTACATCACGGCCCGCCAGGTCGACGTCCTGATCTCCGGCGAGGGCGATCTGCTCTCGGAGGCTCTCGCCGACCTCGACTCCCGAAGGAAGGAGGTGCTCGATGGACGACCCGCAGAACATGACCTCAGCCGAGCTCCGCGCTGAAGCCGCCCGCATCCTCGAGTCTCTGAACACCGTCTCGACCATTCGCCGCAAGCTGGTGGACGAGTACCGGGCGGTGGCCCCGCTGCTGCTGCAGGGCGACAAGGCGCTCCGGGCCTCCGAGGGGGTAGTCACCCCCTATGGCACGGTGAAGAAGCACACCATCACCAAGGGGCGCGCGTGGGTGGTCAAGGAGGAGATCGACAAGGACGCCGGCGAGCTCGGGGACTACGCGCCCAAGCCCGACGAGCGCGTGGTGATCGAGCACCTGTCCGAGATGCCGACCGCGATGGCGGCCGAGCTCCGGCTCCGTGCGGCGCTCGAGGACTCCCCGGTCGTCATCTCAGACAAGACGAAGTACCCCACGGTGGCCGAGCTCCGCAAGGCGTTCGGGCCAGATACGAAGTACGTCGGGTCCCCGCCGAAGGAGCACCACATCGTTCTCGCGAAGGGCGAGGGCGACGACGAGATCCTGCTCGGCCCGGAGGGGATGCTATGAGCGCGAAGCCGCTGTCGCGGGAGGAGGCTATCGAGGTCGCCCGGACGGCCGCTCACGAGTGCGGCTATGCCCTCGCAGTTCACGGATCAATGGAGCGCGACGTGGACCTCGTGGCGGTCCCGTGGGTCGAAGCGGCAGAAGGTCCCGCCTACGTCG
>JBBSCF010000245.1:0-2264 GCA_038250545.1 Candidatus Limnocylindrales bacterium | reverse complement strand
GACAACCTGCCGATCGACCCGACCCACGCCGAGTGGATGCGCCGGCGTGCCTGGGTGCGGACCGTCCACGGAACGGCCCGGATCGAGGGCAACACGGCGTCGGATGTCGAGGTCGAGGCGCTGCTCGCCGGCGAAGGCTCTGCGAAGGTCGGCGACAGGGAAGCCCGCGAGATCATCGGCACCCGCGATGCACTGACGCTCGCGGACGACCTTGCGGCGAGCCGCGTCGCCCCCGACGAGGCGGTCATCCGCGAACTGCATCGCCGGGTTCTCCGGGATCAGAGCCCGCTCCTCACACCAGGCGAGTATCGCCGCGGAGAGAACCGCGTCGCCGATGCTGACGGCAACCCGATCTTCCGAACCCCTCCCTCGGGTGATGTCCCGGAGCTGATGCGGGAGTTCGCTGCATGGCTTGCGACGGCAACCAACCGTCATCCTCCCCCGGTCGTCGCGGCGCTCGCCCACCTCGAGTTCGTCGCCATTCACCCGTTCAACGACGGCAATGGGCGGACGGCCCGTGCGATCGCCCGGATGATCCTCGTGCGCCACGGGTACGCACTCGGCGGGCTCGTCTCGCTCGACGCGCAGCTCGATCTCGACCGTGTCGCCTACTTCGGAGCCATCCGCGATGCGGTCGGGCAGGACTACATGCCCGGGTATGATGCCACGTCGTTCGTGCGCTACTTCGTCGCCTCGATCACCCGGTCGGCCGACTACGTCCTGGCGAGGTTCCGCGGCCTCGGCGAGGTGATGATTGACATCCGGCGGGCGATCGTCGAAGGGTCGCTCCCGCCCCCGATGATCGACGGCCTCGCGTATGCGTGGGTGAACCGGCACCTGCGAGCCGGGGACTACATCCGCCTCACCGGCAGGTCGGCACAGAACACGACGCGAGACCTTGACGCCGCTGTGAGAGGCGGATGGCTGCGAGCCACCGGTGAGAGGCGCGGTCGCTACTACGTGCTCGGCCCGGCGCTGCTCAGGACACCGGCAGCGGGGGAGATCGTCTCACCGGACTCATTCGTCCCGTTGACGCAGACACGACATACGGGTATGCAGGACGCATGAAAGCAACCATTGACGTCCCCGACGCACGTCCGACGAGCGAAAACATCGTCGCCGGCCGTCGCTGAGTTCGTGAGACGGATAATTGTGCCGTGCGATTAACCCTTCGCCCATCGGCATCCTTTCCAGGCGGCGCAGCCGGTCGTACCGTCCACGCCGTCAAGTGAACCTGGGAGAGTAGACACGCCGTGGCCATCACCAACAACGAGCGAGTCGGCAAGGCGCTCGACCTCCTCATGGCCGGCCTCGGCCCCTTCGTGGAGCGCGAGTTCCGCAACCTCCACAACGACCGCGCCCTGGAGGAGGCCCAGCGGTACGTGTTCGGCGACCGGCTGAACACCGACAAGCCGCTCGACGAGTGGGACACCGCCGCCCTGCTGGCGCTCATGTGGGAGAGCTGGAACGACGTGTTCCGGCGCGTCCTCGGCCACGCGGAGCGTACCTACGTGTCCGAGCTGCGCGGCGTCCGCACGAATTGGGCCCACCAGGAGGTCTTCTCGGGCGACGACGCGTACCGCGCGCTCGACACCGCCGGCCGCATGCTCTCGGCGATCTCCGCCCCGCAGGCGGACGAGGTCGACAAGATCAAGCAGGAGCTCCTGCGGGTTCGGTTCGAGGAGCAGCTCCGCACCGACAAGCGCAAGACTGCTGGCACCGCGGTCGAGAGCCTGGCGACCGGCAACCTCAAGCCGTGGCGCGAGGTCGTCAGCCCGCACAAGGACGTGGCCTCCGGCCGGTACCAGCAGGCGGAGTTCGCGGCGGACCTGTGGCAGGTCCACATCGGCGAGGGTTCGGACGAGTACCGCAACCCGGCCGAGTTCTTCCGGCGCACGTACCTGACGGTCAGCCTCAAGGGGCTCCTCGTCGGTGGCGTCAAGCGGCTCGCCGGCAGCGGGGGGGATCCGGTCGTCCAGCTCCAGACGAACTTCGGCGGCGGCAAGACGCACTCGATGCTGGCGCTCTACCACTTGTTCTCCGGCACGCCCGCCACCGAGCTGCTCGGCATCGAGGACGTCCTGCGCGAGGCCGGGGTCGGCGCGGCGCCGAAGGTCAACCGGGTCGTCATCGTCGGCAACCGGATCTCGCCAGGGAACCCGGTCACCAAGCCCGACGGCACGGTCGTGCGCACGCTGTGGGGCGAGCTCGCCTGGCAGCTTGGGCTCGCGAAGGGCGGGCCCACCGAGGCGCGAAAGGCGTTC
>JBBSCF010000244.1:0-2276 GCA_038250545.1 Candidatus Limnocylindrales bacterium | reverse complement strand
GCGCGGGTCGGCAGCCAGCGTCGCGAGCTCCTCGGGGCTCACGGTCGCCGCGTACCCCTGCAGGGCGGTGTCGAACGTTCGCTCCACGTCCGCGCCGATCTGGCGGGCCCGGGACGCCGCCGCGAACGGGTCGACGTTCGGATCGAGGACGACGATGACGTGGCCGTCGGCCTCAGCGACCTCTGCGGGGGTCGCGACGTCGGCAGTTGGGGGGTCGGGGGGAGCGGTCTCGACGCCGGGCGTCGTGTCGGGCGTCGGCTCGAGGGACGGATCGGCGGGGGGCGTCGGCTCGGGCGCACCGGATGCCCCGGGTTCCGGCGAGACCTCGGGGGTCGGGGTCGGCTCCGGGAGTGGGGTCGGCTCCGGGAGCGGGGTCGGGTCCGGCTCCGCCGTCGCACCGGGTGCTGTTCCGGGAGTCGCGGCCGGGGCGGGGCCCGTCGTCGGCATGAGGCCGGGCTCCACCGCGAGCGCGCCGGATGCGCCGACGAGCAGGCAGAGGAGCGCCGCGAGGAGGGCGCGGAGGGGACTGGTCTGCATGAGAGGTACCGCCTGGTGCTGCTGGGGATGCGAGGGCCAAGGGTCGCGCCCCCGGCGCGTTCCGTCAACGGCTCCATGGTCCCGGTGGTCACCGGGACGGACGCGCCCGCCCTACCGGCCGCGCAGTGACGGGGCCTCGAGGCTGGCGCTGGCGTGAGCCCGGGACGCCACCCGCCCCGCCACGAGGACCGCCATCCCCGAGATCCCCGCAAGGACGGCCGCGCCGAGCATGCCGGCCCCGAGGCCCACGCTCCCCGACATGAGGCCCATGAGGGGTGGATACACGACCGAGCCCGCGATGGCCGCTGCGGTGATGAGGCTGCTGACCGTGGCCGAGCGGTGCGGGTAGAAGGTGCCGGCGACCGACATGACCATCGGGTAGACGGGGCCGAGCGCGAAGCCGGCCGCGGCGTAGAGGACGACCTGCCCGGGGCCGAACGGCACTGCGACCGCGGCAAGCAGGAACGCCGCGGCGAAGAGCGCGCACGCGGTGGCAAAGGTGACCGGCGGGAACCGATCCGCGATCCGGGAGGCGACGAGTCGCCCGCCGGCAAGCCCGATCCAGAAGAGGCTGAGGGCCAGCGTCGCCGTGAAAAGCCTCGCCTCCGCGAGAAACGCCACGAGCCAGCTCGAGACGCCTGATTCCGCCGCGACATGTGTAAAGATCGCAAACGCCAGGGCGACGAGCGGCAGGCGGAGGCTGGGGAGGGTGCGGTTGCCCGCCGGCGAGCCGGCGCGTGGCCGCGGCGGCACCGAGCCGACGCGTCGCATGGGGAGCACGATCGCCAACGCCCCGGCACTCACCAGGAGGACGGGGACGCGCCAGGAGGCACCGGCGCCAACGACCGTGCCGACGACGAGAGGCGCCGCGAGAGCCCCGACGCTGTAGAAGAGATGGAGCCGGTTCATCGCCTTGCCACGGCCCACCGCCGCGAAATCGAGGAAGACACCGTTCAGCCCAGCGTCGATCGTTCCCGCACCGGCCCCGCCGAGCACGACCCCAACGAGGAGGACCGCCCACGTGGGGGCGAGGCCCTGGATCGCCAGGCCGAGCCCCAGGAGGAGGGCGGCGACGGGAAGGACCACCCGGCGGCCGACCCGGGCGGCCAGGCCGCCCGAGAGGAGTGCGCCGGTCGCTAGCATGAGCGCGCTGAGGAGGTAGAGCAGGCCCATCCCGGCGTCGGTCTGGGAGAACTCGCGCTGGACGTCGCGGATGAGCGAGGGCATGAGCAGCGCCGCCCCGCCGAGGAGGGTGAAGGCTGCGAACGCGGTGACCTGGATCCGCCCGGCCCCGGGTGCGGTCCAGGCCATGCCCTCGCCCGGGTCGTCGGCGGGCTGGCGCGGCGTCATGGGCGCTCGTCGGCGGACGCGAAGGTGTCGGAGATCGGAGTCACCTCCTGGGGAGCCTGGGCGGGGGTCGGTCCCATTCTACGAACCGGGCCGCACCCGGCGCACGCGGGAGGAGCGTACGATTGGGCAACCTCATGACTCGTTTCCTGCAGCGGCTCGTTGCCGCCATCGCTCTGGTCGCCGTTGCCGCCACCGCCGTCCCCGTCCGGGCGGGTGGCCCGGTGGTGGACGCCGTCCTCTTCTACTCCCCGTCCTGCGGCCACTGCCATCTCGTCATCACCGAGGTTCTCCCGCCGCTCGCCGAGGAGCACGGCGACCAGCTGCAGATCGTCCTCGTCGATATCACGACGGAGCAGGGGATGGCCCTCTACGGGTCGGCCGTCATGGCG
>JBBSCF010000243.1:0-2286 GCA_038250545.1 Candidatus Limnocylindrales bacterium | reverse complement strand
CGCCAGTCGTCCTCGTCGGTTGCCGCGAGGCGCGCCGCGGAGAACGTGTCGGTGAGCAGGCCGGCCTGCATCGGCGAGTAGGGGATCACGCCGGTGCCGTTGGCCGCGCACCAGGGGATGATCTCGGCAGCGACGTCGCGGCGGATCATCGAGAAGGGCGGTTGGAGCGAATCGACGTGGAGGATCGGCTCGCACCGGGCGAGGAGGTCCACGTCGAAGTTGGAGACGCCGGCCCAGCGCACCTTGCCCTCGGCGACGAGCCGGGCCATCTCGCCCCACGAGTCCTCGACCGGCGTTCCCTCCGCGTCGGGCCAGTGGAACTGGTAGAGGTCGATCTTCTCCACGCCCAGGCGGCGCAGCGAGGCCTCGCACTCCCGGCGGATCGACTCCGGCCGCAGCGACTGGCGAAGAGCGCCGTCGCGGTCGTCCTCGTCCCAGACGACGCCGCACTTCGTGAAGACGAGCGGGCGGTCCGCGGCGGGGAGGTCGCGGACGGCCCTGGCCACGACTTCCTCGGCGTGCCCGAGCCCGTAGACCGCCGCGGTGTCGATCCAGTTGACGCCACTGGCGAGCGCGTGCCGGATCGACGCGACCGACTGGTCATCGTCCTGGTGCCCCCACGACGCGGCCCATCCGGCGCCGCCCATGGCCCACGAGCCGGAGCCAAGGACGGTG
Organism: Candidatus Limnocylindrales bacterium; assembly: GCA_038250545.1. Classification (GTDB taxonomy): domain Bacteria; phylum Chloroflexota; class Limnocylindria; order Limnocylindrales; family CSP1-4; genus CAIXZV01. The sequence continues at coordinate 1,611 of JBBSCF010000243.1, read as the reverse complement.
ATCTCGGGGCCGCTCCGGCCGAGACGACGAACGCGCATGGGAGCCTCCTGAGGGGACGTGGGCAGGATCGGTGGGGTGGGGTGGCAGGGTGCCGTCCGCAAGGGTAACGGCCGGCCGCGGTCATCGCACGGCAGCTGTCTATGCCCAACACGAACAGGCCAGGACTAGGGGTGTCGGATGCCCCCGACGCCCCCCACGAGGATCAGGTTCGCGAACGGCGTGTACTCGCCCGTTCGCACCGCATGCTTCACGGCCGGTACGATCCGCTTGAACTCGTCGTGCGGCACCGTACGGCGCTGAGCGGGCGACAGGACTGCGGCGTACGCATCCCAGAGGCCCGGGTTTGCCTGTTCCATCTCGAGCGACACGATGAATGCCTCGACGGAGAGCTCCGAGAGCACGGTCTGGAGGACGTCAATCATGGACGGGATGCCCGGCCGGAGGGCCAGGTCGATCCGCGGCACACTGTGCGGAATTGGATGACCCGCATCTGCGAGAAGCAGGAGGTCGGTGTGTCCCAAGTCGGCCACGGCGGCCGAGAGCTCTCGGTGGAGGAGGGTCGTCTTCTTCATTCCGTCTGCTCCCTCGCAACATGTGTAGGCATGTATAGCGCAGTATGATGGGCACGACGCGTGGTGGCCAGCCCCCGGGCCTGTCGGGCGGCGGATCGCCCGGAGACAAGGGGGTTCCGGTGTCCAGCGGCGTGCTGCCCGGTGATCCGGTCAGCCCCGATGTGCGGATTCGAATCGCCGCAGCCGGAGGGTTCCTCGGAGGGGCGGTCGTCGTTCTCATTGTGCTCGTCGCACGCGTCGCAACGGGCTCGCCCGGGATCCTCGACGCGATCGCCGATGCGATCGTCCTCCACATGCCGAGTGCCCTGTTCGCAGCGGGGATCCAGGCCTACGGCGCCCACGCCAAGGGCATCCTCTTCGCCGCCACCTCCGGTGGGGTCGTCGTTGCCGGCGCCGCACTCGCTGCGGTGCTGGCAACGACGCGGGCCATTCCTCGGCGATCGATCCGACGCAACTCCGCGATCCTCGGGATCACCGCCCTTGCAACCGCGGAGCTCGCGATCCTGCCCCTCGCCGGGTCCGGCTTCGTGGGAGCCGATCTCGTCAGCGACGCCGTTGCTCTCCAGGTGCCGCTCGTTGCGGCTGCTCTCGCGTACGGCCTCGTCACGGCGGCGTACCTGCGATCGACCGTCGAACCGCGGAGCAATGCGTCGAGCCCGGGTCGCGTGACCGACGGCCAGGGGCCCGAGATCCTGGAGGACGGAAGGCTGGTCCCCCTGGAGCGGCCGGTCCGGCGACGGAGCGTGCTTCAGGTCGGCCTCCTCGCAGCGGGCGCTGGATCCATCCTGGGCTCCGCGCTCATCCTCGTGAGGCGCTCGCAGGCGACGGCGGAGCAGGCGCTCCCGGGATCCCCTGGCGATCCCGAGGGCACTCCCGGGTTTGGGTTCACCCGGGCGGTCACGCCAATCGGCCAGTTCTACGTCGTCTCGAAGGAGTATGTGCCGGTCGAAGTCGACGAATCGGGATGGCGACTCGCCGTATCCGGGCTCGTCGAGAACCCCCGCGAGTACACCCTCCCTGAGCTGCGGGCCCTGCCTGG
>JBBSCF010000242.1:0-2291 GCA_038250545.1 Candidatus Limnocylindrales bacterium | reverse complement strand
CCAGCTCGCCGACGGGACCGCGCCGGAGACCACGGGGGCCACTGCGCTCGTGGCGGGCCTGGACCGCCTCGCGAGCGGTCCCGGGCACCTCGCGACGGGAGCGACCATCCTGGGGAGGGGCGCGCACGCAGCCGCGCGCGGAGCGAACGAGCTCGCCGACGGCGCCTCGTCGCTGGCAGATGGTCTCGGGACCCTGTCGTCGGGAACGGCTGCGCTGCCGGGGAACGCCGCTGCCCTCGCGAAGGGCGCTCGCGACGTGGCCGATGGGGCCGGAGCAACGGCTGCCGGATCGCGCACGCTCGCGGACTCGCTGGCCGCCGTGGCGGCGGGGACGGCCGGTCTCCCGGCCCAGGCGAAGCAGCTCGACGATGGGGCGGCCGCGGTCGCGTCGGGCGCTGCGTCTCTGGCGACAGGCACCCACCAGGCGGCCACGGCAGCGGGCACGCTCGAGGCCGGGGCGCAGGGGCTTTCCACGTCCGTCTCGAACTACGCCGATGCGGTCGCGTCGCTGGCTGCCAGCTGCGCGGGGCTCGGCGGCACCGATCCTCTCTGCGCCCAGCTCGCGGCCCTCGCGGCCACGAACGACACCCTGACGAGCGGGGCCTCGTCGCTGGCGGACGGCGCGGGCACCCTGGCGACCTCGAGCGCCGCCCTTGCCGCGGGCGCCGACCAGGTGGCCAGCGGGGCCGACGACCTGCACGCGGGCACGGGAGAGCTCGCGGCGGCGGCTCCGGCCCTCGCGAGCGGGATCGCCCAGGCCGCCGCGGGAGCCGACGCCCTCGCCGGCGGCGCGTCCGACCTTACGGCGGGCGCGGAGTCGCTCGCGGACGGCGCGGCGGCGCTGGCCGGGTCCGTGCCGTCGCTGACCTCGGCCGTCGCCGACGCGGCGGCGGGCGCGCGTGCCCTCGAGAGCGGCGCGAGCGGGGTCGCCTCCGGGGTCACGAAGCTCGCCTCCGGCGCGGACCGCCTCGCCAGCGGCGCTGGCACTGCCGCTTCGGGTGCCGCGAAGCTTGCCGACGGGACGAGCGCGGCCGCGACGGGCGCCGCGCAGCTCGCGACCGGGATGACGGACGCCGTCGATGGGGCACGCCTGGTGGCCACGGGCGCCGACGGGCTGGCGGGCGACGGGCGGGCCCTGGCGACTGATGCCAGCGACCTCGGGAGCACGCTCACCGACGGCGCTGCCGCGATCCCGGCCTATTCGGATGCCGCCCGCGCGTCGCTCGGTGCGATGGCCGCCAACCCGATCGCGGTCGAGACCACGGGGGGAGCGGTAGGCGCGACGGCGGGCGACAGCCTCGCCCCGACCTTCCTGGCCCTGGCCCTCTGGCTCGGAGCGATGGCCATCTACCTCGTGCTGCCCGCCCTCGTCGGTCGGCGGCCGCGACCGCGCGGATGGCGACCGGTCGTCGCAGGATTCGGGGTGGGTGCCCTGATCGGGACCGTCCAGGCCGCCCTCACCGTGCTGGTGCTCCGCTACCTCGTCGGCGTGACCATCGCCGAGGTCCCGGCACTGGTCCTGGTGGCGGTGCTCGCAGCCCTCACGTTCGTGGCCGTCAACCAGGCCCTCGTCGCCCTGTTCGGTCGGCGCGGCTGGCTCGTCTCGCTCGTGCTCGCCGCCCTCCAGGTGGCGGCACTCGGCGTGCTCTACCCGATCGAGACGGCCCCGGCCTTCTTCGGGGCGATCCACCCGTTCCTGCCGATGACGTATGCCGTCGAGGCGTTCCGCACGCTGACCATCGGCGCCGGCCCGTCGCCCTGGCCGGACGCGGCGGTCCTGGCCCTCTGGCTGGTCGGGGCCATGGCCGTCACCGTGGCCATGGCGCTCAGGGTCCGTCGCCCGGACGAGGATCGAACCGGAGTGGAGGTGGTCCCGGCACCGGGCGCCTGAGACCGGGACCTCGGCGACCGCCTCGCGGCCGTGGGGTCGACGCGCTCAGGGTGCCGGGTCGGGTCGCGTCGGCTCCGGGCCCTCCACGTCCGGGGGTCCGGTGGGCGGGCCGGTTTCGATGGCGTCCACCACGGCGTCCATCGAGGCCGCCGTTTCGGCGATCCCGAAGGCGATCGCCGCCTGCTCTTCGCCGTCAAGCGAGATGATCCCGGAAACCGGGTCCGTGCCGGCGTCCTGCGGGCCGGCGACATCGGCAGCGAGGATCTCGGTCGACGCCTGGGGCCGGCGACCCACCCCCGCGTCGGCATCGTCGCCGTCCGCCTCGCCGATGCGGACGATCGAGAACGAGATCCCGGGCGGCAGCGAGGCCGTGACCTGCAGCTCGCCGATCCGATAGATG
>JBBSCF010000241.1:0-2293 GCA_038250545.1 Candidatus Limnocylindrales bacterium | reverse complement strand
TCCGTGGAGCCATCGTCGACCGCCACGACCTCGAGGCGCTCGAGGCCGATCGTCTGGCTGACCACCGAGTCGAGACATGCGCGGAGGTAGGGCTCGACGTTCCAAACGGGGATGATGACCGACACGACCGGGGTCGCGGCGGAATCCGCGACGGCCGGGTCCCGGACGGCCGCGACCGCCCGCGCTTCGTCCTTCACTGCGCCCGGGGTTGCCACTACGGGTCCCACTGCCTCCGAGTGCTCGGCGTGCCGCCCCGCGCCCGCGGATCGTCCTGCGGGCCAATGGGACAGCGCGGCGACACGATAGCAAGCGCGAGCCACTTCGATCGCTGCGGTAGCGAGCAGCACGGCGCCCGAAGCCAGCTCGATTGCCCGGTGATGTCGCGCGCCCGCCACGCGACGGGCGAGGGGTGACGGGCGAGGGGAGACGCAGAAGGCCATGTCGGAACCTCGGCTACGATGGAGTCATGGCCAGTCCGTCCCCAACACCGATTCGTGATTCTGCCGTGGACCTTCCCCGACCGGTCCTGATGACCGTCCATGCCCATCCCGACGACGAGACGATCGGGACCGGAGGCGTCATGGCTCGGGCGGCCGCAGAAGGCCGCGGCGTCGTCCTCGTCACGTGCACCCGCGGCGAGCTCGGGGAGATCGTCGATCCCGCGCTCGACACGCCGGCGAACCACCGGCGGCTCGCCGAGATCCGGGCGGGCGAGCTGGAGACCGCGATGGGCGCGCTCGGCGTCACGACGTGGGAGAACCTCGGCTACCGCGATTCGGGGATGATGGGAACGGAGGGCAACCTCGACCCCCGGAGCTTCTGGCAGGCAGACCTCGACGAGGCGATCGGTCGGCTCACCTGGCTCGTGCGCCGCTACCGGCCGGACGTGATGACGCACTACAACGACTTCGGTGGCTACGGCCACCCCGACCACATCCGCTCCCACGAGGTGGCCGCGGGCGCCTTCGCACGGGCCGGCGACCGATCCTGGTACCCCGGGCAGCTGGCCCCCGAGCACGCGGGCACGGGGCCCGCGGTCGATGCGGGCGGGCTCGCGCCGTGGGCGCCGACAAAGCTCTACGAGCAGGCCATTTCACGCCGTCGCCGGGAGGAGATGGCGGCCCGGGCGGAAGCTGCCGGGCTTCCCTCGTGGTGGTCCCGCCCGACCGACGTGAGCGCGCAGGAGTTGGCGCGCTGGGACGAGTTCATGCTCCGCTCCACGGTGGACGACGGAGAGATCACGGCGCGGGTCGATGTCCGTGCCTTCGCCGACGCCCGCTGGAGGGCGCTCCACGCCCACCGGACGCAGATCTCGCCGTCGGCGAGCCCGTTCCTGGCCCTGGGACGCGCGGCGCTCGCCGACCTCTGGGGCGAGGAGACCTTCATCCTCCGCGCCGCGCGCGTTCCCGTGGCGGCCCGCGAGACGGACCTCTTCGCCGGGATCGCCTGACCCGCGCGGTCCGACCTGGGCTTCGACGCGGGCGCCGACGCAGGGCCGCCCCCACCCCCCCGCGTTCCCGCTGGTCGCGTGCCGCGGAACGTCTGGACGCCGCGCCCCCGCCCAGGCGCGCCGAACCGGCGACTCGTCATCGGGGAAGATGGCGGACCCGACCGGATTCGAACCGGCGATCTCCAGCGTGACAGGCTGGCATGTTGGGCCGCTACACCACGGGTCCGCGGTCGGCGGAATCTAGCACGAAGCGGGCACCTGCGCACCGCCGAAGGCGGCCCCCGGATCCGAGCGGCTCGGACCCGGCCCGATCGCCCACGGCGAACCCGCCGCTGCCGGCGGGTCGTGTCCCGCGCGCCGTCGGGTCATCTCCTCCGCGCCGCCGTCCTCACCTCGCCCCGCCCGAGGCACCCGTCAGGATCTGCGCCGGCACCATCGTTGCCCCGTGCGTCTTGAGTCCGGATGCGACCCGGATTCGGCGGCGTCACGCACGGCGACTCCACGAAACCGCTCGATCCGCGGCGATGCCACGCTCACAGACCCGGGTTCCGATGCGGATTCGGACTCAACACGACAGCGCGGGGCGTGAACGCGTGCCGGTCCAGCGGTCGATCGGCCTCCGCGGTCGATCGGCCGCCGCCGCGTCACCATCCATCGCCTCGCCGGCATCCACCGCTCCATCGTGTCGCGGCCCCGTCGGAGCCCCCGCGGTATCCTGCCCGTCATGCCCCCGATCGACCTGCGCTCCGACACCGTCACGCACCCGACCCCGGCGATGCGCCGGGCCATGGCCGCCGCCGAGCTCGGCGACGACGTCTTCGGCGACGACCCGACCGTCAACGC
>JBBSCF010000240.1:0-2355 GCA_038250545.1 Candidatus Limnocylindrales bacterium | reverse complement strand
GAACTCCTGCACGCACTTCTGCCCGGGCCAGGTCTATCGCTGGGACGGCGAGAAGATCGTCCTCTCGGCCTCGAACTGCCTCCACTGCATGACCTGCGCGGTGAAGTGCCCGTTCGAGAACATCCTCTGGCAGCCGCCGGAAGGCGGCGAGGGTCCCCGCTTCAAGCAGATGTAGCAGGGCGCGGGGGCGGCCGCCTATCAGCGCCGGGCGGCACGGTCAGCGCTCGTCGGTCCGGAACCCCAGAGTCCGAGCACGTACTCCGCTCGGACTCTGGCGGAGAGGGTGGGATTCGAACCCACGGGGCGCAAGGCCCTGCGGTTTTCAAGACCGCTCCGATAAACCGCTCCGGCACCTCTCCGTGGAGCACGGGAAGAGGATAGCGGCGGGCCGCAGCGGCGGCGCATCGTCGCTGCCAAGGCTGGTGCTCCGCGCTGAAGGCGCGCCGTTGCCGATGCTTCGCTGCTGGATGCGCTTCGGCGGGCCGCAGCCACCACCGTCGTGCCCACCGTCATGTCGCCGTACTGCCCCGATCATTAGCCGACAGCAATCCGGCGGGCAATCGGCCCGGTGCCGGGTCCCGAGGCAGTCGCGGTGCCATCGCGAGGACTGCGCACATCGCCGACGAGCACGACGAGGCGCATGCTCATGCTGCCCGGGAGGCCGCGGCGGTCACTGCCACGCGCCGCCGAGGGTTGAGGGCCCCGGATAGCCGCTTGCTAACGATGGGGGCAGTACGCTGAGCTTGGGCCACCCGAGAACGCGACACGCGGTCCGGCCACGCGCGGCAAGGCTGCGAGCGCGGGGGGCGCATGGCGCAGGGCACGGGGCGGGCGACGCGGCGTCGGGGCGACATGCACGAGCCGGGCCCTGGTCCGCCGTCAGTCCGGCGCGGCAGCTTCGCTGGCGATCGCGCCCACGGGGATCCAGGCGAGCCGGATCGTGCGGGCGTCGGCGAGGCCGCCGTCGGGCGGGACGATCGCCGCCATCACGAGCCGGACGCCCGCGGAGAGTCCGGCGATCCCGACGGTCGTGGAATCGGAGCTGGCAGGAAGCGCCAGGAGCGCCCTCGACGGAGCGGCGGTCCGCACCGGCTCCGCGGCGAGCGAGCGGACGAGAAGCGAGAACGGGCCGGGCGCCGCCTCGACGGACGCGACCGCCGAGCTCACGTCGGGCGCGTCGAGACCGGCCGTGATCGCAACCCGGACGGTGCCGGCGTCCCCGACCGAGGCGATCGAGATCGGCCCGGCGGCGGGTTTTCGCTTCAGGAGGGCATCGTCACGCTGGCTGCTCACCGCGAGGGCCGTCAGCGCCGTGCGCCCGTCGCGGCCGGGCACGGCGAGCGCGGCCACCGGGACAACCCGAGTTACGGCAGCAGGGTCGGCGGCAAGGCGAATGACGACGACGGATGGCACCTCGGGGGCCGCGAACCGGATCGTGCGGGACGAACCGGTCGCGATCGGGCTCTCGAGCCGGGCGACCGCCAGGCGGAACGCCCGCGCCGTCGGGTCGAGCGGCAGCGCCCAGGCTTCGATGGTGGTCGGGGTCGCGTTCGCGAGCGTCGCGATCGGCCGGCTTCCGACGTTGCGAACCGTCGCCACGAGCTCCCCGCCGCTCGAGGCAGCGATCGACACGGTGGCCTCGCGCGGACCGGCGACCCGGACGACGATCGAGCGGACCTTCGGGCGGTCGGTCTTCGGGAGTGCCCGGCCGTCGCTGTCGCGGGCCTCGACGTCGAGCCGCCAGAGGCCCGGCTGGGCGGGCGCCGCCAACGACAGTCGAGCGACATGCCCGGCCTGATCGCGCCGCTTCACGAGCTTCCAGCTCGTGCGCGCGGCCTTCGTCGGGCCCGCCGCGGCCGCTTCGACGAGGGCGACCGGCGTCCAGCGGACCGCGAATCGGATCCGCGACGGGAGGACGGCGCCGGGGCGGGCCGTCCACGGGACGTCGATGGCGACGCGCCCCCGGACCACCGGCAGGGTCGCCAGGGTCGGTGTCCCGAACCGGAGGTGGCGTTCGCGAAGGGTGACGATGGCGCGGTCGATGATGTTCGCCAGCCGGGCGACCTTGTCGGCCCAGCGAGGGTCGGAGGCGTAGTAGCGGTTGATCGCCCGCGGGGTCGTGAATCGGTAGAACCAGCGGCCGGTCGGGGTCAGGTAGCGCTCGTGGATCCGCGCGGCGATCACGGCGATCCCCCGCTGGTACGAGGCGAACGACGAGGCGTGCTTCCAGGGGTTACGGTCGAAGGCGTTGTAGCCGAAGAGGTTCCGCTTGTACCGGGCGATGTCGGAGGTGCCCCAGCCGGACTCGAGCATCGCGTGGGCCAGGAAGTAGCGGGCGTTGATTCCCTCCTTCCG
>JBBSCF010000239.1:0-2371 GCA_038250545.1 Candidatus Limnocylindrales bacterium | reverse complement strand
CGTCGCCGAGCGCGCCGAGGCCGTCCTGGCGACCGGGGTTCCAGAGGAGCGTCTGGCGCCCGTCCCAGACTGCGGCTTCAGCCAGACGGCCCGCTGGGCGGCACCGGCGAAGATGAGCGCGCTCGTGGCAGGACGCGACCTCCTGCTCGGGCGCCGGCGCGGCTGACGTCGCGAGCCCGCCCGGGGGCCAGGCCGGCGCGAACGGCCCGCCACGGCTTCTTCCCTACCCGCTCCGCGGTTCGCCGGGCGCTCGAACCCGGAACGTCGCCGACCAGGCGACGCGCTCCGCGGGCGCCAGGACCAGGGCCCGTCCCGCTGCGATGGCCGTGGCCAGGTCGTCATCGGGTGAGGTCGTTGGCTCCAAAGCGTGCTGGGATCGTGGCACCGCGGGAGGCGCCGGCCAGCCGCCGTCCGACAGCCAGATCCCCAGGTTCGGGGCAATTGGAGCGTACCAGGACAGCTCCAGGCGCCCGCCGTCGGGCTGGGCCACGGCGGCCACCCCCGGCAGCCCTTCGCCGCTCGCGCTGTCCCAGCTCCCGTAGAGCTCCCAACCGCCGTAAGCCTTGAGGGCAGTCCCCGCCCCAGGCCCGCGGACGACATCGAGGGCGATCGGACGGCCGTCGGTGCCGGGCGTTTCGGGCCAGTCCGCGCGGCCCGGCACCGGGGCGAGGGGCAGGCCGGCAGCGGCCGAGACGCGCACCGAGACGAGGCCCTCGACCTCGATCCGGGCGTCGGGCTCGAGGGCGAGGAGCGGATGCATCGACCAGAGGACCGGCAGGTCCACGGCCCCATGGTTCTCAAGGTCGTACTCGGCGACGATCCGCGGTCCGTCGAGGCGCAGCCGGCGGCGGAACGTGTACGGGTGGCGCAGACCCTCCCATGCCGCGGCGAGGACCATGCCGTCGGCCGTCACCGCGGTGGGCCGGCCCCACTGCTCGCCGTGGTCCCGCAGCGGCGGGGCGGTCGGATCTGCCGGGTCCGGGCAGGGGGCGATGGTCGGGAGGCACTCGTCCCAGCCGAAGGCGACCTCCCCGCTGAAGACGGCATCGGCCGCGCTCCAGGCCGGCGCCCCGCCCGCTGACCCTCCATCCGGCGCCGCGGCGTCGGCATCGGCGTCCCCGTCGGCCTCGGGCGGCTCGCCCTGGACGAGCCATTCGCGGCCGGTCCAGAGGTCGGCGAGCGAGAGCACCCGCGCCCCCAGGGCGGGGCAGACGAGGACGCGGACCCGGTCGTTGGCCAGCTCGAGAGTGGCGAACGGCCCGAACGGCGGCCCGGAACGGATCATCGCCGGGCTGCCGTCGTCGCGGGCACCGGGGGCATCATCAGTCGGCCGCGGCGACCCGGGTGCGGGCCCGCTCCGCGTGAGCCTGGCGCCACCGGGAGACGGCGGCGGCGGCGAGCAGGCAACCGAGGGTCACCCGCTGGATGAACGCGCTGTTGTCCAAGAGGTCCATCCCGTTGTCATCTTCCGCCGTCCACAACAGGGGCAGTTGCCCGGGCCAATCAGGCAACTGTCGCCGACGGGCCTGCATGAAGGCGGACGTGCGTCTGGGAACAATGGCACATCCTCGACGGGCATTCCTGGCCTGCGGGCGAGGCGAGCCCCTCCCCGACCCGGACCGCGGGCGCGGCCGCGGTGAAGCTGTTCCCGGCCGCCTCGCTGGGCCCGGGATTTCTGCGCGAGGTCCGCGGCCCGCTCGGGACCATCCCGCTCGTTCCGACGGGCGGCATCTCGGCCACCAACATCGGCGGATTCATCGCCGCGGGTGCGGTGGCCGTTGGCGTGGGCGGCTGGCTCACCGGCCCGGGCGACCCGGACGTCATCCAGGCGCGGGCGGCCGAGTTGCTCGGCGCGATCTGAGCGCCCGTGATCCCCGCCCCGAGGCGATGCCGGGCTACGGCGCGGGGGTCGGTGCGGGCGTTGGTTCGGGGGTCAGCCCGGGCGTCGGTTCGAGAGTCGGACCCGGCGAGGAGGTCGGCTTCGGCGTCGGCTTGGGCGTCTTCGTCGGTTTCGGCGTCGGTTTCGGCGTCGGCTTCGGCCGGGGCGTGGCCACCGGCGCACAGCCGGAGACGCCGCTCCCCGAGGCCCGGTTCGCCGTCGGCTTCGGGGCCAGGAACCGGCTCCGCGGGAGCGTCCCCGGTGCGGTGAAGAGCTGGCCGGCCCGGTCCCGAATGGCCGGGAAGTTGCCGTAGATGACGTAGCCGCGCTGGTCGTACCCGGAGTGGATGAGGGACGAACCGGCGACGACGGCACGGAATGTCGTGGTCCGGTTCACGGCTCGGGCGGCCTCGACGAGCGTCGCCACGAGCTTGCGCGGGATGTTCGTTTCGACGGTTCGACCCATCGACTTCAGGAAGCCGACCGGGTCCT
>JBBSCF010000238.1:0-2419 GCA_038250545.1 Candidatus Limnocylindrales bacterium | reverse complement strand
CCGCAGCGTCCGCCCCAGCCGGGTGACGCGCGGGTCGTGGCCGGCCTTGAACACGATCCCGTTGCGCTCGTTGAGGTGCTGGACGTCCGCCAGGTGGGCCTCGGCGTCGGTGACCATCGTCCGGAACTTCACGATCGTGAAGCGGCGCCCCTGCAGGCCCACCCGGGTCTGGCGGAACAGCACGGGGGAGCCGTCGCGGAGGCGGATGGCAACGGCGGTCGCCAGCAGGACGGGACTGAGCACGACGAGCCCCACGAGCGCCCCGGCGACGTCGAGGATGCGCTTGGCGACCAGGCCCAGCTCACGCTGCGGGTCGTTGACGACCGAGCGGACGACCAGCCCCCCGAACTCCTCCTCGAAGGCGTAGGGGAGGGCGGATTCCGGCGGCCCGACGGGCACCCGGACGGTCTTGCCCTCGTCGGCGGCGAGGCGGACGATCGCCTCGAGATAGCCGGCCGATTCGGGCGGCATGCAGATGGCGACCTCGTCCACCACCTGATCGTGGAAGATCCCCTCGATCGCGTCGACGGTGCCGAGGATCGGCCGGGTCACCCCGTTCGGGGGCTCGCCGGGCGCGGCGAGGTGGCCGATGACCCGGATCCCGAGCGCGGTTCGGCTCTCCACGAGGTCGGCGAACGCCTGGGCCAGGTGCCCGGTTCCCACCACCAGCATGAAGTGCATGTTGCGGCCCCGCCGGCGCAGGTGCTCGAACCAGGCCCGGAGGAGGGCCCGACCGGCGACCGTGACAACCGGCTGCACGGTGAAGAGGATGAGGAGGAACAGCCGGCTGACGTTCGCCTGCTTGAAGATGAACAGGAGCGAGAGGGTCAGCGCACCGACCATGAGCGTCGCCCGGGCGATGTCCAGGAGCTCCGAACGCAGGCGCCAGCGCACGCGGAGGCGATAGAGGCCCCGCGACCAGAGGGCCGCCACCCAGCCCAGGCCGAAGAGCAGCGACGCGACCCGGATGTCGATCCCCAGGCGACCCCAGATCTCGATCCACTCGCCGTCGCCGAAGCGGGCCACCGAGGCGAGCAGGAAGACGACCGTGGCGCTGGCGCCGTCGGCCATCATCAGGCTGAGGCGGAGCGCCGCCAGGTGTCCTCGGATCACGCTTCGACCACCTCGTGCCGGCGGGCTCACCGACATGGCGCCAGGCTGGCGCGCCCATGGCCGCGAGTCTACGCGCCGGGGCAACCGCTCATGCGCCGCGTGTCGATCCGCGCATGCGCCGGGGCCGGCCGGGTCGGCACCCCGACTCAGCGCTCCGACTCGGCGCCCCCTGGGGTCAGTGGTAGGGGACGGCCACGACCACGAACTTGGGGGCGGTTCGGTACCAACTCGTGCAGGTCTGGAGGGTGATCCGCTCCGACGACGTCAGGAGCGTCCAGCGCCCGTCGTTCCAGGCGACCCGCTTGGCCATCGTGACGCGGTAACGGACCCAACTCCCGTTCACCAGGTGGAGCCGCACGATGTCGCCCACCCGGACTTTCCACAGGTTGAGGAATGTGCCCGCACGCGCGTGCCCGAACAGGTACGTGTTGGAATGGCCGCCTGGCCACGAGGTCCCGGGGTAGTGGTAGGCGACCCGCTCCTTGATCGTCCCCCCGATGACGCTGCTGCGAACAGGCAGGTCGATGTGGACCCGCAGCAGGAGAATGCGGTCCACCTTGGTCGCGCGGGTCAGGCTCGACGCGCTGCGATAGGTGAGGCTGTCGGTGGGGGCGGGCGTCGCCGCGGCCATCGAGCCGGCGAGGACGACGGCCGCGAGGATTGCGATGACCCGAGGTGCTGCGCCGCGAAGCCGGCGAACAATTGCGTTCATCGCTCCACGATAGAACCGACCCGCCGCCGGTCGATAGGCCAATCGTCCCGGTTCGGTGACGGCCCGCACCGGGTTCGGCGGGGAAGCCACGCGCGAGCGGGGCCGCGCGCCGGGCCGGATCCCGCCCGCCCCTATCCGCCGCCGAGCAAGGCCGTCGCGACCAGGACCAGCGAGAGGGCGATGAAGGCCGCCGTCGCCGGCCAGCCGAAGGCCTCGCAGGTGGTGTTGGCGCTGGTCATCGAGACCACGCCCAGGCCCAGGAGCGAGGCGCCCAGCAGGCCCCCGGAGCGTGGTGGAGCCCCGCGACACGAGGCTGCGGCAAGCCCGGATGGGCCAGAAGTACCGGCCCGGCATCCCCCGCAGGTACCGGTGCGTCCCGTCGACGGACGGGCACGTGCGGGTCCATCCTTTCGGTACCCGTGGCCGAACCCCTGCGCCCCAGCCCCGCGCCAACCGCCGACCCGCTCTCCGCGTGGGTCCGGCGTTCGTGGCTCCTTCTCGCGGGGGCGATCGCGTCCCTGGCGGTGCTCCTTGCCCTCCACGTCGTGCTCGATGGGTTCCCGCTCGACCTGCTGACCGCGGCGGCGCTCGGGG
>JBBSCF010000237.1:0-2433 GCA_038250545.1 Candidatus Limnocylindrales bacterium | reverse complement strand
GCCACTTCCCGCCCGGGACGTCCAAGTGGAACAAGATCGAGCACCGGCTGTTCAGCGCCATCACCATGAACTGGCGGGGCAAGCCGCTCATCAGCCACGAGGCGATCGTCAAGCTCATCGCGGGGACCACCACCCGGACAGGGTTGCGGGTCAAGAGTGCCATCGACACGAACACGTATCCGGCCGGCGTCCGCGTCAGCGATGCCGACATGAAGACCCTCTACCTCGAGGCTGACCCGTTCCACGGCGAGTGGAACTACTCGCTGCTGCCGAGGCTCATGCTCCCGCAGGAGTGAAGGGGCTTATTTCGTGGCGGGCCCTAACCATGGGGCGGTTGCAAGTGCTGGAGGGTGAGCGCGTGACGCCAACGGCCCGATGGCCGCGGACACTGTCTGCCGTGTACGAAGGCATTGAGATCTGGTACTACCCGCCTCCGATTGGACCGCGGACGTGGGCGTTCCGGATGCCGGGCACGACCGAGGAGCGCCACTACACGCGCCAGAACGGGGCGAAGGACGCGATCCGTGCACTGAGGGAGGGGCTTTAGCTCACGCCCTGTGTGGTCCCGGGGGCGCTGTTGGGGGCTCGCTAGCTCGCGAGCCCGCGTCCGGTCAATCGCGCGGCCACCCCGCGAGCGGGCGGGAGACCGTCGGTCGCGTCCACCTGGCATGGCGATCCGATCGCGCTCTCCTCGCCGCAACCGCCGAGATGGCTGGGCGATCTGGGCCCGCACGTCGCCGCCTCCAGCAGGCAGCTCGCGGCTGGCGACCTTGAGGCGACCGTGTGGTCGCTCCGACTCCGGTTCGCCGGGTTTCATCACCCCGATCTGGTCGGCGTCGCACGGCGCGAGCGCTGGGCAACGGACTATGGCAAGCCACTGGTCCGGCCGATAGGCCCGGACGGCCCGACCGGCGGCAGCTGCGCCGAGATCGAAGTGGCGCGTCACCTCCGTCGCGCCGGCTGGGACGCGTGGTGGTCGGACGGCTATGGGCAGGCTCCCGTGCGCTGGAGACCGTGGATACGCCGTGCGCATGGGTGGCAGGGCCAGGTCGGATCGTTGCTGCGCGAGATTCGTCGGGCGCGCGGGGATGGCGCCAGTGGTGGCGTCCCGGACGTCGTCGCCACTCGCGACGGCCGAGTTGTCTTCGTCGAGTGCAAGGGGCCCGGCGACCGTACCAGCCCGAGCCAACTCCGGTGGCTCGCCGCGGCTATCGCACTCGGCCTCACAAGCGATGGCTTTGTGCTTGCGGAGTTCGATGTCGTCGACTGACTGGGATCCTGGCGGCTGTCCTTGCGAACCGGATCGCGAGCCAGCAGCGATTGGAACGAACGTCTAATCGTCGCGGTGTGACGCGCTCACCTGGCGGCGGAGGGCGACCGCGATCCGGGCGCTAGAGGCCGAGGCCGGCGGTCGCGTGCGCGTGATCGAGGGGCCGTGACAGCCCCGGGGGCACGACCCGGGGCGACGATGGCCCCGTGATCGACACCATCATTCCCGGGGACCTCGTCCTTCTGCCGCTGCCGGCGCGCGAGAGCCACTCCTCGCTCTCGACATATGCCGCGTGCCCGCGCCGGTACGCCTTTCGCTACGTGGAGCGCCTGTCCGGCGAGGTGCCCCACTGGTGGTTCACCTTCGGGTCCGCCGTCCACCGCGCCTTCGAGGCGTTCGACCGGGCCAGGATCCGCACCCGTCACGATCAGGCGCCCGTCCCCGGGTACGACCTGCTTGCCCAGGCCTTCGGCGAGACGGTCGAGAGCGCGGGGTGTGAGCCGGATGAGGCCGCGCGGTACCGCGCGCGAAGCGCGCCCGTCCTCCTTGCCTACCTCGAGCGGGCCGTCACGTCCGACGCGGAACCGATCGGGGTGGAGCTCGGCTTCGGCGTTGACGTCTTGGTAGCCGGTGGCGAGCCTCCCGTCCGCTTCGTCGGCTACATCGACCGCATCGACCGCCGGCCAGGCGGCGCCATCGAGGTGATCGACCACAAGACCGGGAAGGTGCGATCACAGGAGGACGTGGACCGGGACCGCCAGCTCACGGCCTACGCCTTCGCCTGCGCCCGGGGCGGCCTCCGCGACCCGGCGACCGGTGAGATCCTGCCGGCCGCGGCGCGGCTCGGGCTCCATTTCGCCGAGACCGGGCTCATGGTCTGGACCACCCGGTCGGCCGAGGAGCTCGACGCCTTCGGTGCCCGGCTGGTCGGCGAGGTCGGCGCCATCCGCCGCCGCGAGTTCGGGCCGCGCCCGGGGAGGGCGTGCCGCTGGTGCGAGTACCGAGCCACCTGTCCAGATGTCGCACCATTGGCGTCATGAGCGATCCCACCCATGTCCCGATCGACCGGCATGCCTTCAACGCCGCCGTGCTGATGGCCGGTCACCCGCCTCGCGTCCACAACGCGAACAAGCGTGTCGTGCTCGACATCGCGTGTCCGCCCG
>JBBSCF010000236.1:0-2493 GCA_038250545.1 Candidatus Limnocylindrales bacterium | reverse complement strand
CGTCACGACCAAGACCCTCCGCCGGCGGCTGTTCGGCCTCGTCGGTCGGCTGACCCGCTCGGCGCGCCGGCTCACGCTCCATCTGCCGGCGCGCCGGCCCTGGGCGATCGAGTTCACCCTTGCGCTCGCGCGGTTCCGGGCCCTCCCGCTCCTCGCCTGACCGTCCGCTCGGGCACCGCCGACGCTCTGGGGCTGGCGGGAGCGTGCCCGCGAGCGGGTTCACGGCTCTCGATCGACCGGCTTGGCCCGTGCGCACCTGCTCCACGGCGGTCAAGTCCCAGCGCGACCGCCCCGTCAGCCTGCTCGGTGTCCGTCCCGACCGTCAACCGGCCCGGTCCGCGGGAACTTCGGTAGAGTAGGCGGCTGGCGCGGTGGCTCCGGTGGGCCGACGAGCGTGACCCGGCGGTTCCCCACCGGCGCGTAGGTCGTCTTGAGCCTCGGAACTCCGGTTCCAGCCGCCCCTCATCGAACCGGACATGAGGTTCTCCCTCATCCGGCTCTCCGACGGTCTCTACTTCTCGGGCATTCACGATCACGCAGGCGGAGATGCCCCGGACAGTCGGTACAGCCCGAGACCCTGCCACCAGCCCGGATCGCGACAGAGCTGCCAGGGCGAGATGCCCCGGCGACGCCGCTTCTTGCTGGCGAACAGAGCGACCCGAAGCCGCACGTAATGGTCGATCTGGGACATCTGACGGGCATTGCCAGCCCGCCTGAAATACGCGCCCCAACCCCGCAGGATGGGGTTCAGCTCGGTGACGATCTCCTCAACTGGCAGGTGGAGCCGGCTTCGCGGGGCGGTCACCGCCTTGACCTTGGCCCGGATGGACGCTCGCGCCCGCTGGCTGGGCCAGGTCTTCGTCGCCCGGCGCCCGGGGCGCCGGACCATCGGTGTCCGCCGGAAGTGAAAGCCGAGGAAGTCGAACCCCTCGCTGCCATCGGTCAGACCGACCACCCGGGTCTTGTCCGGATGAGCGGCGAGCTTGAGGCGAGCAAGGGTGGCGACCAACCACCCGTGGGCCGCCCGCGCCTGGGCCTCGGTCGAGCAGAGCACGACCAGGTCATCGGCATAGCGGACCATCGTGCCCAGGTGTACAGCCTCCGCCTCCCACAGCGCATCGAGCGCATGGAGGTAGACGTTGGCGAGCAGGGGTGAGATCACCCCGCCCTGGGGCACCCCAATCACGGACCGACGCACCACGCCATCCTCGCGCACCCCGGCCACCAGCCACTGCCTGATGAGCTTCTGAACCCGCCGGTCGGAGACGCGTCGGGCCACCAGCCTCAAGAGCAGCTCATGGTCAACCGTGTCGAAGAAGGCGCGGATGTCGAGTTCGACCACCCAGGGATGCCCGGCCTCGATCGTGTTCCTCACCGCGTCAACGGCCTGGCGGGCCGAGCGCTTCGGCCGGAACCCGTACGAGAACGACTTGAACGACGCCTCGAAGACAGGTTCCAGGACCAGCCGCGCGGCGGCCTGGAGGACACGGTCACGGACCCGCGGAATCCCGAGCGGCCGCTGGCTCACGCCATCCGCCTTGGGGATGTACACCCGCCGCACCGGCGCCGGCCGATAGCGGTGGGTCACCAGTTGCAGCCGCAGCTCGTCGAGCATCCGGGCCACGCCATAGGTCTCGACCTCGGCGATCGTCTGGCCGTCGATGCCGGCGGCACCGCGGTTGGCGCGCACCTGCTCCCAGGCACGCACGAGGACATCGGGCCGGGCGATCCTGTCGTACAGGGCGTGGAAGCGCCGCTGGCGTGACCGCTTGGCCGCGAGATAGAGCTGGCGTTGGAGGTGGCGGACTTTGTCTATGGGGTGATTGGCCTGGGCCATGCCCTCATCCGTGACTCCGCGTCCAGCACGACCGAAGTGCCCAGCCTTCCCTCACCGCAGGTTGTGTTGTCCTGCGGGTCAGCGGTACTATGCCGGGCTCCGACTCCCTCTGCCCCGCCGCCGATTTCGGCTCTCGCCTTATACGACGGCGCGCTGCCGTGTCCCCGACCAGGGTCACGGCGGGCAGGAGGGCCTCCCCTGTTGACTCGACCACCTTCCGGACATGCCACGACCCCTACACCGGGGAGTGCCGGGCGCGCTCCAGGTTCCGACGCCCGGCTGCTGGCTTCGCCAAATCCACCGAGGCTCGCCACTCCCTGCTTACCCTTTCGATGCGGCAGTCTTCGCGTGATGCTGCGGCCTATCCGGTTGCCACCTCCGAAACGAGGCATGAACATGGCGCTTCGACGCCGGGATCTCGCCCGACGCCGGCCACTTGCTACGGGGCTTCCTGGCAGTTGCCCCGGCGGGACTTCCACCCGCTGGTGATCGAGCCCTTGGCAGGGCACACGTGGATCCGGGCTTACGCCCCGCCTCAGAATGGCCGGGCTTCAGGACGAGCGGCATGCTCGCGCCCCCGCCTCAGGACCGTCGAGACCGGGTGAGCCCACCGGCCACCAGCGCCACCAGCGCCCCCGCCGCGTCGATGCCCACGT
>JBBSCF010000235.1:0-2501 GCA_038250545.1 Candidatus Limnocylindrales bacterium | reverse complement strand
GGCGAGCCAACCCATGCGGCCGACGACGACCTGTCGGTCGCCGACGGTCCCCTCCACGCCCAGGCCCTGCAGGCTGGTGAACGCCGTGACCGGGGGCAGAGCGCCGAGCCGCTCCCGTGCGCCGACGGCGATCGCCGCGGCGATGGGGTGCTCGGACGCGTCCTCCAGTGCCCCGACCGTCCTCAGGAGGTCTTCGCCATCGGTGCCGGGTGCGGCCACGACATCGACCAGGCGCATCGTGCCCGCGGTCACCGTTCCGGTCTTGTCCAGCACGATGGTGTCCACGCGCCGGGTCGACTCCAGGATCTGCGGGCCCTTGATCAGGACACCGATCTGAGCACCCCGTCCCGTGCCCACCATGAGGGCGGTCGGCGTGGCCAGGCCGAGCGCGCACGGGCACGCGATGATCATCACCGCGACGGCGGCCGTGAAGGCCATCTCCGTTCCGACGCCAGCGCCCAACCAAAAGCCCAGTGTCGCCACGGACAGAGTGATCACGATCGGCACGAAGATCGCCGAGATACGGTCGGCGAGCCGCTGTACCGGGGCCTTTCCGGTCTGCGCGTCCTCGACGAGCCTCGCCATCTGAGCGAGCTGGGTGTCGGCGCCGATCCGGGTCGCACGCACGACGAGCCTGCCTCCGGCGTTGACCGTCGCCCCGGTGACGGAGTCCCCTGGGCCGACCTCGACGGGGACCGGCTCGCCGGTCAGCATCGATGCGTCGACCGCTGAGGTCCCCTCGATGATCTGCCCGTCGGTGGCGATCTTCTCCCCGGGGCGGACCACGAAGTCCTGGCCTACGACCAGCTCGTCGATACCGATGCGGGTCTCGACGCCGTCCGTCAGGACGGCGACGTCCTTGGCGCCCATCTCCAGCAGTGCCCGAAGGGCCGCACTGGAGCTCTTCTTCGCCCGCGCCTCGAACCAACGGCCCAGCAGGATGAAGACGGTGACTGCCGAAGCCACCTCCAAGTAGATGTCCGCCGAGCCGCCACCGCGGGCGGGCACGAGGCTGAAGCCCATCCGCATCCCCGGATCGCCGGCGGCGCCGAAGAAGAGCGCGTACAGGGACCACAGGAACGCCGCGAGGACACCGACGCTGATCAGCGTGTCCATCGTTGCCGCGGCGTGCCGCGCATTGGTCCACGCCGCTCGGTGGAAGGGCCATGCGCCCCAGACGACCACGGGTGCTGCGAGGGTCAGCGCGAGCCACTGCCAGTTGTCGAACTGCAGGACCTCGACGGCGGACAGGACGAGCACCGGCGCGGTCAGGACCGCCGAGACAATCAGGCGATGGCGCAGCGCCGACGCCTCGTCGGCCGGGGCCTCGGGCTCACCGGTTTCGGTCGAGCTGGCACCGGCCTGCTCGCGCAAGCGCGCCGAGTAGCCGGTCGCCTCGACCGAGGCGATCGCCTCCTCCACCGTCGCGCCGGCCGGAAGGTCGACCTTCGCCCGCTCGGTGGCATAGTTCACGCTCGCCTCGACGCCCGGAAAGCGGTTGAGTCGCTTCTCGATCCTGGCGGCGCAGGACGAGCACGTCATCCCGCCGATATCGAGCTCGATGATGTTGCTCATGAGACCTCTCCCATCTGGACCACGGCGCCGACCCCTGACCGTCCAGCCGTGATCGGCCCCGCCACTGTCCCGATCGCGAGACCGATGCCCAGGGCGACGAGCAGTGCCACGGCAAAGAGCACCAACCGCACGAAGTCCGTCACGCCACGACCCCCGTCACGACGTATCCGGCCTCGTCTACTGCCGCGCTGACGGCATCCCGGTCCGCGGGAACCATCCCGCTGACCCGAACCAAGGACGCCCCTCCCGGCACGAGCTCGACCTCGACCGCGGTGACGCCGTCGACCTGGCCGACCTCCGTCGAGACCGAAGCCACGCAGTGTCCGCACGTCATCCCCGCGACGGTGTAGGTAGTCGTCGTGATCGTCTCCATGGTTGTCCTCCTCGTTCAAGCGCGGCGCGCGACCACGCGGTCGGCACACCTCATTGATACCCCTGGGGGGTATCAAGTGCAACCGAGGTCGCGCTTCTTCATCGAACGTTGACGACATTGCCGGGCAACTCTTCGTCGACGCCGGTCATGGTCACCCTGATGACACTCGGCGCCCGAGCACGGGCGCCGACCGAGCTGGAGAGCGGGCCGGGACCATGCACGGTAAGCACGGCGTCAAGAGCCACATCGTCGCGATGATCTGGATCGGCGGAGCGATCTTCGTCGGGCTGCTCCTGACGGGCCGTTCGGCGAGCGAGTCGCTCTACCTCGCAGCAGTGCTCTCCTGCCCCGTCATGATGATCGGCATGGTGGTCACGATGCGGGGAAGCGAAGCCAAGCACGATGACCACTCGTAACTGGTCAGGTTGTGGCGGGTAGCCAGGGGTTTCCGCTGGTCAGGCGGGTGAGGGCGTCGAGGGTGGTGAGGCCGTGCTTGGTGGCGGTGGCGGTGTAGGAGCGGATGGCGGCGAATTCTTTCGCGCCGGTTAGGGTG
>JBBSCF010000234.1:0-2514 GCA_038250545.1 Candidatus Limnocylindrales bacterium | reverse complement strand
GCGCTTAAGCG
Source organism: Candidatus Limnocylindrales bacterium (assembly GCA_038250545.1). Classification (GTDB taxonomy): domain Bacteria; phylum Chloroflexota; class Limnocylindria; order Limnocylindrales; family CSP1-4; genus CAIXZV01. The sequence goes on along the minus strand of JBBSCF010000234.1, from coordinate 2,503 downwards.
TTTTTAAGTGGGAATTTGGGCGCGCGGGTGAGTACGGAGTGGCCCGGTGAGCAGCGGGGAGCGCGCGGCCGGGAGAGATTGGCGGGGTCCTGGGCGCGAGGGGAAGCGCGAGCGAGGCGTGGCATGAGTAAGCGCACGGCCATGGGCCCGAGAAGGGCAGCGACGACGACGGGCGGGCGCGGGGTGGTGAGCACGTCGCCGGTGGGGCGCGTGATCAGGCGAACAACAGGACCTGTCCAGGAGGAGGAGGTGCTGGTGGGGCGCGGGCGCCGTGGAGGATGCGGGCGATGGCGTCGGCATCGGAGACGACCTCGAGGACACGCATGCGGCCGCCGCATTTTCGGCATCGGGTGATGTCGATGGCGAAGCAGCGGGCGAGGAGCTGGGCCCACGCGATGCGTCGGGGTCGGGGCGAGGAGTTGGGCGAGGAAGCGAGCGGGTCGTCGGGGAGAGCGAAGTCCAGCGCGAGCTGTGGCGGTGGCAGCGGTGCGGCGGGCTTGGGGATGACTCGCTCGCGCAGGCGATGGTGGCTGGCGAAGACGCCGTAGTAGCGGGTCATGTGGAAGCCGGGCGGCGGAACCAGGGCGCACAGGCGGGCGAGGAACTGGTGGGCGTCCATGTCGGCATGGGCAGTGCCGCTGCGCCAGGGCGCCTTGAAGGAGACGCGCACGCGGCCGTCGGGGAGCGCAGTGACGGCGTCGTGGGCGAAGGGCGGGCGCAGGAGGTAGCGGCAGATTCGCTCGAGCTGCTTGCGGTCGCGGCCGTCGGCGGTGGTCGCTGCGTGGAGATTCATGCCGAAGGCCCAGAGGGTCATCGGCGGCGGCGCTGCGGGCTGGGAGCCGGGCGCGAGGTGCGGGCCCGCGAGCGAGAGTTGCACGCAGGCGGCCAGCGCGGGGTCGATGTCGAGGTCGTCGTCGGCAGCGCGGACCACCTCGTGGACCTGAGCGAGCACGGCCGTCATGCGCTCCGGCGTCGGCGGCGGCGCGGGCAGGAAGCGCAGCTCGCCGCCCTGCTCCTCGTACGCGCCGTCGGTGACGAGGCAGTGGAGGTGTACGTAAAGGCCGAGGTCACTGCGGAAGCGCTGCACGACCGTGACCACACCCGCGTGCAAGCACGCGACCGACGCCAGGCCGTGTAACTGCTTCACGCTGCGCCGCATGTCCTGCATCACCGCCCGCGCGAGCCGCTCGGCGAGCGCGGCGAGCAGCGGCGCGTCGTAGCCCAGGCGCACCGCCAGCGGGCCCGGGAACGACAACACCCATTGTCGGTAACCCACCTTCGGCAGCACGTGGTCCACCAGCAGCGCCGCGCCCTCGGCCATCCGCCGGCCCATGCACGACGGGCAAAATCCGCGTGACTTGCAGGCGAAGGCCACCCGCAGCTCGTCGCCGCAGGTGCGGCAGCAGGTCCGCACAAAGCCGAGCTCGAAGTCACCGCAGCCCGCGAAGCCCAAGAGCTCGCCCTTCACGAACTCTGGCAGCGGCCCGGCCCGCTCATCACAACACTCGAGGAACTCCGCCAGGTGCCGACGCACCAGCACCGCCGCGTCGCACTCCTGCGTCTGGCGCGGCATGTAGCCGACCGGCCTCACGCACGCGGGCATCTCGCTCGCCCTTGCATCCCCGTGGCCGCTCTCGGCCGGTCACCAAGTCGGCGAGATTGTTACGCCCACCGCTGAAGGCGCTCGCCCTGGCGGCCAGCGGGCGGGCCACCACGGCCAGCCCGCTGGACGGGAGGGCCGGCGAGCGAGAGCTGGACGCGGCCAGCGCAACGTCGAGGTCGAGGTCGTCGTCAACGGCGCGGACCTGCGGTCGAGCTGCTTGCGGTCGCTACCGTCGGCGGTGGTCGCTGCGTGGAGAGCCGACGCCCACGCCTCGCCGTCGCTGATCAGCGGCGGACCCGTTGAAGCCGCGGCTGGAGCAGCCACCCGCCCGGGGTCCCGGATCTCGCCGCCGCTGATCAGCGGCGGACCCGTTGAAGCCGGTAGCCGCGTTCCACCTCGGTCTCGTGCAACAGGCTCGCCGCCGCCACGACTTCTGCGTCCGCTTCGTGCGCGTGCTACGATCAGGAACCGATGAACGCGCCGACCCCGCTCAAGCAGGCTAGCGATGAGAACGCGGTTGCCGCGAGGGAGGCCCGTTCTTCGGTGTCGCATCGGTTTCCGAACTCCTTCATCCTCACAGCGATGCGCCGTACGCTTGTGCTGTTCGCTCTTGTCTCGGCCGGTTGCCCCGAAACGCCGTCGTCAGAGTCCGATCAGCTGTCGCCGCCGTCGATCTCGCCGATCACCGTCCAGAACGTGTTCCCGACGACCGAGAGCGTCGTCGTCTTCTCGATCAATGTGCGCAACGAGGAGGACGGTCCGTTCACGTACGCGTGGGAGTTCGGAGACGGGGAGAACTCGACATCCCCGGAGCCGAGTCACAAGTTCGAGGAGGCTGGAGAGTACGGCGTCAGCGTCACCGTGACGAACGACGCGGGGAGCGCGACGGACACTCGGGTC
>JBBSCF010000233.1:0-2572 GCA_038250545.1 Candidatus Limnocylindrales bacterium | reverse complement strand
GAGCGTCTTGGTGGGGCCCTGGACGTCGATCTTGTCGTAGAGGTAGCCGGGGGTGTCGCCCTGCTCCGCGCCGACCCGGCCCGTCGTGCCGCTCGACGCGCCACCGGAGCTCGAGATCGATCCGCTGGTCGATCCGATCACGCCGGTCGCGTCCTGGCAGTGCTGGAAAAGCTCTGACGGCGGAGGCTCTTCAGCGACAACAGGATAGGGTGTCGCGCCGCCTTCCTGTCACCTCCTCCGGCGCAGACCGAGGACGGCGGCCAGGAGCCGGGCGACCTCGGCAGGATCGGCCGGCAGTCCGACCGCGCGTCGATCGCGCATCTCGACCCGGAGCCTGTAGGCGCGCTGACGGCAGGCGGCCCCACAGAAGAGGCGCCGGCGGCCACTGGCGACCCGGTCGAGCGGGGCGCCGCAGACCACGCAGCCCGGACCCACGGGACGAAACACGCTCATTTCGTCACGTCGCTGTGCGCTCACGCGATCGCCTCGGCGGTGGCGGGCATGGAGCGGGCGACGACGAGGGCAGCGATCGCGTGACGGTCTGGAAGGGTGAGCCCGAGACCGTGAGCGCCCGCGATGACGAGGTCCATGACGGCCCAGGCCATCGTGAGGCAGCTCGACTCGCCCGGGAAGCGGCCGATCACCTTGGTCCTCCTCCGTACTTCCTCCAGCGAGCGTTCCAGCAGGTTTGTGCTCCTCAACCTCTTGCGCAGCCGGAGTGGATAGCGCAGGTGGACGGTCAGGGCCGGCAGATCGTCGGCGAGACACGCCGCAGCGGACGAGAACCCGTCAGCGGCGAGCTCGCCCACGAGGACGCGCAGGCCATGCTCGGCCTCGTCCGGGCAGGTCGCGCTGTCGAGCGCCCTCCAGTAGGCAGCGCGCACACGAGCATGGAGCTCCGGGCGGTCGGGCAGCTTGGCCAGCAGGTTCCGCAGACGGTGGACTCCACACCGACCACGGTCGGCGTCGGGCCACAGCTCGTCGACCGCCCGGATGAGGCCCGGCGCCCCGTCGGTGACCACGAGCAGCGGGCTGCGCAGGCCGCGCCGGATGAGGCCCCGTCCGAGATCGAGCCAGTCCTCGAGCCGCTCGCGTTGCCCGAGGCAGACGTCGAGCAGGACGCGATCTCCGTCGGTGGTGAAGCCCCACGCGACGAGGACGCCCTCCTTGGGTCCATCGGGCCGGACCGGGAGATAGATCGCGTCCATGAACAGGGCGAGGAGGCGGACATCGGCGAGGCTCCGCGCCCGGAAGGCCCGGTACCGGTCGCGCAGCTCCCGGCAGACCGTGCTCACCGCGGTCCTGCTGATCTGACCGAGGCCCGCCTCCCGTGCGAGGCTCTCGATGTCGCGATCACTGAGGCCCCGGACGTATGCCCCGATGACGAGCGACTCGAGCGGCCGGGTCCGGATAATGCCCTTCGTGTCGGGGATGACCCCGCTCACGAAACGCACGAGGGTGTCCCGGACCTGGGGCACCCGCACGATGATCTCGCCCTCGGCGGTCTGGACCCGTTTCGGTCGTGTGCCGTTGCGGGATCCCGCAGCATCGGGTGTCCGTTCGTATCGGGCGCGGCGGAGGAAGACCGCCGCCTCGTCCTCGACCGCGCGCTGGAGGATGAGCTGGGCGCCCAGGCGCCCGAGCGTGCTGAGCGCGTCGGGATCGGCGAGGCCGCCGGCGAGGACTGCCTCGATGGCAGCCTCGATCTGGACGGACGGCGCTACTCTGTGTTCCACGGCGTGGTCTCCTGATGCGGTTTGCTAGTCCGCTTCGGAGGCTACGCCGTCTTCACTTTTCCAGCGGTCTCAGGACGCGACCCTTCAAAGGCGAGCATCCTCCGTTACGCGGGCGGCGCGATCGAGCGAGATCCACGCGGCCGCCTCGTCCCGACGAGCCACGATCAGCTCTATCGCCGATTTGCCTTCCCTACCCCGGATGGCATGGCCGAGGTCGACATCCGGTCAAGTCGGCGAACGACGCTCGCCGCCGAGCACCGCAACGCGGTCAAGGCGTTCATCGAAGGCGATGACCCGACCGGTGCCGGTTTGCGACGGTTCCGTGGCAAGGGCGCCGGGGGATACGCTCTCGAGACGGATCTCGACGCGATCGAGTATTGGGCCAACCGCGCCGAGATCGATGAGCTCGCCCAGGAAGGGTCGTCATGACGCTCGCCGCCGCCCCGAGAGGCCCGTGCGTCATGTGCGGCTCTCGGGTTCGCATCGAGGCCAATCACGTCGCGGCGCGGGCGAACGATCGGACGCTCACCGTGCTGACCTGCAAACGATGCCACGATGTCTTCACCGACTGGCAGTGGCGGCTCGGCATCCTCCGACGCGAGACAGTCGCCGCGCGGTCCGCCCACACTGAGCTCGAACGAGTCTGGTCGCTCGTCGAGGGGTTCGTCCTCACGGCGTGCCTCGGCGGCGCAACGCGCGCGGGGTTGCCGGCAGTGCCGCTCGGTCGTGCGACCGGCACTCTCCTGGCGATCGCGTCCGACGCGATCGGCGAAGACCGAGCATGGGGTCCGAGGCCCGCAATGCGACGCGGGACGGACGAGGCCGCCCCCGAGGCG
>JBBSCF010000232.1:0-2578 GCA_038250545.1 Candidatus Limnocylindrales bacterium | reverse complement strand
TTCATCGTCTCGATGACCGAGCCGCTCCTGGCGCCGATCCGCCGCGTCCTGCCGGCGACTGGGATGCTCGACTGGTCCCCGTTCATTCTCATGGTCGGCCTCGGGATCCTCCTGCGGTTCGTGGCCGCGTGACGGCCCGGCTCACCGTTCGGCTGACGCCGCGGGGCGGCGTCGATCGGATCGACGGGGTGGGGGAGGACGGGGCGCTGCGGATCCGGGTCGCGGCACCGCCGGTGGAGGGTGCGGCGAACGAGGCACTCTGCCGCCTGCTCGCGAACGAGCTGGGCCTGCGGCGTGGCGGCGTCTCGGTGATTGCCGGAGCGAGCGGCCGACAGAAGGTCGTCGAGATCGATGGGGTCGACGCGGACGCGCTGGCGACGACCTGGCCGGGTCTCGCGGTCAGCCGGCGAAGCTGATCGGTCAGCCGGCGAGGCTGATCGGGCCGGTAGGCTGATAGGCGCGGAGGTCGAGCCGCCGGTCCGGGATCCGGGCGCCGAGCGCGGTCGCGGCGTCCGGTCGCCGAGCCCGGTTGCCGGTGCCCGTCGGGGGTCCAGCCGCGGGGCCGCTATACTCCCCCGCACGGGCGATTAGCTCAGTCGGTCAGAGCGCACGGTTCACATCCGTGAGGTCACTGGTTCGAGCCCAGTATCGCCCACCATAGTGACCTCAAGCGACGTCGGGAGGGCGAGGACGAGTCCAAGGGTGACACGCGGACGCGACGCGATGGCACGAAGCTCGCTGTGTACCGTCACCCCGACACCGAACCGTGTCCCGGCTGGCCCGTGCGAGAGGTGCCCGCCTCTGTCCTGGAGGAGCAGGTCGCGGCCCTGCTGCGCGGCGCGATGCTCAACCGGGAGAGCGCTGTGCGCATCCGGGCCGCACTCGCGGCCCCGGTCCGTGGGCCGGACAGACTCGCGATCGGACGCCTCGACGCCCGCCTTCGGGGCCTCTCGACAGAGCTCGCTGCCCCTGAGCAGCGCCGGAGCACTGACTGGGCGTCGCGAACTGGCTGTCGCCACCTTCGCCCGGCTTGGCGTCGAGAGCACCAGCGAGCGAGGCTCCCACCGCATCGTGACCGTCGAGACGACTGAGGAGGCAGAAAGGCGAGATCCTCCAGAGCGACAGACCCGTCGCAGAGGCGATCGTCCCGTCCTGCGCGGCTAGCTCCCAAGCACGATTGGCGAGGGGCATCGTCTCGGGGTCGGGCTCCATGAGCTTACGCTCCCCGACGCGCCGGAAGCCGACCGGGACCAGCCCACCGCCCTGATCCGCGCAAGTGCGGGCCTTGGCGGCATAGCCTTCCCGGACACGCTTGCCGAGGCGCCGGCTGTACGCCTCGGCCTCGACGGCTTCGCGCGCCCACGCCTCCCAGGCGTCCTCGTCAGAGCTCAGGACGCGCTCGTCGGCGAACAGCAGAGCGGCGCCCGCGCAGTGGAGTTCGTGGCGGGCATTGACGGCCGTACGCAAGTCCCGCGCGAATCGGCTGTTGTAGCCGACCACGAGGACGTCGTAGTCTCGCCCCGACCGCGCGAGCATCTCTCCGAACTGGTGCGTCGTCCCGATCGTTCGGCCCGAGTGGGCGATCTGCCAGGTGATCCCGGTGTCGACCATCCGGTAGCGACCAATCGCACGATCGCGCTGTTCGCGCTGCGCCTCGGGCCCGAAGCGGTCGGCCTGGCGTCCGGTTGACTCGCGGCCCCAGTGGGCAGCACGCCGGCCATCGAGCTCGTCAAGGGAACGCGGTAGGCTCATCGCTCCGAGACCTCGACCCGGCTCACCACTGCGCGTCGGGACTCAGGTTCGTGCTGGAGGTGGGCGGCCTCGAGGATCGCGAACTCGACGGCCGCCTCGAAACGGTCGAGCGTGTTCCCTCGTTCATGGGGTGCATGACCCCATGAACGCTCACCATGGAGCCAGATTGCAAGGCGGTCCGTGGGCCGGGAAGCAGCGGGCGAAGCAGAAGGTCCGATGTCTTGGTCGATCGTCTGTCGGCTCATCGGGCCCACCCGTCCGGGTCGAAGAGGTCCGCAGGCGTGGAGCCAAGGGCGTCGGCGGTCCTTGCCCGAAGAGCCGGCCATGCTGGCCCCTGACGCCGTTCGATGCGGCTGATCCTCGAGCGCTCCGTGCCCACCAGCCGGGCGAGATCACGCTGGGACCAGCGCCGTTCGCGTCGGAGTTTGGCGATGCGGGTGGGAGCGGACCGTGCTGCACCGGGCATGCGACCATTCGACCGACCATGCGACGCTCGGATTCCAATGTAGGCCGGTTCGAACACACCGGCGGTATTGACAACGTGGTGTTGGCCTGCAGAGCGTGGTACGTCGACATGGTTGCGACGCCGCCCGCGTCCGCTGCTGATGTGACCGCCTCCTGGCAGGCGCGATTTCGCCCGTCGGCCTGGCCCCTCACACGCCCACCGACGGTGGCCGAGCGCCGGGTGGGAATGATGGCCTGATTTGGCCCCACTGTGATGCTCTGATTTGGCCCCACCTCCGACCCGTCCACTGATGGCGTGAACCTGGTTCCGGTACGGGTCGATCAGGCCTTGCTGGCACCTCCCTTCCGGGCCCGCTCGGTG
>JBBSCF010000231.1:0-2580 GCA_038250545.1 Candidatus Limnocylindrales bacterium | reverse complement strand
CTCCTGCGCGGCGGTCCCATCGCCGCCGGCATCCGCGAGCAGGTCGCCACCGACGTCGTCGCGTTCCGGGACGAGCACGGCTACACCCCGGCCCTGGCGGTGGTGGTGGTCGGCAAGGACGCGCCCTCGGCGGTCTATCTGCACAAGATCCTCGACGGGTGCCGCCTGGTGGGGATCGAGGACCGCCTGGTCGAGCTGCCCGCCGACGCGGACGAGGCGGCCATCGGCCGGGCCCTGCGCGATCTCCAGGCCGACCCCCACGTGGCCGGGATCATCACCCAGATGCCGCTGCCGCGGGGGATCCGGCTGCGCGCGGTCATCGACGTGCTGGACCCGCTGCGCGACATCGACGGGATCCACCCGCTCAACGCCGGGCTCCTCTCGCTCGGGTATGACGGGTTCCTGCCCGCGACCGCCCACGCGAGCATCGAGATCCTCAAGCAGAGCGGGATCGAGATCGCGGGGCGCCACGCGGTGGTCGTCGGCCGCTCCAACGTCATCGGCAAGCCAGCGGCCCTCCTCCTGGTGCGCGAGAACGCCACCGTCACGATCTGCCATTCCAAGACCGAGCATCTCGCCGACGTCATCCGCTCCGCCGACATCGTGGTCGTGGCGATCGGCAGGGCCGGCTTCGTGACCGGCGACATGCTCAAGCCCGGCGCCGTCGTCGTGGACGTGGGCATCAACGTGGTCGACGGCAAGCTCACGGGCGACGTGGACTTCGCGAGCGCCAGCCGTGTCGTCTCGGCCATCACCCCGGTCCCGGGCGGCGTCGGGCCGCTCACCAACGCCATCCTGCTCACCCACCTCGTGCAGGCCGCCCGGAACCAGGCACGGGGCCTGGTGCCGCTCGGTGCGCACTCCCTCGCCGTCGCCATGCCGGAGGCTTAGCCCGATGTCCTTCCCGTCTGATCTCGAGATCGCCCGCTCCGTCACGCCCCGCCCGATCAGCGAGGTCGCCCACGAGCTGGGCTTCACCGACGACGAGATCGAGCTCTACGGCCGCAGCAAGGCCAAGATCACGATCGAGGGCATCGAGCGGGCGGAGCGCGAGCGCCCGCGCGGCAAGTACGTCCTGGTGACGGCGATCAGCCCCACGCCGCTGGGCGAGGGGAAGAGCACCACCACCGTCGGGCTCGCCCAGGGGCTCCAGCGGATCGGCAAGCGCGCGACGGTCGCGCTGCGCCAGCCCAGCCTCGGCCCGGTGTTCGGGATCAAGGGCGGCGCCGCGGGCGGTGGCTACTCCCAGGTCATCCCGATGGAGGACTTCAACCTCCACCTGACCGGCGACACCCACGCCATCGGTGCGGCCCACAACCTCGCCGCGGCCTTCATCGACAACCACATCCACCACGGCAACGCCCTGGGCATCGACGCCAACCGCGTCCTCTGGCCGCGCGTGGTCGACATCAGCGACCGCGCGCTGCGCGACGTGGTCGTGGGCCTCGGGGGCCGCGACAACGGCTACCCGCGCCAGGCATCGTTCGTGATCACCGTCGCCTCGGAGGTCATGGCGATCCTCGCCCTCGCCTCGGATCTGCGGGACCTGCGCGCCCGCCTGGGCCGGATCGTCCTGGCCACGCGCCGCGACGGCACCCCGATCACCGCCGAGGACCTCAAGGTCGCGGGCTCCATGACCGTTCTGCTGCGGGACGCGCTCAAGCCCAACCTGATGCAGACCCTCGAGGGCGGTCCCGCCTTCGTCCACTGCGGGCCCTTCGCCAACATCGCCCACGGCAACAACAGCGTCATCGCCGACCGGGCGGCCCTCGCGAGCTCCGACATCCTCGTCACCGAGGCGGGCTTCGGGGCCGACATGGGCGCCGAGAAGTTCTTCGACATCAAGTGCCGCGCCTCGGGGCTGCGCTGCGACGCCGCGGTCATCGTCGCGACGATCCGCGCGCTCAAGATGCACGGCGGCGTGGGCCGGATCGTGGCCGGCAAGCCGCTCGACCCGGCGCTGCTCGAGAGCAACCCCGACGCGGTGCGGGCCGGCGGGGTCAACCTCGCCAGGCAGATCGAGAACGTGCGCGCGTTCGGCGTCCCGGTCGTGGTCGCGATCAACCTGTTCCCGACCGACACGCCCGAGGAGATCGCGGCGGTCAAGGACGTCGCCCTCGCGGCCGGCGCCCGTGACGCGGTCGAGGCCCGCCACTTCACCGACGGCGGGGCCGGCGCCGAGGACCTCGCGCGAGCCGTCTGGGCGGCAGCCGAGGAGGGTGCGCCGGACTTCAGGCTCCTGTACCCCGACGACATGCCGCTGCGCGAGAAGATCGAGACGATCGCGACCCGGATCTACGGCGCGGACGGCATCGACGTCCTCCCCGCGGCCGCCAAGAGTCTCAAGCTCTACGAGGAGCTGGGCTACGGCCACCTGCCGGTGTGCATGGCCAAGACCCAGTACAGCCTCAGCCACGACGCCAAGCTCCTGGGCGCGCCCAGCGGCTTCCGGGTGCCGATCCGCGAGGTCCGCCTGTCCGCGGGCGCCGGGTTCGTGACCCCGATCTGCGGCGACATGCGCACGATGCCGGGCCTGAACTCCAAGCCCGGCGGCGAGCGTATCGACATCGACGCCGACGG
>JBBSCF010000230.1:0-2587 GCA_038250545.1 Candidatus Limnocylindrales bacterium | reverse complement strand
GGGCCGCAGGGCGAGCGGCAGGAGCGGCATGAACTTGGTGTCGACGGTGATGAGCGTCATCGACGTCCCGCCCACCCAGATCTGCGGCGTGGCGCCCACCTGGCCCGCCTCCACGGACGCGATCTCGTCCTCCGTTGCCGCGAAGACGATGCCGCCCTTCTTCTCGATCAGCTCGATCGTGGGGTTCTGGAACGCGGAGCCGGTTACGAGTGCCAGCACGACCAGCACCGCAACGCCGGCACCCACACCACCGCCGACCCAGCGCGCCGCCTCGCCGATCCGCGGAGTGCCCATGACCAGGACGGCACCGACGGTGGCGTTCAGGATTGCGAGGCCGGCCAGGGTGGCCGGCGACCCGATCATCGGGATGATGAAGAACGGCAGGACGAAGGTCGCGACGAGCGATCCGGCCGTGTTGACGGCGAGCAGGGATCCGGTGGCCGAACCCTCGCTGCCGGTCTCGTCGCCTAGTAGTGCTGCCGTCGCCGGGAACGTGATCCCCATGGCGAGGGTGGCGGGAAGGACGATGAAGGTCGCCTGGCCCGCGAAGCCGGCGAGCGACTTGGCGAAATCCGCGCTGCCGCCGTAGAAGGGGTCGGCCGGTGCGGAGAGGACGACGGCGCCGGCCAGGGCGAACGCAGCCGTGAGGATCTGGGCGACGGCGATCAGAGCCAGGGGCGATCGGACCCGCGGCCGCAGGGCGCCGAGCAGGCCGGCGCCCAGCGCGATCCCCAGCAGGAACAGCACGAGGATCGTCGTGAAGACGTAGGTGGAGCTGCCGGTGCCAGCGCCGAGGAGGCGGTTCCACGTGACCTGGTAGCCCAAGGAGGTGAGGCCGGAGACGAACGCGAGGGTCAGCGCGAGCCGCCGCGATGCGTGGGCACCGGGTAGCGGGATGGTCGTGGGCTCGGAGATCGACGCTCGCGCGGATGCCTCCGTGTCGCCTGGCCCCATGGACCGCCGGTCCAGCAGCAGCGCAACGAGCCCCGCGGTCCCAGAACAGGCAGCGCCCACGAGGAGCGCTCCGGTGAGGCCCAGCACCTCGATGAGGACGAAGCCGGCCAGCGCCGTGCCAACGATGGCGCCAAAGGTGTTCGCGGTGTAGAGCCGCTGGAACGCGCCGGCGATCCCGCGGCCGCCCTGGGTCAGGAAGCGCGTCAGAGTGGGGAGCGTAGCGCCCATGAGCAGGGTCGCGGGCGCCAGCGCGAGGATGGCGAACGCGAACCGGACGAGCGCCAGGAGGAACGGCGCCTCCGCGAGCGGCGGGTAGACGCCGCGGTACAGCTCCCCGATGAGCCGGAAGCTCACGGGGGTCAACAAGACCACCAGGACGACCACGAGCTCCAGGGCGCCGTACAGGCGCAGCGGCCGCGACACCCGATCCGCCACGCGCCCGCCCACGGCGCCGCCGATCGCGAGGCCGCCGAAGAACCCGGTGAGGATCGTGGACACCGCCTGGCTCGTGTTGCCGAACACCAGCACCAGCTGGCGCGCCCAGACGACCTCGTAGATGAGGCCAGCGGCGCCTGACAGGACGAACAAGAGCAGGAGCGGGCGCAGCGGCACCGGCCGGTCACGCATGGGGCAGTCGTACCTCGGTATCTCAGGCGGGCAGCTCGAGGAGCCAGCCGCAGCCTACCGCGGACGCCACCGCTCAGTGCAGGTTGTAGGCCCAGTACACGGCGACGAACCCCATCAGCACGCTCCAGCCGATGAGCGTCCAGCCCCACCACGGGACCTGGCCCCGCTTCGCGACCGCGAGGGCGCCCATCGCCCACACGAACGGGATGGAGTCCAGGAAGTAGCGGTAGCCGAACTGGAGCCACCCGCCGCCGTAGTAGAGCAGCGTGGGGATCAGGACCAGCACCGCCGCGAGCAGCAGGAGCCAGGACCGGCGGTCGCGCCACGGCGCCAGCGCCGCGAGCAGCAGGCCCGGGCTGGTGAACAGCACCGACATCCCCAGGCCGTCGGGCTGCAGGTACGGGAAGGTGTTCGTGAACGCCGGCAGCTTGAGGAACAGGTAGTTGAGATTCATCCCGACGTGGACCAGCGCGAACAGGCCCTTCTCACGCTGGAGCTCCAGCCACTGGGGCAGGGTGGCGAGCGCGTAGCCGGACTCGGTCGGCGATCCGAAGCGGTCGAGGTTGTACCAGACGAAGAAGACGAAGGCGGGGGCGACGCCCGCGAGCAGCCACAGCCAGCCGGCCCACGGGAGCGCGCGGACACGCTCGCCGAGGTGGCGGCCCCTGCCCAGCACGTCCGGCCAGGAGCGCACGACCCAGAGCGCCAGCACGGGGCCTGCGAACACCACCGGGGCCCGGGTGAGGAACGCGGCCCCCACCAGCAGGCCCATCAGGACCGCGCGCTGCCTCCCGAACATTTCCGCAACCAGCAGGAGCGTGAGGATCATGGCGACCAGGTGCCCCGTGTGCCAGACGCCGCCGCGGGTGGTGACCCACAGGACCTGGGTCCCGAAGCCCAGCAGCACCGCCAGCGCGAACCGGTCCTTGAGCTGCGTCACGCCGATCCGGCCGGCGGTCCACCAGGCGAGGAACACCACGGTGGCGGCCAGGAACGCGTTGACGCC
>JBBSCF010000229.1:0-2612 GCA_038250545.1 Candidatus Limnocylindrales bacterium | reverse complement strand
TCGATATCGTCGTCGCTACTCCTCTCGCCCCGACCAATGCACCTTAATGTCCCCTCGGGGGACCGCTGGTGCCGCTTCTTGCGTGCCTCGGCCGTGTCGGACCGGATGAGCCGCGAGCGCCTCCCATCGATCAGCTGCCGTATCACCGCGGCCTTCTCCCCCGGACAGCTCCGCCCGCTCGGGGGCCAGCGCGAGGACGAGCGACCTGCCGATGAGCAGGTCTTCCGCGACCTTGGCCTCGACGATGACCGGCCCCAGGACCTCCAGCCGGTCGAACGCGCTCGCTGTCGCCTCGGCGCGCCGGGAGCTCGTACTCCCGTCGCACCGTCGCGTGCTCAGGCTTCTCCGGCAGGTCGACCTCCCAGAGGGAGCGCAGGTCCTCGAGCCATGCGATCGCCCGCGCCGGATCGACGGATCCCGGTGATGGCCGCGGCTGCCGGGCATCTTCGATCTCGGCGGTGAGGGTGGTCTTGCGACGCAGGTAGTCGTCGTCGCCCACGCGCCCGAAGGCGTTGTCGAGCGCGAGGCTGCGCAACTCCTGCTCCAGGCGTCCGATGCGGCGGGTGTCCGCGGGCACGGCGCTCCCGGAGAGGGCGGCCACGATCCGTCGCTTGGCCGCCTCGTCGAGCTTCGCCGTCGCGAGCAGGGCCGCGATCTGCCATTCGTAGACCTCGGCGCCGCGCAAGCCGGCCTCCCCATCCCGGCCGCGAGTGCTGACGGGCCAGGATCTCCTCCGCGCACACCACGCTCCGGTCCTCCCGTCGAAGCCCATGGCGGCGAGGCCATCGACGGCGGAGGGACGCCGATCGCAACCCCGACCGAAGTCCTGGTCGGCGGCGTCGCCCCGCCCGGGCGCCGCGACCTGGCTGGCTGTGCCCGCGGAGTTGCTGCGGGACATCCGAGCCGATGGGTTCAGCGTCGAGCAGCTGACGAGTCACTACGCTGTGCGCGTCAGTCGCGAGCAGCCCCACAACCTCATTCGTCTCCGCGTCACGGCGCAGGGAAGCTGGGAGGCACAGGCTGCGGGGAACAGTGGTTTCGGGAGGACGGACGCCTTCAAGGCTGAAGCGCCCTTGGTCGAGCGCAGGATCCGTGACGGCCTGCAGCAGACCTCGAGGACCGGGGTCACCACACATGTGCGCGCGGCCATGCGGCAGGGCCGCGGGCGACTGGTCAAGACCGCGCACAAGTTTGCACCGCCGACCATCCGCCGTTCGCGCACGCTACGGTTCTGGGAGGTTCAGGGCGGCGCACCCGGGTTGGGCAAGCGGGCGTAGCCGCCCCGTCTCGTTGTGCGGCGAGTCGTGCCAGCAAACGTGGCGGCCGTAGCGCAGCGTGTACGCTCGGTATCGTCCTGTGCACCCACTCCTCGTCGAACTGCGCCTCTTCCTCGACCTCGACAATTGATGCCAGCGCGTCTGTCGTGAGCCCGCGCCGAGACGCCGACCAGATGGAGTGGCAGATGGGAAGGAATCCTGCGGCGCTGAACGAGAAGCAGATCGCGGTTCTCGAGTGGATCAAGGACAGCTGCGGCGGTCTGGACGAGGGGGCGGACTTCAGCCGCCGCATCACCGCCCGCGCCCTCCATCGGCGCGGCCTCGTGGTCGTCAAGGGTCGGGGCGATTCGTGGGCGGCGTCGATCACGAGAGCGGGACGCGCATGGCTGGAGAAGCACCCGACGACAGCCACCGAGGGCGGAGGCGGGTCGGACGACCTGGTCCGGAGCGTACTTGCAGCCGGCGGCAGGCTCGAGGTCGGCCGCGACGAAGCGGCGAAGGCGGCCCACGAAGAGCTCGTGCGCCTGAGCCACTATGCGCCGAACCGGCCCAAGGGTTGGCGGCTTGAGGTGAAGAACGCCGGCACCTGGAACAGTCCGCTCTACGTGGTCGTGCTCGTCCGGTACTTCGAGGACCTCGTGGAGGAACTCCCCGTGCCGGCCCCGGTGCGCGTCGCCCGGTACCACCCCGCCGTGAAGGCGTATCTCGACGACCGGGACAGGCAGATGGTCAGCAAGGAGCACCTCGTCCGCGCGGCGCGAATCCTGCAGGCGATTGCCGACGAGGCACCAAAGCGAGGAGTTGAGGTCGTCCGGCCCGGGCGGACCGGGCTGCCGCCGCTCGTCGTCGACACCTATCGCGAGCGGCAGGCTGATCAGGGGCACCTGACCCTGCGCACCACCGCGGGTCAGTACGGCATCCGGATCCGCGAACTGTCCGGACCCGGAGGAAAGCCGCAGCAGCGCCATTACTGGGGCCAGCGCTCGAACCGGGCCAGGTGGCTCGAGGACCGCGACACGGAGTTCGTGAGCACGGGCGTCCTCGAGCTGATCGTCGAGGGGCCCGGCATGGCCCACAACGGCTACCGGCCCAAGGACACGAGCACGATCACGCTCGAGGAGCGCCTGCCCCGGATCTTCCGCAAGTTCGAGATCCACCGCCTCGAGGCCGAGTTCCGGGAGCAGGAGCGGGCGCGTAAGGCAGCGGAGCGGCGGCGCCGGTGGGAAGCCGCGATGGAGGAGGCGCGGGCCCGGTACGACGAGGACGCCCGGTGGGAGGCGTTCGCGGAGCGATCGCGCGAGTGGCACGACGTCCGGCGCCACCGCGAGTTCCTCG
>JBBSCF010000228.1:0-2647 GCA_038250545.1 Candidatus Limnocylindrales bacterium | reverse complement strand
GCCGGTAGCCGATCGGGACCATCGGCTTCGGGATGGCCTCGGAGTGCTCCCGGAGGCGGAGGCCCCGCCCCCCGCAGAAGAGGACGACCTTCATCGGCGGCTCACCGGACGAGGGCAGTGGCGGGGATCGGGACGACGAGGTGACACCGGCCCATCATCGCACGCCGCGGGGCGCGGGCGAACGGCCCCGGTCCCCGTCCGTCCCGGACAGCTCCGTCAGCCGGGGCACGGCG
Organism: Candidatus Limnocylindrales bacterium; assembly: GCA_038250545.1. Classification (GTDB taxonomy): domain Bacteria; phylum Chloroflexota; class Limnocylindria; order Limnocylindrales; family CSP1-4; genus CAIXZV01. Next base: position 2,414 of record JBBSCF010000228.1, on the reverse strand, counting down.
ATGAAGAAGCGAGTTGCGGCGAGGGCCGGGAGGTCGAGCGAGCGGATGACCTCTGCCGCGAGGTCCCAGGTGAGGATCAGCACCTCGTCCGGCGGGTCGCGGCGCAGCGCCTCCGGGTCGCGGATCGGGATCCGGCCACCGGGGATCGTCCGGCCCTGCTTCGATGGCGCCCGATCCACGATGTAGGGCAGGAGGTCCGGGCCGATGCCGAGGGCATTGAGGAAGGTGATGGAGCGCGACGGCGCCCCGTAGCCGACTGCGAGCCGTCCCCCGGCGCGCACCTCCCGCAGGTGGTTCGGCACCTCACGCCGCGCCAGCTCCACGGCCGCCTGGAGCGGCAGGAGGCCGGCGGGCCGGTCGAGGCCGCTGGCGGACTCGCGAGCCGCAACCTGGTCCACCGCCGACCCGCGGCTGGCGCCGGCTCGGGCGTAGACGCGGAGGGCGCCCCCGTAGACGGGCTGAGGAACGGCATCGATCGCGAAGAGGCCGACGGCCTCGAGCTCGCGCGCCAGCCACCCCAGGGACAGGTACAGCGGATGGCCGTGGCGCACGGCATCCCATTGGCCTCCCTCGACCGTGGGCAGGAGGTGGTCGAATTCGATCGCCAGGGTTCCCCCCGGAGCGAGGAGCCCGGACAGGTGCCGGAGGGCCAGCCGCGGGCGCTCGAGGTGGGCCAGGAGGAAGCTGTCGACGACCAGGTCCAGGGAGCGCGGCGCGAGGTCCGCCGGGGGGACCACGCCGTCGAGCCTGCCCTCAACGACCGTCGTCGCGTCGGCGCGCAGACGGGCAGCCCGGTCCGGTGAATCGTCCAGGATCGTTGCGGGCAACCCACGCTCGGCGAGCATGGGCGCCAGGTTGCCCCCATGGCTCCCGACGGTGACGATCCTCGAGGACGGCCCCACCAGGCGGCGCTCGAGGAGATCGTCCACGAAGCGGCGTCCATGGGCCATCATCGTCGCCGACGAGAGCGGCGAAGGCCCCAGCGGATCCTCGGCCTCCGGCGGGCTGGCATCGGCGAGCTGGGCAAGTCCGCAGCCGACGCACATCCCGAGGCGCAACGGCTGCCGCTCGTCGTCCGGATCCCCGGGATGCGGGAACCCGCCCCCGACGGGCTGGTCGCCGAGAAGGACGACCGCCTCGATCGCCGCGCCGCACGCTCGACAGGTCACGACGGGGAACCCTCCGCGGAAAGAGCGGCGGATCACGCCGACTCGCAAGGGAATGATACCGGCGCCGCCTGCCCCCGTCCGCGAACGCCGCGGTCGGGACGCGAGGGCCGGTGCGCGGGGGCACCGGCCGGGCGAGCGGGTGACCGGCAGGCGGGTCGGAACGGTGCGGTGGGCGGTCGTGGCGGGCGGTCGCTCGGGGTTGCTCCTAGTCCCTTGGCCGATGACCGGGGTACCCAAGGGCCGGGTGTGCACCTGCCCTCGAGCCGCATACGCTGCCCCGGCGTTCGTCATGAGCGCGTGGCTGACCGACATCGACCGGCCGGCCTCCTCGAACCCGCACACCCGTCGCGAGGCGGGGCCGCAAAGCCACGGGGCTCTCCGAGTCAGCCGGGTTGCCGAATGGAGACGGATCGATGTTCTGGGATGGCTCGAAGTGGGTCGACGAGAGGACCCCCAACGCCACGCCGCTCGCCGGGCCCTCGCCCCGACGCCTTCCACGTCGCCGACTGACCGCGGCCGTCGTCCTGGTCGGCGTGATGGCCCTCAGCCTCCCCGGCCTGAACGCGGTTTCGGCGCACTCCCGGGTTGGCGAGCTCTGGGGGAGTTGGCACGCAGCGTACGAGACGCAAACGTACCAGGAGTCGAACAAGCGCATCTCGACGAGCGGCAGCTGGCAGCGGGTGAAGGCCCCGCGCTATATCGGCGGCCACGCGATCACGTCCCGCCAGCCGGGCGCCCGCGTCCGCATCACCTTCGCGGGATCGGGCATCGCGATCATCGCGCCCAAGAGCCCGTACCGTGGCAAGGCGCGCGTCTACGTGGACGGCACCTACGTCAAGACGATCAACATGTACGCTCGGACCTACGTCCCCCGCGAGCCGGTCTTCGTGGCGACCTGGAGCACGCTGAAGACGCGAACCGTGACCCTCAAGGTCGTGGGCACCCCGGGTCATCCGACCGTCTCGCTCGACGAGGTCCTGATCCGCGGTGCGAAACGCGGCCAGGTCGCCGGCGGCAAGGTCGACGCCCAGCCTCCTGCTCCCGATCCCACGGCTCCGCCGACTCCGGCGCCGACGCCCACTCCGGCGCCGACGCCGCGACCGACCCCGACCCCCACGCCACCCACGAGCGCCTCGGTCACCGTGACCTCGATCCCGAAGCTGCTCGACGCGCTCGCCGACAACGCGGTGGCCGAGATCGTGGTGGCGGACGGTACGTACCGGGTGAGCCCGGCGGCGAGCCAGG
>JBBSCF010000227.1:0-2684 GCA_038250545.1 Candidatus Limnocylindrales bacterium | reverse complement strand
TCCGAGCTCACCACCACGGCGCCGTCCTGTCCGCCACCGACGAGGACCTGGACGAGCTGATCGGGGCCGTGGCGGCCGAAGCCAACCATGAACCCGCCCGGCGCCGCCAACAGCGACTCGACGCAGCATTCGACGCGCTCAGCAACGCGGCCGCCCGAGTCCGGTTCAGATCGGAGACGTAGCCCCTTCCGCCGCCAGTCGACCTACCGAATCGCGGCAGCGCCGAGCGTTCTCGGGCAGGATGCCGTCATGTCTCTCACGGCCTCGGAGTTCGTCATTGCACTGGCGGCTCACGTGCCTGAGAGCACGGTCACGATCACGGAGCACCTCGCGGACCAAGACGGCGAGCTGCTGCTTCACCTGTTGATGGGAGACCTGAGGCTGCTGGCGATCGACTGGTTCCGCACCGGTCAGACCGACTCCTTGGAGCGCCTCCTCACCGTTTTGGAGCAAGGAGTCGGGCAAGGCGACGAGTACGTCGCCAACGCTGTGGCTGTCTCCTTCGTTGAAGACTTGGGCTGGTGGGAGCCGGAGATGCAACCGTTCATGGATGCGCTGCCGGCGGGGCTCCTGGCCCAGGTCAAGAGGCAGCGCAGCAACGGGCAGTAGGGCGCGCTCATCGATATTTTCGGACAACGCAGACCTGCTGCACTCCGCCGCGAGTCGCCCACCGATGGCTGGGCTGGATTCACTCGTCGGTTTGGATGAGGGCGGCCTCATAGTCCTGCCCGCCGTAGAAGACTCCGAGAATCATCACCTGCTCCGTGGCGTCGTCGACGGAGAAGGCGATGATCACCCGCTTCCTGTACGCCATGGTTCGAAGCCCGGGCCGGAGGTCCTCCCGTGCGACGCCTCGATGCGGGAAGGTGGCCAGCCCTTCGCAGTGCTCCACGATCGCCTCGAGGTAGCCCGACGCGATCGCGGGTGTCGCGGCGCCGCTGATGTAGGCGTGCAGTGTCTCGAGCTGGTCGGCGGCCTCGGGCGCGAACCGAACCCGGAAGCTCACGACTCGCGCAGACCAGCCAGGCGGGCACGGACCTGCTCCGGGGTCAGCGCGCTGTCCGGGTCGGCCGCCAAGCGGTCATAGGCCACGACGACCTTCTCGTTGAGCCAGGCCTCCACTGCCCGGTCCCGGGCAGCCAGCGCGCGCAGGCCGTCGCGGATCACCTCGCTCTCGGAGGCGTACTCGCCCGAGGCGACCTTGGCACGCACCAAGTCGGCCATCTCGTGCGGCAACGTCACGCTCATCTGCTTCGTGGTCCTCATCGGGCACCTCCATGGCTCAGTAGGACTCAATCCTACCCGCTGACGCCGACGGCGTCGGCTGCAGCTGGAGCACCAGCGTCACTTCGCCGCGTTGGGGGCGGCTGTAGCGGGGCCACGACAGACTCTCCACGGAGCGTGGATATAGCAAGCGGTGCTATACTCCGTTTGTGACGAGTCGTGGTGATGTTCTCCGGGAGGTGATGCTCGAGTCGGGCATGACCCAGTCTGAGCTGTCTCGGCTCAGTGGGGTTCATCAGCCGAGCATCAGCCAGTTCTTGTCGGGCAGGGTCGAGCTCAGCGACGAGCAGCTGGACCGGTTGCTGTCGTGTATGGGCTACCGGCTGGAGGTGGTCCGTCGGCCGGTGCCGGTGGAGCTGACCCGTTCGGAGCGGCGCTCGTGGATGCTGCACCGGCGACTGTCGACTCATCTGACCCGGGACAGCCTGGTGCGGTGGCGCCCAAGGATCGAGCGCAACCTGACCCGGTTGCGTGATGGGGTGAGCGGGCAGCCGCACGAGCGGAACCTGCGGCGATGGCGCGAGCTGGTCGACCGAGGGGACGTCCTCGGGCTGCACCGGGTGATGACGGGTCTGGATCGGGACTCGATCGAGATGCGTGAGGTCTCGCCGATGGGTGGGCTGCTCCCCCAGGACGAGCGAGCCGAGACCCTGACCAAGGCGGGCTGATGCGCCGCGACCAGCTCGAGCACGCCATCCGCACCGCCTGCCAGATCATCGGACACACCGAGGTCATCGTCGTCGGCTCCCAGTCCATCCTGGGATCGGTGAGCGAGGACCTGCTGCCTGCCGAGGCCACGATGTCGATCGAGGTCGACATCCTGCCGATCGCCGACGGCAACGAGGAGGCCGCCCGGCTCGCCGACCTGATCGAAGGGGTCGCGGGGGAGTTCTCGCCTTTCGAGGAGCTGCACGGCTTCGGCATCGACGGCGTCGACCTGCACACCTCGGTCTTGCCTCAGGGGTGGCGCGACCGGCTCGTCAAGGTCCAGAACGCCAACACCGCCGCCGCCTCAGGACCAGCCGCAGTTCACCGGCTGGTGCCTGGACAAGGAGGACCTCTGCGTGGCGAAGCTGTGCGCGCTGCGGGAGAAGGACCGGAACTTCGTCGCGGCCCTCCTGCGCGCGGACCTGGTCGATCTCGGGACCGTCATCGACCGGTTGTCCACGGTGCAGCCGGGCCATCGCGGGCCGGCCGAGCGGGCTGCCGCCTGGTTGGCGTCCCGGCAGTAGGTAGGGGCGGCGATCAACGCTGAGCAGGGCGCCCTTGACGGCCCCCCTGTTCCCGGCGGCGGTGCCTGGGGAGTGGGCCGGCTGACAGGTGCGGACATACGGGTGCTCTCGGATCGCATGTAGATCGCACGACGAGTGCCGTACCGGCGTACGTGAACGTGTTTGTGC
>JBBSCF010000226.1:0-2688 GCA_038250545.1 Candidatus Limnocylindrales bacterium | reverse complement strand
TCAGCTTGCTGGCTTGCTGGTGTGCGGCACCGTCGCCGCAGTGGGGATCCGGGACGCGAGAACATTCTCCCATCGACCGAGGACACCGCCAAGTCCGGGAAGGCGTGGTACTTCAGGCTGGTGAGTGTGCGAACGCCGACGCCTCGGCCACGATCAGGTCATAGTGTGTCGGGGTTCGGGTGCCCAATTCCTGAGACCCGAGGCTGTCATCGGTTTGCTCGTCGGTAGCGCTGAATGCGCTTGCGTTGGAGCCGGCCGAACTTGTGGATTTCGTCGGTGCTGAGACCGGCCGCCGTGATCAGCTCCAAGAGGTTGCGGTTCAGATCGGTCTCGGTCTCGGTCCCGATGAGATCATTCGCGCCGGCCTCGCCTTCTCTTGACGGGTCGCGGGCCCTACGCGACGCGGTCGGTGCGCCGGATGCGAGCCCTCGCCAGCAGGTCGTCTTCGGTCGCGTTCTGGCCCCTCACGAGAGCGATCAGCAGTCGCGCGAGCTCCGGGTCGAACTGACGGCCTGACCAGCGGTCGAGCTCCTCGAGCGCTTCCTCGATGGAGCGTGCCTTCTGGTAGGGCCGGTTGTGCGTCATCGCGTCGAAAGCGTCGGCCACCCGGACGATCCGCGCCTCGAACGGGATGTGCACGCCAGCGATCGCGTCGGGATAGCCCGTCCCGTCGAAGTTCTCGTGGTGCCAGCGGGCGATCCGGCGAGCCAGGGCGAAGCCCTCGCCGTCGGCGAGGATCTGCTCTCCCCAGATCGGGTGCTGCCGCATGATCTCCCACTCTTCCGCGGTCAGCGGGCCAGGCTTGAGCAGGATCCGATCGGGAACGTGGAGCTTGCCGACGTCGTGGAGCATGCCGGCCCAGCCGATCGCGGCGGCGTCATCGACGGACACCCCCGACGCGAGAGCGAGCCGTTCGGACATCCCCTGGACGCGCTTGATGTGATCACCGGTGTCGGTGTCCTTCGCCTCCGCACCTCGAGCGAGGGCCACCATGCCCTCCCGCTCGCGCGTCGCCACCCGCAGCGCCGTGTCGCGCCAGGCCCGGATCGACGCGCGTGCGCGCTCGAACAGGAGTCCCGTGAGGAGGCCGATCCCGGCATACGCGAGGCCCCGGGTGAGCCAGGCCTGCTGACCGTCGTTGCGGAGACCGGTCAGGTCGGCGAAGGGTCCGAGCAGGATGCCGCCGAGGATTCCGGTGAGGACGGCGCCACGCCAGCCAAACACGTACGCGGCGAGAACGATCCCAGCGTAGGCGAGGTGGCCGAAGGCGTTCGGAAGCCCACCGGTCAACCGGATGACCAGGTACGTCAGCGCCTCGAGCGAGGCGACGACGACGACACCGGCTGCGGTTCGGAGCTCTGGTCGCACGGTACCGACGGCGCGGGTAAGCGTGGGAGCGGCCAACTGCACATTGACCATCATTGCCGCCAGGTAGCGGTCCGGGAACCGCCCGATCGTTCGCGTCGTGCTCGTCGCCAGTACTACACCGACCCTCGTCGGAGGGAGCCGAGTCTCCACTCAGACAGTTCGGGCTACCGCATCAACAACGGAACGTACCGAGCTTTCGACGACGGCTACACGGCCACACACGATCCACCCATAGTGTCGCGGCCGACAGAGAGGGGATCCGTAGTCGCGACCGCCCGACGCCCGACGATGGTGCAAAGGGCCGGGTAACAGAGGCCCCCGGGGACCCAGCGGGTTGGCGAGCTCGGTGCTCCCGGTGCGCGTCCCATTTCTTCGTTGGATTCGGCTCCAGGGCACGGCGCTGGTGATCCTCGGCCTTGGCTCGCGGCCTCGTCAGCCCGAGGCGCCCTCTCCTCGAGGTGGGGCCGGGCAGGCATTCGAGACTGTGATGGTCATGACGACCCCGCCCAGCGCGGCGGCGGCCTGGAACGCGTCCCGGAGCGCTGCGAAGCACATCGTCTCGTCACCGGTGATCTCGGTGTGCATCGGCCTGACGTTCGCCGCGACGCCCGCCGCGTGCAACCGCTCGATCGCCGCATCGACGGCGGCGTAGTCCGCCTGTCCGAGGGGATAGATGGCGACGGTCGCCTGGATCATGCTGGCTTCCTCCAACGAAGCACGGCGAGCGCGCCAGCGTTGCCGGCGAGCCGGCCGGCCCGGTCGGCGTCCTCGAACGGGGGGCTCGCGGACGGAGCGAGGAAGACGCGCGACGAGCGTCCATCGGCAGGCCGGCCGAGCCAGTCCGCCACGTCGTCCGACTCGACGAACCGCGCCCGAGTCCACGGCGCGATGCCCCGATCTCCGAGGCGACGGTAGAGGGCCGCCCATGGGCTCAGGGCGTCGAGATGACCGACCACGAGCGTGCCGCCGGGCCGAAGCACCCGCCACGCCTCGCTGAGTGCGTGCGTAGGTTCGGACACGAATTCGAGGACGGTCATCAGCAACACGACGTCGAACGTCTCGCTTTGAAAGGGCAGCCGGTCGGCCGTCCCCGCCACCCAGTCGATCGCTTCGACGCCCCGCGCGGCACCGACGCGCCGCATGGCCGCCGAGGGCTCGAGTGCGACGACGCTGGCCCCGCGTCGCGCAAGGATCCGGCTCCACCAGCCGGACCCAGCTCCGACCTCGAGGACGCGCCCAGGCGCCGTCGAGACGGCTTCCAGGAGCGCCTCCTGCTCCTGCGCAACGACGAAGGCACCCAGACGCGTGGCGTACCACGCC
>JBBSCF010000225.1:0-2747 GCA_038250545.1 Candidatus Limnocylindrales bacterium | reverse complement strand
GTGCCGTCACTCCCGGAAGCGGCGCGCGGCCTCCGCCCGATTGCGGGCCTGGAGCTTCCGGAGCACGCTGCTGACGTGGCTCTCGACCGTTCTCGGTGAGATCATCAGGGACTCGGCGATCTGGCGATCGGTCAGGCCGGAGGCCAGGCATCGCAGCACCTCGGTTTCGCGTCGACTCAGGCTCGCCAGGCCAGGGTCGTTGTCGCGAGCCGGTCGGCCCGTGTGGGCGCCGTCGAGCAGGCTGCGGATCAGGCGGGCGGCCATTGTTCGGCCCATTGCCAGCTCGCCGTGATGGACGCCCCGCACCGCGCGCAGGAGCGCCTCGGGAGAGAGGTCCTTGGTCAGGTAGCCGACGGCTCCCGAGCGAATCGCTTCGAACACGTTCCGGTCGGTCGCCGATACGGTGAGCATCACGATCTGCGTATGCGGAAGCCGCGGGGCAAGCTCCCGAACGAGCCTCATGCCGTCCATCCCGGGCAGATCGATGTCGACCAGCATCACGTCCGGCCGGATCCGCGGGGCGATTGCGAGGGCCTCCTCGCCGGTTGCCGTCTCGGCGACCAGTTCGACTCCGGGGGCGGTGAGCGCCTGGCGGACCGCGGCCCGGACGAGGGCATGGTCATCGACAAGCATCACGCGTACCGCATCCTCACGCGATCCGCCGGTCATCGGTGGGCCTGCCGCGCGGGCATCGTTTCGTGGGTGGCGGGAACCAGCACCGTGATGCGCGTTCCGTCCGATCGTCGCGAATCGACATGGAGTTGTCCGGAGATGAGCGAGGCACGCTCGCGCATGCCCACCAGGCCGTACCCTCCCGCCGGGATGTCGCCGGGATCAAAGCCGCGGCCATTGTCGGCAACCGAAACGGCGACCGCGTCATCGCGGGACTCGAACCGGACTCGGACGAGCGTTGCGTCGGCGTGGCGCTGGACGTTGGTGAGCGCCTCCTGCACGATCCGGACCAGTTCGGCCTCCACGCGATGCTCGAGGCGCGGCCGGGAATGGTCGCAGTCGAACTCGGCACGAAGACCCGCGCGATCGGCGAAGTCGTCCACGACGCGGTGCAGCATCGCGCACGGCTCCGAGTGGGTGTCGTCGGTGGGCCGCCGCAGTGCCATGACCTCGTAACGCGCCTCGGCCAGGCTCGTGTCGATGATCCCCGACAGCTCGCCGCTGAGTGTCGCGGCCTCTGCATCCAGGCTTCGGTTCGCGGCCAGGCGGCCGGCCTTGAGCTTGGCGCGCCAGAGGTGCTGTGCGAGACCGTCGTGGAGCTCGCGCGAGACGCGGGACCGTTCTTCGAGTGCAGCCCTTTCGACATCCACGAGCCGCATCTCCTCGAGCGACCTGTTCGCCCGCCGAAGGGCCGCGAGCGTTGCCCCGGTCTCCGCCTCGATCGCCAGCACGAGCATCGCCGCGAACGCGAGCCAGAGGAGGTCGCCGCTCGAGACCTGGAGGGGATGGATGCTGGGGTGGGAGACCGTATGGACCTGCGCGAAGGACGCAAACACGAGGCCGAGTGCCAGGTAGCCCTGGCTCCTCGATCCGGTCTGCCTCCACAGGCGGTACCAGACGGCCGCTGCGAGCATCGACAGGGTGGCACCGGCCAGCTCGATCACCATCCCGAGCGGCGTGGTGGTGACGTCCGCCGCCGGGTACCCGACCCCACCGGGCAGGTCCACGAGCGGGGGCAGCCACTCGCCGGCTGCTGCGACAACCACGACCGTGGCCGCCGTCACCGCGGCGGGCGCCAGGAGCAGGCGGCCGCGACCGACGAACCGTTGTCCCCGGACCGCCGCCATCCCGCCGACCACGAGAACGACTGCTGCCAGCGCCCGGCCGACAGCGAAGACGTACGCCTGCCCCTGTGCGACGGCGATGAGTCGGCTGGTCGAAGCGGGCACGCCGTTGAGGCCGATGAGCACCGCAACGATGTTGGCGACCCCGAGGGCCAGGAACGCGGTTGCCACGGTGTGATCCACGGGGTCCCGGAATTCGATCCACCGGCCCCAGCAGAGGAAGGCGACGGTGAGGGTGACAAGCGTGGCGACTGTGTCGAGGACCAGGTCCAGTCCGGGGGCGACGATGTGGCCGGTGACCTCCGGCAGGGCGAACATCGTCGCCGTGAGGCCGGTCAGCGCCACCATGACGAGGATCGTGGCGGCTTCCCCCCAGCGTGGACGGCGACGGTTCCTTGCGCCGGCGCCCGTCGCGTTGGGTTGTTGGGCGCCGGTCAGCGACGCGTGCCCGAGCAGGCCATCACCGGGGTCACTTCTCGCGTTCGTCACCGCGTCACCCCCTCCGGTCCGCCGCGAACCGCATCGCCGCTCGGCGCGAATGGCGAAGCCAACGGCCGTGCCGCGGATGGTACGCGACGCGGCCGGACTGACCGAATGACGGGGCATCGACCACCCGTATCCTGTCCCCCGTGGACGAGCGAACGCGGCGCGATGGGAGTGGGCTGGGCCGGTCGCTGGCGGCGTGGGCCCCGGCCGTCGCCTGGGCCGGGCTGATCTTCGCGTTCTCCGCCCAGGCGAACCTCCGCTTCGTGCCGGACGAGGGCATCGACTTCGTCGTTCGCAAGCTGGGGCACATGGCCGTCTTCGGGATCCTGGCGCTGCTCCTCTGGCGTGCGCTGGCGACGACCACCGCCATTCGCCGGCCCTGGGCCTGGGTGCTGGCGCTGGCGCTGACGGTCCTCTACGCGATCACGGACGAGCTCCACCAGGGCGGCGTGGCCGGGCGCACGG
>JBBSCF010000224.1:0-2804 GCA_038250545.1 Candidatus Limnocylindrales bacterium | reverse complement strand
TCTTGATGAACAGGATGGCCCCGGAGATGACGCCGATGTCGTAGCCGAACAGCAGGCCGCCCAGCGCCGAGACGGCCGTGGCGAAATACACCAGGCGTCTCCCATCCGCCTGGGCCCGATTGTCCATCAGCGCGACCCTAGCTCGTGGCGCCCGTGGCGGCGCACGGCCGGGATCGCCGGCACGCCCGCGGCCACGTAGCGGACGGCGCGCGTGGCGTCTCGCTTGACCTCGCTCCAGAGCCCGGTGTCGTCGGCCACGATGCAGCCCGGGTCGCGGACCTGGGGCCGGTCCACGTGCGGCCAAGAGACCTCGTTCAGGATCCCGCGCCCGATCGTGAACCACACCCGGCTCGAATAGTGGGACGTCCCGACGGCGTCCTTGTCGCTGCTCGACCAGGTCGGCGGGATGCCGGGTGCACCCGGAGCGACCGGTCCACCCGGACCCCAGGTCCCCGGCTCGTAGGCGTGGGGCGGGGTCCTGCTGTCGGCTGCGTCGACCCGTCTCACGGCCCAGGGAAGATCATCCGGTCGGATCAGGCGCTCATCCACCGGGCCGCCGGATCGAGGTCATGTCGCGCTCGCCGATGGGATAGCCGATGAGCGGCGGGACGACACCGCCCTGGTACCCGTAGTAGGGGTACAGGCCGGTCAAGTAGTCGGCATTGACCGCGACGACGTCCGGGTCGTAGGGGGGTGCCCCGGCCACATGCTCACGAGTGTGGCTGATGTGGACCTCATGATCGGTGATCCGCGTGATCGCCTCGATCGGGATCAGGGACTTCGTTTTGCCGAGGCCAAGGAAGCCGCCGGAGGCAACCTCCATGAAACGCACCTTGCCTGCGTCCGCCTCGGCCAGCAGGCCGTCGATCGTGCCGAGGTCCCGACCGTCCTTGTCCTTGACCATGCGCCCCCGGATGTCCTCGTCGGAGCTCGAGACGGTCTCTCCCATATCGCGCAGCTTCCTGAGTGTGGGCTCGTTCGCTGCGTCCTCGCTCTGGACCGCGGTGTCTTTGTCAGTCATGCGCGCGACCTTCCTGGGCGCGATACGACAGCCGGATCGTCAGCCGGGCGGACCACCGCGGTGTCGGTGAACAAGCCGCCACGCGCCCTACGGTCGCTACGGTCTCCTCCGAGCGCCGAGTCGTCATGACGGTCTGTCATTCGCCCGCCCCGAGCCCTCCGCCGGCCCGGGGTCGACGAGCTCCGGGGCACGCCACGAACGGAAGCGAGTGAGGCGCCCCGTCGTAGAATCGCCCCGGTAGTAGAGGATCTCGTCTGGTTCCGCAACGTCGATGGTGTGGACGTGATCCGAGCCGGAGCTGATCCGCACCGACACGACCCAATGTCCCTGGCCTTCCCGTACGCCCATCGGGACGATCGGCCCCTCGATGATCAGCCGGGCAACGACTTCAGCGCCACGCTCGTACCGAACCTGCGTCTCCCTGGGACCGTACCGATCGATGCTCCGGACGGCGAGCTCGCCTCGCTCGCACCCGACCAAGCCGGCCAGCCATTCCTGAGCGTCCCATGTCGCCACATCGTCGCGCCAGTCCGAGTCCTGCCGCGTTGCGCGATCGCCAGGTGCGCGAAACCGGGACGCGGCCAGCCACACCAACCAGCAAGCGCCAGCTTGGCCGTCAGCGCGTCGGGCGAGTGTCCGAACGCATGACACGACCCGGGCGGGACGCCCGGCCTCTTGGTCTGCTGGGTCTCGACGGCCGGCCGTCCGGTGGGCACCGTGTCGCGCACGCAGGCGCGCGCGGGCTGCCGAGGGAGATGGCGGTCCGCGCGCGCGACGTTGGGCGGTTGGGCGGGCTACGCCTCGGTGTCTGCGAAGTCGCCCAGGCGCTCTTCCTCGGCCGTGATGGGCTCCGTCCGCTCACCGGCAGCGAAGTCGCCGTGGGTGCCGGCTTCCTCCTCCTCGAGGTCGGTCAGCGGCTCGGTCCGCTCGCCGGCAGCGAAGTCGCCGCCGAGCGCGGTCTCCTGGATCTCCTCGGGCGGGACGGGTTCGATCCGCTCCCCGGCCGCGAAATCGCCCATCGGCTCCGGCGTGGTCGTCGTCGTATCAGTCATCGGGGTCTCCACTCGCACGCCGGCTCATCAGCGCGAAGGCGGAACCCTGCAACCGATGTCTGACCGGACCACGTGCTATTTCACCGGGAGTGTGGTCCGGGTCACTGCCCATGTCATGACGGGACGTCACGGCCCGGTCGGCCGACCCGCGCCGGATCGGCGCGCCGCGTGCTTGGCCTTGTGGTCGCCTTCGACGCAGAGAGGGAGATGGTCGCGTGCAGCGCCGCACTATCCCGGCGCATCCGGTCCGCGTCATGTCGGGCGCGGGTCTGCTCAAGGTCAGCGGGGACTTCCGCGGGCCCCACGCAGCAGGCGCGAAAGCGGGGGCGGCTCTGCCAGAAGGGGCGAGCGCGCGTCCGGATCATGAGCACGACCAGCACTTGCGTGAACGGGGACTCGATGAACCAGCCGGTGTGGAAGACCTGCTCGCGCGCGCCGAGCCCGAGGAGCAGCTGCCCGAACGTCGCGAAGTCGAAGAGCGCCGACGAGACCGGCCCGAAGTACAGCATGAACCCCTGAATGGCGCGGACGACCCAGTGGGTCGCGCAGGAGCTGACCGACGAGATGATCGGGCTGCTCGACCACGCCGCGCTCGAGACCCGGGCGGCCTGGGTGCGCGACCTGTTCGAGCGGATCGAGGTCGACTGGGTCAGCCGGCGCGCCGTGGCCCGCTAGAAGGCGCCAACCGACGAGGACGTCGATCGATTGGGATCACGAACGAAGTGGCTCCG
>JBBSCF010000223.1:0-2825 GCA_038250545.1 Candidatus Limnocylindrales bacterium | reverse complement strand
GGTGGCATCGTCGCCTGCGACTTCTTCAGCGTCGAGACCGCGTGGCTCCGGACGCTCTACGTCCTCGTGTTCATCGAGCTCGGGAAGCCGGCGGATCTTCGTGAGCCCCTCGACGGCGCACCCGGACTCGGCGTGGGTGACCCAGCAGGCCCGGAACCTCGCCATGGAGCTCGATGATCGGTCCACCGCGATCCGGTTCCTCATCCGCGACCGGGACGCCAAGTTCAGCGGGATGTTGGACGAGGTCGTTCGCTCGGCAGGGCGCGGGTGATCCGGACCCCCAACGCGAATGCCTACGCCGAGCGGGTGATCGAGACCATCCGGGCCGAGTGCCTGGACTGGTCACTGATCCTCGGCCGGCGCCACCTCGATCGCACCCTTCGAACCTATGCTACCCACGACAACCGCGAGGGCCCCATCGCGGGCTCGACCTTGCGACCCCGATCGCCGAAGCCTCGCCCCCCATGCTGATCAGCCCTCGGGATGTCCATCGGCGGGACCTGCTCGGCGGGCTGATCCACGAGTACCACGGACTCGCGGCGTGATCGAACCGGGGTTTTCGACCCCCACGAGCTGATCAGATCGAACCGGGGATCAGTCGGACGAAGCCCGCTCCGGCCAGGCCGGGACTTCCTCCGGAAAGACCGTGGGGTCGATGTCGTACGGGCTTCGCTCGCCGTCGGCGACCGTGAATCGCTCCTCGTCCTTCTCCCTCGGGTTGACATCCTCACGTTCCGGATCGAGGCGGCCCCAGTAGCGGATCAGCTTGATCTTGAGCTGGCGACGACCTTCCGGCCCGAGCTGAGCGATGCGACGTGGGGCGTGGCGCAGATCCTCGTCAGAGATCAGCGCCGGGCGAAACAGACACGCCGCGGACTCGTCGAGAACACCGGGTAGCGGCGGAAGGTACATGTACGGGATGACCGTGTCGCGACTCCTGATGAGTCCGAGATTGCCCCGTGTGCCAGGCGCACCGTCGGCCACCACCGACAGCGGCACGACGGGTACGAACACGCGATACGGATGGGAGGCCACGAGGGTTCTCTGGTCGACCATGTCGCAGGTTGGCGAGATCAGCAACCCGTACCCGAACGCGATGGGCCCGAGGAAGTGTTTGCCTCGGCCTGTCCCATCGACCAGAACCTCGGACGGCTGGTCGACGAATGGGATCGCGGCGAAGAGGTCTCCGCTGAAGAGGAGACTCGACCAGTTGGGGACCCAATACTCGCTGTCAGCGGGTCGATACACAGCGTCCGCCAAATCGTCCTCGCCTCCGCTGGTTGGCCCTCTCGCAGGGTTCGGCGGGGGCATCGAGCGCATCCCGCCAGCCTGCGCCGAAATCGACTACCTATCGACGCTCGTCCCGCGACCCTTCGGCAGGTCCTCCTCGACGATTGGGGGGAAGCCGCTGAACATCTGCGCGCGCATTGTCTCGATGTCTTCGGCCCGGAACCGGCGGACGCCGCTTGGCAGCCTCACGGCACGAATCAGCCCGCGCTCCTCCCACCGCCGGAGGGTGTTTTCGTGGACGCCAAGCCCGCGGGCAGCTGCTCGAACCTGGAGGAGCGGTGTCATCTTTAGAACCTCGCTATGGGCGCCCAGTCTCCTCCCTTGTGTCGAGAGTGTCAAGTTGGTAGAGGTGGTGTACATTGGACATCCGATCGTACGCGATGCTGCCGACAGGCGGGGGTCGGCCCTGTGCGCAGTGGGCCAACCATGGGGACCACAACACGCACGCGCCCGGTCGCCGCACCTCAGGCCCCCCGAGGAGCGAACCCCGCCAGCGATACCGCTCGGACTCGCGCCTCGGCCAGGCCGTCGCTCCGCCGATCCACCGCTCCACGCCCGTCAGAGCGATCTCGAGGGGGAGCGGAACCGGGACATTAAGGTCGGTCGTGGAGGTTTGTCTCCTCTCGCCCTGACCAGAACGCTTGTTCTATTCAAGCAGAGCCGGACCCAGGCGGTCCGGCTCTCTTGTTCCCCGCCCCACGCACGGTTATACTCCCGGTATGAAGACAGCCGTCTCGGTGCCCGACGATCTGTTCGCCCAGGCGGACCGCCTCGCGAAGCGCTCCCGCCGCTCCCGCAGCGAGGTGTACAGCGCCGCACTGCGCGAGTATGTCGCCCGCCACGCGCCCGACGAGGTGACGGCCGGCCTGGACGCTGTGCTCGCGGACGTCGGCGAGACCGCCCCCGACCCGTTCGCCGCCGCGGCCGCCCGCCGCACGCTTGGCGCCGCCGAGTGGTGATCGCCCAGGGCGAGATCTGGTGGGCCGACCTGGCGGAGCCCGTCCGCTCCGAGCCCGGGTACCGGCGCCCCGTCGTCGTGGTGCAGGGCGACGCGTTCAACGCGAGCTCCCTTCGTACCGTCGTCTGCGTCGCGCTCACGAGCAACCTCCGGTGGGCGGACGCCCCCGGCAACGTGCTGCTGGCGGCCCGGGCCACCGGCCTCCCGAAACCCTCGGTCGCCAACGTCACGCAGCTCGTGACGCTCGACCGCGATGTGCTGACCGAGCGCGCCGGCCGCCTCTCGGCGTCGAGCCTCGAGCTCGTGCTCGCCGGCATCGACACGCTGCTGGGTAGGGGCTGACGCGGGGGTGAGGAAGGCTGCGGCCGCACCTCACGCAGCGCTCGTGGGCGCCAGGACGCGGCACCGCAGCCTCCGCGAGATCGGGACAGGAAGGTCGATATCGTCGTCGCTACTCCTCTCGCCCCGACCAATGCACCTTAATGTCCCCTCGGGGGACCGCTGGTGCCGCTTCTTGCGTGCCTCGGCCGTGTCGGACCGGATGAGCCGCGAGCGCCTCCCATCGATCAGCTGCCGT
>JBBSCF010000222.1:0-2830 GCA_038250545.1 Candidatus Limnocylindrales bacterium | reverse complement strand
CTCGGCCTCGGCCTGCTCGCCCAGCGCCAGGCCGACACGATGAAGGGCTACTGGTACGACCGCATCCAGGTGTCGATCTTCCTGTGCAACCAGGTCGCCGTGCAGCCCAACTGCCAGGGCCAGTCGGTCACCGACGCCCAGCGGGCGACGATCAAGGCCCAGCTCGAAGCGATGCCCGAGGTCAGGGCCGTCTACTTCGAGTCCGAGCAGCAGGCGTTCGACCGGTTCAAGCTGCAGATGCGCAACAGCCCCGTGATCGACAACCTCAAGGTCGGGGACATCCCGCAGAGCTACCGGGTGCAGCTCAAGGACCCGACGAAGTTCTCGGTCGTGACCAGCCAGTTCGAGGGCGCGCCCGGCGTCGCGAGCGTCCAGGACCAGCAGAAGGTCCTCAAGTCCTTCTTCGACATCATCGACTGGGTCACCCTCTTCTCGGTGTTCCTCGCCTCCCTCATGGTGCTGTGCGCGGTGCTGCTCATGGCGACGACGATCCGGCAGGCCGCCTTCACCAGACGCCGAGAGATCGCCATCATGCGGCTCGTGGGTGCGTCCAACTGGACCATCCGGATGCCGTTCATCATCGAGATGCTCATCGTCGCCATGCTCGGGGCCTTGCTCGCCATCGCCCTGTTGTGGGGGCTGCTGCTGCTGATCTTCAACCTCGGGCTGAGCAAGATCGCCCTCAGCTCGGCGCTCATCGGCGCCAGCGACGTGTGGAGCCTGACGCCGTGGATGGTCGGCGGGGTCTTCGTGCTCGCCGTGCTCACGAGCGTCGCGACGCTGCGCCGGTTCCTTCGCGTCTGAAACCCCCTCGCGCGTGAGCCGTGCAGACCGCACGGAACGGCGAATCACCCCACCCGGTGGTTCCCAAGGCCCCCGATCCGTGTTACCAATGTGACTTGTGGGATATCGGAGCGGCTCGAAGATCGGCCCTGTTCAGCGCCGGATGGCCGTCGTCGGGGCAGCCCTCGGGTGCGCGGCGGCTCTCATCGGTGTGACCGGCGCGGCCGCGGCCACTGTGCCGCGCGCTGCCTCGGCCGTCGTGGCGGTTCCCGCCGCGGTCGATCCGGGAACCCAGAAGCAGAAGGTCGACCAGGGCATCAAGGGGCTGACGGCCGATCTCGCCGAGACGAGCAAGACCCTCACGGCGGCATACGAGGCGCTGAGCACCACCGAGGGCAAGATCCCCGCGGCCCAGGCGGCGCTCGTCAGCGCCCAGAGCGCCGCCGTCGTCGCCGAGCTCGTCAACGCCCGCGCCGAGCAGGACCTCGCGCTCGCCAGGGCGAGCGAGGCCAAGGCGCAGGACGAGCTGGACGCCACTCGAGCCTCGATCACCGCCGGGCACACCGATGTCGCTCGATTCGCCTCTCAGCTGTACCAGGAGCAGGGCCTGGGCCAGCTCGCCGTCGCCATGAGCTCGAGCTCGCCACAGGACTTCGCTGATCGGCTGGCCATGGTGAACACCGTGATGGACCTGCAGCACCAATCGATGGGCAGGCTCGCGACCGCGCAGGCGGGTCAGGTCGCCCAGGAGGACCATCTGTCCGCGCTGCGTGCCGACTCGGTCGCCGCGCAGCAGGAGGCGGCGCACGCGCTGGCCGCAGCGGCCGCGGCCCGCGACCAGGCGGCGGCAGC
Source organism: Candidatus Limnocylindrales bacterium (assembly GCA_038250545.1). GTDB lineage: Bacteria > Chloroflexota > Limnocylindria > Limnocylindrales > CSP1-4 > CAIXZV01. Next base: position 1,195 of record JBBSCF010000222.1, on the reverse strand, counting down.
CAAGGCGTCCCTCGAGGCACTCGCGGCCAGCCAGAAGACCCAGGCGGCCTCGGTGGCCGCCCAGCTCGCGGCGGAGAAGAAGAGGCTCGCGGACATGAAGGCCGAGTCCGACCGGCTCTCCAAGGTCCTCGCCGCCAGAGCGGCGGCAGCCCGCAGGGCCGGCCGGGACAGCGGCGCAGGGGGCCGCGGCTTCCTCTCGCCCCCGACGACGGTGGGCTGGATCAGCTCCGAGTTCGGGATGCGCTACCACCCGATCCTGCACTACTGGCGGCTGCATGCCGGGCGTGACTATGCGGCCCCGTGCGGGACCCCGATCCACGCGGCGGCCGACGGCGTCGTCGTCTCGGCCGGCTGGGCCGGCGGCTACGGCAACCAGGTCGTCATCGACCACGGCTACCACGGGGGCGTCGACCTCGCGACGACCTACAACCACCTCAGCCGGATCGCCGTCCCCGGCGGCCACGTCCAGCGCGGCCAGGTCATCGGCTGGGAGGGAACGACCGGTCTCTCCGATGGCTGCCACCTCCACTTCGAGACTCGCGAGAACGGGACCCCGGTCGACCCCCTGAAGTGGCTCTGACCCGCCGCCGCTGCTGCGTGCCGGGCCGGCCCCGTGCGCCCCACCCGCGCCCTCTCACTGCACCCGCACCGCGTCCGCACCCGCTCGGGCCGGCACCGGCATACCTGCCAGACAGGTAGCGTTGCGACCCGGGACGACGGCGACGACGCGGAGACGAGGACGGCGGTGGCTAAGGAGCAGGGGCGCAAGATGGTGGCCGGCAACCGCAAGGCCCGCCACGACTACCTCATCGAGGACGTCTACGAGGCGGGGATCGCGCTCACCGGCACCGAGGTCAAGGCGCTGCGGATGGGCCGGGCCTCGCTCGTCGACGGCTGGGCCGCGTTCAGCGGCGACGAGCTGTGGCTCGAAGGGGTGCACATCCCCGAGTACTCCTCGGGCACCTGGACCAACCACGCTCCCCGTCGCAAGCGCAAGCTGCTCCTGCACCGCAGCGAGCTGGCGAAGATCGCCCACAAGACGCGAGAGAGCGGCCTTACGATCGTTCCGCTGGCGCTGTACTTCAAGGACGGGCGGGCCAAGGTGGAGATCGCGGTGGCGAAGGGGAAGAAGACCTACGACAAGCGGCAGACGCTGCGCGAGCGGCAGGACCGCCGCGACGTCGAGCGGGCGCTG
>JBBSCF010000221.1:0-2831 GCA_038250545.1 Candidatus Limnocylindrales bacterium | reverse complement strand
GGCGCAATCTTCGGCCGCGAACCCGCGATGGTCCTTGCCCTCGTCCAGGCGGTCATCGCCCTGGTCGTGGCATTCGGTCTCTCCCTCGCACCCGACCAGATCGGCGCGATCCTCGCGGTCACCGCGGTCATCCTCGGCCTCATCACGCGCAGCCGGGTGAGCCCGGCGTGAGGGACGGCCACCGGCGACGCCGACGAGCGCAGCCGCATCGGACACAGAGCCGCCGCCGGCCACGAAGGCCGCGAGTGGCGTCCCCACCAGCCGCGCGGGTAGTCGCTGCACCGACCACGCCCGGCAGTCCAACCGCAGCCGGCACAACGCCCTGTACAGCACCCGGGCCTGGCAGCGCCTCAGCACCCGCGTGCTCCGCGCCTGGCGCGGCGAGCACGGGGACTGGTGCCCCGGCTACCGGCGCCCTGCCCGCCACGCAAGCGACCTGACCGTCGATCACATCGTGCCGCTCGCCGCTGGCGGTGCGCCGTTCGACATCGGCAACACCGCGGTGCTGTGTCGGTCGTGCAACTCGACGAAGGGTGCGGCGACCGACGGGGGGGTGGGGTAGCCCATAGGGCGACGCGCACATGCTCCCTGACCGCGCCTCGCGACTGCGTTTGCTCGGCCGGGTTTCGCGAATGATCCCGGTCCCTGATCGGGGATCCGCGCAGGTTGGCCCGTGGGCATCTCCGCGCGCAGGCGAGAACAGACTGCCCGAGCGCCCCCCGCACTGCCCCGGCGCGCCTGGTCGATGCCCTCGCGACGTCAGTCCAGCGCCGCGTCCGGCCACAGCGGGAGCGGGAGCGGGGCGCTCCGAAGAGCCGCCTGAGCGACCTCGAACGGGTCCGTGTCGTCCCGAGCTCGATCGGACCGGATCGAAACCTCGATCTGGCGAAGGCTCGGAGACGGCAGGTAGCTCCGGCCTCGGCGCTCCCCCTCAGGTGCGAGCAGGCCGGCCTCCACGAGGACGCGGAGATCCCTGCTCGCGACGAGCTCGGAGACGTCCTCCACCAGGGACCGGTACGTGGCGTTCCGGATTCGGTAACCCAGGGCAGCGTTGAACAGGGCCGGGATCGAGCGCTCGGGGACGCGGAGGCGCCGGACCTCGCGGTCGATCGCCTCCCACCGGCGCTCCGCCTCCTCGCCGCGGCGGAGCAGCGTCCTCGCCTGGCGGTAGTGGGCGGTCAGGCAGAAGCGCACCCAGGGACGCGCGTCATTGCGCGGGCTCCAGCTGCCAGCCCCGACGTCCGCCAGCACGTCGTAGTAGGCGTGGGTGTTCCGGCCGAGGTACTCCTCGATGCTGCAAAACGCCGGCCCGAGGATCCCCTGCCGCGTCAGAACGAGGGTCTGGAGCACGCGCGCCATGCGCCCATTGCCGTCGCGGAACGGGTGGATCATCACGAGGTTCAGATGCGCCATCGCCGCTTGCACCATGCCTGGGCTCGTCGCGTCGCGGAGCTCGTCGACCAGCTCCCGGATGAGGCCAGAGACCAGTTCCGCGTCCGGGCCCGTGTAGACGATCTCCCCGTCCTCGTCGCGCCGGACGTAGATGAAGCCGAGGCGCCAGCGCCCCGGGCTCTTCGACGGGTCGTAGGAGAGCAGCATGTAATGGAGGCTGCGGATGAGGGTGGCGTCGAGCTCGAAGTGGAGGTCGTCGGCGAGCTGGAGGACGTAGCTCATGGCGTCGCGGTACCCGATCGTCGCCCGCCACGTCTCGTCCCGGGCGTCGGCGGGCTGGTCGTCGTCGACCGCCGCCAGCGCGTCCTCGATCGACGCGTTGTAGCCCTCGATGCTGTTGGAGCCCTGGATCGCCCGGGCGAGCGCGGCGCGCCGGAGGAGGCCCACCCAGACCTGCGGCTCGCGGGTTCGTGCGCCGAGGAGGGCCCGAAGCTCCTCGACGTGATCGAGCACCCACCGCTCCTCGGTGGTCAGTGTCATGGCGGAGAACAACACGGGATTGCCTCTATCTATCGGTCGTGGCGATTATTCTAATCCATCTTCGCGATAGTCGGACACCGGCTGTCTGTCGCCACGAGCAGTCCGGGGTCCACGAAGCCGGAGATCGACAGCAAGGGACACCGAGGACGCGGAGGCGACCGACCGTGCGCCCGCCGCGGTACCTCGAGGCGCTGTCGACCCCGTGGGCGACGACCTCGGACGCCGGCCATACCAGCGGACGGGCCGTCGATGGCCACGCTCGGGTGGCCCTGGCGATCAGCCGGAACGAAATCCTCCGTGCCCGTGCTGTAGGTCGATCTCGATCCCGACGAGGAAACGCTCGTCCACGCGACCCTCAACCCGATCGGCGCGATAGCAGACCGTGACGACGAGAAGCTCCAGGCCCTCCTGGCCGACGTGCACGTGGACGGCGACGTCCTGCTCACGCTCCTGGGCGATCTCGCGGGCAGGAACGCGAGCGCCGGGCTGACCGACCCCGACGAGGTGCGCGAGCCCTCCGAGGACCCCTACGTCACGCCGGGCGACCTCCGCCTCCTCGGCGATCACCGAGTGCAGTGCGGCGACACCAACGGCCCCTCTCCGCTCGGGGTTTCCGAGCCCGCCTCCGCCGTCGCCCGTGGGCCCGAGATAAGCGCCAGGTAAGTGGTGCGGAGGACGATCCGGGTCCGCGACGGCGTGGGCCGTTTCGCACGGGCACGGGGAGGTTTCCGCGTGCGCACCGCAGGAGGATCGAGCGGCCGGCCGACAAACCGCAATCGGGCGCGGCGCCGCGCCCGTGCGGGCCACGGCCACGAAGGATTGGTCGGGGCGAGAGGATTTGAACCTCGGGTAACCAGCTCATCCGGGGCACGCACGTCACGATGCCGGTCCCGGGGCCT
>JBBSCF010000220.1:0-2883 GCA_038250545.1 Candidatus Limnocylindrales bacterium | reverse complement strand
CGCCATGAGGCGGCACTGATCACCCTAGATCTGGAGCTCGCGACCCGTGCCGCGGCCGTGGTCGAGGTGCATCTGCTCACTGGCTGGCTGGCACGCGAGCGGGCATGACCCGGCATTCCCCGGCGGGCGAGCGTATGCTGGAGCGCGCGATGTTAGCCTCAGCGCATAACTTGCCTAACCTTCGCATAGACGGGCCATGAACCCAGCCACGAACCCCTTTGCCCCGGGCGCCGGGACGCCGCCCCCGGAGCTCGCCGGCCGCGACGAGCTGCTCGAGGCCGTCCGGGTGACCCTCGCCCGCGTGCGCAGCGGCCGCGCGGCCAAGAGCGTGCTGATGGTCGGCCTGCGCGGGGTCGGCAAGACCGTCCTCCTCGACCGGATGCGCGATGACGCCGACGCGGTGGGGATCCACACCCTTCGCATGGAAGCGCCCGAGTCGCGCTCCCTGCCGGCCCTGCTCGCCCCGGAGCTGCGACGGGCGCTGCTGCGCCTCTCCCGTGAGGAGCGTGCCAGGACGCTCGCCACGCGGGCCCTGCGGGGCCTGGCCGGCTTCGCGCGGGCGCTCAAGCTCAAGTACCAGGACATCGAGGTCGGCATCGACTTCGAGCCCGAGCCCGGCCTCGCCGACAATGGCGACCTGGAGCATGACCTGCAGGCCCTTCTCGAGGCCGCGGGCGCCGCCGCGAAGGAGGCCGAGACCGCCCTCGCCCTTTTCGTCGATGAGCTCCAGTACGTCGAGGAGGACGAGCTGGCGGCGCTCATCATCGCCCTCCACCGCACGGCCCAGCGGCAGCTCCCGGTCGTGCTGGTCGGCGCCGGGCTGCCCCCGCTCCGGGGCCGCATGGGGCGGGCGAAGTCGTACGCGGAGAGGCTCTTCGACTTTCCGGAGATCGGCCCGCTCGGCAGCGAGGCCGCGACGCTCGCGATCGTGAAGCCGATCCATGACGAGGGAGTGGAGATCACGCCCGACGCAGTCGCGAGCATCGTCCGGACGACCCAGGGCTACGCCTACTTCCTCCAGGAGTGGGGCAAGCACGCCTGGGACGCGGCGGCTGCGTCCCCGATCTCCGCCGCCGATGTCGCCGCGGGCTCCGCGACGGCGATCGCCGCCCTCGACGCCGGCTTCTTCGGCGTGCGCTTCGACCGCCTGACCGCGGCCGAGAAGCGCTACCTGCGGGCGATGGCGCAGCTCGGACCCGGGCCGCACCGCTCGGGCGACATCGCCCGCGTTCTCGACCGCAAGGTCACCTCGCTCGCCCCGCTGCGCAGCCAGCTCATCGGCAAGGGCATGGTCTGGAGCCCAGGCCACGGCGACACCGGCTTCACGGTCCCGCTCTTCGACGAGTTCATGCGCCGGATCATGCCGAGCGACGACTGGAAGGCTGCGCCGTAGCGCCGACGCCGATCTGCCGCCGCGACGTACCCGCCCTGCCACTCCCGCCCGGGGTCGCTGCAGGGCGCCGCGACGAGGCCGACCGAACATCTCGGCATAATGGCGTCCGCCGGTCGGGTCCTCGAGCCGCGGGGTCGTGCGCCCGGCCAGCGCGTCCCACGATGACAGGAGTGACATGGCCGAGGCGACGAGCGTGGAGCTGGTGGTCAACGGCGATCGGCGCGGCATCGACGCGCCCGCCGGGTGGCGGCTTCTCGACCTCCTGCGGGAGGGCCTCGGCCTCGTCGGGACGAAAGAAGGCTGCGACGACGGCACCTGCGGGAGCTGCGTCGTCCTCGTCGACGGGAAGATGGCGCGGGCCTGCCGGACGGCCGCGAGCGACGCCGATGGCCGCGCCGTCGTGACGATCGAGGGCCTCGGCAGCCCCGACGCCCCACACCCGCTGCAGCAGGACTTGGCGGCGGCCGATGCTGCCCAGTGCGGCTTCTGCACGCCCGGGATGATCATGGCCTCCGCCGCGCTCCTCGAGCGCAATCCGCATCCCACGCGGGGCGAGATCTCCCGCTGGCTCGGCAGCAACCTCTGCCGCTGCACCGGCTACCAGGGCATCGTGGACGCGGTCGAGTGGGTGGCGAACGGACGGCAGGGATCGCCCCGGCGGTGGCCGGAGCCGCCGGAGGGGAGCGGCGCCAACTCGCCCGCGAAGGGCGCCCGGTTCCAGCGCACCGACGCGCTCGAGAAGACCACGGGACGCGCGATCTACGCGGCAGACCTCGCGGTCGACGGGATGCTCCATGCGCGGGCGCTCCGGAGCCCCCACCCCCATGCCGAGATCGTCCGCATCGATATCGAGCGGGCCCGGGCGCTGCCGGGCGTCGAGGCGGTCCTGACCGCGGGTGACGTCCCCGGCAGGAACAGCTACGGGCGCAAGGTCAAGGACGAGCCCGTCCTCGCTGAGGCGGTGGTCCGCCGGGTCGGCGATCCGGTCGCCCTGGTCGTGGCGACCTCGCCGGAGGCGGCTGCCGCTGCGCTCGTGGCGATCGGGGTGGAATACCGCGTGCTCCCGGCCGTCCGCACGCCCGACGAGGCGCTGGCCGACGGCGCCCCGGCGGTCCATCCCGGGGGCAACCTGCTGGCCGAGCACTGGCTCCGGTCCGGCGACGCCGCGGGGGCGCTGGCCGGCGCCGATGTCGTCGTCGAGCGCACGTACACGACCCCCTGGAACGAGCACGCTTACCTCGAGCCGGAAGCCGCGCTGGCCGCCTGGGAGGGCGACACGCTCATCGTCCGGACCTCGACCCAGTACACCCACTACCAGCGCTCCGAGATCGCCCGGACCATGGGCCTGCCGCTCGAGCGCGTCCGCCTCGTCCCCACCGTCAGCGGCGGCGCCTTCGGCGGCAAAACGGAGATCTCCTGCCAGGCCCTCGCCGCGCTCGGTGCGGTCCGGACCGGTCGGCCGGTGAAGATCGTCTACGGCCGGGCCGAGT
>JBBSCF010000219.1:0-2891 GCA_038250545.1 Candidatus Limnocylindrales bacterium | reverse complement strand
TCGGCCTGAATTTCATCGAGCTCTCGACCAGCCAGGCCGATCAATGGCGGTGGCGCGCGCCCAGGCGCGCGCAACTACTCAGGGCGCCGGCGATCCGGCCCGCAGGGCTTCCACGCCAGGCTCCACGACGAGGGCGAGATCCGAGTCGGCCTGATGACCCGGATGAAGCGGGCACACGTGCCAGAGGTGTGACAGCGGACATGCCAACCTCCCTGTAGGCGGACACGGACTTCCTCGCTGACGGACAGCTGATCTCCACGCCGGCGGACAGCCGATCTCCACGCCGCGTCCACGTCCAGCCTCTCGATCCCCCCGGGTGGGCGACCCTTGTGGTGTTCCAACACCCAAGTCGTCACCCGCACCGGAGGGATCGTGCAGAAGTCTGACAGGGAGATCATGGAGATCCTCGAGGCCTTCGACCTCACCCGCTGTTCCCATTCCGCAGCCGACCTCGCCGGCTGCGACCCCAAGACCGTCGCCCGCTACGTCGACGCCCGTGACACGGGTGCCGACCCCAGCACGAGGCTTGCCCGGCCGATGCTCGTCGACCGCCACCGGGCCAAGATCGAGGAGCTCGTGGAACGCTCGGGCGGCCGGGTCCGGGCGGACGTCGTCCACGAGCGCCTGTGCGCCCTCGATCCCGCGCACCCGTATGCCGCGAGCGAGCGCACGACGAGGCGGGCCGTCCGGGCGGCCAAGGCGGCGTTCCGGGCCGGCCGGCGGCGCACGTACCGGCCCTGGATCACCGAGCCCGGCATGTGGCTCCAGTTCGACTGGGGCAAGGGCCCCGTGATCGACGGCCGGCCGACGCTGCTGTTCTGCGCCTGGCTCGCCTGGAGCCGGTTCCGGGTCGTCATCCCGACCTGGGACCGCACGATGGGCACCCTCCTCGCGTGCCTCGATGCCACCCTGCGCCAGGTCGGCGGCGCACCGACGTACGCCCTCACCGACAACGAGAAGACGGTCACGATCGACCGCATCGCGGGGATCGGGGTCCGCCATCCCGAGATCGTCGCCGCGGGCCGCCACTACGGGCTCGAGGTCAACGCGTGTGTGCCCTTCGATCCCGAGAGCAAGGGCGGTTCCGAGAGCACGGTCAAGATCGCCAAGGCCGACCTCGTCCCGACCAGCGCCAACCTGCTGCCCGCCTATCGGAGCTTCGGCGAGCTCGCCGCCGCCTGTGTCGCGTTCTGCGCCACCGTGAACGCGAGGGTCCACCGCGAGACCGGGGCGCGACCTGACGACCGGCTCGCGATCGAGCGTGCCCACCTCCACGTCCTGCCCCCCGAGCCGTACACCGCGGCCCTGGGCGAGACCCGGACGGTGAACGACGACCAGACGATCCGCCTGGGCTCGGTCCGCTACAGCGTGCCCCGCGCGTTCGTCGGGACGGAGGTCTGGGTCCGGGTCGCGGGCGACGAGGTCGTCGTCGTCGGCCGGACGCAGAACGGGCTCGCCGAGATCGCGCGCCATGCCCGCTCGACGCCCGGGCAGCCGCGGGTCGACCCCGCCCACTATCCCGACCATCCCCAGGGGCGGGGCACTCGGGGAGCCCGGCCGAGACCGGTCGATCCGGCTGAGATCGCCTTCCTGCTGATCGGCCCCGGAGCCGAGACCTGGCTCATCGAGGCGGCAGCGTCCGGGGCGGTCCGGGTGCGGGCCAAGATGGCCCGGGCGGTCGAGCTCGCAGCGCTCGTCGGACGCGAGCGGGTCGAGACCGCGCTCGCGACCGCGGCCGCCGCGGGGCGGTTCGCGGAGGCCGACCTCGCCTCGATCCTCGACCATCTCGCCGCCCGCGAGCCCGCCGAGGCCCTGGCCACCGCTGACGAGGCGTTCAGCGTCCAGCCGGGCACGGGCGCCTGGGAAGGCTTCGGGCGATGAACCTGCCCGAGCCGCCGCCCCTGCCCCCGGAGCTTGTCGCGGTCCTCCACAGGCTCCGCCTGCCGTACATCCGGCGGGCCGCCCCCGAGGTCTGCGCGACCGCGCGGGCCCAGCGCTGGGATCCGGCCGAGGTGCTCCGGGTGCTGCTCGCCGAAGAGGCTGCGGGACGGGATGCGGCGACGACGGCCATGCGCCGCCGGGCGGCAGGCTTCCCGTCGGGCAAGACCCTTGCCTCCTGGCGCGAGTCGGAGTCGGCCATCCCGCTCGGAACCCAGCGCGCCCTGGCCACGCTCGAGTGGCTGACCCGGGCCGAGAACGTCGTCCTCGCGGGTCCCAGCGGTACCGGCAAGACCCACTACCTCGAGGGTCTCGCCTCGGCCGCCATCGACGCCGGGCGCCGGGTCGCCTGGTTCAGCCTCGAGTCGCTGACCGCGACCCTGGGGCGGGCCAAGGTCGACGGCTCGACCGGGCGGGTCGTCGCCCGCATCTGCCGCAGCGACCTCATCGTCGTCGACGACATCGGGATGCTGCCGGCGGGCATCGAGGCTGCCGAGGCCTTCTACCGGGTCGTCGATGCCGCCTACGAGCGACGCAGCGTGGCCGTCACGAGCAACCTCCACCCGTCGGGCTTCGACACGATCATGCCCAAGACGCTGGCCACGGCCACCGTCGACCGGCTCCTCCACCACGCCCACGTCGTCCTCACCGAGGGCGCCAGCTACCGGCTCGCCGAGGCGACCGCGGGGAAGGGGGTGGTGCCGCTCGGCTGACCACCACGGGAGATCAGCTGTCCGCCGGCATGGAGATCACGTGTCCGCAGAGAGGGAGATCTGCTGTCCGCCCAAGAGGAAGTCCCGCTGTCCCTTGACAATCGTGCGCTCACTCTCAGAGATCCATCTTCCAGACCTCGACCTTTCGAAGCTGGAGGGTCCGAAGATCGACCTCCCGGAGGCCATCTCGAAGATCGAATGGCCCAAGATCGACCTGTCGTCGGTCGATGTCGGCAAAGC
>JBBSCF010000218.1:0-2912 GCA_038250545.1 Candidatus Limnocylindrales bacterium | reverse complement strand
GCGCGTGAGCGCTTCCCGGTCCCGGTCTTCGAGCGTCAGCACGGCCAGCGGGCGACCTCTGGGCATGGCAGCATCCTCCAAGCCTCGAACAGCGTAGACGATGCCGCCATTATGGCACACACTTATGAATCAGGACACTAGCCCGGTGGATCCGATGCCGAAATCCGCGGCCCCTCCCTCATCGCTGCCAGCTATCCGGCCGACACGCTCCCGTTCGCAGTACGAGCTCCGCGTCATGGTGCCGTACCGGCTCGATCTCACCGTGAGCATATTGCGGCGCCTCTCGACGAACATCGTTGATCTGCTCACCCCGGAAGGGCACTATCTCCGCGCGCTCCGCGCAGCGTCCGGCCCTGTGATCGTGCGCGTGGAGCAGGCCGGTCCGGAGATGCTGACCGTGACGATCGACGGGGACGCAGTCGAGCACGATCAAACCCTTGCACTCGTCGGGCGGATCCTTGGGGTCGATCGCGACCTCACGCAGTTCGGCCGCGCGGCCGCGGCGTTACCCTGGTTGAGCCCCGTGGTCCTCCGGATGCGCGGCGTGAAGCCGCCGCGCTACGCATCGCTTTGGGAGGCATTGGTCAACGTCATCGCCTTCCAGCAGCTGAGTCTGCAGTCGGCGACAGCGATCGTCCGTCGCCTGATCCTGGCCTTCGAGCGATCGGTACAGAGCGATGGGGTGCTGCTGCATACGTTCCCGAGCGCCGAGGATGTCGTAGCGGCAAAGGACAGGGAGCTGCGCGCGACCGGCCTCAGCGCCGTGAAGGTGGCGACGCTGCGCAACGCCGGCGAGAGACTCGCGTCTGGCACGCTGAGCGAAGATATCCTTGAGGTGCGCTCGAGTGTCGAGGCCGCGGAGCTGCTCCAGCAGATCAAGGGCATCGGCCCGTGGACCGCGGCGGTGATCCTGCTGCGCGGGCTCGGGCGGCTCGACGTGTTCCCGATGAATGACACCAGCGTCGCGAGCAACCTCGCGCTCGTCGCGGGCCCGGAGGTGCTCGACGTGGTGAGCATTATCGAGGCACTCAGGCCCCAACAAGGGATGCTGTACTACCACCTGTTGCTGGCGCGCCTTGAAGCGCGCGGCGAGGTGGGCCGAGCTTCGGTTCCGGGCGTTGCCATCCTGGAGCGCTGATCTGCATCAGGTGGTTCGCGCCTGACTCGTCATGGCTCCGGACCTTGCGCCCAGATCCCCCCGCAAGGAGGCGGGCGGATGCCGTTCGAGTGCTAGGAGAGTGCCACTGCAGTGGTATCATGTATGGCATGAAGACGACCATCGACAAGGCAGGGCGCCTCGTCATCCCGCGCCCGCTCCGGGACCGGATCGGGCTCGCCGGCGGGGGCGAGGTGGTGCTTGAGCTCGACGGGGCCGCGATCCGGATCGAGCCGGTCGGCGGCAGCGGGCTGCGCGAGGACGGTGGCCTGCTGCTCATCCCGGCCTCCGGCACGCCCCTGACCGCCGCGGCAGTCCGCGAGCTGATTGATGCCGACCGGCATGGACGCTGAGCCGCAGGAGGTCCTCCTGCTCGACACGAGCGCCGCGATCGCCCTCGTCGTCGAGGACCACGATGCACACACGGCGACCCTCGATGCTGTCCTCGGCCGGTGCCTGGGGCTCTCGGGCCACGCCTGGTTCGAGACCTACTCGGTGCTGACGCGGCTGCCCGGCGGACTCCGCCGGTCGCCGGCCGACGTCGCAGCCCTGCTTTCCCACGACTTCCCGGCGTCGGCATTCCTCACCGAGGAGACCGCGGCCGCACTCGGTTCCGAGCTCGCCCGACTGGGCATGTCTGGCGGCGCCGTCTACGACGCGCTCGTGGGCGCGGCCGCCCGCCAGCACGACCGAGCGCTCGTGTCTGGCGATGCACGGGCGCGACCGGTCTACGAGGCGCTCGGCGTGCGCATCCGGTTGGTGGGCTGAGCGAGCCGACCCTCACGACGCCTGCCGTTCTTCATCAGACCGGGGCCGCAATCTTCTTCTGCGACGAGCGCATGCTCTAGTCGGACGAAGACGAGTGGGGAGAGTGGGCTCGGGAAACGGTCGAAGCCGAGGCCTACAGCCGCCGCCTCGGCAAGCGCATCAGGGAAGGGTACGCGGCGAAGTTCCGCCGGCTCGCCGACCCAGGCGGCCACGCTCCGCTGGGTTTCCGGAGGATCACCGAGCGCCCTCAAACGCTTGTCGTCGATCCCGCCACGATCGACTCGGCCGTGCGCCTCTTCGAGCGGTACGCCTCGGGCACCTTCTCGATCGAGGGGCTCGCCCGTGAGTCGGGGCTGAATGACCGGACACTGAACGACATCCTCAACAACCCGGTCTACCACGGGGGGGTCGGAAGGAAGGGAGAACGAGCTCCTGCACCATGGCGCGATGCGGCGCCGGTCGACGACCTGCTCTGGGGGCGCGTGCAGACGCTGATGGCGCGCCGAACTCGCGGTGGTGGGCCGAGAGCGAGCGTTCCTGCTGGCCTTGCGCCGGATGAAGGAAGAAGAGGCGACGATTGCCGTCGAGGCGGAGTCGCACCGAGCGATCGACGCCTCCCGGGCACTCGAGTACATCCGCAACTTTCGCGTCGGCCTGGGCCAAGGCAAAGCCCCCGACCCGGGCGACCATGAATGGAGGCGGTGTACCAGTCGGTAACGGTCCGGGGCGAGGAGTTCGTGAGCGTGCGGCGGAGGGGGCCTACGCGCATGGGTTCGCCGTCGCCCTGCCGAGGGAGGTCCGGGTGCCAGCGCTGCCCGGCCGGGGCCGGCGACGGAACATTGAGGCTGTGGCGCGCCCGACAGGATTCGAACCTGCGACCTTCGGCTCCGGAGGCCGACGCTCTATCCACTGAGCTACAGGCGCGCGGCCTCCGATGATACCCGTCGAGCGTGGATAGAGCGTCGGCTTCTTGTTTGAAGGTCGATCT
>JBBSCF010000217.1:0-2931 GCA_038250545.1 Candidatus Limnocylindrales bacterium | reverse complement strand
TTCCGGGTCCTGCGCGAGCGGGGCATGGACGAGGCCTGGCTGGGTGTCGACGGGACCAACCCAACGGGCGCGCTCCAGCTCTACGAGGGCCTGGGCTTCACGGCCCGCCGCCGCTGGATGGCCTACGGCCGGCCGCTCGACCACCCGGCCCCCGAGGGCTGGATGCCGGGCGGTGACGGCGCCGCGGAGGCGTAGGATCGACGCGCCATGACGCTCCCGGCCCGGTTCTCGCTGCTCGCCGCGACGGTCCTGGTCGCCGTGTCCTGCGGCCCGGGCACGAGCGCCGTGCCGACCGGGCCGAGCGTCGACGGTGGGGCATCGTTCGTGGTGACCAGCACCGCGTTCGAGCCGGGCGGCGCCATCCCTGCGCGCTTCACGTGCGACGGTGAGGACGTGTCCCCGAACCTCGCCTGGGCCGGCGCGCCCGCCGCAACCGGCGCCTTCGTCCTGGTCGTGGACGACCCCGACGCCGGCGGGTTCGTCCACTGGATCGCGTACAACCTGGCGGGCGGCGCGAGCGGCAGCCTGCCCGAGGATGTGCGTCCGAGCCCGGGCAGTCCCCCGCAGGGCACCAACGATTTCGGCAAGGTCGGCTGGGGCGGCCCGTGCCCGCCATCGGGCGAGCACCGCTACCGGTTCACCCTCACCGCGCTGGCGGAGGCGCTCCCGCTCTCCGGTACGCCACGGGCGGCCGAGGTGCGGGACGCACTCGGGAAGGCGACGATTCTCGCCACGGCAACGCTCGAGGGTCGCTACGCCCGACCCTGATCGAGGCGGCGACTGACCCGCCAGCCGGCCCACCCGCCGCGCGGCGGCACCGAACCCGGACCCTAGAAGGGCAGCCGCCCCTGGTCGCGCACGAGTTCCATCCAGGGACGCTCGCGCCCGATCGTCGTGTCCGCGCCGTGGCCGGGCAGCACCCGGAGCCGGTCCTCCAATGTCGAGAGGCGCGAGAGCGACGCCACCATCGCCTCGGGGTCCCCGCCCGGGAAGTCCACGCGCCCCCAGCCACCAGGGAACAGCGTGTCGCCGCTGAACAGCAGCCCGTTGTCGTCGTCCTGGAGGCAGACCGAGCCCTCGGTGTGGCCCGGCGTGTGCAGGACGCGGAGACGGATCTCACCGAAGCGCACGATCCCGCCTTCCGCGAGCTCGACCGCCGGCACCGAGGGCACGATCGCGAACGGCGCGTAGAGCGGATGCGGGTCGATCAGCCGATGGGCATCCAGCGGGTGGACCGCAATCGGCGCGCCCGTGTGCTCCGCGACCGCCGCGTTGTCGCCCACGTGGTCCCAGTGGCCGTGCGTGCTGACGATCAGCTTCAGCGTCCAGCCGCGCTCGGCGAGCGCGCCGCGGATCCAGTCGACGCAGGGCGTCGCCGTGTCGATCGCGATCGCCTCGCGCGTGGCGGGGTCGGCGAGGACGTGGACGTTCGTGGCCAGCGGCCCCACCACCGCGTGCAGGTGCTCCATGACACCGCGATCTTCGCACGCGGCCGCGGGGCGCGGTGTTCCGGGGACGTCCGGCTCTGGCACGCCTTGCGCGGGGGGCGCAGACTGCGAGTTGGAGGTGATCGCGATGTCAGCCGCGATGCACATCAAGGCACGGATCACCCCGTGGGACGACATGGCGTTCGTGAAGGCTTTCGAGCAGGCGCGCGACGAGGTCCACGGGGCACAGGACCAGCCCGACGGTGCCAAGGCGGGCGCCCTCGTCCAGCACCTGCTCCGCGAGGCGGGCTTCCCGAACGCGCACGTGGACGTGATCCAGACCGTGAACGAGAAGCTCCAGCACACGTCCCACTGGCTCGTGAGCCGGGACGGCTGACGGCGGTTACCCGGGGGCGGACGTCGTCGACCTGGCCGGGAATCATCGGCGCCTTGCCTCCTTCCCGACCAAGGCTCTCGGGGTACCGGAACAGGACCATTCGGCCATAGCCCGGTCAGGCCAGCGGCGGGACAGTCCACGCATGTACAGTCCACGCATGAACCGCTTGTTCGTCCTCCTGCTCGTGGTCGGCCTCATGGGCGCCGGTGCGCCGCCAGCCGCCGCCCGGACCGTGGGGCCGTCACCCGTCCTGCCGCCCGAGTCCTCGGTGGTGGCACCGCCCCTGGTGGGGACGCCCGCCCCGCCGTCGGCGCTCACGCGCCTCGGGACCCTGCGCATCCGCGCGATCGGCCTGTCGGTCCCCGTCTACCAGTGGTCGTGCAGCGACAGGAGGGTCCCCAACCTCGCGCTCCGCTGGCGCTGCTCCGGGACCAACAACCTGTTCATCTTCGGGCACGCGTACGGCGTGTTCCACCGGTACTACCTGGCCTGGGGGCGGCACCAGCTCAAGGTCGGGATCGTGGCCACGTTCACGAACCGCAGCGGGCACGTCACCCGCTACAAGCTCGCCTGGGCGCGCAAGGTGCCCCGGAACTACGTCTGGAACGGCCAGACGGGCGAGCGGTGGGCGTGGAACGCGACCTCGCGACCGTCCATCACGCTCCAGACCTGCTGGGGCGCCACCAACCTGTACCGGATCGTCACGCGGTTCGTGAAGGTCTGACCCCCTCGCCGACCCGCCAGGTCACCACGCCCAGCGAGCCTGCGGGCCGCTCGGTCAGCGTCCAGCCGCCGTCGCGGCGCGTGATGTGCTCGGGCAGGATCGCCCGGAAGTGGACGTCCTTCTCGCCGCCCTCGGCGATGAACAGCTGCCGGCGCAGGAACGCGGTGAGGGCCGGCACGGAGTCGAAGGAGCGCGGGGAGCGCTCGACGATCCTCACCTCCGGCTGACGACCCCGGGCGTGCAGCAGCTCGGTGAGGTCCGGCAGGGCCGGCAGCGCGACGCGGTCCTCGCCGTGGACCAGCGGCCAGAACGGGTCCGCCACGGACGCCGGGCTCTGGTCCGTGAGCAGGGCCACGCAGCGGTCCCTGGTCGCGGCCTCCATG
>JBBSCF010000216.1:0-2980 GCA_038250545.1 Candidatus Limnocylindrales bacterium | reverse complement strand
GTCGCCAACAAGGCCCGAGACCGGCTCGCGGGCGCCCTGTCAACGATGGCCGGCATGACCGATGCCCTCTTGACCATCAACTACGGCAACGCCCGCGCGGTCTCCACGCCTGCGGATGTGGCCATGTTCACCGGACAGATCACCGAGATCGCCAGAGGTCTGCGGACCGTCAAGAACCGATTGCTGGGAGGCATCGAATGACCACGGGCAGGAGTGAAAACGAGATCGTCTACGTCGAGGTCAGCCGACTTCGGATCCACCCGACCGCCCAGCGCGACGGTCTGCGGCCCGCGAAGGTCGAGAAGTTCGAGCGCGAGATGGACCTCGATGCCTTGGGGACATTCCACGCCGTCCGCTATTCGATCAACGGGGAGACCGCACTCTGGGTGATCGATGGCCATCATCGCGTTGAGGCCCTCCTCAGGGCCGGGATGGGAGAGTGGATGGTTCGGGTGGAGGTGCATACGACCGTCTCGACCGATGCCCGCTCATCCGACCTGTTCCTCAAGCTGAATGATCGCTCGGCCGCGACGCCGTTCGAGAGGTTCCGCAACGAACTCCAGGCACGACGGCTCGATGCGGTCGCCATCCAGTCACTCGTCAACCGCAATGGGCTGGAGATCGTTCCGAGGGCGGGAGACGGGCGCGTTACCTGCATCGTCACGCTCCAGACGGTGTATGCGCTCGATGGCGGCCAATCGCTCGACGCCGCCCTGTCCCTCATCAAGAGCGCGTGGGGTCCGACCGCCGAGGCCCTTGAGGGAAAGATCATCGAAGGCATCGGTCGCATGTTCGCCAAGCACGGCGGCAGCATCGATGTTCCGAGTCTCCGTAAGAAGCTGAACAAGTTCCCGGGCGGCCCATCTGGCCTCCTCGGACGTGCCCGTGGACTGAACACCACGTATGGCCGCCCGATCTTCCGCTGCGTCATGGACATCGTGGTCGAACTTCACGACCGAGGGCGCAGCAGCGGGGCGATCGGCAGCAAGGCATGACCACCATCATCCACCGCCCGGCTTGCGACGCCGACCTGCGCAAGTGGGGCTGCGTCTGCGAAACGCCGCTGGAGTGCGGCTGCGACGACGACCGCTTCTGCGACGCCCACCGGCCGTGCTGCGGCGCTGGTGGCAGCACGCCGCACTGGGTCGGCTGCCCGAGCCGCGGCTGGGCACCGGGCGAGCTCCAGGAAGCGTTCGGCCGATGACCGCCGCCTACGAGTCCCTCGCCGTCATCCAGCGGACGCCTGCCTGGATCGAGGCGCGGCAGAACGGCATCGGCGCCTCCGAGGCGGCCGCGGCGCTCGGCCTGTCGCGCTGGGAGAGCCGGTACGGCCTGTGGGCGCGCAAGTGCGGCCTGACGCCTCCGGTCGAGCCGTCCTTGCCGATGCTCCTCGGGACGTTCCTTGAGCCGTTCATCGCGGACCTCTACACCGCGCAGACGGGCGAGAGCGTCCGGCGGGTCAACCGGCTCCTGCGATCCAAGGAGCACCCGTTCCTGCTCGCCAGCCTCGACCGGCGTCGGGCGGACGGGCGCGTTGTCGAGATGAAGTGGAGCGCCCGGGCCGATGGCTACGGCGAGCCGGGCACCGACGAGGTCCCTGACGAGGTGCTCTGCCAGGTCGTCCAGCAGATGGCCGTGACAGGCGCTCCGGTGGCGGACGTGGCCCTGCTCCGTGGCGGGAACCGGCTGGACGTCTACACCGTGGCGCGCGACCCCGTGGCCGAGTCTGTCCTGATCGAGATGGTGGCCGACCTCTGGGGCCACGTCGAGAGCCGGACGGAGCCCGCGATGGACGGCCCCGTTGACGCCGAGCTGGCCGCCCTGTCCGGGCGGTTCCCGCGCGACGACGGCAGCGAGATCGAGGCCGATGAGGACACGGCGGAAGCCGTCCGGGCGCTGCTCGACGTCCGGGACGCGATCGCCACCCACGAGGCCAACGGCAAGGCGCTCCGGGTCGTCATCGAGGACGCGATGCGGGAGGCCACGGCGCTCGTGGTGCCGGGCATCGGGCGGGTGACGTGGAAGGCGCCGAAGGACTCGCTGGTCACCGACTGGGCGAAGGCCGCCCAGCACCTGCGGACCTCAGTGAACCTGACGACATGGGAGACAGCGCGGGACCTGCACACCGAGACGAAGCAAGGAACTCGGCGCTTCCTGCCGAGCCGAGAGGGAGGCACAGACAATGGGTAGCACGTCAGGAGCCCTGACGGTCGTCGAGCGCGCCGAGCGGAGCGACGTCGCAAAGGAGTTGTCGGGCCAGAGCCGGGCGCTGCTCTCGCTGCTCACGGATGAGGCGTCCGTCCGGCGCTTCCAGCGGGTGACCATCCAGGCGCTCGCGAAGAACCCGGACCTGCTCGACTGCACGCCCGACTCGGTCGTCGCGTCCGTCATGGAAGCTGCCGCGATGGGCCTCGAGCCCACCGGCGCCATCGGCGGCGCGCACCTGGTCCCGTTCAACGTCAACGTCGGGACGCGGGACAACCCGCGATGGGAGAAGCGGGCGCAGCTGATCCCGGACTTCCGCGGCGTGGTGCGCCTCGTGACGCGGCCGGACGGCTCCGGCAAGGCGTCCGATGTGCTCGCCGTCGAGGCTCGCGTGGTCAAGGAGGGCGACGAGTTCAGCTACTCGCTCGGGACGGACGCGATCATCACGCACGTCCCCACGCTGGCCCCTGACCGCTCGCGGCAGCCGACCACGCACGTCTACGCCGTAGCCCGGCTGCGCTCCGGCGTCACGCAGGCCGATGTCGAGGACCACGCCGGTATCGAGCGCGTCCGCCTGCGCGGCAAGGAGAAGAAGGGCCAGAACCCGTGGGCGACCGACTGGGACGAGATGGCGAAGAAGACCATCGTCAAGCGGCTCGCCAAGCTGCTCCCGGTCCACCCCGAGGTCCGGTCCATCCTCGCCCGCGAGGATGAGCCCGACGCCGTGACCGCCGCCCCGGTGGCGGCGCGCATCCACGCCAGCCGGACAGCCGAG
>JBBSCF010000215.1:0-3030 GCA_038250545.1 Candidatus Limnocylindrales bacterium | reverse complement strand
CTCGGCGCAGGCGGGGTCGCAGAAGCCGTACGAGGTGCCCTCGTGGTCAACGCGGATCGCGCCCTTCGGATCCACGGGCATTCCACACACGGGATCGGTTGAGATCAGCATGTTGTCGGTCATCCAGGGTTCTCCTTCAGGCTCAATGCGGGCGGTCTCGCCGGGTCCGCCGGCGGGCCGAACCGGCCAGCACGCGGCACGGGATCGCGTGGCCGCGCTGGCTCCTGACCAGGGTCGCGGGGCTGGATGAGCCACTGATGAGCGACGCCTGAGACTTCGGTGGGGGTAACGCGTTTGGTGGGGGTTTCATAGGACTCCAGTGCCGTTGTAGGTGGCACGGCGGGGCGGGACGATGCGGCCACGATGCCGCGCCAGATGCTCCCGGTCAGCCGCCCGCCCTGTCCGTTCGGGCACATCGGCGACATCTGGCTCGACGGCTTCTACGCAAAAGGGTCCGACTTCGAGCGCCCGCGCTTCGTCTGCCAGCCCAAGCGTGACCCGCTCACCGGCCATCGCCCGGCGCTCCACCCCGACGGGCGCAAGCCGCACAAGTTCATCGAACCGCTCGCACGCCGCCACCCGACCGTCACGAACCCGCGAGCCGGAGGCCGCCGTTGCGAATCCTGCGAACACGTGCTCGACCGGCATGAAGGTCCGCAGACTCCGCGCGGCTACGTCTTCTCGGTCCACGAGGCGGCGCGCCTCCTCGTGGAGGTCGGCAGGGGCACGAGCCTCCGGTGGTCGAGCCGGACGACTCGGCGCGACGCCAACCGCCTCTCGCGCACGCGGTTCGGACGGCTGATCCCGAGCGCACACGGCCAACTCGCCCAGGACTACCTCGCCACCTTCGCGCCGGTCGTGCTCGACGCCTTCGCGCCGCCCGAGCATTGGCCGGACGCGATCGTTCTCGACTCGAAGCCCATTCCCTTCACGCTGACGACTCGACACTCCGACGGGACGATCACGAGTGAGCCGGCGACCTATCACCTGCTCGGGATCCATGGGTATCCGGCCGGGCGAGGATCTGGGCGACCCTGGCGGATGTTCGTCGCGGGCGGCGCAGACGGTGCGGAGTGGGAGAAGGTGCTCCGTTCGCTTCCCGGTACGCCGTCGTGGGTCGTCTGTGACGATGACAAGGGCATCAAGGCCGCCGTGAAGAACCTCTGGCCGAACGCCGTGATCCACACTTGCGAAGGCCACCTGCGCCGGCTGCTGCTCGACCGACTCGCCGCCGACGGGCAGTCGCCGACCGGCTCTTTTGCGGCGCGAGCATCGGGCGCGCTCGCGGATCCGTCGAAGTGGGCGACCTTCGTTGCCGAGGCGAATGCCGCCGGCCTCGCCCACACGAGCCACTGGCTCGCCGGCAAGGGCCCGCTGATGCGCCGCCAGTTCGCGGCCCGCCAGCCGGATCGCCCCTACTCGAACGGGGCGATCGAGACGGTGTTCGACACGATCACCAAGCGCCTCTGGACACGCCGCTTCGTGTTCCGCAACCGGACGCGGCTCGAACTCGCGCTGCGGTTGATGCTGCTCGACCAGGAAGGCACGGCCGACGAGTTGCGCTACCGCGAGGCGATCCGCAAGGCCCTGTTCGCGGACGGCGGCCAGCCCGCTCGATCGCGGCGGTCACTCGACGACCGGGGCGGCTCCTCGATCCACGCCGAGGTCCGGGCGGTCATGGCGCGGACGGCGGCGAAGCGCTCGCAGAACGCGCGCCACGCGCGGGCGTCCTACAACCGCAAGAGGGCGGCGAAGATCAGCCGGACCCGGCCCCGCTCTCCCCGCAGGCTGCGGGCGGCATCAGCGCCCTGACGCTCGCGCAGATCAACAGCCGAGTGCGGTCAAGGCGTTCAGGGTTGAGCCAACAGGCTCGCCACATGCTCGGGCAGAGGACCCGACCAAGCCTCGATGCTGAGCGGCTGGCCCTGGTGTCCGAAGACCCGGAGCCGGAGCGCCTTCGCCGGATCGCCAGCGGCCGGCACGACGAGCACAACAGCGTCGTAGAGGAACTGACGGTCGCAGAGGACCTGGGCCGGACAGGTGTCGGCGACGAGGATCCGCGACGCTTCGCTCACCTCATTCGGGTGAGTCTGCTGAACGAGGGCGACCATGTTCTCGCAGACATTCGGCTCGGTGTCTGGGACCCCAACACAGCCAACGGCCGGCAGCGGGGCCGGCGAGGGCGACGCGGTCGGTGTGGGAGGTGTCGCGCATCCGGCGATGACCACCATCGTTACCCAGAGCGCCATCAGGCTCTTCATCAGTTCCCCCAACTCCTCCAATCAAGTCGCGCCTCACCATCCTCGACCATGGAACCGCCGTGTCAATGACGTGCGAGGCGAACCCGATGTTCCCTGCCTACCGAAGCCTCAAACCCCCACCAAACGCGTTACCCCGACTTCGGTCTCACGCCGGCATGACCGCGGGTATCGAGATCGCGAGCCTGGGTCCGGCTTCGATCTTGTCATTCAAGTACCGGCGCGCCCTCGACTGGTGCGGGCGGGATGGTGACCGCATTGCACTGCAACGGTCAGTGCGTAGGGTCTCTCCGAGTCGATGTCCGGCGTCGACTCCGCATATTCGCCTTCAGACTGATGTCATGAAGAAGGGCCTCCGCAGTGAGATCGCGGGTTCTCTGCGGAACCAACTCACCAGGAGGCCCGGGACGGGTGGACTGATTCGGGATCTGCGGGGGTCGATGTCAACGCGACCAACGCGTCTCAACTCGCGTCGCCGTCTGGCCGAGCGCGATGCCCGCCCATATGGCGAACGCGAGCGCGAACCGCGATCTTCGTCCGGGTCAGCGGGGAGCACCCCTCCGGAACGTGGGTACCCCCACCGGTCTGCCGTCATGAGGCCACCCAACACGAAACGCCCATCCGAGCGCCGGCAGTCGCACAAAGGCCCTATGTCGACTTGCGCTTTCCAGAGCTGCCGTACTGGCGATAGTAGGGGTGCCAGATGACCCGGTACAGGCGCAGCCAGCGGGGCAGGTTCCGCAGGCCCGGGATGAACGGCAGGAAGAATACG
>JBBSCF010000214.1:0-3032 GCA_038250545.1 Candidatus Limnocylindrales bacterium | reverse complement strand
TAAGGAGCCGTCAGGCAATAACTTGACATTCTGACTGGTTCCGGCTATGCTCTGTCGGTGATCGATGAGGACGCCATCCGGACCCGCTACGAGGCGATGACGGACGTCCTCGACGAGCGGGCCCGGCGGCTGTTCCTGGGCGCCGAGGCGAAGGCCGCCGGTCGAGGTGGGCAGGCGGCGGTGGCCCGGGCGACGGGGGCGTCGGTGACGACGATCCGGCGTGGTCTCGGCGATCTGCTCGATGGGGCGTTCCCAACAGGCCGGGTGCGGCGTCCGGGTGGCGGCCGCAAGCGGACGGTCGAGCGGGACCCCACCCTCCTCGCCGACCTCGAGGCGCTCATCGAGCCCGGCACCCGGGGTGACCCCGAGTCCCCCCTGCGCTGGACGACCAGGAGCGTCCGCAACCTCGCCGACGAGCTTGGGCGGATGGGGCACAGCGCGAGCCACCAGCTGGTCAGCGAGCTGCTCCACGACATGGGCTACAGCCTCCAGGCCAACCGCAAGACGCTCGAGGGCACCGAGCATCCCGACCGCAACGCCCAGTTCGCCCACCTCAACGCCGCGATCCAGCTCGCGCTCTCCCTGGGCGAGCCCGTGATCAGCGTCGACACCAAGAAGAAGGAGCTCGTGGGGCCGTTCCGCAACGGGGGCAGGGAGCTCCGGCCGGCGGGCGACCCGGAGCGGGTGCTGATGCACGATTTCGTGATCGACGATGCGGATCACGGCCGGGTGAACCCCTATGGCGTCTACGACATCGGGCAGAACGAGGCCTGGGTGAGCGTGGGCACCGACCACGACACGGCGGCCTTCGCCGTCGAGTCGATCCGCCGCTGGTGGCAGAGCATGGGCCAGGCGCTCTACCCCGACGCCCGGCGGCTGCTGGTCACCGCCGATGCCGGGGGCAGCAACGGCTACCGGGTGCGCCTCTGGAAGCAGGAACTCCAGAAGCTCGCCGACGAGACGGGGCTCGAGATCGCGGTCTGCCACTTCCCGCCCGGCACGTCCAAGTGGAACAAGATCGAGCACCGCCTGTTCAGCGCCATCACCATGAACTGGCGGGGCAAGCCCCTTGTCAGCCACGAGGTGATCGTCAAGCTCATCGCGGCGACGACGACCCGGACGGGGCTACGCGTCAGGAGCGGGCTCGACCGGAACGCCTACCCCAAGGGCGTGAGCGTGTCCGATGCCGACATGGCGACCCTCTTCCTCCAACGAGACGCCTTCCACGGCGACTGGAACTACTCGCTCCTGCCACGCCAGCGGCTACCGCTGTCCGAGCCTGTTGTTTCCTGACGAGCCCTAAGCGGTGCGGAGGAGGATCCGGATCCGCGACGGCGTGAGCTGTCCGCGCCACGGGCACGAGGAGGTTTCCGCGTGCGCACCGCAGGAGGACCAGGCGGGCGGTCGGCCAACAGTCGTCCAGAGGGCCGCGCCCACGGAGCGGAGCGCCATCGGACGGAGCGTAGCGACAGGGAATTGGTCGGGGCGAGAGGGATAGCCCCGCCACCAACGACCTTCCGATCGTCATGCGCCTCGCCGAGCCGCCCGAGCCGTTCGAACTGGTCCGCAGCGCATGACGCGACGGTCGTCCCACCGCCCCGCGCAGCGGGCGACGGACCGTGAGGTCGGGGTGGTCGCTGCGGTCCTGGTCGCCGGGTCGGAGAAGGCAGCCGCCCACCGCCTCGGCCTGTCGCACTCGACGGTGAAGCACCACCTGGCGAACGCCCGGTCCAAGGTGGGCGCGGAGACGACGGCGCAGCTCGTGTGGATCCTGGCCCCGCGGCTGCCGGAGCCCGTGGCTGGAGGCGGGACGGATGACCAGGCGAGCTAACTGACGCGCCGGCTCCGCTCTCCATCGTCCGGGGAGCGAGCGACCTGACGCAGTTCTCGACCAGGCCGTAGCCGCGGGAAGGCCGGTGACCCTGGGTGAGGACGAGACTCTATTTGATCGCCGTCGCGTCGAGCGTGTGGTCGCTAACGCATTGCCTGTCGAATGGCACCGAAGACAGAGTCCCAGAGACGGTGACCGAGTCCCCCATCCCGATGTGGCTCCCGTCAGGTCTCCCAAGGCCGTCGGCGTCCGCCACGTAGTCGGGCGGGAGATGCCGAAGCCAGTAGAGGTCAGTGCCATTCGCATCCGGCTCGCGGACGTAGAGACAGCCGCCATCGGCGCCCACGAGTGTCCCGGTGATGGTCGCGGGGCGACGGGCGCAGCCCGAGACGAGGAGTGCCCCGCAGATCGCGATGCAGGCCGCAAGCCGAAGCCTGTTCACGCTGACACTCCGTTTGGTGCTGGCCGCGCCGACGCCTCGCTCCAACATCGTCATCACCATCTCCCTGGCCGTGGTGCGGACGCTCTTGATCCATAGACGGCGCGAGCGCGCCTCGTGTGTCGCCACCGGCAGCTCCGCCGACGGCCCAGCCTCGCTGCCTTCCTCGGCCGCGCCAAGGCGACCCGCGGACCCGCCGATCCACCTCCTGCGCTTGCCGAAATCAACCGGCCCATCGGCCGCGGGAATCATAGGGACGCACCGCAAGCAACGCGCGGGCATGGCCCAATCGGCCAAGTAGTCATTGCGGACTGCCTCCCGCACGCTACAGGGCATGACGGCGCGCTGGTCCAATCCACACCGACTCCCGGGTCCCCCCGCCGGGTACGTCCGTGCCGTCAACTCGGTGGGGGCCCGATGAGCGGGATCGAGCTCGTGCTCGCCCTCCTTGCCGGCGTCGGCATGGGCATCTCCCTCGACCGCTGGCTGCTGCCACCCCTGGTCGATGCGTGGATCGCTCGAATGCGTCGGCATGGGCAATGAGCGTGACGACGATGAGGCGGAGCGCCGCACTCGGGCCGACGTCTACTCCTCGGCCCGGATCGGGGCCGCCGCCGCCCTCACGAACGTCCTGGTCGTGCTCCTCGTCCTCGACGTCGCCGTCCCGGGCTACGACGTCAGCCCTGGCACGCTCCTGCCCCTCCTCGGCGCGATCCTCGCGCTCCTGGGGCTCGAGGCCTCGGCCTTCTGGAAGGACGTGAG
>JBBSCF010000213.1:0-3060 GCA_038250545.1 Candidatus Limnocylindrales bacterium | reverse complement strand
GGTGCGCGGCTCGGTGGCGGCGAGCCAGCGCGCGAAGCGGCGCACGTGGCCGAGGCGTGCCGCGCAGGTGGCGGGTGTGGCAGCCGTGGGCGCCTGTGCCCAGCGCAGCGCGAGCTCGGTCGTGACGACCGACGCTCCCTCCGCGGCGGCGAAGGCGACGAAGCCCCGCAAGAGGCCCGCGGGGCGTCGGAGCTCGGTCCCGAGCGCGCGGCGCAGGGCGAGGTAGTCGGCCAGCGCGTCGGCGAGCGCGCTCATCGCGCACCGCCCGTCAGCGGCCAGGCCAGGGCGACGTCGCGCAGCCCGTCGAGGTCGAGCTTGGCGTAGAGCTCGGTCGTGGCCGGCGAGCGGTGCCGAAGCAGCTCCCCGATCTCGATCAAGGAGGCGCCACCGCGCAGCAACGAGGTGGCGAGGCCATGCCGCAGCAGGTGGGCGCCGCGGGTCGGCGGCGCGAGACCGGCGCGCCCGAGGCGGCGGGTCACGATCGTGCTGACGCTCGAGGGGCCGGCGAAGCCGCGGTGCGGCGCCTTGGCACACAGGAACACGCGCCGCGACGCGCCAGGCGGGCGGCCCGTGCGCAGGTACGCGCTGAGTGCCGCGCCCACGTCGGGCGGGAGCGGGAGGCGGTCGCGGAAGCCGCCCTTGCCGCGGACGACGATCTCGGCCTCTCGCCAGCGCAGGTCGCCGAGCTCGAGCGCGACGACCTCGCCTGCGCGCAGGCCCAGGCGCGCCAGGAGCAGGAGGATCGCCTGATCGCGGCGGCCGATCGCGGAGGCGCGGTCGCAGGCGTCGAGCAGCCGCTCCACGTCGGGGGCAGCGAGATAGCGGGGCACCTGCGCCTGGCGCCACTGGCGCACGGGCGGGACGCAGAGCGCCAGATCGCCCGCGGTCTCGCCGCGCAGGAAGAGGAACCGCAGGAACGAGCGCAGCGCGCTGGCCATGCCCTGCGCCGAGCGGGGCGCCGTGCCGCGGGCCCGGACGCGCAGGAAGTCGCGGACCGTCTGCGCGTCGAGCAGGGCGGGCTGGGCCGTGATCTCGGTGTGCTCGAGAACCAACGCGCGCACGACCCGCAGGTAGTGGGCGACCGTAACGTCGGCGAGCCCGCGTTCGCGGCGCAGGTAGCCCTCGTAGCGCGCCAGCAGCGCCGCCGCCGGCGAGTCGTCGATGACCGAAACGGGCGCCCGGACGACACCCGCCTCGCGCAGCAGGGCGAGCACCTGGAGCAGCGTCCGAGGGTATCCGCGGCAGGTACGGCCGCGGCGTCGCCGCGCGGCGAGGAACTCGTCTGTCCGACGCTCATCGAGCCCGGCGACGGCGACCTGCTCCTGCTCCATCCAGCGCACGAGGTCGCTCAGCACCCCGAGCTTCGAGCGGATGCTCGCGGGCGGGTAGCCAAGCTTCGCGAGCCGGACGCAGAACTCGTCGACGTACGGGCCGAAGACGCTGCCGTGCAGCCGCTCGGCGGCGGCGCTGACGACGAAGACATCTGTGCGCATGGGTCTCCTCCTGTGTCCGGCACAGAGCGCCGGTCGTTGGAGGAGATGGAACCCGGATTATCCTGCGTCTGCCCGAGATTCCTGCGGCCGTGCGTGCTCAGACGCCCGCGGAGACGCGCCGAGTCGGGATAATCGGGCAGTCGGGATAGTGGCGCAGGTCGTGCGGACTGAAGCGCTCCTCGGCCGGCCGGCCCTCGGCGGCCAGGAGATGGGCCAGGCGGTTGCGGATCGAACCCCGGTGGAACTGGCCGCCGCCCTCGTCGGGAAAGAGAACCGGGCCAGGCGAGCGAAAGCGCGGCCGGACGGTGTCGAGATACCAGTGCAGGATGAGTCCGAGGTCGTCGAGCATCGGTACCCAGCGTGGCCGCGGTCCCGATCCCCGGGCCGCCTTGCCCAGCCGGACGTGGAGCTTGCCGAACGGCCCGCGCTCGAAGTGGAGATCGCGGAGCTCGAGGGCCGACGCCTCGGCCGAGCGGAGCCCGGCGTGGTACAGCGTCCGGAACAGGGCATAGTCGCGAGCGATCGGCGTCCACTTGCGGGCCGTCGCCATCCTGTCGCGCAGAAACTCGAAGAACGCGTCCATCCGCTCGGGCGTTGGCGGTGGCCGGGTCGCGGGCGAGTCCGAGCTGACGTGCCGGCCGGCGTGGAGGTGATCGATCGGGTCGACGAGGCGGATCCCGAAGCGCACCTCGATCTCGGCGGCGTGGCGGGCCTGGAGGTACCCGAAGAACTGCTTGAAGATGCCGATGTACCCGCGCCGCGTGACGGGTCCCACGCCACGCTCGACGAGGAGCCCGACGACGGCATCGACGTCGGCGGCGGTCAATTCCCAGGCCGGCCTGTCGGCAAGGGCAAGAAACCGCTCGAGCACGCCGGCCTCGCCCTCGATGGTGATCGCGCTGAAGCCGCGGGCGACCCGGCTGGCGAGGTATCCCTCGACGCAGCGCTCCTGGAACGCCCCGACATCGAGGGGCGTGGCGCTGACTTCGCCCGCGGCCGACCCGCCGACGACGCGCAGGTTCGGCGGGGCTGGCACCGCACTCCTTCCGCGAGACCGTGACTTGCAAGGTGATGCCTAACAATGGAGCCTTCTACCTCGCAAGTCAACGACCAGCCTTCACAGTCCTCAGCGTGCCACCTCTGAACTCAAGACACCCAGATTCTCGACTTTTAGGTCGTCGGGAACGTATGGCAAGGGCAGTTGGCTTCGACACGATCATGCCCAAGACCCTCGCCACGGCCACCGTCGACCGGCTCCTTCACCATGCCCACGTCGTCCTGACCGAGGGCGCCAGTTACCGGCTCGCCGAGGCGACCGCGGGGAAGGGGGTGGTGCCCCTCGGCTGACGATCCAGGGAGATCACCTGTCCGTCGGCGTGGAGATCACGTGTCCGCGGAGATGGAGATCTGCTGTCCGCCCAGCACGCCCGAGCAGGCCGATCGCTGGACCTGGCTCATCGTCGCGGCCTACACCCAGCTGCGTCTCGCCCGTGGTCTGGTCGCTGACCAGCGCCTGCCCTGGGAACGCCCCTGCAACCCTGCCAGGCTCAGCCCGTCACGGGTCCGC
>JBBSCF010000212.1:0-3087 GCA_038250545.1 Candidatus Limnocylindrales bacterium | reverse complement strand
GATCTTCCACTGGCGGGAGACCAGGGTCCGCGCCCACCTGTTCCTGTGCTTCCTCGCCGCCTACGTGCGCTGGCACCTCGAGGCCGCCTGGGCACCCCTGCTGTTCCGCGACGAGGAGCCCCCGGCGCGGGTCGACCCGGTCGCGCCACCGGAGCGATCGGCCGGTGCGCTCGCCAAGGAGCGTGAGCACCGGACACCCGACGGCCTGCGGGTGGGCAGCTTCGGCCGGCTGCTCGCCCACCTCGCCACGCTCACCGAGCACCGCGTCATCCCGGTCGGGCTCGACGAGCGGGCCGCCTTCTGGCAGCAGGACGAGCCCACCGCCCTCCAGGCCCGGGCGTTTGCGCTCATCGGAGTCGCTCCCGCGTCCGTGTAGTCAGAGCGCTGCAGCCAGATTCCCCGGTTTCGTGCTCGAATGTGTCCGTCAGACGCTGGAAGTTCGGGCTAGAGTTGGTGGAGCGCTCGCGTCCGATCCGTCCACCGCCCGGAGGTTCCCCGATGGCCGAGGTCCTGCTGTTCCACCACGCGCAGGGGCTGACCCCCGGGGTCCGCACGTTCGCGGACACGCTGCGGGCCGCGGGGCACACGGTGCACACGCCGGACCTGTTCGACGGGCGGACGTTCCGGAGCATCCCCGGGGGCATGGCCTACGTGGAAGAGGTGGGGTTCGCGGCCTTGAGCGAGCGCGGGATCCGCGCGGCCGACGACCTGCCCTCCGGGCTCGTCTACGCCGGCTTCTCGTTCGGCGTGGTTCCGGCGCAGACGCTCGCCCAGACGCGGCCCGGGGCTCGCGGGGCCGTGCTCTGCTACTCCTGCCTGCCGGTCAGTGGCGAGTGGGCCATCGGGCCATGGCCGGCCGGGGTCCCCGTCCAGATCCACGGCATGGACGCCGACCCGTACTTCGTCGACGAGGGCGACATCGACGCCGCCCGCGAGATCGTGGCGACGGCCGACGATGCGGAGCTCTTCCTCTACCCGGGCGACCAGCACTACTTCGCCGACAGCTCGCTCCCCTCCTACGACGCAGACGCCACGGCGCTGCTCACCGGGCGGGTGCTGGACCTCCTGGCCCGCGTCTGACCGGGCCCGCCGACCGCCCTCCCCAAGGTCGCGGCTCCGCGGGTCCCGGCCCCGTCCGGTCCCCGTCCTGCCGCGATATCACCAGCGAGGCCCCAGCACTGATACCCCGGCGCGAGGATCGAGACGCTAGACCTCGGCTTCGGCCTCGGCCTCCATCTTCGCGAGGCGCGTGTAGTAGTCCGAGATTTCGCGCAGGTGCGCGAGGGCGATCTTGCCCGTGGTCAGCGCGTCGTCGCCGGTGACGTTCGTCTCCGGGTCATGGGTGCCATGCTCAAGTTCCACGTCCAGCCCCGCTCGGTACTCCTCGAGCGTGAACCGGCTGGTCGCGAAGTCGATCCCCAGGCGCCGTCCAATGTCGGCAGCCTCGGCGAGCGTGAACGTGGTGCGGATCGACATGGCGGGATCCTCTCGTGCGGGGTCCAAAGCGTTGGCGGATCGGGGCCACATCTGCAAGGGGCGACTGGATCGACATGGCTCGCGGCGGGCACCTTCGTCACCGGGGCTCGGAACCTGGAAGAGCAGCCCCAGCCGGAGCGTCCCCTACGCGATGTCCACAGATGCGTACTTGCGCAATCACGCAAGCAGTCGCTATGCTGGGACCACCGCCCCGCCCGCCGACAGTTTCCCGGCCGGCGCGGGACCTGGACAGCGAACGACCGCGGCGCATCGGCGGGAGTGACCCACCCGGCGCCGCCAGACAGAGGATCCGTGCCATGGAGATGATCATCGACTTCCCGGGCGGCGCCCGGGTGGACGCCCACTTCGGCGGCTTCGTCGTGCCGACCGACCAGCCGCCCGGCGGTGGCGGCGAGAGCTCGGCCCCGACGCCGTTCGCGACCTTCCTCTCGACGATCGGCACCTGTGCCGGGATCTACGTCCTGGGCTTCTGCCGCCAGCGCGGGATCTCGACCGAGGGAATCCGCCTCGTCCAGCGGATGTCCGTCGATCCGATGACCCACTTGGTGAACGACGTCCAGGTCACGATCGAGCTGCCGGCCGGGTTCCCCGAGAAGTACGCCGACGCGGTCGTCCGCTCCGCCGAGCAGTGCGCGGTCAAGAAGCACTTCGAGAACCCGCCCGTCATCCACGTGGACAGCGTCCTCGCGGCCTGACCTCCGGGCGGGCCTCCGGCCGGTCGCGCCTGCCCGGCGTCCCGGGCGCATGCGACGATCTGCACCGTGAACCGCCTTCTCGTCGTCGACTTCGCCAACATCGCCCACCGGGCCTACTTCGCGGGTCGCGGCAACCCCGCGGCCGCGCCCGATGGCCGGCCGGTGTTCCTGGTCAGCACGTTCCTGCGGTTCGTGCTGGCGCGGATCCGCGAGGAGAAGGTCACCCACGTCGCGCTCGCGTTCGAGAGCACGACCGGCTCGCGGCGTCGCGAGCTGTATGCCGACTACAAGCCGCGCAAGGCCCAGGAGCCCGATGACCTGGTGCCGCAGCTGCGCGACGCCAACATCGCCGCTGGCCGCCTGGGCTGGGCCCGCTATCGCGCCGAGGGCTGGGAGGCTGACGATGCGATGGCGGGCATCGCGGACGCCGCCGTGGCCGCGGGATTCGATGAGGTCCTGCTCCACACCGGCGACCACGACCTGCTCGGGGTGGTCGGCGAGAAGGTGGCCGTGCTCATGCCCCGGGCCGGCGGCGGTGTCGACCGCTTCGGCCCGGCGGACGTCGAGGAACGGAGTCCCTACCGCGTGCCGCCGGCCCTCGTGGCGGACGTGAAGGCGCTCCTCGGCGACTCCACCGACGGGTACGGCGGCGTCCGTGGCATCGGGCCGTCGGTCGGGCCGGACCTGGTGCGGCGCTTCGGCTCGCTGACCGGCCTCTACGAGCGGATCGAGGAGGTGGAGGCCGCCGGCGTGCGCAACCGGCTGGTCGCGGGACGCGAGGACGCGTTCCGCTGCCTCGATCTCGCCACCCTGCGCCGCGACGCTCTCCTCTCGCCGGCCTTCGACGCCGAGGCTGGGCGGGTCGGCACCCACGATCCCGAACGGGCCTCCGCGT
>JBBSCF010000211.1:0-3137 GCA_038250545.1 Candidatus Limnocylindrales bacterium | reverse complement strand
TCGATCGCGACGATCCTGAAGTGTGGATCGACCAGGCTGTTGACGTGTGTATCACCGGTGATACCATGCGCTTCATGGACACCGTGACGATCCGCGACCTTCGCAACCGCGGCGGTGAGGTGGTCGATCGCGTCGAGGCCGGTGGGCGCGTCACCGTGACCCGCGACGGCCGACCCGTCGCCGAGTTGCGGCCTCTGCGCCCACGCGGTCTGCCGGCAGCCGCGATCCTCGAGCGTTGGCGCCGCCTGCCGGTGGTCGACGCGTCGTCCCTCCGCCACGACATCGACTCGGTGGTCGAACCCGACCTGTGAGCGACTCCGAGGGCCTGCTCGACACGAGCACGGTGCTGCTGCTGCCGCGGATCACCGATCCCTCCGTGTTGCCCGATGTCCCGCTGATCTGTGCCATCACCCTGGCGGAGCTCTCGGTCGGCCCGCTCGTGACGGACGACGACGCCGAGCGCGCCCGCCGCCTCTCGCACGTCCAGCAGGCCGAGGCCGACTTCGAGCCGATCCCGTTCGATGCGGCGGCCGCCCGCGCCTTCGGCCTGGTCGCGTCGTCCCTGCGCCGGTCCGGTCGGAAGCCGGCCGCCCGGGCCCTCGACGCCCTGATCGCCGCGACCGCGGTCGCCAATGGGCTCCCGCTCTACACCTGCAACCCGGGCGACTTCGTCGGGATCGATGAGTTGACCGTTCGGGCGGTGAGCGTGCCAGGCGGGCCGCGGTAGCGCCCCCCGACGAGGCTCGTGGGGATCGAACATCTCGATTCGATCACGCGGCGAGTCCGTGGAGCTCGTGGATGAGGCCGCCGAGCACGGGTCTCTCCGGTCCATCCGCCCATCGCCAGCCTGTTCTCACACCTGAACTGCGCACCGCCGGAGCCATGTCGCGCGTACGAATATGCGTACACCATGGGCATTGATCCGGGCCCACGCCTGGCGCACGCTGATGAGCGGTTGCAGCGTCCCGGGCAGCGTCGATTGCCACAGCAGATACCTTGGCCGAAATGGTGGCTCTCACACCCGTTCTGGACGAGGAAAGCCTGACAGATGGTCTTGCGGTGCCAATCCACTGCGACGAGGAGATCTGGCTCGAGTCGGTAGGGCGGACGAGCCGGGCGGACTGGGCTTGCGTCGGCGACGTGACGACGAGCCCGTGGGTCTTCGGAACCTCCACGAGCCCGCAGGCGTGGGTCCAGAGTTGCGTGCGCCATGGTCAATCGGCGGGGAAGGCCGCGAGAACCTCCTCGGCGGTGATGCCGACGAATGAGCGAGCGATGTTCCCGAATCCGCGCCGGGAGACGGCCACCACCGGGGTGGCGAGGTCCGCGCCGGCCATACGGAGGGTCGCCCTCTCGAGCACGGCGATGTCCGACCCATCAAGCGGCTTCCCCGAGCGCCACTTGATCGTCCCGATAAAGGCGAGGCCGAGCTTGTCACCCGGTTCGTCTCGATCCGCGCCCGCGAGGTCAATCTCGACCTGGTTGTCCTTGGTCCAGTAGCCGCCGACGACCCTTGCGCCACCGAACCTCGTGTCGCCCGCAGCGCTCATCCGCTCGATGGCCGACCGAACGATCGGCTCCACGGCGATGCCCGAGTAGTCGCTGAACAGCCCGGCGATCCGGGCGGCGTTCGTCGCTCCGATCCCGCGTCCGATCTCCCCTCGGATCGGCTCGATAAACCTCAGCCAGAACCGCAGGTATGGATCGGCGACGTGGTAGCGGCGCGCATCGGATCGGGCCGTCGACAGCGGCAGGGCGGAGGTGACGATGGTCTTGTCGGCAAGGGCCCGCATCGAGTAGCCGAGGTTCTTGCCCTCGATGCCCGAGCCCTCCACGATGCCCTTGTGGGTGCGCTCCCCGGCGCCGATGACCGACAGGATGGTCCGTGCCGCCACGGTCGCCGGCAACTCGCCATCGAGGATGCGACCCGCGGCGGCAACGAACTCCGAAGATGGATCGGCGAGCGCGATGCGCAGGAACGCCTCGAGCGAGCCCGTCTGCCACAGGCTGATGATCCTCGGGAACCCGCCGGTCACCAGATAGGCGTCGATCGCGGCGTCGCCGGTCCGCCCGGTAATGCGCGATACCTCGAGCGGCGACAGCGGCTCCACGATGAGTTGACGCGTCGGGCGTTGGTAGAGGGGGAAGCCGTACGTGGTGAGCCGGGTCATCATCGCGAGGTCGGAGCCGATGAGGATGATGATCACGGGCAGCTTCTGAAGGGTCCGCCAGGCAGCGCGGATCGCGCCTTCCTGTGGGCTCGGCGCCGGATTGCCATCGGCGTCGCGCACCTTGTCGCACAAGTCCGGGAACTCGTCGAGCACGATGACGGAGGGCCGCTCGCGCGTGGCGTTGGCGGCCGCGGTGGTGAGCGCGGCCTGCCAGTCATCGAAGGTGACCCCGGATGCCTGCGGTGCCGACGGAAGCGGCGAAGAGGCGAGGGCATCGCGGAACCGGGCGAGTTCACGCGTCTCGGTATAGCCGTGCGCCTCGAAGAAGACCGACGGCCCGTCGTAGCCCTCGAGCCAGCGCTCGACAAGTGCGCTCTTGCCGACCTGGCGCCGACCGCGGATCGTGATGAGGCGGCCTTCTCCGGCTTCGCGGCACTCGTTGAGCTCGGTCTCGAGGTTGCGCAGCTCCTGTCCACGACCGACGAATTTCGGCATCATCATCCTCCCGCCCAGGTAGGACTCTACATTGTTTAGACTCTAACGCGCGTAGAGTCTATTGCGCCTTGCGTGACAGTTAAGGGCCCGTCAGGAAACAACAGCCTCAGTCAGCGGTAGCCGCTGGCGTGGCAGCAGCGAGTAGTTCCACTCCCCGTGGAACGCGTCGGGGCGCAGGTAGAGGGTCGCCATGTCGGCATCGGACACGCTCACGCCCTTCGGGTAGGCGTTCCGATCGAGCCCGCTCTTGACCCGCAGACCGGTGCGGGTGGTGGTCCCCGCGATGAGCTTGACGATCGCCTCGTGGCTGATGAGCGGCTTGCCCCGCCAGTTCATGGTGATGGCGCTGAACAGGCGGTGCTCGATCTTGTTCCACTTGCTGGTGCCAGGCGGGAGGTGGCAGACCGCGATCTCGAGACCCGTCTCGTCGGCGAGCTTTCCGAGCTCCGCCTTCCACAGGCGCAGCCGATA
>JBBSCF010000210.1:0-3192 GCA_038250545.1 Candidatus Limnocylindrales bacterium | reverse complement strand
AGCGTTGTGGCCAGCCGCTCCCCGATCACGATCGAGACGAGCGGGATCGCGCCAGTCATCGTCTGTGGAGGCGAGGCGATGGCGGGTGATCGCACGTCGGCACGCGGCCCAGGACCACGTCCGCCCGCCGGGGCCGCCGATGGTCACGACGAAGCTGAGGATCGCCCGGCTCGCGGGTGCGCCGCCAAGACGGACTGAACCGCATGTCAAGGGCTCGCCGATCGATCCTCGAAGAAGTCGAGGTCGAGCTCGCCCACCCCGCCCGCTCCCGCGCGAGGCCCAAGGTCGCGCCGCTCGCCTGCGAGGGTTGCCAGGTGGTCGCGGAGCGGTGCTCGCGGGCTCAGCGTCGCTGCGCGGGTTGTCGAGCCGCACAGCAGAGGCGACGCCGACGCTGCGACGCGGAGGCGTGGGCGAGAGTGGCTCGACGACGGGGTCGACCCTCGGCCTGACCAGAGACGAGATGGGGCGAGTCGACGCGCTTCGGCTTCAGGATGGCCGGTGCGACGTTGAGGTCGAAACCTCAAGAGGGTTAGCGACGCCACCAACGACCTTCCGATCGTCATGCGCCTCGCCGAGCCTCCGACTCCAAATGAGCTGGTCCGCAGCGCATGATGCGCCAGCCCTGCCGCCGCCCCGTCGAACGCGCGACTGACCGTGAGGTCGGGGTGGTCGCCGCGGTCCTCGTTGCCGGGTCGGAGAAGGCTGCCGCCCACCGCCTCGGCCCGTCGCACTCGACCGTCAAGTACCACCTGGCGAACGCCTGGTCCAAGGTTGGCGCGGTGACGACGGCGCAGCTGGATCCGGGCCCCGCGCCTGCCCGAACCCACGCCGGGCGATGGCCGGTCCGGACGAGCGGTCTGCTCGAGCCCTCTCGCCCCGACCAGAACAGCCGTTCTATTACGGTTATCATGGGTGGTTTCGGGCGTGGGCTGAATCCCTGACCTACGACAGCGGTGGCCGGATGGCTCTTGACGGTCCCTGCGGGCCGGAGTATGTTGAGATCGCTCGAAGGGGCTTCGAACATCTAGTGATTTGACCGGTGTTTACATTGGTCGAGGCAGCTAGTGATCGTGGTTCCTTCGGGCATTTCCTTTGCTGCCCCCTCTCTGCGGTGGCCTGCGCAGAGCGGCGGCCGCAGCGCCCATGGAATCGCGTCGCATGAACCGCGACCACGGGCCGGTGTGGCGCCCAAGAGCATCCAGGGTCTGCGTAGCCGATAGACTCAGGGGTTGCCGCTGAACGTGTCGCTGCGCGTGGGGGTCGAAAACCCCGATTCACGCTCAGCACCAGCCGAAGCTCCGGCTCATTTGACCGAGTCCTCCTCGCGGCGGCGAGTCGGGCGATCCCGCGCGACCGCTGGGTCGCCTTCCTCGTCACCCCGGCGACCCTGCTCCGGTGGCATCGCGAGCTCGTGCGGCGCAAGTGGACGGACCGCAGGACCGGTCGCGCAGCCCGGCCGCCGATCGATCGAGAGGTCCGGGAGCTCGTCCTCCGGCTAGCCCGGGAGAACCCCCGCTGGGGCTGCGTCAGGATCGGAGGCGAGCTGCGCAAGCTCGGGATCCGCTTCGGAGCGACGACCATCCGGAGCCTGATCCGAACCGCACGCCTCGGTCCGGCCCCATGGCGGACCGGTCCCTCCTGGACCGAGTTCCTCCGGGCGCAAGCGAATAGGATCGTGGCGTGCGACGTCTTCACCGTCGAGACGGCCCGGCTCCGAACGCTCTACGTCCTCGTGTTCATCGAGCTCGGGGAGCCGGCGGATCTTCGTGAGCCCATCCACGACTCACCCGGACTCGGCGTGGGTGACCCAGCAAGCGCGGAACCTCGCGTTGGGTCTCGACGAAAGGTCCGCCGCCCTTCGGTTCCTGATCCGCGACCGGGACACGAAGTTCAGCCGACCGTTCGACGAGGTCATCCGTTCGGTGGGCGCCAAGGTGATCCGCACCCCGGTCCAGGCTCCGAACGCCAGTGCCTACGCGGAACGGGTGATCGAGACCATCCGGGCCGGGTGCCTCGACTGGTCACTCATTCTCGGTCGCCGGCATCGGGATCGGACGCTCCGGACGTACGCCGAGCGCGGCAACCGCGGGCGGCCCCATCGGGGGCTCGACCTCGCAACCCCGCAGGCCCGAGCCCCGGACCCGACACCGGTCAGCCCTCGAGACGTCCACCGCCAGGATCTGCTCGGCGGGCTGATCCACGAGTACCACGGACTCGCGGCGTGATCGAATCGGGGTTTCCGACCCCCACGCGCAGCTTGACAAGGCGCGAGGAGCTCGAGCTCATCCATCTCCTCGAGACCGACGCCGGTCCTAGCGCGGCCATCCCGGGCATCGTCGGGCGGGCAGCGATCAGCCTCGCAGGGTGACCCGGGAGCAGTTCAGCCCCGTGCCGTCAGTACCGCGGACGGCCCCGCCGACGAAACGGTCCCAGGGTCAGCCAGTCGATCGCTGTCCCGATCACCCACTTCACCGCACGGACGAACAGGTACAGGACGGCGAGCGGCCAGGCGATGATCGCCAGGATCAAGGTGATGATGCAGCCGTGGTCGTCGCCCTTCTTGATGACGACGACCTGGGGCCGTTTCGACGGCATGCCCGCTCCTCCTGTTCCACGAAGGGATCGGTGAACGACGCGCGGCAATATGACGCGGGCGGGGATGTGTTGCCGGGAGATCAGGCCGGGCTGCGGG
This sequence comes from Candidatus Limnocylindrales bacterium, assembly GCA_038250545.1. Taxonomy (GTDB): domain Bacteria; phylum Chloroflexota; class Limnocylindria; order Limnocylindrales; family CSP1-4; genus CAIXZV01. The sequence continues at coordinate 500 of JBBSCF010000210.1, read as the reverse complement.
TTTGCTCGATGGCGGGGGTCCCGTCGCCGCTGTTCGAGCCGAGGCCCACCGGATACCCGGTCGCGTCGTCGGTCGTGTCATCAGTGACTGGGGAGGTCTCGATCGGCACGATCTCGGCGGCACTGAATGCGATCGGATGATCACAATCGATCTCGCGCCGGTCGTGCCGATTCGATCGCAGCGCCGAGATCCGTTCGCGGATCGCGCGGGCCCAACGTGCCAACTGGGCACGGAGCGCCTCGTGACTCACGATGGCCCAGCCGGCCAAGCCCGCGACGATCAGCCCGCCGACAGCCAGCGGCCAGCGCGGCCGGCCGGCCCGACGTCCGATGTGGGCGGCCGCGGCAGCCCCTGCCACGGCTTTGCCGACATCGACCGACGACAGGTCGATCTTGGGCCATTCGATCTTCGAGATGGCCTCCGGGAGGTCGATCTTCGGACCCTCCAGCTTCGAAAGGTCGAGGTCTGGAAGATGGATCTCTGAGAGTGAGCGCACGATT
>JBBSCF010000209.1:0-3228 GCA_038250545.1 Candidatus Limnocylindrales bacterium | reverse complement strand
GCGGCAACGGAGGACGAGATCGCGTCCGTGGAGGCGGGCCAGGTGGGCGCCACGCCGCAGATCTGGGTGGGCGGGACGTCGATGACGCTCATCACCGTCGACACCAAGTTCATGCCGCTCCTGCCGCTCGCCCTGCGGCCCGGTGCGGATCGCGGCGTGACCATCGCGTTCGGGATGGGGACGGCATTCCGCACGGCCCTCAATGCGGGTGTGAGGACGGACGCGGTGGAACTCGTCCCGTCCGTGCCGAAGATGTTTGGATGGTTCTACGACGACGCCGCCGAGGTCCTCGCGAACCCCAAGGGCAAGGTGATCATCGCGGACGGCCGGAACCACGTGGAGCTCACGAGCGAGACCTACGACTTCATCGTGGTGGATCCGCCGCCCCCTATCGAGAGCTCCGGCGTGTCCGTGATCTCCACGGTGGAGTTCTACCGGGCCTCGAAATCGCGCCTGACCCAGGACGGGATCATGGTCCAATGGGTGCCGTACGGCCAGACGCTGGACGAGTTCCTGGCCCACGTCCGTTCGTTCCTGTCGGTGTTCGCGAACGTCCGCGTCATCGCCGGCGCTGGCGGCTACGGGTTCTACATGATCGGGTCGGACGGGCCCGTGGACCTGGACGCGGCGGCGCTCGAGACCGTCCTGGCGCGCCCGGGCGTGCTGGAGGACGTGAACTCCGCACCCGACTCGCGGAACCGCAGCGCCGCTGACTGGGCGCGGCTCCTGACGGGCCTCACCTGGGCCTCGGGCGACAAGCTGCGGGCCGCGGTGGGCGACGGGCCGCTCATCACGGACGACCGGCCCCTACCGGAGTACTTCCTCATCCGCCGGCTGCAGAACCCGAACGCGGAGCGGCTGTCGCTCGATGCGCTGCGCGCTCTGCTCAAGTAGCGGAGCCTGAGTTCCGTGGTCTCCGGGTCTGGCGAGGGGCGGATGTCCGGCGGGCTGGACATGGCGTGGATCCGGGCGACGATCGACCGCTGGTGGCTGGCGGTGTGGTTCGCGTTGGTCTCGATCCCGTTCCTGGTCGTCCCGGTCATCAGAGGCGGCTCCCTGCCGGTCGACGCCCTGCTCTACGTCCGGGCGGCTCGGCTCTGGCTGGACGGCGGCGATCCGTGGTCCGCCCAGGTCACCGGCCTGTTCTTCGCCGCCCCGCCGCCCACGCTCCTGCCGCTCGTGCCGTTCGCGCTGCTGTCCGAAACGGTCGGCACGCTCCTCCTGACCGCCATTGTCGTGGCCGCAGCCATCGCGACGGTCCGGATCCTCAAGTTGCCGTGGTGGTGGCTCCTGTTCCCGCCGCTCGTTCAGGGCACGCTCGCCGGCAACATCCAGCTGTTGCTCGTGCCACTGATCCTCGTCCCGCGCGCCTCGTTCCTGGCCGCGATCCTGAAGGTCTACGGCGCGGTGCCGATGGTGATCCTGGGGCGCTGGCGCGGGCTCCTGGCGGCTGGCGCGATCATGCTGGTCACCCTCCCGATCCTGCCCTGGGATTCCTACCTCTCGAGGTTCGCCGAGATCAACGCGGTCCTCGCGACCCAGTCCCAGGACGGCCCCTCGTTCCTGGGGTCAGTCCTGCTGGCACCCGTCGGCCTGGTCTGCCTATGGCTCGTGGGCCGCGAGCGGGCCGCCTGGCTCATCGTGCCCGCGCTGTGGCCCTCGCAGCAGTGGTACTACGGGACGCTGGTGATGCCAACCAAGAACCGGCTCGTGGCGGCGATCGTCGCGGCGCCCTTCCCGCTGGCGGGGTTCGTGGCGCTCGTGGCGATGGTGGGCGTCACGTGGTGGACGGCGAGGACGCACAGGACACCGCGGGACGGAGCACAAGGACGGTGATACCGCGGCCGCCGCCGTCGCGGTCCAAGGCCTCGACCGCGACCATCCGCCCCGCGTCACCGTAGACTGCCTGCGTGCCTTCCGGAGACGTGGCGTCGAGCCCCAGCGATCACAACACAGCGCGACCCATCGGGTCCCTGGTCGACCGGGCCCTCATGCTCGGAACGGTCCTCTTCATGGGCCTTTTCGTCGCGCAGTGGGGCCAGTTCCTCCTCGGTGGCGGGACCGCCAACATCGGCGTGGACTACACCCTCTACATGGACGCCACGCGCAGCTGGCTGGCTGGGACGGGGTTCTACCTTCCCTTCCAACTTGAGGGCCCCTACGAGATCCTCCACGGGGTCGTGCTGTACCCGCCCACCATCCTTCTGCTCCTGGTCCCGTTCACCTTCCTGCCGGCCGTGCTGTGGTGGGCCATCCCGATCGCACTGACCACCTGGATTGCGATCTGGCACCGCCCGGCTCCATGGGCATGGTTCCTGATGGCCGCCTGCCTCTGGCTTCCGATCACCGGCGTGCGACTGCTGCACGGCAACCCCGGGATCTGGGTCACGGCCGCCGTCGCCCTCGGGACCCGGTTCGCCTGGCCATCCGTCTTCGTGCTGTTGAAGTTCACGCTCGCACCATTCGCCCTCATCGGTGTCCGCCATCGAAGCTGGTGGATCGCCCTCGCCGGCTTGGTGCTCGTGTCCCTGCTGTTCCTCCCGATGTGGCTCGACTACCTCCTCGTCGTCCGCAACGGATCCAGCGGCGGGATCCTCTACTCGGTGACCGAGGTCCCGATGGTCGCCATTCCCGCGATTGGCTGGCTCGGTCGTCGCCGGCGATGAGCAATAGGTTGCTTGCGCAACGGTTCCGGCCCGCGGGTGTATTCTCCCGATCGTGTCCCCCCAGACGATGACCGGCGAGCCTGACTGTCCGCCGGCCGCCGGCGGCACGACCCCGGTGGCCGGATGACGGAGCTTCGTGCCGTCCGTCGCCCGTTCGAGGCGCTGGATCCCGCCTGCTGGGACGCCCTCGCGGCCGCGAACCCGTGGGCGACCCCCTTCTCGCACTGGGCGTTCCACCGCGCCTGGTGGGACGCCTACGGCGACAACGCCCACGAGGAGACGCTGGTCTTCGTCCCCGCGGACGGCCCGGACGGTGGGGAGCCGCTGGCCATCGCGCCGCTGATGCACCGCCACGAGATGGAGCCGGGCGACGTGGAGCTGCGGACGATGCTGCGCCATGCCGAGGAGCCGCTGCTCACGACGGTCTCGCCGGACGCCAAGGCCGTCTTCTTCGGCGCCTCGTACCACGCGGACTACGCGACGCTGCTGGCCGCCCCCGCGGACCTTCCCGCCGTCGCGGACGCGTTGGCCGGATACTGCGGGACGCTCGGCGATCCCGATC
>JBBSCF010000208.1:0-3229 GCA_038250545.1 Candidatus Limnocylindrales bacterium | reverse complement strand
GTAAGGCAGCGGAGCGGCGGCGCCGGTGGGAAGCCGCGATGGAGGAGGCGCGGGCCCGGTACGACGAGGACGCCCGGTGGGAGGCGTTCGCGGAGCGATCGCGCGAGTGGCACGACGTCCGGCGCCACCGCGAGTTCCTCGCCGCCGCCAGGGAGGCCGCGGCCCTTCTCGAGAGCAAGGCCCGCGATGAACTCGTGGCGCACCTCGACTTCGCGGAACGAGCCCTCGACGGCCGAGACCCGCTGGCTGACCTCGGCCGGTTGCTGCCGAAGGTCCGGACCCCAAAGCCCGACGACCTCAAGCCATATCTGGAAAGCTGGAGTCCTCACGGCCCGGAGGCCAGCTGGTAGGGCGCCCTCCAGGCCAGTCCGTCGCTCCCCGCGGCGCGAGGCGGTGCGCAGCCTGATTGTCAAGGGAGCCGCGCAGAGCTTGGTCCATTGCGTTTCCCGGCGGCGTCAGCGCCAGCCGCTCGCCCGTGCGATCGGGCGGTCCGGACGACGATGCGAGCCACGTGAGCAGCACGACGGCGCGGACCCCAACCACACCCGTCGAGACGGCAGCACGCGATCCGCCGCGGTCTTGGCTCGGCTGACCCCGATCGCCCCTGCACTTTTCGCGGCGATCTCGCTGCACGTTTCGTGCTCGCTCACACCCGTCGGCGTAGAACGGGTTGGTCAGCACCTCCGCGACGTGCGTCGGCGCGAGGCCCGTCGCCAGCCCGACCTCACGGTCGGTGAGGCCGGCCGACGCGAGCTCGTAGGCGTGGCGGACGATCGCGAGCGCAGCTTCGTCGACGACGATCGACCGCCCGTCGCGAACCGTCCCGAGCGGCGCCCGGTTGCCGCCCGGGACGCCCAGCCGCCGGCGTTTCGCGGCATAGCCCTCCCGGATCCGTTTCGCCAGCCGCCGGCTGTAGGCCTCGGCCTCGACGGCCTCCCGGGCCCAGCGCTCCCACTCGTCCTCGTCGGAGGACAGGACGCGCTCGTCGGCGAACAGGATCACGGCACCCCGGGCGTGGAGGTCGTGGCGGGCGTTGACCGCGGTCCGCAGGTGCCGGGCGAACCGGGACACGTAGCCCACGACCAGGACGTCCCAGTCCTCGCCGGCCCCGGCCAGCATCTCCGCCCACTGGCCGGTGGCGGCGATCGTCCGCCCCGAGTGGGCGACCTGCCAGGCGCCGCCCGTGTCGAGAAGGCCCCAGCGCTCGATGGCGCGGGTCTGCTGCTCGATGGCCTCGGACAGTCCTGCCGTTCAGTCGTCACGCCGCTATCAGGTCACTCGGCCATCCGCACGGGCCGAGGGGACTTGCCCTAACAAGGTCAGAGCCGGGTGGCTCGACAGAAAGATTCCGGGTCACCCTCGGCCCCTCGGAAACCATGCGACATCGATCGACGGATCGATCGCTGCCATGGTCAAGGGGAACACGCAGGAAAGATCCCGACGACCGCGGTCCGGCGCTTGAGCTCCTTGTTGAGCCGCTCCTGGGGGTTGGTCGAGCGGATCCGGGAGCGATGCAGCTCGGGGAACGTGAAGGGCGCGAGCGGGTCGGGCTCGGCGTCGGCGAGCAGCCGGGCGACGGCCGGCATGCGCGGCTCGAGCGTGGCGATGACCCGGCTGCACTCGTCGCGGGCCGCTGCCTCGTCGGCCTGCTCGAACACGGCCCCGATGGCCGAGGCGACCACCGATCGCCTGCGCCCACCTGGCCCCGATGCACCGCCGAGACGAGATGGACGCCATGCCCGTGATCCGGCACCGATCGCTTGCGCCCTCGATCACGCGCCGCGGCCGGCGGAAGTGACCGCCGCGACGCCTTCTCGAGCCGTGCCATCCTAGAACGCGTGACTGATCCCCTCCCTACCGACGAGACGCGTATCGATCGCTGGCTGTGCGCGGTGCGCCTCGTGAAGACCCGCCCGCTAGCGACCCGGTTGTGCGAGGGCGGCCACGTCCTCCTGAATGGATTGCCGGCAAAGCCGTCGACGAAGGTTCGCGCTGGCGATCGGGTGGAGGCGCTCATCGCCGATCGCAAGTGCATCGTCGAGGTCATACGGCCGATCGAGTCGCGTGTCGGGGCCGCCGTTGCCGCGACCTGCTACGTGGACCACAGCCCGCCCGTCGTGCCGGAGGCCGGGCCAGCGATCATGCTCGTACGTGGGGAGGGCCGGCCGAGCAAGCGCCTGCGGCGCGAGCTCGAGCGCCTGCGCAGGGCCGCCGACGCCTGAGCCTGAATTCGGGCTAGAACTCCCAGCGAATAGTGCCTGTTTGACGGGTTGGGTCCAACCAGTTGCCCCGGAGCCGGCTGCCCGTTGCCAAGCTTGGTCGACAGCTCTATGCTTGACTCATGACACCAAGAGTCAAGAATCGAAGACGCGGCTACACCCGCGTCAGCGCGAAGCACCAAGTCACCATCCCCGTCGACGCCCTGCAGCGGGCCGGGATCCGGACCGGTGACACCCTGCGGGCCGAGGTCCGTGGCCCGGGCGAGGTCCTGCTGGTCCGCGACGTTGATCCCGTCGCCCAGTTCGCAGGCGCGTTGACCGACGTGTATGGCCCCGGCGAGCTCGATGGGCTCCGCGACGAATGGGACTGACCGTCCTCGACGCGGGCGTCGTGATCGCGGTCCTCGACGCGGGCGACGCCCACCACGCCGCCGCGGCGACGGCGCTGACCCATGCGCGAGACCGGGGCGACGAGCTCGTCATCCCGGTGTCCGCCTACGCCGAGTGCCTCGTCGCCCCGAGCCGCAGCGGATCGATCGCCGTCGCTACCGTGGACCGGTTTATCGATGCCCTGCCCGCCCGCGTCGAGCCGGCAACCCGCGCCATTGGTGCGGCGGCCGCGTCGCTTCGCGCCTCGCACGGACCCGCGCTTCGCCTGCCGGACGCCCTGGTGGTGGCAACCGCCACGGTGCTCGAGGCGGACCGCATCATCACGACCGACGCCCGCTGGCCGGCGATGGTCGTCAGGGTCGAGGTGCTCAGGGAGCACGCGTAGCGCCTCGTCTGGACCAGTTCGGCTCGGCGGGGACAACTCCCTCTCATCCGGCTGGCCGGACCTCACCCGCCGTCCGCAGTGTCCGGTGCAACGATCGATATCGTCGTCGCTACTCCTCTCGCCCCGACCAATGCACCTTAATGTCCCCTCGGGGGACCGCTGGTGCCGCTTCTTGCGTGCCTCGGCCGTGTCGGACCGGATGAGCCGCGAGCGCCTCCCATCGATCAGCTGCCGT
>JBBSCF010000207.1:0-3298 GCA_038250545.1 Candidatus Limnocylindrales bacterium | reverse complement strand
TGGTGCCGGCGACGAGCTGTCCGGCCAGGTCGGAGTTGGCGCCGTCGACGCCGGTGTCCAGGAGGGCGACGATGGCGGACCCGGCCGGGGCGAGGGTTCCCCAGATCTGGTCCCAGCCGATGGTGGACAGCGACCACTGGTCCGCGTAGGACGGGTCGCTCGGGGCCGCTTCGGCGGCGCGGGTCTTGTCCAGCTCCACCCGGAGGACGGAGGCGTTCGATGCCAGGGCGGAGGCCGCATCAGCCGTGAGGGTGACGGCGTGCATGGCCAGCTGTGGAATCGAAGAATCGCCGGACGCGCCGGCGGCGGAGAGGATCGAAGCCTGTGTGCCCGCCGTAGTGCCTCCGGCGAACGTCACGATGTAGGTGCCCGTCGGCCCCGTGAAGGGAGCGGGGCCCTCGGTAGTGCCCGGCGTTGGGTCGGCCGCCGGAGCCGGATCAGTCGAGGGTGCCGGGTCCGTTGACGGAGCCGGATCCGTGACCGCGGGCGGAGACGTAGGAGCTGTGAGATCGCCGCCGAGCGTGTTGAGCGGCGCGATCGACATGACGAGGATGAACGCCTGGAGGAACGCAAGCAGTCGCATGCGCGACGCCGATCGGCGATTCCCGGAGTTTTCTGGCACTGGAGTCCCCTCTTTTCCTGCTGAACCGGCCCTTGTTGGGAGCGGTTCGACGGCATGGCGGACACGCTCGCGCTCCCCCTTGGGTGGGGCGCGTTCGTGAAAGGGGGCAGAAGTGGCGCTGGCCCTGAATAGGAAGGTTCAGAGAGATGAGTGCGTTTGCCGGGCCCTTGTTCTTCCGCCCCATGATTGAGCGAAGGCGTATTCAATTCTGGTTTCCGAGGTACCCACTACGGGTTCATCGGATGTCCGATCGTACTGCCCGGGTCCCCCCGAATCACTACTCGCGACTACACCTTACCCCCTCCCGGGCCCGATTCCGGTGCGCTCTGGTGTCAAGGGACACCGGGACTTCCTCCTGGGCGGACAGCGGACCTCCATCTCCGCGGACACGTGATCTCCATGCCGACGGACAGCCGATCTCCTGTGGACGGGATCAGCCGAGCGGCACCACCCCCTTCCCCGTGGTCGCCTCGGCCAGCCTGTAGGAGGCGCCATCGGTCAGGACGACGTGGGCGTGATGGAGCAGCCGGTCGACGGTGGCGGTGGCCAGGGTCCTGGGCATGATCGTGTCGAAGCCCGAGGGGTGGAGGTTGGACGTGACCGCCACGCTGCGCCGCTCGTACGCGGCGTCGACGACCCGGTAGAAGGCCTCGGCGGCCTCCTGGCCCGCGGGCAGCATCCCGATGTCGTCGACGACGATGAGATCGCTGCGGCAGATGCGGGCCACGACCCTCCCGGTCGAGCCGTCGACCCTGGCCCGCCCGAGCGTGGCCGTGAGCGACTCGAGGCTGAACCAGGCGACCCGGCGACCCGCCTCGATCGCGGCCGCGGCGAGACCCTCGAGAAAGTGGGTCTTGCCCGTCCCCGATGGGCCTGCGAGCACGAGGTTCTCGGCCCGGGAAAGCCACTCGAGGGTGGCGAGGGCGCGCTGAGTCCCGGGCGGGATGGCGGACTCGGTCTCCCGCCAGGACTCGAGCGTCTTGCCCGACGGGAACCCCGCCGCCCGCCGCCGCATCGCTCTCGTGGCGGCATCCCGGCCGACCGCCTCCTCGGTGAGCAGGACCCGGAGCACCTCGGCGGGATCCCAGCGCTGGGCGCGCGCGGTGGCACACACCTCGGGGGCCGCCCGCCGGATGTACGGCAGCCGCAGGCGCACCAGGACGGAGCTGAGCTCGGGCGGCAGGGGCGGCGGTGTGGGCGGGTTCATCGGCCCAGGCCCGCCCAGGCCCCGGTGCCTGCCTGGACGCTGAACGCCTCGTCGGCGTGGACGACCAGGGCATCGGGATCGTGGGCCGCCTGGTGATCGAGGATGGACGCGAGATCGTCCAGGGCGAAGCGCGAGGCACCCGCCGCGACCGCGAGCGCGGCCTCGACCCGCTCAGGTCCGACGAGGGCGGCGAGCTCGACGGCGCGGGCCATCTTGGCGCGCACCCGGACGGTGCCCGACGTCGCCGCCTCGACGAGCCAGGTCTCGGCACCCGCTCCCAGGGCGAGGAAGGCCGTCTCGTCCGGGGCGACCGGACGCAGCCTCGCACCCCGCGCCCCACGACCCTCGGGATGATCGGGGTAGTGGGCGGGGTCGACCCGCGGCCGGCCGGGCGTCGAGCGGGCATGGCGGGCGATCTCGGCGAGCCCGGCATCGGTCCGGGCGACGACGACGACCTCGTCGCCCGCGACCCGCACCCACACCTCGGCGCCGACGAACGCCCGGGGGACCGAGTAGCGGACCGAGCCCAGGCGGATCGTCTGGTCGTCGTTCACGGTTCTTGTCTCGCCCAGGGCCGCGGTGTACGGCTCAGGGGGCAGGACGTGGAGGTGGGCACGCTCGATCGCGAGCCGGTCGTCCGGGCGCTGCCCGGTCTCGCGGTGCACCCGGCTGTTCACCTCCGCGCAGAACGCGACGCAGGCCGCGGCAAGGCCGGCAAAGCTCCGATAGGCCGGCAGGAGGTTGGCGTCCGTCGGCACGAGGTCGGCCTTGGCGACCTTGACCGTGCTCTCGCTGCCGCCCTTGCTTTCCGGGTCGAAGGGCACGCAGGCGGTCACCTCGAGCCCGTAGTGGCGGCCGGCGGCCACGATCTCGGGGTGGCGGACGCCGACGCCCGCGATCCGCTCGATCGTGACCGTCCGCTCGTTGTCGGTGAGGGCGTACGTGGGGACACCGCCGATCTGACGCAGGGTGGCATCGAGGCAGGCGAGGAGCGATCCCATCGTCCGGTCGAAGGTCGGGATGACGACCCGGAAGCGGCTCCAGGCGAGCCAGGCGCAGAAGAGGAGCGTCGGGCGGCCGGCGATCACCGGACCCTGACCCCAGTCGAACTGGAGCCACATGCCGGGCTCGGTCACCCAGGGCCGGTACGTGCGCCGGTGCCCCGATCGGTACGCCGCCTTCGCGGACCGGACCGCCCGGCGGGTCGTGCGCTCGCTCGCGGCCAGGCCCAGAACCACCAGGCGCTCGTGGACGACGTCGGCGCGGACCCGGCCGCCCGAGCGTTCGACGAGCTCCTCGATCTTGGCCCGGTACGGGTCGACCTGCATCGGCCGGCGCACCCGTCCGGCTGGGTCGGCGCCCCGGTCACGGGCATCCACGTAGCGGGTCACGGTCTTGGGATCGCAACCGGCGAGGTCGGCCGCGGAATGGGAGCAGCGGGTGAGGTCAAAGGCCTCGAGGATCTCCAT
>JBBSCF010000206.1:0-3310 GCA_038250545.1 Candidatus Limnocylindrales bacterium | reverse complement strand
TGGGACGCCCCTCAGACGTTGCGCGGCGGGACCACCACGCGCCGATTCGGCTCCTCGTCGATGGACCGCGTCGCCACGCCGGGCTGGTCCCGGAGCGCGATGTCGTGCGCGGCGTTCGCATCGAGGGGGTGGTTGCCGTGGAGGCCAGCGAACTGCCGGCCGTCGAAGCCGCCCCGCCACCGGCGCGCGGTCCCGCACACGGACCACGATCTCCGGCCCGTCTTGGCCGATTTCGACCTCGACCGGCCCGCGGCCGCCACCATAGCCGTGTCGGACGATGTTCGTCACCCATTCGTCCACGGCCTGGACGACGTCGCCGACGGCCTCCTCGTCGGCACCGAGACCCGCGACGGTGGCGCGAACGAACGCCGCACCCGCGCGAGATGCGCAAGATCGACGTCAAGACGAAGGCTGACACCGAGATCTCCATCGCGGATCTCACCGGAGTCCCGCTCAGGCACGCCGACGTTCGTCGTGGTGGCCCTCCTTGGTGCTCGTTCTTGTCGGTCGACATCGCATCATCGTCACCCCGTCGATTTGATGTCAACCGGGACACCGCCCGGGTGGGAGTCCGCGACGTCCGATCGCGGCCGCCCGGGCCCGGGGCCGCATCGGTTGCTGCAGCAAGATCCAGTGGACGCGCTCGGTGCACGGCGGGCTGGTGAGGCTCCCGTCGTATTGCCACGTCACGATCTCCGGCGCCGTCGGGAGGGGGTTCGGCCAATCGATCGTCACCGAGACCTCGGCCCCCTGCCATGCCGGGTCGGCCATGATGGCCTGGTCCTCGGCCGGCGCGCTGTCCATCATGTCGCGGAAGGCGGCGGCCGGATCGGCGAGGATCGAGGCGCGCACCTCCTCGAGGAGGGCTCGCAGCTCATCCACCCTGCGGGCCCGCGCGAGCCCGTCGGCGGTCACGTTGATGTCGACCTGCTGGTGCAGCTCGTCATCGGTGAGCCGTGCCGCCCCGCTGCCGACCGAGCACGCGGACACGCGATCCGGTCGGCCCGCAGCGAGAACCGGGATCCCGGCGTGCCGGGCAGACGCAACACCGGCCGGCCGCCCTCGACGCCACATTCCGTCCAGGCGACGATCCTGCCGTCCGGGCGGGTGAGCCTGCCTTCCTGCATGTCCCTCATGGTCGGCGGGGCGTCCGGCGACGTCCTATCCCCCATCGGTACTCCAGGCCCCGTCGCGGCGCTCAGGCGCCCAGGCCCATCCGCGCCAGCCCTGCCAAGGCGGGCGGACAGCCATCGGCTGCCGCATCGATCGCGTCCCGATAGACAGCCGCTGCCGAGACGCGATCACCGCGCTCCTCGCTGGCCATCCCGATCGCGACCAGCAGGTCGACGTAGCGAGACCGCAGCGCTGCGCGCCTGGCCTCGACAAACGCGCTGTCGCCGTAGAACGGGCAGTCGTCCAGGTAGTCACCGCGATACAGCAGGCGGGCGTCCTGGAGCAGCGCGAGCGCGACCGCCGGATCGCTCGTCCGGCCCGCTTCGTCCAGGAGGGTGGTGAACGCGGCCACGTCGGACCAGTCGACGATCGCGGTGTCCAGGCGGTAGCGATCGTTCTGGTGACGGATCACCTCCCTGCCACCCCCGCCGGGGACCAGGGTGTGACGCAGGCCGCCGAGCGTCCGATGGAAGGCAAGGTCGGCCCTCGCGAGATCGACATCCGGCCAGACCAGCTCAAGCGCCTCGTCCTTGGCCACGCCGCGTTCACCCCGGTCGAACAGGAAGGCGAAGAGCGCCTGTGCCTGGCGCGTCCCGGCCTTCTCGCCGCCCCAGCGCAGGATCTGGCCGTCCTCGCGATCCACCCGCAGCGGCCCGAGCGCCCGGACCTCGAGGCCCGGTGCGGCCGAGCTGCGCCGGACCAGCGCCGCGTGCAGGATCGAGGCGGTCGAGTCGAGGTGGGCGCGCTCCTGGGCCAGGCTTCGCAGCGCCTCGACCTGCTCGTCCTCGATGCGTCCGGCCCGCAGCGCGGAGGCCACGTAGCGTGCCGACAGCCGGAGCAGCTCGGCATCCCGCAGGGGCAGTTGGCGGCCGGACCGGGTCCCGGCGATCCGGAGCTCGCCCACCAGCTCGTCCTCGGCGACGAGCGGAATGGCGGGTGTCGCGCCAAGACCCGGCAGCCCCGCCGCCTCGGGTCCTTCGGCGGCCAGCACCCGCCCGTCGGCGGCCACCACGGACGCCCCCGCGAGGTTGAGCGCCTGGGTCATGCGGGCGAGGGCGGGACGGACGCCGGCGTCGGCCGACTGCGCCGTGAACCTTGGCTGGCCCACGGCGCGGAGGAGGTCCCGGCGCGTGGAGCCCTGCGGCGACCGTTCGGCCAGCTGGCGTTGGACCCAGTGCGTGAAGGGCTCGTACAGGGCGATCACGATGACGAGCGACAGCGCGGTGAGCAGCGGGGCGTCGACCCCGAGCACCGTTCGCGAGCCCTCGTCGACGCCGACCAGCACTGCGACCATGGCGAATGCCCCGAACCCGAGGAGCAAGATCTCGCGAAACGCCCGCCCGGCCACGTCGGACGCGAAGAACACGCCCGCCGAGAACACGACGTACGCCGCGATCACGACCGCCAGCGTGATGAACGAGACGCCGATCCACGGGTCGCTCTGGCCGACGACCGGGAGGATGCGCATCCCGCCACCGATGGTGGTTGCGGCGACCATCGCGAGGAGCGCGCGGAGGTGCCTGCGTCGCTCCGAGTCGATGCCCGGCCGGCGGAGCGCCTGGAACACCCACGCGAGCGCGGCGAGGATCGTGCCGAACCGGGCGACGGCCCAGCCGGCGTAGAAGACGAGCCCCGGGATCGGCCCGAGGCTGAAGTTCGGCTCGGTCTGCCGGATCGGGTGGCCGGGATCGATGATCGCGGGGAGCGAGAGCCCGACATTGAGGACATAGATCGCCGCAATCAGCCAGCGTTGCCGCCGCGACGCCTGGCCCTCCGTCGAGATGGCGAGTGCGAGGTGGGCGAGGAGGGGGGTTGCGAACCCGCTGGCCAGCTCCTCGACCGCGTTGCCGATCCGCATGACGTCGCGGCTGTCCGAGAGACGCTCGACGACGATCGCGGCGGACCACGAGGCGATCGCGAGCGTCATTAGCGCGAACAGCACCCCGTTGGGCGTCCGGGAGCGGGTCACCAGCGTGAGCCCGAGCCACACGCCGAGCACGGCGGTCAGGGAATGCGCGACCACCTCGAGCTGCTCTGGCGAGGGCACCGCCCCTCCCTTTCGTGTTGTTGCTGGGCTGGCAGCGTAGCGCGTCCATCGGATGCCGTGGATCCGGGTGCACCGCAGTCCTGCCGCAGT
>JBBSCF010000205.1:0-3324 GCA_038250545.1 Candidatus Limnocylindrales bacterium | reverse complement strand
GAAGGCGGCCGGTCGAGGGCCGCCGACCCGATGGCAGGCGCGCTCCCGCCAGCCCCCGGGAGCGGCGGGTGGGCCGAGCGAACGGTCAGGCGAGCAGCGGGAGGGCCCGGAACCGCGCGAGGGCCTGCTCGAACTCGATCCGCCACGGCCAGTGACGGGGCAGGTGGAGCGTGAACCGCCGGGCCGAGCTGGTCAGCCGGCCGGCGATGGCGAAGAACCGCCGGCGGAGCGTCTTCGCGGTCACGATCCCCGCCCCGAGACCGAGCCGCGCCGTCCAGCGCGCTCTGATTGTGGGCGATGACCTGGACCGCGAGCCAGGCGCCGTTGGCCGCGAACCTCCCCGACGGCAGGTGGTTGAGGCCCATCCCGTATTTCAGGTCCCGGATCGCGTTCTCGATCTCGGCGTGCCGGCGGTGGTCGGCCTCGAGCTCGAGCAGGTCGCCCGCCAGGTCGGTGATGAAGGGGTGGTACCTGCTATGAAAGAGGCGTCTCCCGTCCCCGGTCCGCGGGTATCGTGAGTGCACCGGGACAGGGGCTTGGAGACGGGACACCATCTTGAACGGGCAGGCCGGTATGACTTTGGACCTCGAGTCCGCCGTGGTAATTGGCCGCCCCTGCGACTCGCCCGGTTGCGCTCCGAGCGCGGATCCGTAGTTGTCGTGTCGCCCGCCTGGTGCCCCAACCAGACAAGGGGGAGCAGGAGGTCTGCCGATGCGCAGCATCGGACTCGACGTCGGCCGCCAGTTCGCCGAGGCGGCGGTCATCGAACCCGGCCGCGAGGTCCGCCGGCTCGGCCGAATCAGCACCACGCCCGCCGACCTGCGCGCCTTCGCGGCTGGTCTGGGCCCCAACGACGCGGTCGTCCTCGAGGCCACCGCAAACACGTGGGCCATCGCCGAGCTGCTGGCCGAGCATGCCGGCCGGGTGGTGGTGAGCAACCCGCTGCGGACCCGAGCGATCGCCGCCGCCAAGACGAAGACCGACCAGATCGATGCGGCGACGCTGGCCCAGCTCCTCGCCGCCGACTACCTGCCCGAGGTCTGGCAGCCCGACGCGGCCACCAAAGGTGTTGCGGCGCTTGGTCGCCCACCGCGCGGGGCTGGTGCGCGGCCGGACCGGCGCCCGCAACCGGGTCCACGCCGTCTGCACCCGACGCCTCCTCAGCGCGCCAGTGACCGACCTGTTCGGGGTCGCCGGTCGATCCTGGCTCGACCGGCTCAAGCTGGCCCCCGACGAGCGTCTGGCGCTCGACGCACAGTTGCGTCTCCTCGACGCGCTCGAGGTCGAGATCGCGGCAGCCGAGCGGGCGATCGCGGGCGAGGTCGTCGACGATCCTCGAGTGCGCCATCTGCTCACAGTCCCGGGCATCGGGCTCGCCACCGCGGCAAGCCTCGTGGCCGTGATCGGTGACGTCGGCCGCTTCCCGAGCGCAGCCAAGCTCGTCAGTTACCTCGGGCTCGACCCGCGGGTGCGTCAGTCGGGCACCCGCCCCGCCTTCACCGGGCACATCAGCCGGGTCGGCCAGGCCCACGCGCGAGGCCTGCTCGTCGAGGCGGCCCACGCCGCGGTGAAGACGCCGGGCCCGCTGCGCGCCTTCTTCGTGCGCACCCGCGGTCGGCGCGGCACCGGGGTGGCGATCGTGGCGGTGGCCCGCAAGCTCACCGTTCTCGCCTGGCACCTGCTGCACGACGATGTCGACTATCGCTGGGCGCCGGCGGTCCGCAGCGCCGAGAAACTGCGGCGCCTGGAGCTTCTCGGTGGAGCGCCCAAGCGGTTCGACCTCCGTGGTCGGCGGGAAGGCGTGAAGGCCCGCCGGGCAGCCGAGCTCGTGCGGGAACGCGTCGTCCTCGAGCAGGCCGAGGCGGCCTATGTCGCGTTCGTCGCGGCCCGGCGAGCGCCACGCAACACGACGCGCAGGAAGGACGCGGCCGCCGCCAGCGGGGAGCGACTCGATGGCCCGGTGCCCTAAAGAGCCCGGAACCGGCTGCGCGACGGAGCTGATCCCCGATCTCCGTCCTTCGCCACGGGGTCGACCGCGTCCACTCGAAGCATACGTTCCGGCGCGACGGCGGCCAGGAAGAGTTGACAGTTTCATCCGTAGTCGTACAGGGTGAACAGGGCGAGCTGGGATCCGGGTGTCGGCTTCACCCGGCGCACGATCAGGCGGACGGGTGTCGCGTCCTTCCGGTCGGCGAACGGGGTATAGGCGATCTCGGCCACGTCGGCCCCGCCGTCGATCGCAGTACGGGATCGGGGTCCAGGCTGCCTCGGGCATCGCCTCGATCAGGCCGCGCACGCGCTTGTGCATGCGGAGCGTGATCGAGAAGCGGACGTCCATCTTCCGGCAGACCGCGACGACATCGTGGGCATAGAAGCCACTGTCGGCGCGCATGGTGAGCTGCCCTGTGGCCCCGGCTCCACGGACGCGCCCGATCGTCTCGCGCAGGAAGTGGGCGGCGCCGCGGACGGTGTTCGCCCGGCCCTCACGAAGCCGCGCCATGAGCACGTCACCCGTGCCGGCGGCGACGGCGAGCAGCGGGTGGTAGCCGCGCACTCCTGTGTACCCGTGATGGACGCCGCCCTCCTTCGCGAGGCCGTACGTCTCGCAGATGGTGGAGTCGAGATCGATCGTGAACGGAGCGGAGCCGGGTCCCGCACCCGCGGCCCAGGCCCGGGCGAGGAGATGGCGGGACACGGCGTCGAGCTGGCGGACATGGCCCCAGCGGAAGCTGCGCAGGAAGGTGCCCAGGGTGGACGCCGCCTTGACGACGAACCCGAGGACATTCGCCGTGTCGCCCGCCTGGAGCGCGGCTGCATCGTCGATGCAGTCGCCGCCAGCGAGCGCGGAGAAGACCAGGGTCAGGAACTTGTCACCGACGTTCGCCCGGCCGGCGGCCCGACCGAGATCCAGGAACCGCTCGACCAGTCCCTTCAGACCCAGGTGGGCGGCGAGGGTGGCGGGCAGCAGCAGGCCCGCGTCGGCCACGAGTTGCGTCCCGTCGAACGCCACATCGATCCGGTCGAGGTTGTGGGAAGATCGCATCCGGCAGGTGTCCTTGTTGGCGGGTCGGTGTTGCCTGAACAACTCCATCGTCCCCGTTCGGAAGGGCACCTGTTCGCCTGTCCCGGATGGTGAATCACCAACCCGGTTCGGTGGATCCGGGTTTAGCCAAGTATCCGCCGGACGCGGGACCACGCCGAAGATGGCGGCATGGAATGGCTTCGATCGCTCACCGGCGGCTCCAGGGCCGCGTGCGCCCATGTTCCCGAATCGCTTCCGGCGCCGTCCGGCGCACGCTGCGAGGCATGCAGCAGCACGCACAG
>JBBSCF010000204.1:0-3368 GCA_038250545.1 Candidatus Limnocylindrales bacterium | reverse complement strand
GGATCGAGGCGCCGTCCGCGCAGGGCCTTCGCCAGGATCCCGGGAAGCCCCAGCCTGTGCCACAGCTGGTCGAGCAGGTACGCCCCGCCCATGGGCCGCGACTCACAGAACCGCAGCTCGGGTGGCGCGCTCGTCGAGAGCGCCTCGCCCGCCGGCAGAGCCCGCGACAGCGAGCCGATCAGGCGGCGGATCGCGTCCCGGTCGAGCGCGTCCTCGCGCCCGAAGTGGTAGAGCACGCGGACCTTGGAGCGGCCCCTCGCGGCATCCCACTCGTTGTGGGCGAGCTGGAGGTACCATGAACGCAATCACCGCCTCAAGACTGAAGCAATTGATCCGCACGGTGTCAAGAAACTCCACTAAGTAGCAGGCCGTGGCCAAGGTGCCCGCGACTTGCGTGATGCGAGCGGATGACCAAGGGACGAGAAGTTGTATCTACCGGAAATCGGCGTGAAACGCCCATTTCTTTTCAGCATCTCTATCGTGGTCGTGATCAGCGCGGTCAATCTGGTTTCCGCCGGTCTTGGAACTGCCTTGCCTCAGCTGCCACCCCTCGGGTTGGAGTTTCTGGCAGAACTGGTCTTGGCACTGCTGGCTATCGTGCTATTGACCGCTTTGCATTGTTGGCGGAACGCCGGTTTTCGCGCTCTATTGAGTCTGAAGGATCTGCGGCTCTATTGGGTGCCCCTGTTTCCGCTGCTACCGGTTCTGATCGCGGTTGTCACTGGGATGACCCGGTTGCGCGTCGGTGAGGTCGTGTTCTACTTCGCCTTGGCTGGTCTTGTGGGTTTCGTTGAAGAGGTCTACTTTCGTGGCCTGATGCTGCGGTCTCTCGTGTCATTGGGACTTTGGCGAGCCGCAGTGATCACGTCCGTCCTGTTCGGGGTGATGCATCTACAAAATCTTCTGTTCGGCGCGGACCTAGCTGGGACTATTCTCCAAGTCGTCTACGCTGCTGCGATGGGGTTCGGGTTCGCTGCGGTGACGCTTCGAACCGGGGTGATCTGGCCTCTCGTGGTCATCCACGCTTTGATCGACTTCGCCGGTTCTGTCACGTCGGGCGACACAGTCATGGGCGAAGTGTCGGCCACTGACGTCGCCATTTACGGGGTCTATGTCCTGCTGTTCGTTGCGTATGGAGTATTCATGATGCGGTCGGTAACTCGGCTTCGGGCGCAAGACCAGAGCGAGTCAGTAGGCCTCCGCCCCTGACGCTCAGAGTCACCAACTACTCAGCGGGCGGGATAAGTCCCAGAGTCGCGAGCACCTCAGGATGGCGAGATATGCCTCGGTACTGGGCATCGTCAAAGCTTGTCATCCCACTATTCGCTGCCGGTGGCAACGTCGCGTCAGAGGCCCCGGTATTGGTCATACGCCTTCTCTAGCCCGAACTTCCAGCCCGATCGAGGCGTCCCTGGTCCCATTTCGTGTTCAGCAATGGCCTGAACAAGGCTGTTGCGTCTGTTGAGATGTAGCCAGAAGAGGCAAGGAGTACGTCTCGGTCCTGCTCCGCCAGTCGTACCGCGAGGACGGCAAGGTCAAGCACCGGACGCTGGCCAGCCTGACCGCCCTGCCCCCCGCGGTGATCGAGCTCATCGAGCGCTCACTGCGGGGGGAGCGGCTGGTGCCCGCCGGCGAGGCGCTCTCCATCCGCCGCAGCCTGCCCCACGGCCACGTCGCCGCGGTGCTCGGGATGGTCCGCACCCTCGGGCTGCCCGCGATCCTCGACCGCCGGCCCTCGCGGCTCCGGGACCTCGCGACGGCGCTCGTCGCGGCCCGCCTGATCGCGCCCGCGTCCAAGCTCGCCACGGCGGCGCTCCTGGGCCAGAGCACCCTGGGGGTGGCGTGCGGCGTGGAGGGCGCCGACGAGAACGAGCTGTACGGGGCGATGGACTGGCTGCTCGAGCGCCAGGCGAGGGTCGAGCGGGCGCTCGCAGCCCGCCACCTCTCCGGCGGCTCCCTCGTTCTGTACGACCTCACGTCGGTGTACGTCGAAGGCAGCCACTGCCCGCTCGCGCGCCACGGCCACTCCCGCGACCACCGGCCCGACCGGCCGCAGGTCGAGTTCGGCCTCCTCACCGATGAGAGGGGCTGCCCGATCGCGGTCGAGGCGTTTCCCGGCAACACCGCCGATCCCGCCACCGTCGAGACCCAGGTCGAGAAGCTGCGGGTGCGCTTCGGTCTCACCGACCTCGTCCTCGTGGGCGACCGGGGGATGCTCACCTCCGCCCGGATCGAGCGCCTGCGCGAGACCGGCGGGATCGGCTGGGTGAGCTGCCTGCGCGCTCCCGCGATCCGCCGTCTCGTCGACGCCGGCGATCTCCAGCTCGGGTTGTTCGACGAGCGCAACCTGGCCGAGATCACGAGTCCTGAGTACCCCCACGAGCGCCTCGTCGTGTGCCGCAACAGCGCCCTCGCGATCGAGCGTGCCCGCAAGCGCGAGGCGCTCCTGGTCGCGACGGAAGGCGCCCTTGCCAAGGTCGCTGTGAGCGTGGAGCATGGCAGGCTGCGGACCGCCGCCGCGATCGGCCTGCGCGCGGGCCGGGTGGTGAACGCGAAGAGGATGGCCAAGCACTTCGAGCTCGACATCGCCGACGGGGTGTTCGCCTATCGGCGGCGGACCGGCGCGATCGCGGCCGAGGCCGCCCTCGACGGACTGTACGTGGTGCGGACCTCGGTACCCCCGGAGCGTCTCGACGCGCCGGCGGTCGTCGAGACGTACAAGCGCCTGTCCGCGGTCGAGCGCGACTTCCGGGCGCTCAAGGGCGACGACCTCGCCGTCCGGCCGATCTTCCACTGGCGGGAGGACCGGGTGCGGGCGCACCTGTTCCTGTGCTTCCTCGCGGCGTACGTGCGCTGGCACCTCGAAGAGGCCTGGGCCCCCTTGCTGTTCCGCGACGAGGAGCCCCCTGCGCGGACCGATCCCGTCGCGCCGCCAACACGCTCGCCCTCGGCCATCGCCAAGGAGCGCGACCACCGGACGCCCGACGGCCTGCGGGTGGGCAGCTTCGCGACCCTCATGGTCGAGCTCGCCACCCTGACCCGCAACCGGGTCGTGCCCGCGGGTGCGGACGAGCGGGCGGCGTTCGAGATCCCCTCGGAGCCTACGCCGCTCCAGGCCCGGGCCTTCGAGCTGATCGGGGTCTCACCCGCAAGCGTGTAGACAGAGCGCTGCAGCTCCGGGAGCCTGATCCACGTTCAGATCTGCCCGTTCGGGGCTGGAAGTTCGGTCTAGTCGGGGCGTCAAACGTCTTCGGTCACCTCGGTCAGCGCCGATCGCTTCTCGCGCCACTGGCCGTACGCCTGCTCGAGCGTCCGGGGCAGGCCCCCGTACCAGGTCAACTCGTCCGGACCGTCGCACGGGGACATGT
>JBBSCF010000203.1:0-3376 GCA_038250545.1 Candidatus Limnocylindrales bacterium | reverse complement strand
GGGCCAGGCCCATCCAGGGCGTCGGCTGGCCGTAGATCAGCGGCAGCTGCTGCCCAACACGACAACGTGTGGGCGCGTGGCTACGCCCATGAGCAGGTCCTTTCCCGCCGGGTGCGGGCCTCGCAGCCGATCAAGGTCGCACGTACGCCCAGCCCTCGTGCTGGCGCCGCACGAGATGTGAGATGCCTGCCGGCACCACCTCGGTGCCCGGGAGCAGGTCCGCGGTCGACCGGTGGCGTGCACGAAGGGTGTTGGCACAGGCAAGGATGGCCACGCCACGCACCATCAACGCGTCCAGCTCGGCACCGATGGTGCTCGTCGTCAGGACCGCGTCAAGTCCGGGCCCATTGGCGACCAGCTCGGCCACGACCTGTTGGTCGCCCAGGTCATCCAGGAGGTTGGCGAGGTTGGCTACCGCGAGGCGCTGGCGGTTCGGATCGCTCTCATCGAGATGCACGACCACCCGCCACGGTGGGCCACTGGAGGGGGCGGGCGGAGAGGTCGGGTCGATACGGGACTCCTCGGTCATCCTCGTTCCCTTCGTAGCTGTCGCCAGCGGACGAGCCCCGCCTCGCAGGCATCGTGCCGGACACGGTAGCCCGCGGCACCTCCGGGCGCGACCAGCGGCGACCGTGGTCGCACGGCGCTCACCGTTCCCCTCGCGGAGAGGCCCACTTCCGGAGTGATCGTGGCGTTGTCGTCGAGGGTCACGGGGCGCTCCCGGGCTCGGCCGGGATGAGGGGGCGGACGCGACGCAGGGCGAGGACGAAGCTGCCGGCGGCAATGCCGAAGACGATGACCGCGACGAGCAGGAGCCCGGCGTTGACGCTGTCGAGGTTCGGGATCGGAAGGCCGGTCGGCAAGCCCTGCTCCAACGGCGCCGCCAGCCCCGTGGCGACGAGGGCGAACAGCCCCCAGGCGGCGAAGAGCAGCCCGCCATGGAGCAGCGTGTTGCCGGCGACGGACCGTCCGACGTAGGTCAACGCGGTCGCCCCCAGGCCGCGCGACCGCATCCACGACCCGACCACGGCACCGGCCGCCGCCTGGACGAGCATCGTGCCGAGGCCGAACAGGAGGCCGGGCAGGAAGGCGACAGCGGCATTCGGCATCGCCGGCGCGCTCTGGGTGTAGATGATGATGGCGAACGCGCCCGTGCCCCAGCCGGCCACGAACCCATGGACCAGCGTCATCCGGAGCGGCACCGGGCTGGCGTTCACCGACAGCTGCCCGTCGGCCTCGTCCTGCTCGGCCACGCGGAGCAGGCGATGCAGGGCCCGCTCGAGCCACTCCGTGAGGTGAAGTTCCCGGCCCCTCCACAGGATGTAGGCGCCGGACACGGCCATGACCAGGCCGACCCCCAGGTTGACGGCGGCGTTGAGCGATCGGTCCGCGAGGATCGGGGCCAGGGCGAGGAACGCCAGCTCCGACACGATCGCCCGCTGGACGCGGCGGAGAAGAGGAGGCCGGCCTGCATGCCGCGCCCGCCCGACGCCGCCCCGATCGCATAGCTGAGGGTGATCGGCCAGGTGTGCTCATCGGGTGTCACACCGTGCAGGACACCGAGGAGGAAGGCGCTGAGCAGCGACTGACCGAGCCCGGCGCCAGCGTGGACCGCCAGAGGATCGGTCACGGGCATTGCGCTCGACGAACTCCCAGTACGCGAAAACGAGCGGCAAGCGTGACGACCACGGGTCCGGCGCCTGCCCTGTCGCCAACGCGGGCACGATGGCCGCCTCCGATCGCCAGTGTACGCTTGAACGATGCACGACGAAGGATCGGCGAGCCGGACCAGCGCGGCGGATATCGCTCGCTACCGGGCCAACCTGCAGGGCGAGATCGACGGGGCCGCCATCTACCAGGCGATGGCGGCGGTCGAGACGAACCCGACCCTTCGGGAACTGTACCGTCGGCTGGCGGAGACCGAGACGCGCCACGGCGGGATCTGGCGTGACCAGTTGGCGGCCGCGGGCATCGCCACCGAGCGGCTCGGCCCATCGTGGCGGACCCGGATCCTCATGTGGGTCGCCCGGCGCTTTGGCGCTGCGGCGGTGGTCGCCTCGATCGCGGAGAAGGAGTCGACCGACCAGCTGATGTACGACGCGCAGCCCGAGGCGACCTCGGCGCTGCCCGCCGACGAGCGCTCGCACGCCAGGCTCATGCGCGAGCTCGCCCACGGGCAGGGCCTCGAGGGCAGCACCGTGGCGCGGATCGAGGGACGCCATCGGATGAGCGGTGGCAACGCCCTGCGGGCCGCCGTGCTCGGCGCCAATGACGGCCTCGTCTCGAACCTCAGCCTCTCGATGGGGGTCGCTGGTGCCTCGGGCGGGGGCTCCGCGGTCCTCGTCGCAGGGTTCGCGGGCCTTCTCGCGGGGGCGCTCTCGATGGCGATCGGGGAGTGGCTGTCAGTCCAGAGCGCGCGCGAGCTGTATGCCCATCAGATCGCGGTCGAGCGCGAGGAACTGATCCAGGTCCCAGAGGAGGAGGAGGAGGAGCTCGCCCTGATCTACGAGGCCAAGGGCCTCTCGGCCGAGCGGGCACGCGAGACCGCCCACTCAATCGTCGCCGGCGACGCGGGTCGGGCGCTCGACACGCTCGCGCGCGAGGAACTCGGGATCGACCCCGACGCGCTGGGTGGCTCCGCCTGGGTCGCCGCCGGCACGTCGTTCTGTCTCTTCGCGCTCGGCGCGATCGTGCCCGTTGCGCCCTTCCTCGTCACGAGCGGCCTCTCCGCGGTCATCGCCTCCGTCGTCGTCAGCGCTGTCGCCCTCATGGCCGTGGGGGTCGCGATCACCATCGTGACCGGCGCGGATGCGTTCCGGTCGGGCGCCCGCCAGGTCGTCTTCGGCCTCCTGGCGGCGGCCATCACGTTCGGGCTCGGCAGCCTTGTCGGGGCGGCGGTCCGCTAGCGTCGCTCAATCGTCGCCCCGTCGGCGACTCAGGATGTCTTCGGGGCCGCAGCGGTGCCGGCCGCACCGAGCGCCTCATTCAGCTCCTCCTCCGCCTCGTGCGACAGAGACGTTCGCAGCACGGTTCCACCCAATGGGCCAAGGGCGTCCAGCGCCTTGTCTTCGGTCCACTTGAGGATGTAGAGGACGATCGTCAACAGGCGGCCGCGTTTCGCCGCTTCCTCATCGCCGGCAACCTCTCGCCGCTCACGGTCAAGACCTACGGCGAGTCGGTGCGGGTGTTCACCGACTTCCTCACCGCACGGGGCATGCCCCTGGGGGTCGCGGCGATCACGCGCGAACACGTCGAGGCGTTCATCAGCGACCAGCTCGTTCGCTGGAAGCCGGCCACGGCAGCCAACCGCTATCGGGGCGTCCAGCGCTTCTTCGCGTGGCTCGCCGAGGAGGGCGAGATCAAGGCCTCACCGCTG
>JBBSCF010000202.1:0-3479 GCA_038250545.1 Candidatus Limnocylindrales bacterium | reverse complement strand
TGATGAGCCGACCGGGGCGCTCGACTCGATCACCGGCGAATCGGTGATGCGTCTGCTCAGGACGCACTGCGACCAGGGTGGCACGGGCATCCTCGTGACCCACGACGCGGCCCATGCGGCCTGGGCGGATCGGGTCGTCTTTCTGCGCGACGGACGGATCGTCGACGAGGCGCGCCCGGCACCGGGTCCGGAGTTCGTGGCCTCGGCGCGCCGTTCCGATTCAGCTACCTCCGGGGGGTGATGTCGCATGAACCAGCGTGAACGTGAAGGGACGGAGTTGATCCGACCTGCTGGCCACATTGAGCCGCGCAAACGATTCAAGGGCGGTCCCATCAGGCGTGCTGCGGCGTCGGATCGACACCAGTCCCCCGCGGGTTCATCGAGCGCGCCCCTGAGTGCAATCGGCCTAAGCCATCGCTACGGGCGTCGACCAGCGTTGAGAGCGGTCGATCTGGTGATCGACCACCCGGGTCTGACCGCCCTCGTCGGGCCGAATGGTGCGGGCAAGTCGACGCTCATGAAGGTCTGGGCTGGCCTGGAGCGGCCGGCGGCCGGCCAGGCGCGCGTGGGCGGGGCCGATCCCTGGCGGCAGCGGCGCCAAGCGATCGCGCAGCTCGGCTATGTCCCGCAGGCACCCGCGCTCTACCGTTCGCTCACGGTGATGCAGCACCTCGATCTCGCCTCGACTGAGCGAGAGGACTACGACGTCGCTCTCGCGCGGCGTTATCTCGCTGATCTCGCGGTCCCGCTCAGCGCCAAGGGCGCTGAGCTGTCGGGCGGCCAGCGGGCGCAGGTCAGCCTCGCGATCGCGCTCGGGACACGAGCGCGCGTGCTCCTGCTCGACGAACCCATGGCCAGCCTCGACCCGCTGGCACGCCGAGAGTTCCTCGCCCTCCTCACGACGGCCGTGAGCGAATCGGGCGCGACGGCACTTCTCTCATCGCACGTGGTGAGCGACATCGAGGAGGCCTGCGAGCGCCTGGTCGTGCTCGGCGAGGGGCAAGTCCTGCTCGACGGGCGGATCAGCGATCTCGTCGCGGCCCATGCTGTGTCTGCCTCCGCCGCGAGCGCACCGGTGGGGGCGATCCACGTGGCGAGGTTCATGGCTCGTGGTCACACGGAGCTGGAGCTGTGGCGCCTCGATGGTCAAGGTGGGGTGGCTCCGATCGACGAACTCCTCCCGGCGACGCTCGAAGAGTTGGTCGTCGGCTATCTCACGCTCGGCCGCAGCGGGACGTAGACAACCCATGGTGCGACTACTCACCCTGACCTTCCGTCTGCACCGCTTCGAGATCCTGGCGGTAGCGATCGGTGCGGCACTCCTGACGGCCGCTGCTCTCGTCATCTCCTGGCGCTTGACCAGCATCGGGGTGCCGCTCGCGTGTTTCGGCCAGCCCGACGTACACGGCGCAACGGGCTCAGTGACTTCAGCCTGTCTCCCGAAGTACACCGCCTTTGCCGAGATCAACGGCCGGGAGGCCGACCGGCTGTTCGCGGTGCTCGTCGGCTTCCCGGTGCTGGCGGGGATGCTGCTAGGTGTTCCCGCCGTTAGTCGCGAGCTCGAACACGGGACGGCATCCCTTCCCTGGACACTGAGCGGCCGTCGCAAGCGGTGGCTCACGCGCCGCGTGTTGATCCTCGCCGCGATCCTTCTAGCCGCCCTGGTTCCGCTCGGGTTGGCGGCCGATGGGCTTGAGGCGACCAGAAACCCGCTGGCTGACGCCAGCCGCTCCTTTGGCTCCGAGGGCCTGCGCGGTGGCGTCCTCGTGGCGCGTGGAGTGGCAGGCTTCGGCGCCGGCCTGCTGCTCGGGCTCGTCATTGGCCGACAGCTGCCGGCGGTGATCCTTGGACTCGCCGCCTCTGTGCTCCTCCTCGTCGGTGGGCTGATCGTGATGGACGCATGGAGCCGGAGCGCCGCGACCTATGAGCCGCTCGATCAACCACGTCTGGGAGATCTGTCCATCCTCGCCGCCCTTCGCGGCCACGACGGACGGATCGTGTCGATGCGCGATGTCGTCGATCTGCAGCCGGCGCGGCCCGACCTGCCGCCCGGGACGATCGACGATCAGTGGATCGCAGCGAACTTCACGGAAGTCCTGCTCGTCGTTCCGGGCTCTCGCTACAGCGAGGAGGTAGCGATCCACTCTGCGCTCCTTGGTGGGGTCGGGGTCGTCACGATCCTTGCGTCGCTGGTCCTGATCGAGCGGCGTCGGGTGGCATAGCCCAATGGAGCCATGCTCAGCGGTGCTGCCGGTTCTGTCGTCGATGGGATCCGCTCGGGCATGAGCGCCTCCGGCCGAGGAGCCGTGGTCCGGATCGCCCGTCGGGACATCCTGCGGAGCCCTTGGCGCAGCCTTCTCGTCGTGCTGCTCGTGATGCTGCCGGTGGCGGGCATGGTCGCTGCTGGAGCCATCCTCCAAACGATCACCCCGACCGCCGAGCGCACTGTCACCCATCAGATGGGCCGGGCCGATCTCCTCGTCCATCCGACGGCAGCCGATGCGCCTCTCGAGCGGCTTCGCGATGCCATGCCGGCCGGAAGCTGGATCGAACCGATCGTGATGGAAGCCGGACGACTGGTGCTCCCGGGCCGGGAGGCGTCGATCACTCTCGCTTCGATGGACCTCGACGGGCTCGCCCGAGGGATGCTCGCCCTGGTTGACGGCCGGACGCCTCGCGATCCGGGCGAGGTCGCCATCAGCGCCGCCTTGGCGAGGTTCGCGGACGTCAGCATCGGCGACCCGGTCAACGTAACGGGGCTGGCATCGCCGACGGTCGTCGGCATCGTCGAGGATAGCTTCAACCTCAAGGCTCGCATCGTCCTCCAGGACGCGTCGGCGGCCGAGGCGGCGCAGTCGCAGGGGGGAGCGACGTGGCTCGTAGGTCTCCCCCCGGGCTCCGACGCGACAGGTTTCGACTTGGGTGCGCCGACCACGAACGGACCAGCGTTCCAGATCACCTCACGAAACCGGGCCACGACTCAGAACGAAGCGCCCTCGGTCGCGATCGTCGTACTCGGCGGCCTCGCCCTTGTCGAGGCGGCCCTGGTCGCGTCAGCCGCGTTCGCAGTCGGCATCCGCCGGCGCCAGCGCGACCTCGGGTTGCTCGCAGCGACCGGCGCGGAACCCCGACATCTGGCCGCCACCGTCATCGCCGAGGGCGTCCTCCTCGGCGCGGTCGGTGCGCTGGCCGGTGCGATCGTCGGCCTCGCTGGGGCGTTGGTCGCGTCGGTGTGGCTCGATCAGCTGACCGATCGGCGCAATCCGCCGCTCGGGATCGCCCCGACGCTGCTGGTGGTCGCGTGCGGGATCGGCATCCTGGCAGCGTTGATCGCGGCCATCGTGCCGGCTTGGACGGCAGCCCGATCGCCCGTCCTGACCGCCCTGTCCGGCCGGCGACCCCCGCAGACACCGGCCCGCCGCACGTTCGGTCTCGGGATCGTGCTCATCGTGGTCGCGATCGCACTGACGGGCATCGGG
>JBBSCF010000201.1:0-3481 GCA_038250545.1 Candidatus Limnocylindrales bacterium | reverse complement strand
CCAGCTCCTCGACCGCGTTGCCGATCCGCATGACGTCGCGGCTGTCCGAGAGACGCTCGACGACGATCGCGGCGGACCACGAGGCGATCGCGAGCGTCAGCAGCGCGAACAGCACCCCGTTGGGCGTCCGGGAGCGGGTCACCAGCGTGAGCCCGAGCCACACGCCGAGCACGGCGGTCAGGGAATGTGCGACCACCTCGAGCTGCTCTGGCGAGGGCACCGCCCCTCCCTTTCGTGTTGTTGCTGGGCTGGCAGCGTAGCGCGTCCATCGGATGCCGTGGATCCGGGTGCACCGCAGTCCTGCCGCAGTATCGCCGCAGCGGCCCCGCAGGGACGGGAGTGCAGTGTGTGGTGCACGGACGAGGCCGAAGCCCGCGCGTCGGGGATGCGGGATGCGGCGGGTTCGTTCCCCAGGGGGGGAACCGTCAACCGGGCGCTGCAGAATGCCGGGGGGGCTGTGGCGCCCGGCGCGCGGCCGGGCACGTGCTGCGGCGGTCAGACGCCCGGGAGCGGCGCGGCAAACCAGGCGCCCGCGGCCGACCACACGGCGACCCGGCCCCCTAGGCCGGGATCAGGTCGTCGACGAGTGCCTCGAGGTCCTCGTAGGTGTGGATCCGCCGCAACCCGCCCTCTAGGCTGATGTCGAACGCATCCTCGATGGCGACGAACAGGTCGGCCATGTCATCACGGTCGATGTTCAAATCCTCGAAGAAGTCGGTGTCGCCCGTGAGGTCGCCTGGGTCGACGCCCGTCACGTCGACGCACAGCCGGCGCAGCCGTGCCTGGTCCTCGTCGTTCATGGCGCCTCCTGGGTGGCGAGCGGATGGTGGTGCACCCGCATCGTGCGGGACCGGCGACGCGGGCGCAACTCGATCCTGCAACGAGGTCCGCGTGACGCTCGCGATCGCTGGCGCCGCGGGCGCGCCAGATCGATGCCAGGGATGCCCCGGACGGCCGGCGCCGGGGCCTACGTCGAGGCCAACGCGGGCCCACCCGGTGAAAACCAGCGCAGCACTCGCATCGCGCGGAGGGTGTTCCAGCGGCTCGGCAGGCCCTCGCCGTCGTCCATCCGGATGTGGGCCTCGCCCTCGTGCACGGTCTGGAGCGGCCACCGGCCGTCGGGATCCCGATGGCCAACAACGAGCCGGATCGTCTCGGCGACGCGTCCGTCGGGCCTGACCTCCGCGGCGCGCAGGTAGTCGAGCGCGCGCAGGACGTCGTAGTGATACCAGTGCGGGAACGCGAACCGGAGCCAGGCCGGGTCGGCCACCGCGCCGGTCGACTTCCGGCGGAACAGCCCCGCTCGAGCAGGTAGGCCTCCCCTCGACGACGGGCCTCCCCTACCCTCGCTGAGCCGCCGACCGCCCGCTCGTGCTCCAGCAGGCCCTCGAGGACGTTGATGGTCGTCGCGAACGACGAGACCGTCGCGCCGTTCTCGACCTCGCAGTTCCAGCCGCCGTCGGGGAGCTGCTCGCCGAGGAGCCGGTCGACGAGCGGCGCCACGTCCCCGCCGAAGTAGGAGCCGGTCGCGACGACGTTGCCGTTGATGCACGGCTCGACCTCGTCCTCGAAGAACCGGTTGTCGGCCCAGGGGGTCTCGAATTCGTCGTCCCTCCAGGTCACGTGCTCGCGGACGAGGTCTGCTGCCTGCCGGGCCCGCTCGCTCCCGGGATCCAACCCCAGCCGCCGCAGCAGCTCCAGGACGTGGAACGCGTCCGTCCAGTCGTGCGACCACGGCCTGCCGCCCCACCGGCCGTCCGGCGCCTGGAGCGCGAGCAGGCGGGCGCCCCAGCCCTCCGTCGCGACAAGTGACCGCTCGGCCGCGATGGCGTCCGCCGGCTCGAGCGTCAGGTCGCGCATGACCTGCCAGCGGATGGAAGGATCGGAATCGAGAAGCCAGTCGATGACGGTCACTGGACTACCCTCGTGCCACCCCACCAGCCTCCGCGGTCCGTGGGCGTGTCGCGGATTGGCGGGACGAACGATGACAGGTGTCGTCATGTTCCATGGCTCCCACGACGGCGCCGGGCGGTGGCCCTTGTGCGTTCTCCGTGAGGCGCGCACCGTGGGTGGAGCCAACGTCCCTGCCCCGAGGCTCTCCCATGTTCGACATCCCGACGCGCCAGGCACCGTTCCAGTCGGTCGACGACGCGCTCACCGGCCTGGGCCGCCCCCTGGGCCCGCCGGTGCCGGTCATCACGGTCACGCGCGGGGTCGATCCCCGGGCTCACCGCGACCCCGCCGCGCTCGACGACGCGTCGCCGTACTTCGCCACCTCGTCCGAGGCGCCGCGCACGCCCTGACCTCGCCATCGTCCGGCCCTGTCGCAGCTGCTCCTCATCGGGAGGGGCCCGGTCCCGCGCCCCCCGAAGCGGGTGGGAACCGGCGGCGGCCGGCACCACGACGCCGACGGCCGAGTGCCTGACCGGCGACGCACGGATACAATCGCGCCGATCTTCGACCAGCATGCCAGGGAGTCATCGGATCGTGCGCGTGGTCAGCGTCCCCAAGAACACCCTGATGCTCATCGCGGGCCTGGTCTGGTGCGCGGCGGGCGCGATGGTCTGCATCATCGGGCTGCCGCTGGAGTTCACCCTCGCGCCGGAGCACCTGGTCCTGCTGCCGCTGGCAGCCGTGATCTTCTTCGTCTTCTACCGCTTCGTCTTCTCGCGGCTCGTGCGCAAGCACACCGGTCGGATCCGCGCCCGGGCAGAGGATCGACTCCCCTTCTGGCACTTCTTCAATGCCTCGTCCTGGGCGGTGATGGCGGTGATGATGGGCGGCGGCATGGCCCTGCGCCTCTCGCGCCTGATGCCGGACTGGATGATCGCCTTCTTCTACAGCGGCCTGGGTGCCGCGCTCTTCCTGTGCGGCATCCGCTTCCTCGGCGTCTTTGCGCGCAAGGACGTGCTGGTGCTTGCCCCCGAGCGCGTCCGGGCGGACTCCTGACGGGACGGACACCGCGCGAGCCTCAGGTTCAGGTGCCGGGCCGGGCGCCCGAAACAGAAGAAGGCACTGGGTGGCGCCCGCAGCAGCGGGCCGTCCGCACAGGCACGGCGACGAACTGCGACCAGAGCGTGGCGGGACGGAACGTTCCCCTGCGCATGATCGGGCGCGCCGCCAGGGTACCGAACTCGCGGAGGCTCACCTTGTCGTCCGTCAATGAGACCGGCCGACGCGAGCCCCCTTGCCGTCCCGGAGGCGGGCTCGCCAGTGGCTCAGCGCGGTCCCAGGTGGCCGAAGTACGGACCGCGCATCGAAGCCCTGCCGGGACAACGCCTGGGATCGGCGGATCGGCATTGGGCTCGCAAGTCCCGTAGCGCCCAATCGTCCGTCTAGACCCAATACCGTTCAGTTAGGGCGCGAAGCATGATATGCTCCCGGCCATGCCACGGGCGGGTTGGGTCAAGCCAGAGACGGACCAGCGGCTGTCCGATCACGTCGCGCTGGGGGTCTTGACCCGAACGTTCCCGCCGGCACT
>JBBSCF010000200.1:0-3510 GCA_038250545.1 Candidatus Limnocylindrales bacterium | reverse complement strand
GGGACGAGATCGTCGCCACCTGCACGTTCAGGCCGCGCACCCCCGAATACCCGTACGCCGCGGCCTGCTTGGCATACCCGTGGACCTGCCGGATCGTGTCGTCGACATCAACGAACGCGATCCCGCCGCGGCCGGCGCCGGCGAGCAGGGCCGGCACCCGCTGGGCGAGTCCGGCCAACAGGCGCCCGCCGACGGAATCGAGCTGCTGGACGTGGCCGTGGGTGAAGGACCGCAGGAACGTGCCCAACGTCGACGGCGCCCGCACCCCCTCAAACACCCGGCGCATCCCGCCATGCCTCAGCAGGTCCAGGCCATCGATGCTGTCCGCGCCGGCCAGCATCCCCGCCACCACACCCGCGCTCTTCACGGCCGCGTTCGGTGAGGGCACCGACAGACCCCGCCCCAACGCCTCGTACAGCCCGGTTGGCGCGCATCGCGGCGACGATCTTGGCTACCGAAGGCACCACAGACGGTACCGCTGGTGGTACCGTTCTGTCGCCGCCGGAAACGTCACGACATCGGCAGATCCGAAAGGATCCGTCGTCGCCGAGACCTGCTGCACTCCGCCGCTTGAGGACGCACTAACGAGCGCGCATGACGTGGGACTGTAAGGATCGGCTCGTGGGAGGTCTGCGCGGTTGGCTACGTGCTCGTCTGGGACTGCCCACCGGCGCCGAGAACTGGCTGCTTGCTGCTTCCCGGTGGGAGTTTCTCACCCCGCGTGACCGGTTCGGTCCGACCCACCACGTCTATGGGCGGGTCTACGGGTCCGGGCGGGGGCTCTACGTCCTGGTTGCGCCTCACCTGGGGCCGGGTGACGCGGTCTTCGCGGTGGGTTGGGCGCGTAACGACTACTGGGCGGTGCGGGTGTGGGGATTCGACGGTAGTGGCTTCCGCAACGACTTCGACGCTGATGCGGCGGGCACGGACGAGCCGTCGCTGGCGGCGGACAGTTGGCCGCACCCTCTCGGGTACGCCGAGACGATCGCCTGCGCCAAGCGGCTGCGGCGTCACCGGGTGATGGCCACCCCCAGCTACCGCCTGACCGACGGGGGCTTCACTTCGCACGAGGTCTGGGCCGCTCCGCGCGTGAGGTTCCACTACGCGAACCCGAATCCCGAGCCCGAGGAGACGCCCGTGGCCATCGAGCTCAGGCTCGGCGGTCCTCGGTGGGAGCAGCACTTGGCGGAGGTCAGGGCCATCCCACGCGAGAACGGGTTCGGCGGCTGATCACGCCAGGCGCAGCTCCACCGGTAGCACGTCGGACTCATGAGCCGATGCGCCCGGCGGGATGTCCGACGCACTCTCCGTACCTGACTGAACACGCTGTCCGGATACAGTCGAAAGCGCCACATAGCGCCGCCAGTGGTCCGACTCGGTGGTGATGTCTGCGTGGGTGGCCGGGTGCTGTGTCGGTTCCTTCAGCACTGATCTTCCGTCCCCCGCTCCTCCAGGACCCGCCACGGAGCCCCCGGGTCGGCAAGGGTGTCGAGGACGAACTCACACCACAACTTGGCGGCATTGACAGCAAGACGCGCGTGTCGGCGCCGCAAGCCGTCCCGGACCGATTCCTGTCCGTGGCCCGTACCGAAGCCCGCGTTCCGGAGTTCCGCTACCCCGGTCGCGACCGTGCTCGCGGCACCCAAGATCCGCCGGACGGGCGGCGCCTTGTCAGGCCCGCCCGCCGCCTGAGTGGGGTGGATCAACAGCGATTCCTGCGTGGCCTTCACGAGTTCGGGTACCTCCTCCTTACCCGTGAGGGTGTGTCCGCGCTCGCGCAGCACCACCTTGGCGGTGCTCTCAATGAGCTCCTTGGCCGAGCCGATCGCCTGAGCGGGATCCTCACTTTGGACCGCTCGAGTGATTCGATCGAGATGCTCGTGTATCACGGCGGGATCGGTCAGGGCCGACAGGAGTTCTTCTTCGACGAGGGAGGGCGTTCGGGGCGCCCTCGATCTTGCCCTCCTCAGTCAGTGTGTAGCCATCGCGGGCGAACAGCCGGCGCAGCCGGTCGATCCGATCGCTGGCAGGTTTGAACTCGGTGGCTGGGTCAAAGACCCAAGCTAGCGACGCCTCGAACACTCTGAGCGCCCGGGCGACCTGGTTGTGGTCGGTCCAGTCGACCTGGTTCAGGTACCCCTGGTAGTGCGTCACCCGCTGGCCGCCGACTGGCTCTGGATCGTGAATACCGGGGCGAAGAGCTCGTCTTGCCAGAGTTTATCGATTTCGCGCAGGATAGTTCCGCTCATGAGGTCTCTTACGGCCTCGCGGGCGCGCACGCTCACCAGTTACCGCTTTGTTGTTGCCACGATCCAGAGGTAGGCCGCCACACGGATGGCGGCCTACGTTGCGGCGCATTGGCCCTCGCGGGGCCCAACATCAGGATCTTCACGGGGGTGGTAGCTGATCGGCGCGACCACGGCTCGGCAAACGTACGACAGCGCCGCCTAGCGCCCGATCGACCCGCGCTCCCTGGGGCAGAATCCAGGAATGCGCGATGCGACCCTCAATCCCGTTTCAGCGGCAGACGTGGGGGTTCTCCTTGCCGTGCTTGGGCGCTACGAGGGAGAGCTAAGAGGGGGAGCCGTAAACGAGCACGGCGTGAGGACACTCGGCGCCCGCTGCGCTCAGGTCGGCCTGCTCCCGGAGGATCGGGCGTCCGATCGCGAGGCCGTGGCGGGGATCCTGGAGGACATCGGGCAGCGCCTTCGCTACGCGATAGGTGAGTACGCCTCCGACCCCACGGTGTCCTGACCTGCGGCCGCAGCCGACCTCTGTCCGGCCTGTCGAATGTGCCCCACACCGCCGCGTACCGCGCCGGTGATACCGCGTTCGGCCGGTGATGGCGTTAGCTGGTCAGACGCAGGACCGGGGTCCCGTCGGGGAGGGTGATCTGGACGGTGGCGAGGCCGGCTCGGCTCAGCTGGGTCCCGCTTGTGAACGTCATCTCGGCGCCGGATCGGACCGTCCAGCTCCCGAGGTCGTGGACTGTGCCGGCTCGGTCGATCGCCTGGAGTTTGTAGGTTGCCTGCGAGGACCACCCTCCGCCGGAGGCGTAGCGACAGTCGAGCTCGACGCGTGTCCCCCAGGGCTCGTCCTGGATGGCGACCGTCGCCGAGAGCGGCGTCGGCCTCACCGGTGTCATGGCGACCGCTTCGGCCCCCCCACCGCTGCCGCGCACCAGGAGGGAGCCGACCAGCGCAACCGCGAGCAGGCAGGCGGCGGCCAGGCCTGCCAGCCCGCCCACCACCCAACGGCGCCGTCGGCCGGACCGTGCAGCGAGGTGCAGCAGGCCGGCGAGGACGGTGTCGGGCATCGGGACGGGCTCGGACTCGGCGAAGTCGTCCTCCGTCAGCTCAGCAAGCATGAGGGGCATCGCGGCGAGCTGACCGACCCGCTGGGCGCATGCGGCGCAGGCGCGCAGATGGGCCGCGAAGGCGGCCCGCTCCTCCTCGCTGAGCAGGCCCAGGACGTATGCCGCGTCGTCGTGCGCGAACGGGTGGGGTGGCT
>JBBSCF010000199.1:0-3531 GCA_038250545.1 Candidatus Limnocylindrales bacterium | reverse complement strand
GCGCGGCACGCTGCACTCGGGGATGCGATCGCGTTTCGATCGGCCCGGTCCAGCGCCAAGTGACTCGACATGTGGTCGAGCGCCGGCGGGCGCGCGGGCCGCCGACTGCAAGATCGAACCCCGTCCCGGGGCATCACCTCCTTCTCCGGCGCGGATGTGCATCCGCCACTGGTGCGTGGTGAAGACCTCGGGCAAGGGACGACGAGCCGTCGGCGGACGTGCGTCCGTGACAGACCGGTACCTGGTCGCGCTTCCGCCCGATGGTGGGCAGGCACGACCAGGAGATCTCAGTCCGTCGAGGAGCATTCCTCGCGACGGCAGGTCGCCCCTGGCCGAGCCTTCGCCCACGCGATCAGGTGGCGGCGCGCCATGCGCGATCGCACGCATCTCTGGAGCGCGCGATTGGCAGCGTTATGGGGGTTGGTAAGGTGCTTCAGTCGCCGCCACCCACAACTGGGTCGCGACGCCGGTGCTGGATGAGGTCACGGGGTCAACCGTGGGAGCTCGTACCGGGGAGCTCGCTGCCCGTTCGACCATCGAACGTGGCGGGCGGCTGGAGCGCTGGGGATGCGATCCGGTGGCCTCAGCCGCCCACGGCCACGATGCCGCGGAGGGCGACCCAGGACAAGGCCAGGTGTGTGTCGCGATGTGTACCCGCGCCCGATCCGACGATCCGCGCCAGCCCCAAGTGTCCCATCATGGTATCTACATGGCGTCTGGTCCACTCGTGACGCCAGTTCTGTACCATTCTGGTACTGTTGCGCCATGTCGAGGTACCGCGAACTCCTCCCTAGGGCAGTCGTCCAGCACGGCCTGCTCACCCCCGCTGACGCCGTGGCGATCGGGGGCAGCGCCCATGCGCTGGTGCAGCTCGCGCAGCGGGGCCAGCTCGAGCGGGTCGGTCGCGGCATCTACCGCGTGCCCGAGCTCGCCGGCGACCCGCTCGAGCAGTACCAGCAGGCCCTCCTGTATCTGCCTGCGGCGGTGCTGAGCCACGACACGGCGCTCGACCTCCACGACCTGTGCGACATCAACCCGGTCGCCGTCCACGTGACCGTGCCGAGGGGGCTGCGGGTCCGGACGGCGCTCCCGGCGTGGCTCACCCTCCACCGCCGGGACCTCGAAGAGGGCGAGACCACCTGGCACGAGGGTCTCGCCATCGTGACGCCGGCCCGCGCCATCCTCGACGGCATCGAGGCGAACGTCGGCCCGCGCTTTGTCGAGGAGGCCCGCGAGGCGGCCGCACGGCGTGGGCTGCTCTCAACCGGGGACGAGCGCGCGATCGAGCGCGCGGTGCTGGCCCAGCGGCTCCGCGCGCTCGATGCCGCGGCGGCCCGCTGATGCCGGGGTTCCCCAAGGACCGGCCGCCGGCAACCCATCGAACGCTCGAGCGCTGGATCCTCGACCGGGCGCTCGACGACGGGATTGCCGTCGACCGCGCCCGGCGGGCGCTGTCGTTCATGGTGGTGGCCGCGGTGCTGTCGCGACTCATCGACGCGGACGGCCACCCGCTGTTCATCCTCAAGGGCGGCGTGGCGATGGAGCTCCGGTTCGGAACCCGGGCGCGGGCGTCCAAGGACTTCGACACGGCCTTCCGGGCCGAGCTCGCGACCCTGGCGGACGTCCTCGCCGAGTCGGCCCGCCACCCGGTGGGCGAGTTCCAGCTGACCGCGACCCGGCCCGAGCCGATCGGGCCAACCGGCGCCGTCCGGACCATGCTCCGCCTGACGTATCGCCGGGCACCCTGGGCGACGGTCGCGCTCGAGGTGTCGCCCGCGGAAGGGCGGGCAGGAGCGGCGGCGGAGATCGAATATCGCCACCCGGTCCCCGACCTCTCGGTCTTCGGCCTCGATCCGCAAGCCGACATTCCATGCCTCCCAGTCCGCTACCAGATCGCCCAGAAGCTCCACGCCTGCACTGAGCCGACGACCCACCGCGAGAACGACCGGTTCCGCGACCTCATCGATCTCCTCCTGCTCGCGGAGCTCGTCGACGCCCATGGGTGGCCTGGAGTCCGCGCCGCCTGTCTCGAGGTGTTCGCGCTCCGCGCCAAGCACCCGTGGCCGCCACGGGTCACGGTCCTGCCGGGGTGGCCGGAGCCGTACGCGATCATGGCCGGGCAGACACGGTTCCCGATCGAGGACGTGTACGAGGCGGCGGCCGAGGTCGCGGCGCTGGTCGAGCGGATCGATGCGGCGGCTGTCGCGGGCGGAAGGTAGCCAGCGGCCTCGGACCCAACCAGCTCGCCCGTCCAGGACCCGGCAGTGGGCGAGGAGCTTGTCGCGGATCAGGCCGTGTGCTGGTTGCTCTCATCGATCTCGGTACACAGGACGACGGCACCGGTGCTGGTCGCGAGGACGAGGACGGTGTCGGCGGTGGGGCCTTGCGGCAGGAGGTCGGCGACGATCGACTCCGGCCGCCAGCGCAGCACGAGGGACTCCGTCTCCGTGTGCGACGAGCGGACGAGCGCGCACACGGCTTCGGCAGCATCGAGCGTGGGGACGACGTAGCCCGGACCACCCCACGGCCGCTGGGCATAGCCGAGGCGGGTGATGCAGGCCGGCGCGAGGCTGGTAGGCGTAGGGGCCTTCGGTGGCGCCGTGGACGGGCGGGGACACGCCTCCGCCGGAGCGGGACCTGCGCGCAGTGGCGGTTGCGGTAGACGAGCACCGCGAGCTGGGCGGCCGTGGCGCGACGGCAGCGGTTGAGGATGCGCAGCACGGCGCGAATCGCGGATCGGGGGGTGACCGGGATCGGGGCGGAGCGCGCCTTTGGCGGAGCGGAACGGGGTGCACCTGCTGCTCCCGGTCGCCCGCGGAGCCACTCGCTTGGGATGTCCGCGGTCAGGCGGTCGGCACGATCTCGAGTGTGTGGCACACAGGTACAGACTGGGTCCCGCCGCCGCGGCCCGGTGATCTGCGCACGGAATGGGGGCGCCAGGTGGGGCGCTGGGACGCCCCTTCTGGCGCCCCTTCTGGCGCCCCTTCTGGCGCCCCTTCTGGCGCCCCTTCTGGCGCAGCGGTCCGAGGCAGGTGGCGTCTCGTGCAGCCCCCCAGCTGCGCGAAGGCAACAGGTCATGGATGTCCCGGTGCCAGGACGACCGATTCGAACGGGCGCAGCGTACGTCGGGTGCGCGCCCGAACGTACGATCCCGCGCGCATCCGACGATCGGGTCAGGGGCGCCCAGCCGCAGGCCGTCGGCCCCAGCGTCGGCACCGAAGAGGAGCCCCCGGAGTTCATCCGTACGCGACCACGTACACATCTGGCGTTGACCTGGAGGTCGACGGTCCGTACTGTCGGCCCAAGGGAAGGATCGACTTGTTCTATGCGGCAGTTGGCGCCAGCGGCGCGGTTGCAACCGCCGGCGGGCGAGCTCGGACTTGGTAGACGTTGGTCGTTCGAACCACGCGGTCCACGTCGAACCAGATCAACCCGCAACCCGAAGGGAGCCTGCTGCCATGACCGACATCCACGTCAGCGACGCCACGGATGCCTCCGGTTCCGCTCGCGCTCGGCCGGGCTGAGGCTCGC
>JBBSCF010000198.1:0-3597 GCA_038250545.1 Candidatus Limnocylindrales bacterium | reverse complement strand
TCCGGCTGGCTCAACCCTCGAGCTGGTCGTGGACGCCCGGGCGATCGTCGGCGAAGGGCCGGTCTGGGATGCGGGGCGCGGAGTCCTCTGGTGGGTCGACATCCTGGGCTCGGTCGTGAATTCCTACGACCCGGGTACCGGCGAGTCCCGCGCGATCGGAGTCGGGTCCCAGACCGGGGCCGTGGCCCTGCGTCGGGACGGAACGCTCCTGTTAGCCCAGGAAGACAGGCTGGCAGTCCTGGATCCCGAGAAGGGCAGTGGCCCGGAGGAGCTTCTGCGCCTCCCCGATGCCTCCCCGGCCGTTCGCTCGAACGACGGCAAGTGCGACGCTGCCGGACATCTGTGGCTCGACCGCATGGCCCACGACGCCGCTGCCGGCGCAGGCTGCCTCCTGCGCATCGACCCCGACCTGTCCGTGACGACCGAGCTGACGAACCTGACCATCCCCAACGGCCTGGGCTGGAGCCTCGACGGCCGGACGATGTACTTCGTGGATTCGATCTGGTGCGAGATCAGGGCATATTCGTACGACCCTTCGAGCGGAACGATGGGGGAGGGCCGGACCCTGGTCTCCTTCCCCGACGACGGGACCGTCCCCGACGGACTCACGGTCGATGCCGACGGTTGCCTGTGGGTGGCGCGCTGGGGAGCCGGGTGCGTCGTCCGGGTGGCTCCCGACGGCCGGATCGTCGATCGCGTGGACCTCCCGGTCTCGCAGGCGACCAGCTGTACGTTTGGAGGCGACGACCTGGCGGACCTCTACATCACCACCGCGCACGAGGACTTCGGCCCGGCCGACTTCGCCCGTGAACCGCTGGCCGGCGGGCTGTTCCGCTGCCGGCCGGGCGTGAGTGGGTTGTTGCCGGCCGAATTTGGCGAGTGAGCAGGTCCGCCCGTCACCGCCTTTGGCGCGCGAACTGGCGTCCCATCGAGCCCACAGGAGAACGCGCTGACGGCGAGCAGGCCATCGCGGCGGCTGGCAGCCAACGGCGGAGTCGCCGGGCAACTCCCGCGGCGGTCGCAGCCCGGACGGACGTGCTGAGCACGCTGCTTCCGGTGTGGTAGCGGGGTCGACGGCCTGTCAAGGGGTCCCGCAACACCGGCGCACGCTCGCAGAGACACTCTGCTGAAGTCGGTGAGGGGTGAGGTGGAGCGGGAGACGGGGTTCGAACCCGCGACATTCAGCTTGGGAAGCTGACACTCTGCCAACTGAGTTACTCCCGCTCGGGAGACCCGCATTCTACCATCGGCCCTGCGCGGGTCAACGGGGCGCAGGGCGGCTGATTCCCGGCCACAATGGCGCTCGGCGCCCGACCGGCCGCACGCCCAACGAGGGACCCCATGAGCTTCACCGGTTTCACGAGCGAGGCGCTCCAGTTTCTCGTCGAGCTCGCCGCCAACAATGAGCGCGCCTGGTTTCAGCCGCGGAAGGCGGAGTTCGAACGGCTGCTCAAGCGGCCCCTCGAGGAGCTGTGCGTCGACCTGGGCGAACGGTTCGTCGACCTTGACATTCCGCTCGTTGCCGAGGCTGCCAGGTCGCCGTTCCGCATCTATCGCGACGTTCGGTTCTCGAAGGACAAGTCCCCGTACAAGACGTTCGTCAGCGCCAGCTTCCCATGGGCGACCGGCGGCACGGCGGGCTACTTCAGCCTCCAGCCCGGCGAGATCTTCTTCGGCGGCGGGATGTACCACGCGGCGCCTGCACGCCTCGCTGCGTGGCGGGCGGCCGTCGCGACCCGGCCGGCGGAGGTCCACGCGGTCCTGGACGATCCCGCCTTCGTGCGGGTCTTCGGGACGGTCGAGGGCGAGCGGCTGAAGCGCATGCCGGCAGGGTTCCCGGCCGACAGCGCGGACGGCGACCTCCTGCGGCTCAAGGACGTGATCGTCCGCCGGCGCCTCTCGGACGCCGAGGCGATGTCGGCCGACCTGCCCGACCGGCTGGCCGACGGCTTCGGGGTGGCGGTGCCGCTGTTCGGGTTTCTCGCGGGGCTGGCTGGTGAGGTTGGGCCGGCTGGTCGCGGCTGACCAAGAGAAACGAGGACCGGTCGCCCTGGCCGAGGAACGGCCGCACGGGGCGCCCGGGGGCAGGCGCCCGCGATGCGCCCTCCGCACCCTACCCGGTGGACACGTCGATCGGGATGCGCTCCGCGTCGCCCGCAACGATCACGCGGTCGCGGCCCAGGGCCTTGGCCCGGTACATCGCCGAGTCGGCGGCCAGGATGAGCTGCTCGACGGACGTCCCGTGCTCCGGGTACGCGGCCACCCCGATCGACATCGTCGGCATCGGATGGAGGCCAGTCGGCCCGTCGAGTTCCCGGGCCTTGAGCCCCTGCCGCAGCGCGTCCGCGCGGCGGCGCGTGTCGTCGAGCGACGCCTTGGAGAGGACGAGGATGAACTCCTCGCCGCCGTATCGACAGGCCACGTCCTCGCCGCGCACGGCCTCGCCGAGATAGCGACCGACGCGCCGGAGGACCTCGTCGCCGGCAGCGTGACCGAAGGTGTCATTGAGCTGCTTGAAACCGTCGAGATCGGCCATGAGCACGCCGAGGCCGTACCCCTCGCGAGCGGCCCGCCGGATCTCGCGGTCTAGCGACTCTTCCATGTACCGGCGGTTGAAGAGGCCGGTGAGCGAATCGCGCGAGGACTGCTCGTGGAGGCTGGCGCGAAGGCGGATGTTCGCGAGCGCGAGGGCCAGCCGCCCGCCGAGCTCGCGCACCAGCCGTTCTCGACCCGCGAGCCGGGTCGCCCGTGTGGTGCCCGCTGGCAGGGGGCGGACCTGGATGTGCAGCATCCCCAGGGTCTCAGTCCGAGCCGTGAGTGGGAAGCAGAGCAGGCCGGCCGAACGCGGCTCTTGCACGTGCGGGCATTGGAGCGCCGGGTCCGCGTTGTCGACCACGTGGAGACGGCCGCGCCGCAGCGCCCAGCAGTCGGACGGGCGGAAGACGGTCCGGATCGGGGGCGGGCTTCCCCACGATGCCACGGCCTCGACAGCGGTGCCCGAGGGCGCGACGGCATAGATGGCACCGGCGTCGCCCGCGAAGAGGGGCTCCGCCACCCCGGCGACCACTGCGTATGCCTCCTCGACCGACTGGCACGACTCGAGCAGCTCGCCCGCCTCGGCCAGCAGGGAGGTCTCGCGTTCGCGCTGCTCGAGCTCCTTGGCGTGGCGCCGGAGCTCCTCGTGGGCGCGCTCGAGCTGCTCCTGGAGGCTCTTGCGGGCGCTGATGTCGACCACCGTGGCGATGACGAGCGGGCCGCGCCGCGATCGAACCGGCGCGAGGCTGATCTCCACGGGGATCTCGGTTCCATCGTGTCGGCGGGCGGTCAACTGGAGGCCGCTGCCCATCGGACGGGGGGACGGGTCGGCGCGGTACCGGGCCCGATGCGCCTCGTGCTCCTCCACCAGGCCCTGCGGGACGAGGCGCTCGACCGGCTCGCCGAGGAGCTCCGCCGGCTTCCAGCCGAACGCCTCCAGGACCTTCGGGCTCGCGTGCACGATCCGGCCCCGGCGGTCGACGGCGATCATGACGTCGGGGCTCGCGTCCAGCAGCAGCTCGGCGGTGAGGCCAAGTGGTGTGACGGCCCGTGCTCGCGGCG
>JBBSCF010000197.1:0-3618 GCA_038250545.1 Candidatus Limnocylindrales bacterium | reverse complement strand
TCCGTGGAGCCATCGTCGACCGCCACGACCTCGAGGCGCTCGAGGCCGATCGTCTGGCTGACCACCGAGTCGAGACATGCGCGGAGGTAGGGCTCGACGTTCCAAACGGGGATGATGACCGACACGACCGGGGTCGCGGCGAGCGATGGCCCCGGATCCGGGGCCGGCTGCTTCCGGGCCTCATGGACCGGGACGTCCTGGACCGGGTCCACTTGGCCTGCGGCTGCGCTCCGGGTCGCCACTGGGTCTCGCCGTCCTCCGTTGCCTGGCCATGCCGGTGCCGGCGGACCGCACGGACGCCCGGTTTCACGGCGGGCACACGATACCAAGGCGGCGGGGTGACGCAATGACGGCGGGACCAGCAGCAACCCGAACCCGAGGCAGCAGGCGAGGTGGCCCAGGAGCTGCGTGGTGGCGTCGGCGGGTCTGCCTACCGCGCCGCGATTCGCAGGACCCGGCCGTTCCCGTAGTCGAGCAGGTAGAGGGTGCCGTCCTCGCCCTCGCCGAAGGCGCTGATGGTCAGCGACGTGTCGCGCAGGAGAACCGGGGTCTGCCGGGAGGATCCGGAAGCGGACAGCGCCCAGATCCGGCCGCTGCAGTAGTCGCCGAAGAGGAAGCGCCCGGCAAGCGCCGGGTAGCGCGAGCCCCGCGACACGTAGCCGCCGATCACCGAGCAGCCGTTCGCCCCGTGCGCGTAGTACGCGATCGGGAATGTCTTGCCGGTCGAGCTGCACGGGCCGCGGAAGCAGCGTCGAGCCTCGTACTGGCTCCAGCCGAAGTTGGCGGCGCGGCCGCCACCGGACGAATGCAGGGCGCGATCGATCTCCTCGTAGCGGTCCTGGCCGACGTCGGCGATCCAGAGCGATCCCGTGCTGCGGTCGAAGCTGAAGCGCCAGGGATTCCGCAGGCCGTAGGACCAGATCTCGTGCCGGATCGTGGACGACGTCGCCCACGGATTCGTCGCCGGGATCCGGTACGCCGGCGTCGCGCTCGAGACGTTCGGGGCGATCCTCAGGATCTTGCCCAGCAGCGTTCGCCGGCTCTGACCGTGCCGGTCGGGGTCGCCCGACCCACCCCCGTCCCCCGTCCCGATGTAGAGGTACCCGTCGGGCCCGAACGCGATCTGCCCGCCGTTGTGGTTGCTGTGACCGGGGTGCGGGATGCGGATGATGATTCGCTCGGCGGTAGAGGCCCGGTTGCGGTTGCTGCTCGTCCGCCGGTACTCGGCGACCACGAGCGCGCCGTCGTTGTCGGTGTAGGCCACGTAGAAGCGGCCGTTCGACGCGTAGTCCGGGTGGAAGGCGATCCCCAGGAGCCCCCGTTCACCGCAGCAGGAGACGCGGCCGCGGATGTCGAGGAATGGCGAGGCCAGGAGCCGGCCGTGCCGGGAGATGACCCGGATGCGCCCGGCCTGCTCGGCGACGAAGAGACGGCCGGTGCCGTCGTCGGCGTTCGCGAGGGCGACGGGCCGCGAGATGCCGCTCGTGATCGTGCTGAAACCGATCGCGATCGACGCCTGCGCGGTCGCCGGCGCCGCGCTGCCGACGACCATCGCGATCATGAGGCAGGCGGTCGCCGCGGCCCCGATGCGGCGGAGCCGGCCGGACCGATGTCCGGACGTTGGTCGGATCGTGGTCATCGTTTTCCCCTCCAGCTCGCAACCACCCCGGCCGTTGCCGGCGAAAGCCGATGATCGGCGATCGCCCCGGATTCCGCCAGTCCCGGGACCTTGGGCTAGGATTCACCCATGTCCCCGCTTCCTGCGACCGACGGGCTCCCCGCTCCCGGCAGCCTCCCCCGCCCGCTCCTCATGACCGTCCACGCCCATCCCGACGACGAGACGATCGGGACCGGCGGCGTCATGGCCCGCTCCGTTGCCGAGGGTCGGGGCGTCGTTCTGGCCACGTGCACCCGGGGTGAGCTGGGCGAGATCGTCGTGCCCGAGCTCGACACGCCCGACAACCATCGGCGGCTTGCCGAGATCCGGGCGGGTGAGCTGGAGGCCGCGATGGCCGCCCTCGGCGTCACCTCCTGGGAGAACCTGGGCTACCGCGATTCCGGGATGATGGGCACCGAGGCCAACCGCGATCCGCGCAGCTTCTGGCAGGCCGACCTCGACGAGGCGATCGGGCGGCTCACCTGGCTCGTGCGCCGCTACCGGCCCGACGTGATGACCCACTACAACGACTTCGGCGGCTACGGCCACCCCGATCACATCCGGTCGCACCAGGTTGCCGCGGGTGCGTTCGCCCGGGCCGGCGACCCGGCCTGGTACCCGGCGCAGCTCGCTCCCGAGCACGGCGGCACCGGTCCGGCGACCAAGGAGGGCGGGCTCGCCCCGTGGGCCCCGGCGAAGCTCTACGAGCAGGCGATATCGCGCGGACGGCGGGAGGCGATGGCGGTCCGGGCGGAGGCTGCAGGGCTGCCCTCCTGGTGGTCACGTCCCGACGACGCGAGCCCCGAGGAGCTGGCCCGGTGGGACGCGTTCATGCGGCGATC
Source organism: Candidatus Limnocylindrales bacterium (assembly GCA_038250545.1). Classification (GTDB taxonomy): domain Bacteria; phylum Chloroflexota; class Limnocylindria; order Limnocylindrales; family CSP1-4; genus CAIXZV01. The sequence continues at coordinate 1,119 of JBBSCF010000197.1, read as the reverse complement.
CACCGTGGACGACGCGGAGATCACGACGCGGGTGGACGTCCGTGCCTTCGCCGACTCCCGGTGGCGGGCGCTTCTGGCCCACCGGACCCAGATCTCGATGACGGAGAGCCCGTTCCTGGCCCTGGGGCGGGAGGCCCTCGCGGACCTGTGGGGCGAGGAGACGTTCATCCTCCGCGCCTGCCGGGCCCCGGGGACCGCCCGCGAGACGGACCTCTTCACCGGCATCGCCTGAGGCGCCGGCCACCCACGTGGAGGGACGTGGCCGCCCCCGGGCGCACCGCCCCGTGCGCACCGAAGCTGCCACTGGTCGTTGGGGAGGATGGCGGACCCGACCGGATTCGAACCGGCGATCTCCAGCGTGACAGGCTGGCATGTTGGGCCGCTACACCACGGGTCCGCGGCCGGCGGAATCTAGCACGAAGCACGGGTGGGCGCACCGGGACCGGGCTGCTGAGGCCCTAGCCTCGTGTCGTCGCCCCGCGCGGCGTGCTGCGAACCACCCGGACAGCCCTCCTCCGCCGCCGCCGCCGCCCCAGCGTGCGTAGGGGTCGAGGGCCCGGCTTGAGTCGGGATCCGACTCGGATCGGCCTGCCCCACGCTCAGCAGATGCACCGTTCCGCAGGACTCACGACGGCGCCACGCTCGCGGGGCCGCATCCTGATGCGGATTCCGACTCAGGGCAAGGGGTCGGCTCCGGCCCGGCGGCCCTCCAGGCTTGCGGGGGGCGGCTCGGGGCCGGAAGACGGCTCCCGGCCGAGCGAAGGCGCGCGAGTCGCATCTGAACCAGGCGGTGAGCCAACCAGCACGAAACCCTGCCGGATCTTCCCGGATTGTACGGGATTCGGGGAGGTCTGGTGCTCCGAACCGGGGCACGCTAGTCGAGACCGACCCAGGGCAGGGGAGGGTTCACGGGCGCGCCCCGGGGAATCCGGTCCGGCCCCGGAACAATCCGCGGCCACGTCCGCGGCCACGTCACGCCCCCCGCGGTATCCTGCCCGTCATGCCCCCGATCGACCTGCGCTCCGACACCGTCACGCACCCGACCCCGGCGATGCGCCGGGCCATGGCCGCCGCCGAGCTCGGCGACGACGTCTTCGGCGACGACCCGACCGTCAACGC
>JBBSCF010000196.1:0-3690 GCA_038250545.1 Candidatus Limnocylindrales bacterium | reverse complement strand
GCGGGACATGCTCCTGCCGCTCCGTCTGTCGTTCCCGCGGATTGACTTCGCCGCCGGCACCGATACCGTCGAGCCGGTGGGCCTGCCGTTGAAGTGGATCAACGTCGTCCGCTCGGCCGAGGTGCTGCCCGCCGGTCGCGAGCCGATCGTGGTGGTCGCGGGAGACCTGCATGCGCGGAAGCCACCTGCGCACCACGGGATCGGCGCCCTGACGAGCCGCGAGCTCGTGATCGCGACGGAGCCGGCGGCGGACGGCCGCGGGACCCTGAAGGGTTCAGTTATGCAGATTCGTGGTGGGCGGCACCAGTAGCATGCGGTCTCCCTCAGGCGAAGGAGCTTCATGCTGTTCTCGCTCCTCTCCTTCCTGGTCCGCCGTCTCCTCGGAGCCAGAGGTCGCCAACACGCTGCGAGGGACATCGAGCTCCTCGTGCTCCGCCACCAGGTGAAGGTGCTCCAACGGCAGGTCAAGCGCCCCAGGATCAACCGTCTCGACCGGGTCCTGTTCGCCGCCGCGAGCACGAGGCTGCCGAGACACAGCTGGTCGTCGTTCATGGTGCGGCCGGAGACCCTGCTGCGCTGGCATCGAGAACTCGTCCGGAGGAAGTGGACCTTCCGGAAGACGGGGCAGCCGGGCCGGCCGCCGATCGACCACGCCATCCGCGACCTCGTCGTCCGGCTTGGGCGAGAGAACCCGCGCTGGGGCTACCAGCGGATCCGCGGGGAGCTGCGCAAGCTCGGGATCCGGATCTCCGCGACGACGGTCCGGTCGATCCTGCTTCGCCACGGCATGAACCCTGCTCCCCGCCGGGCCGGCCCGACATGGGCCGAGTTCCTCCGGTCACAGGCGGCGGGGATCTGGGCGACGGACTTCTTCACCGTCGAGACGATCGGCCTCAAGACGCTCTACGTCCTGTTCCTCATCGAGCTCTCGACGCGGCGCGTTCATGTGGCCGGCGTCACAGCAAACCCAGACTCGGCGTGGGTCGCCCAGCAGGCGCGGAACCTCGCCATCGAGGAGCGTCTTTCGGGTGTCCGGTTCCTGGTGCGCGACCGGGACGTGAAGTTCCCGGGATCGTTCGATGCTGTGCTCCGGGTTGAGGGCGTCCGGGTCATCCGAACCCCGATCCGGGCCCCTCGGGCGAATGCCTTCGCGGAGCGGTTCGTGCGGACCGTGCGCCGGGAGTGCCTCGACCACGGCCTGATCTACGATCGTCGGCACCTCGAGCGCGTGCTCGAGGCCTATCTCGCGCACTACGTTGACGAGAGGCCCCACCGGGGCCTGGGTCTTGCCGTGCCGGCCGGCATCCGACCAGCCCAGGTTCCGGGGGCGACCCCAACCCTGGTCGAACGAAGGGACGTGCTCGGCGGCCTGATCCACGAGTACCGCCGGGCGGCGTGATTCGGATTTGTTGACCCCTTCAGGTAGCGGAGGCATCACCCCGATGGCGATCCCCGCCGGGCTCAACTACGCGGCTATGGTGACGTACGCCCGCAAGTACTGGACCAACTACAACTCGACGTACCGTGACTTCTCGGCGAACGGGGGCGGGGGCGACTGCACGAACTTCATCAGCCAGATCTTGCGCGAGGGCGGCTGGAAGTTCGTCGGAGGAGACCAAAGCGGAGGCGGCGACAGGACCAATCCCGACTACTGGTGGTATGGGTGGGTCACCCAGACGTACACGTGGGCCGGCGCGGAGAACTGGTCATGGTTCGCGCCCAAGCGAACGGTTGCCCTGACCAACGTGTGGAACATGACGATCGCCGACATTCTGCAGTACGACGCCACGAAGAACGGAACCATGGACCACACGATGTTCGTCACCAAGAAGACGACCACGGAGATCTACATGACCTACCACACCTCCGACCACCTCGACCGCCCCCTGTCCGAGATCCTGAGCTCGCACTCGGGCGCGTGGTGGTACGCCTACCGGACGTAGTGATCCCGTTCCGACTGCTCCTGGCGACGGTCGCGCTGCTCGTGGCCGTCGTCGGGTGCTCGATCTTACCTGCCGCCTCGCCGGCACCGCCGGGCCAGGTCAATCGTGAAGTCCTGATCGGCGACTTCATCGAGGCTGTGCAACGGAACGATCCCGCGGCGATCGCGGCGATGACCGATCCGCTGGTCGATCCGACCGCCGACATCGCGGCGCTCCTCGCCGCGCACGGCGGCCGCCCTTGGCAGGACGTTCGCGTCACGTGGGGTCCCGACGATTTCGGCGGGCTGGCGATCGACGCGGTGATCACCGCGTCGACGCCCGACGGGCCCGACTCGGTGCGGGTTGGCGTGGCGTGGGACGGGAGCCGCGCCACGCTTGCTCTGGGGTCGGTCCCGGGCGAAAGCCCTGGTGCCGACACCCGGAGCCCGCGTCCCTGACATCCGGCGCCACGACTCTGCGAGGGCGAGTTCGAGATCCGGCGCCATGGTCCGGTTCCTGCGACCCGATGAGCGGCTCCACGTCGGGCGGCGAGACTTGCGGACAAGATGGGCTGGCAGGTCGCCGCGGTCGAGAAGGCCCCGCTCGCGGGGGCCTCGACCCGCAACGGCTCGCCAGGGTCCTGCTCGCCGCTGCCTTCACGGTCCTGCCCACGGCACGCCTGCGGCGGGTGCCGCCGGCAGATGGGCGTGATGCGGGTGCCGCCACAACCCGCTTCCCCAAGTTCCCCGTCGAATCAGGGGCAGTTGGAGACGTGCTTCTCGGGGCTGCTGGGCGGAACGACGATCATCTGGATGGTCCGTGCGTCGACCAGCCCGCCGTTGGCGATCACCCCCTCCTCGGGCGGCGTCTCGCTAAGCTTGACCGTGACGCGGTCTCCCTCGAGGACGACGCGCCTTGCGCCCGACGGACGAGCGGGCATTGTCGCCAGGGTCCTCCGGGAAGCGCTGTCCTCACGGCACCGCCCAAGGAGATGCCTGCAGTGGGCGCCGCCGGGCCTTGCCCCGAGGCGCAGCCCCAGCACTTGAAGTGGAGCTCACGGGCAGTTCATCGGGCCGTCGCGCTCGAAGTAGCCGACCGGGACGACGCCCATGTGGATGGTCCGGGCATCGACCATCCCGCCGTTGGCGATCATGCCCTCCTCGGGCGGGGTCTCGCTGAGCCTGGGCCCCCCGGGGAAACCCTCCATCTGCCACTCGACCGTGTAGCCGCGGTCGCGCAGCCACTGTTCCGCTTCGGGAGGCGTCATGAGCTCGACCCCGCTGCAATAGAGCGGCTGTCCCTTGTTGAAGGCACTCTCGCCCGTGTGGACATCGGTTCTCACGACGACGCTGGCTGCGGTCGCGAAGCCGGCGCCGACCCCGAGGACCAGACCCACCACCAGAGAGGCAAGGGCCACTGGCATGACCCTCCCGCGAGCGCGACGGCGGCGGTCAGGGACCCACTCGCTGCTCTCCATCGCTCGCAGCCTTGCCGCGAGCTCGTCGTCCGAGGTGATCATCGCCGTTCCTCCCCGAGCTCGACCCGCAACCGGGCCTTCGCCCGTGATACCCAGCTCGCGACGGTGCCCTCCGGCACGTGGAGCGCATCGCCGATCTCGGCGTAGCCGACGCCGTCGAGCACGTGGAGTACGAGCGCCGCCCGCTGGTTGCGCGGCAGCCGACGCAGGGCACCCCATAGCTCGAGGTCGGCGGGCACCAGCGGTGCCGGCGCAGCACGCAGAGCCGTGGCCAGCGCCCGCCGCCGTCGG
>JBBSCF010000195.1:0-3708 GCA_038250545.1 Candidatus Limnocylindrales bacterium | reverse complement strand
CTGGGGCCTTGCGGTCGCCTACGTGCCCTGCGGATCCGGTTCGCCGAGCGGCAGAGGCGGCTCGCAGTACGTACTTGACACCTGCGGTGACAGGCTCGGGGCATTCGACGGTGGGGACCCGGGCGCTGGCGAGGCTGGCAGGATGCAGGCAACCTCGCTGAGCGTTGTGGCCAGCCGCTCCCTGGGCACGATCGAGACGAGCGGTATCGCGCCAGTTATCGTCTGTGGAGGCGATGCGATAGCGGTTGATCGCACGTCGGCACGCGGCCCCCGGACCACGTCCGCACGCCAGGACCGCCGATGGTCACGACGAAGCTGAGGATCACCCGGCTCGCGGTCGCGCCGCCACGACAGCGTGAAGCAGCAAGGGCTCGCCGATCGATCCTCGAAGAAGTTGAGGTCGAGCTCGCCCACCCCACCCGCTCCCGCGCGAGGCTGAGGTCGCTCGCGGTTCAGCGTCTCTGCGCGGGTTCACGGATGAGGAACCGGAGGTGGCGGAGGACCAGGATCTCGAGGTCTTCTTTGGCGCCCTTATCGCGGCCGCCGATCCTGAGGAGTCGTGCCAGCGCCCGAACGATCAAGCCGAGGAGGAACAGCATCCGGGCATCCTACGGTGCGTGTTGATCGTGAATCGGGGTTTTCGACCCCCACGAGCATGCCCGGGGACTTCTCGGGCGCCAGCCGCGCGGACCTCTTCCACGCCGATCCTCGTAGGCCGTGCCTCGAACGTCCTTCGAGCGCTCGCCCCACTCGCACTAGGGGGCCGACGTTCCCTGTCCCTCGAGGAGACCCTTCAGGCTGGTCCAGATTCTCAGTTCCTGTCGCCGACCCATCCACGCGACAAGCGGGCCCATCAGCTTGAGCATGCCGCGCGGCTCGATCTCCCCCGACCACCGCATCCGGGTCCCCTCCGGAACGGGCTCGAAGGTCAGGGTGTACCCGATGTCCATGGAGGACATCCGGGTCGTGGACGCGAGCCGCCGGGGTCGCTCGTACCCCGTGAACTCGATGACCATCGGGACGGGCCGGCCGCGCCCACGACCTCCGCCCGGTACCGCGTGCCCAGGCCGATGGGTCCCTCCGAGAGTTTCTCGGCGAGGCGCATCTGGGCGTTGTAGCTGGGCTCGTTGCGCTCGTCGGCGACGAGCGCAACGAAGTGATCGTCTCGCGGCTGCCGGGCTGAGTGGTGCGCACCGGTCCGGCGCCGAGCCCGGCCCGTCGGTCGCGCGGCGGATCGACTGGTCGTCGTGATCGCCATCGGGATCGCGCTCACCTTCCTCGCCGTCGCGGCCTTGGCCACGTTCCTCCCGCCAGATGCGCGGCTGGCGACTGGCTGCCACTCGTCGCCCAGCTGATGGCTGCCGATGCGCTCGTCATCACAGGCATGATGGCAGCGACGAGTGCTCATAGTCACCGCGATCTCGCCGGGATCGCCGCCGACGACGCGCCGAGCGCTCGGTCACGTGAGAGGCACCATGAGATGGTGGGGCCAGCAGATGCACTGGACCAGCAGCATGGCTGCTGATCAATGCGCGGGCGAGGCCCGGAAAGGAGAGAACGCATGCTACGCGACGGAGCACCCGATGACGGTATGCGGGAGGAGGGTCTAGCGGTCAGCCGGCGAGCCCTTCTCCAGCGGAGTGGGCTCCTTCTGGGTGGGATCGGTGCCGGCGCGTTTCTCGCCAGCTGCAGCCCGGCCGCCGCTCCTCGGTGGACGTTCGGGCAGGCACCCAGTCCCGACGCAGCCGCCTCGACATCACCTTCGCCCGCATCGCCTCCGCCGGCACAACCAAGTCCGACAGGGTCGCCCAGCGGCTCCCCGGCCGCCTCCCCGTCGGCCTCCGCCGCGCCCGGCCGGGATCCCAGTCCGGCCGACTTCGCCGTGCCACCCCCGTACCGGCCGAAGCTCGCGACTCCGGTCGTGTTCAACCTCGAGTCCTTCGACGGCCCCGGGCAGAGCATCCAGATCGCCGCCGACCGCACCTACGCGTCGATGAACTTCGCCGGCCAGGTCCCCGCCCCGACGCTCCGCGTTACGGAAGGCGACACGGTCCGATTCACCCTGACGAACCGAGGCTCGATCCCGCACTCGATCGACTTCCATGCCGCCCAGACAGCGTGGAGCAAGAACTACCAGGAGGTCCCTGCGGGCGAGTCGTTCACCTTCGAGTGGACGGCCGACTACCCGGGGGTGTTCATGTATCACTGTGGGACGCCACCGGTGATCATGCACATCGCCGACGGGATGTTCGGCGCGATCATCGTGGACCCCAAGGGCGGCCGTCCGGCAGCCCGTGAGTACATCCTGGTCCAGAGCGAGTTCTACGGAACAGGCGGGGCCTACCAAGCCATGCTCAACAACCCGCCGGACGTGGTCGCGTTCAACGGCCAGGCGTTTCGCTACAAGACGACACCCCTGCCCGTGTCGGCGAGCGAGCTGCTGCGGCTCTTCATCGTCAACGCCGGACCGAGCTCCGTGTCCGCGTTCCACGTGATCGGTGCGCTGTTCAACCACTACGAGCCGGAGGGCCTCCCGGCCAACGCCATGGGCATGCACCAGACGATCACGGTGCCACCGGGCGACGGCGCGCTCGTGGAGCTCCGGTTCGCCGAACCGGGCAAGTATCCGTTCGTCACCCACAAGTTCAACGACGCGGAGAAGGGCGCGTTGGGGCTGTTCGACGTGACCTAGCGCCTCATGCCGCACCGTCGCGAAGCGAATGATGGACCTCCGCCTCTGACCACCCTGGGCGGCGGGGCGGCGTAGAAGGCGAGCTCGCCGTTCAGGCCGAGCGCCGCGCCGCGGTTGATGCCCGGCAGACGTACTGCATCTGCGCGCTGTCACAGACGACCTCGGGCGATGCGGCGGGCGAGGCCGCAGGTCAGGGTCGGCGCCAGCTGGCCTCGCGTCGTCGACAAGAAGGCGGCGCGCCACGACTGCGAGGGTCGTCCGGCGGCGAGGTTAGGGCCCGTCAGGAAACAACAGCCTCAGCCAGGGGAAGCCGCTGCCTCGGCAGGAGCGAGTAGTTCCACTCGCCATGCGTGCGCTTCGGCCGGTCCACACGAGGAGCACGGCGAGGCCCACGAGCACGCCGACTGATCGCCGCCCACTAGCCCCTCAAGCAGTCGGCTCCGGATCGGTGGGCTTGCTTGGCTGCCGGTGCGGCGTCGCCCGTGAGCGGACAGCGGCGTGCAGCGTGGCGAGAAACTCGTCGAGTGGGACACGGTGGACCTTCGCCGCACGCTCGACCGTGAGCGCCCTGGTGATGAATGAGCGAAACGAGTAGCGGGCGACTCGCTTGACGCCGAACACCTCCATCACATCGGCGATGTCGCCGTACTCGCGCAAGAGCTCCGAGACCTTGGTGTCCTTGGTGATCTCCAGCATGGATCCTCCTGGCCTCTCGACTGGGCTCGTTGCCGGGCCCAGCCGAGAGATGGCGTTGGCAGCGGTCAGTGCGTGGAGTCGGGCTCCGGTCCGACCCGCACGGCGATGAATGCGAGGCGGGTCTCTGCCTCGAAACCGCGCGCTGAACCCTCAGGGGCAATCACCGTCACGCCGGCAGTCAATGGGTACCGCTCGCCATCGACGGTCATGAACCCGGTGCCGTCGAGAACGTGGTAGAGGCCGAGTCGCTCGGGGTGCGGGGGGATCCGGCCTCCGACCTCGAGCCCGGCCAGGAGCGCCTTGTGTGCCCGACCCTCGTT
>JBBSCF010000194.1:0-3728 GCA_038250545.1 Candidatus Limnocylindrales bacterium | reverse complement strand
GTCCTCGTCGGAGCTGAGGACCCGCTCGTCGGCGAACAGGATCACGGCTCCTCGGGCGTGGAGATCGTGGCGGGCGTTGACCGCGGTCCGCAGGTCCCGGGCGAAGCGGCTGACGTAGCCGACGACGAGGACGTCCCAGTCAGTCCCAGCTCCCGCGAGCATCTCGGCCCACTGGTCGGTCGCCGCGATCGTCCGTCCGGAGTGGGCCACCTGCCAGGCTCCGCCCGTATCGAGGAGACCCCAGCGCTCGATCGCGCGGGTCTGCTGCTCGAGCTGGGCATCGGGGCCGAAGTTGTCCGCCTGGCCTGCTGTCGACTCGCGGATCCAGCGCGCAGCCCGGCGCCCCTTGAGATCCTCGAGCGAACGGGGCAGGGCGCGGGCGGTCATGCGACCTTGGACTCCGGCTTCGACTTCATGGCAATCACCTTCGCGCTGTCGGGCGCCGCAGCCAAGGCCACCCGCTCTGCCTCGAGCCGCACGGCCTCCCGGATCGCGAACGCCAGCGCGGCGGCGATGGGGTCGGTGTGGCGCGGAGCGGGTCGCTCGGTCATCAGCCGACCTGCAGCGTGTACGTGACCGCGATCGCCAGCGCGGACCAGACGTCGCGGTGGATCCCGTACAGCGGGCCGGGCGACGCCTTCCGACCGATCGCCGCAGAGCCCCCGAAGCGGTCGATGAGCGCCTGCCGGATGTTCGCGTCCTTCGCCCGCGAGTCGCCGCACAGGGCGAGCTTCACGGCCCGGCGAGGGAGCATGACGACCGGCACCCGATCGGCCGCCTCGGCGAAGCGACCCGTCCAGAAGGCGGTGTCGAAGACCTCGGCCCCGACGATCATCCCGTACGACTCGATCTTCTCGATGACGACGACGTCGGGCAGGCCGCCCGTCCGGAGCGCCTTGGCGAGGATCTCGTTGGCGGTGATCCCGAACCCCTGCGGGCGGCTGCCGTCGTACCGGAGCCAGGCGGAGCGGAACGTGCCCGGGTCGATGGCCAGGACGCTGCTCACGGCCACACCAGCCGACAGAGGCACCACAGCGCCGCCAGGACGAGGGCCCAGAAGCCGAGCAGAGCGAGGGCCGCCACGGAGCACCCGGCGAGGCGCTGCGGGTCGGTGCTCATGCCGCCTTCTCCTTCGCCCACGCGTGGAGGGCGAGGCAGGCCCGGAAGGCGATCCAGTCGCGGTCGGTGACCGACGCCGGGTACAGCCGCGTGCCGCCGTCGGTGACGTGGACGATCCCGTGGCGGGTAATCGGCGGGATGGGGTAGCGCTCCGGGTCACCCGGCTTGGCGATGAACTCCGCGTGGGCGTAGGCCGCGAGCTGGAGCCGGTGGTCGCGGTAGACCTCGCCCGCGGGGCTCGCGACCGACTTGCCCGTCTTCCAGTCGAGCAGCCAGACCTCGCCATCGAGCTCGGCGACGAGATCGAGCGTGCCGCCGAAGCCGAGCGACTCGTTGATGAGGAAGGCCTCGACCGCCAACGGCCGGAAGCCGTGCTCCTTCGCCTGCTGGTTCAGCCAGGCGCGAGCCCCGGCCACCGCGGCCTCGTCGCGCGGGTCGATCGCCGCGGGCTCGTGCCGCAGGATCGACTCGATGCTGCCGTGGATCCGCGAGCCGCGGTCCATCGCATCGGTGGACAGGGTCGTGAGCCACTTGGCCGCGGCATCGGTCTTGCCGGCCTCGCGGTCGGCGACCAGGCGCTCGGCGTGCTCGATCGCGGAGCGGGCCACCTGGTCGAGCTTCCACCAGGTCAGCGCCGGGGCGTCGAGGACCTTGGTGATGGTCGTCACCCCCGGCCAGGGCCCCCGGCCATTGAAGAAATACAGATGCCGGGGCGTCCGGTAAACGCCCTCGGTCGGCGTGGCGGCCGCGGGCCGACGGCGGGTGGCGGTCGGGGTGGTCATGGCGTGGGTCCCTCCTCGGGGCTGCAGATCGGGCAGTGGAACGCGCCATCCCGGCCGCGGGCATGGCGGGTCTGGTGGTCGTGGTAGGCGTGGCAGATGACCCCGTCGGAATCCGCCGCGGCGATCGCTCCGGAGTCAGGCGTAGCTTTCTGCCCAACCGCCGGCTCTCCCCCGTAGGGGGAGCCGGCTTGGGCAGAAACCGCCCCGGGGTCGCCGACTGTTTCTGCCCAAGCCCCGTGGGAAGAAACGGAAGGAAACCGAATGAGCGCCCCGGAGCCCGCGTCGGTGCGCCGCCAGCGGTAGGCGTCGCCCCGCTTGCCGCTGCCGGTTCGCTCGAGGTCGCGGGTCCGGACGAGATCGTCGACGACCCGCTGGAGCGTCTGGCGGGTCTTGCCGGTCGCCTCCTCGAGGCGGGCCATCGGCAGGCCAGAGGAGACCTCGTCGAGGAGCAGCAGGACCTTCTCGCGGGCCTCGGCCGACTCGACCGCCGCATCCTCTCCGAGCGCCGTGTAGCGGCCGTCGGCGAGCTCCACCACGAGCCGCTCGGGCGTCTCGTCGAACCGGCTCGCCGACACGAGCTCGCGGACGGTCGGGCGGGTCCCGCCGGCCGGCCGGCGGAGCGAGAGGATGACGTCGACCGCGCCCGAGAACGCCCCCGACCCGCGCCCCTCGTCGGCGATGTCGCCGGAGCCGAGCCCGGGCACGCCCTTGCGCCGGTGGCGGTTGACGAGCACGGCCAGGCCGTCGGCCGCGGCCGCCTGGAGCGGCTCCATCGCCGCGAGCGCTTCGCCGGCGCTGTTCTCAGCGTCACCCCCAAGGCCGGCGAACGCCGGCAGCGTGTCGACGACGAGGATGCGTGCCCCGACCGTCGTGCAGTAGGCGTGCGCGGTGGCCACGACATCGCTCCAGCGGCGCCCCCGGACGTCGCGGCACAGGAGCAGGTGGACGTCGGTGCGGTCGGCGATCCCGGTCCGGACGAGGACCGCGCGCAGCGACGCCGGCCCCTGCTCGGTGAGCACGACGACCGGTCCGCCGGCGGTCGGCCGGTCGAGGAACGGCTGGCCGTTGACGAGCGCCCGGATGAGCTCGAGGACGAGGGTCGTCTTGCCGGCCTTGGGCGGCCCCACGATCTCGGTGATCGTCCCGTGGGCGAGGTAATCGCGCCACGCCCAGTCGATGACCTCGGGTGTCAGCGCGGCGACCTCGGCCGCGGTGTAGAAGCGCAGGTCGTCGAGGACCTTGGGCGGTTCTGGATGGTTTCTGCCCACGCCCCCGCGGGTATGGGCAGAAACGATTCGCTCGCCCGTCTCAGGGTCGGTCGGATCAGGCGGGAACTTGCCCAGGACCTCGCCGATCGCCTGCCTGACCGCGCCTGCCGACTTGGGCACCGGGAGCCTGGCGTTCTAGGCCATGATCGCGGCCTCGAGCGCCTCGGGGTCGCGGATGACGCCCGCGTAGTGGCGCGCCCTGTCGCGCAGCCAGTTGTGCCGGCCGCCGACCGCCGGCAGCCCGCCGCCGACGCGGATCGGGGTCGACGACGTCGCGCGCAGCGCGTCCTGGACCCACGCCTCGGGCATGACGGCGATGGCGGCCGGCTGGCCGTCCGGCCCACGCTCGGCGTCGTAGGTGAAGCCGCTCGGATGGACGGAGCCTGGGCCGATGATGTAGCCGTCGCCGCGCCGGCGCGTCACGAAGCCCCAGAGCTTCCCCCGGGGCATCGGACCCGCCGCCTCGGGCCAGCGGAGCCAGACGTGCCGGCCGTGGGCGGTCAGCGTGGTGAGCGTGGGGCCGGGCTGGCCGAGCCGCGCGATCAGCCGGTCCCACAGG
>JBBSCF010000193.1:0-3781 GCA_038250545.1 Candidatus Limnocylindrales bacterium | reverse complement strand
GTCCTCGTCGGAGCTGAGGACCCGCTCGTCGGCGAACAGGATCACGGCTCCTCGGGCGTGGAGATCGTGGCGGGCGTTGACCGCGGTCCGCAGGTCCCGGGCGAAGCGGCTGACGTAGCCGACGACGAGGACGTCCCAGTCCTCGCCGGCTCCCGCGAGCATCTCGGCCCACTGGTCGGTCGCCGCGATCGTCCGCCCGGAGTGAGCGACCTGCCAGGAGCCCCCGGTGTCGACGAGGCCCCAGCGCTCGATCGCCCGGGTCTGCTGCTCCAGCTGCGCGTCGGGCCCGAAGTTGTCGGCCTGGCCTGCCGTCGACTCGCGGATCCAGCGCGCCGCACGGCGGCCGCGAAGATCCTCGAGCGATCGGGGCAGGGCGCGGGCGCTCATGCCACCCGGGCCTGCGGCTTCGTGTTCATGGCGACGACAGTTGCTCTGCTGGGCCGCGAAGGCAAGGCCAGGCGCTCCGCTTCCTCGCGCTCCGCCTCGAGCCGCACGGCCTCCCGGATCGCGAACGCCAGCGCGGCGGCGATGGGGTCGGTGCGGCGCGGAGCGGGTCGCTCGGTCATCAGCCGCCCTGCAGCGAGTACGTCACGGCGACCGCCAACGCTGCCCACACGTCGCGAGAGATCCCGTACAGCGGGCCGGGGGACGCCTTCCGGCCGATCGCCGCCGACCCCCCGAAGCGGTCGAGCAGCGCCTGGCGGATGTTGGCGTCCCGAGCGCGCGAGTCGCCGCACAGGGCGAGCTTCACGGCCCGCCGCGGGAGCATGACGACCGGGACGCGGCTGGCGGCTTCGGCGAACCGTCCCGCCCACCAGACGGTGTCGAACACCTCGGCCCCGACCGCCATCCCGTAGGACTCGATCTTCTCGATGACGACGACGTCGGGCAGGCCGCCCGTCCGGAGCGCCTTGACGAGGATCTCGTTGGCGGTGATCCCGAACCCCTGCGGGCGGCTGCCGTCGTAGCGGAGCCAGGCCGAGCGGAAGGTGCCCGGGTCAATCGCGAGGACGCTCCTCACGGGGGTCACGGGAGTGACGGAGGTCACGGCCACACCAGCCGACAGAGACACCACAGCGCCGCCACCACGAGCGTCCAGAAGCCCAGCACGGCGAGGGCCGCCACCGAGCACCCGGCGAGGCAAGCCCGGTCGCTGCTCATGCCGCGTTGCCGCCGTTCTTCTGCCAGTCCCACAGGTTGAGGCACGCCCTGAAGGCGATCCAGTCGCGCTCGGTCACGTTCGCCTCGTACAGCCGCGTGCCGCCGTCGGTGACGTGGACGATCCCGAACCGGGTGACCGCGGGCAGCGGGTGGCGCTCCGGGTCGCCGATCCGGGCGATGAAGCCGGCGTTGGCGTAGGCCGCCAGCTGGAGCCGGTGGTCGGCGTAGACGGTGCCGTCCGGCCATGCGACCGACTTGCCGCTCTTCCAGTCGAGCAGCCAAGTCTCGCCGTCGAGCTCGGCGATGAGGTCGCACGTGCCGCCGTAGCCCAAGGTCTCGTTGATGAGGAACGCCTCGATCTCGAGCGGGCGGAGGGCGTGCTCCCGCACCTGCTGGTTCAGCCACGCCCGGGCTCCGGCGACGGCATCGGCGTCGCGCGGGTCAGGCACGAACGGCTCGTGCCGCAGGATCGACTCGATGGTGGCGTGGATGCGCGAGCCGCGGTCCATCGCCAAGGTGGACAGGGTCGTCAGGTACTTCACGGCCGCGTCGACCTTGCCCGCCTGGCGGTCCTCGATGAGCCGCTCGGCGTTCTCAACCGCGGAGCGGGCGACCTCGCCGAGCTTCCAGTTGGTGAGCGCCGGGGCGTCGAGCACCCGGGTGATCGATGTGACGCCGGGCCAGGGACCTGCTCCGTTGAAATAGTAGAGGTGCCTGGCGGTGCGGACGACGCCCTCCGCCTTCGTGGCTGCCGGGCTGCGGCGGGTGGTTGCGGTCGCGGCGGTCATGCGGGTCTCCTCGCGGTTGTGGTGCAGGGCCGGGCAGCGTCCCCGGTGGCAGTGGTGCCGTGGCGCGTCACGCCGCGGCGGGCATGGGCGGCCTGGAAGTGGGTGGCCGTGCAGATGGCCCGCTGCTCCGCGGGCGGGGTCGTCAGCCAGGTCCAGGCCGAGGCGATGACGGTCTGCTCCGCGGCTGCCTCGGCGTGCCGCTGGCCGTGCCGCCAGCGCTCCAGGGCAGCCGCTCGCTGTGACAAATCGGGCCGCGCCACGGACAGGACACCCCCTATATAGGGGGGGGTGTCCTGTCGTGCTCGTTGGCGGACAACTTCCGGACAGGGACAGGTTCCGGACACCATCCACCCTCGAACGCCGACAGTCCACGGACACATCGGGGACACGCCCACGCGCAACGGCCGGACAGGCCAGCTCAAGCACGGGAGTACCCCCCGGAGGCCTCGAGTCGGACGTCTGACACGAGCGCGCGACGAAGCGTCTTCGCGAGCGTCTCGCGGCTGACGGGCTTGTGCTCGTCGTCGTTGAGGACGGCCAGGATCTCGGGCAGGGTCATCGTCCCGCCGTCCTCGAGGGCGTCGAGGGCGCGCCGCAGGATGGTCATGTTGTAGCCGCGCTCCCAGACCTCGCGCAGGCACCCGTCCTGCCACGTGATCGCCAGCGCGAACGTCCCGAGGCTCGGGTAGTTGTTGTGCTTGCGGTGCTTGAGCAGCACCTCGGGGTCGGACCCGGTGAGGGACCAGGTCATCCGCGCGAGGTTGTGCCAGAACACCGACCCGAACGGGTAGCGGGGGTCGTCGACCTTGGTCACATGGGCGAGGCTGAGAGCCGGGCGGCCGATCTCCAACAGCGCCGCCGCGTAGGCGGCAGCCGCCTCGGGCTTGAGCGGATCCGTCCCGCAGGCCATGACCGCCGAGTCGATGACGATGTAGTCGAGGCCGTGGGCGTCGCACGCCCGGGCGATCTCGCCCGTGGCCGCGGTGAGGGGCCCGGCCGGGACGAGGTGCCGGATGGCGTCGCCCCGGTGGACGTCGGGGGCGAGCGACGCGATCCGCCGGCTCCACTCCTCGGGGTGACCCTCGTAGTCGAGGATGAGGACCCGATGGTTGTCGAGGACGAGGTCAGCGATCCAGCGACACGCGAGGGCGCCCTTGCCGACCCCGCCCGTCCCGTAGAGGATCGTGTGCCCCGAGGGCTCGAGCCGATCCACGAGCATCGGCGGCGGGGGCTCGGTGCTGATCGACGAGAGGGCGACGGAGCGGTCGGCCGCCTCGTCCGGCGGATCCCCGGCGGGCTGCGCCCGGTTGGCGCCTGGAGGCGTCGGGTCGGGCCCGAACTTGCCCAGGACCTCGCCGATCGCCTGGCGGACGGCAGCCGCCGACTTGGGCACGGGCAGCCTGGCATTCTCGACCATGATCGCGGCCTCAAGCGCCTCGGGGTCGCGGACCACGCCCGCGTAGTGGCGGGCCTTGTCGCGCAGCCAGTCGTGCCGGCCGCCGACCGCCGGCGGCCCGCCGCCGATGCGGATCGTGGTCGACGACGTCGCGCGCAGGGCGTCCCCGACCCACGCCTCGGGCATCAGGGCGATCGGGCGGGGCTGGCCGTCGGGCCCCCGTTCGGCGTCGTAGGTGAAGCCGCTCGGGTGAACGGAGCCTGGGCCGATGACGTAGCCGTCGCCGCGCCGACGGGTCACGAAGCCCCAGAGCTTCCCCCGGGGCATCGGACCCGCCGCCTCGGGCCAGCGGAGCCAGACGTGCCGGCCGTGGGCGGTCAGCGTGGTGAGCGTGGGGCCGGGCTGGCCGAGCCGCGCGATCAGCCGGTCCCACAGG
>JBBSCF010000192.1:0-3789 GCA_038250545.1 Candidatus Limnocylindrales bacterium | reverse complement strand
CCCGTCGGGCGCAGCTCGCGGCCGCCGTTGGCGAACGGCCCCACGAGCTCCTTCTTCTTGGTGTCGACGCTGATGACGGGCTCGCCCAGGGACAGGGCGAGCTGGACCGCTCCGTTGAGGTGGCTGAACTGGGCGTCCCGGTCGGGGTGGGCGGTGCCCTCGAGCGTCTTGCGGTTGGCCTGGAGGCTGTAGCCGAGCTCGTGGAGCAGCTCCGACACCGTCTGGTGGCTGACCCGGTGGCCCTGGCGCCCGAGCTCGGCGGCGAGATTGCGGACGCTGCGGGTCGTCCAGCGCAAGGGTGTCTCGGGATCGCCCCGGGTGCCGGGCTCGATGAGCGCCTCCAGATCGGCGCGCAGGGTGGGGTCGCGCTGCTCGATGGGTGGCCGCCCGGCACCGGGCCGGCGGATGCGCCTGGGCTTGCCCCGATTCGGCGGACAGTTTCGCTAAGCCGCCTCGGATTGGTTGAGCCGCTTCGCCTCATAGGCGGCAGGAGTCTTCCAGCCCAGCGAGGAGTGTAGTCGGCGCCGGTTGTAGAAGACCTCGATGAACTCGAAGATCGCTGCCCGGGCGATCGCTCGCGTGGAGAACGTGGAGCGGTAGACGAGCTCCTCCTTGAGCGTGGCGAAGAAGCTCTCGGCCACGGCGTTGTCCCAGCACTGGCGGGGTCGCGAGAGCGACTGGAGCGCGCCGTGCCCCGCGAGCAGGGCCCGGAAGCCGCCCGATGTGTATTGGCTGCCGCGGTCCGAGTGGAACGTGAAGCCCGGGCCCGGCCGCCGGCGCTCGATGGCCATGGCCAGGGCGTCGCAGACCAGGGATGCGCGCATGTGGTCAGCCATGGCGAAGCCGACGACGCGCCGGCTGGCGAGGTCGATCGCCGTGGCGAGATAGAGCCAGCCTTCGTGGGTCTGCGATGTAGGTGATGTCGCCCACGTAGACCCGATCGAGGGCCCAGCTCCCCGGGGCGAAGGCCCGCCCGAGACGGTCGATCATCGTCGTGTTCGCCGACGGGTCGGCGACGGTGGTCCTGATCCTGCGGCGGCGGGCTCGTCCGGCGAGGCCACGCCTGGTCATGAGTCGGGCCACCCGCTTGCGGCCGACGCCGGTTCCGTCATCGCGCAGGGCGGCGGTGACCCGCGGCGAACCATGGGTGCTGCGGCTCTGCCTGTGGATCTCGACGATCTTGTCCTCGAGCGTCGCGTCGGCGAGGGCCCGAGGACCCACTTCGTGGTGGTGCCAGTCATAGAAGGCGGAGCGAGAGACCGTCAGCAGGGCGCAGGCAGCGGCCACGTTGCGCTCTGCGACCTTCTCCGCCTCGATGAACGGGTAGACGCTCATCGGGTCTCGCGGGCGAAGAAAGCCGTTGCTCGCTTCAGGATGTCGCGCTCCTCGCGCAGGACTCGGTTCTCGCGGCGCAGGCGGGCGAGCTCCTCGCGCTCCGCGGTGGTGAGCCCGTCACGCCGGCCGGCGTCAACCTCGGCCTGGGCGACCCAGCGGCGGACCGCGGTCTCCGACAGGTCGAGATCGCGGGCCACCGCCCCGATGGAGCGCTCGCCGCTGCGGCAGAGCTCGATCACCTGGGCCTTGTACTCGTCAGGGAACGTCCGTCTCGGTCGTTTGCCATGTTCCATGACCACCATGATGAACATCCTTTCCCGGCCTGTTCGGCCGATCTCAGATGTCCGTCAAAGCGGGGCAAGGCCAGCCCCCGCTCGACCGTCTCCGAGGCCTGGACATCGGCCACACCGCGCGCGACGGTCGTGCGGGCGAGGCCGGTCGCCCGGGAGACCGCCGCCACGCCACCCCGCCCGATGGCCAGCGCCTCGGACCCGGCAAGCAGCCGGCGGGCCCGCTCGTCGAGCAGCCGGGAGACCCGCAGGAACCGCGCTCCGATGGCTGCCTCGTCGATCACCCACCGATCATACCATATCGGTAATTAGCTGACAACCCCTAACTCGCTTCGCGTAGCGTGATCAGGCCCGAGACCATGGCAATGCCCGAACCCAGCGGGTACCGTCTGGGTTCACGCACCGCAGCAGGATGTGGACATGCGAACCGACCGGCCAGGCGTCATCTCCCTCGTGCTCAGCGCCATCACGCTCGCGGTCGTGCTCAGTATCGCGGTGCGGACTGTGCCGCCGTCCGTCGATCCAGGCCCGGCGCTGGGCGGGCTTCGGTCTGACGTGTCCGCGATGCGGACCGACATCGCCGAGCTGCGGGCAATCGCGGAGCGGCCCACCGCGAGCGATCCATGCCCGGCGCTGGGCGGGCTTCGGTCTGACGTGTCCGCGATGCGGACCGACATCGCCGAGCTGCGGGCAATCGCGGAGCGGCCCACCGCGAGCGCGAACGTCGATCAGCTCGCGGGCATCCAGGCCCGACTCGACAGTCTCGATAGCGCCGTGGGCGGGATCGCCACGAAGTTCGCCGCGCTCTGCAACGCGGTCAATGCGAGCCCGTTCAGCCCTCCGGGCGGCGCCTGCTAGTCGCGCAGATCTGTGACGAGGAGCGCCCAGTCGGCCGAGAGGCGTCCGGCGAGGTATGAGGCGGGTCGGAACAGCAACATGATGACCTGATCGAGTCGACGTGCCGACCCCGGCTCATCTAAGCCCGGATCCACCGAAGCCCTGACCTGATTCACGATCCGGGACAGCAGAACAGGTGCCCGCCTGAACGGGAATGATGGCGTTGCGAACCGCCCATCAACCCCGAACCGAGGAGCACCTGACGGATGCGATCTTCGCACAGCCTCGACCGGCTCGACATCGCGTTCGACGGGACGCAACTCGTGGCCGACGCGGGGCTCCTCCTGCCGGCCACCCTGGCCCAGCACCTGGGCCTGCGCGAGCTCGTGGACAGGCACCTTCACCTCGGCGCCAGGCCCGGTGCCGCCAACGCCGGGGACAAGTTCCTGACGCTCGTGATGTCCGCGCTCGCCGGGGGCGACTGCATCGACGACGCCCAGGCCCTGCGCGCGGGCGGGACCGGCCGGGTCCTCGGCTTCACCCTCAAGGCGGCCTCGACGCTGGGCACGTACCTGCGTAGCTTCCGCTGGGGTCACGTCCGCCAGCTCGACCGGGTCGGCCGCGAGCTCCTCGAGCGGGCCTGGGCCGCGGGTGCAGGACCGGGATCGGCTCCCTTCACGTTCGACCTCGATCCGACGATCTGCGAGACCTATGGCCTCCAGAAGGAGGGCGCCCTCCACCACGGGTACACAGGAGTGCGCGGCTACCACCCCCTGCTCGCGGTCGCGGCGGGCACGGGCGACGTGCTGATGGCGCGCCTGCGCGAGGGCCGCGCCGCCACGGTCCGGGGTGCCGCCCACTTCCTGCGCGAGACGGTCGGGCGGGTCCGGTACGCCGGGGCGACGGGCCAGTTGACGATGCGCGCCGACAGTGGCTTCTATGCCCACGATGTCGTCGCGGTCTGCCGGACGATGGACGTCCGCTTCTCGATCACGCTCCGCATGCACAAGCGCGTGCGCGGCCTGATCGAGGCGATCCCCCAGGCGGCCTGGACCCCGATCCCGTACTGCGACGGCGGGGCCGACGTGGCCGAGATCGCCTATACCCCGTTCGCCGACCACAAGGGCGCGAAGGCCGTCCGCCTGATCGTCCGGCGGGTCAAGCCCACCCCGGGCAGCCAGCTCGCCCTGTTCACGCTCTCCGATACCACCCCTTCATCACCGACCTGGCGGGCGACCTGCTCGAGCTCGAGGCCGACCACCGCCGGCACGCCGAGATCGAGAACGCGATCCGGGACCTGAAATACGGGATGGGCCTCAACCACCTG
>JBBSCF010000191.1:0-3793 GCA_038250545.1 Candidatus Limnocylindrales bacterium | reverse complement strand
GCGCGGCGGCCCGGGTGGTCAAGCGCAAGATGTCGAACTTCGGCGTCAAGCGCGCCGCGCATCGCGCCTGGCCATGCCCGACCCTGCCGCCGGCAGAGGCGGTCCGTGTGCTCGCTCCACCCTAAGTTATCGGTATTGCGCTTAGCCCGGATCCACCGAAGTTCCCGTTGCCCAGGGCCGTTGGCGGCCGAGACCGACGTCGGACGGGCTGCGAGGGAGGTTGCGCTGGTCGAATGGTGCGACGGCCCGCTGTCAGAGTCGCTGCGGGCGGGTGAATGTGGCCGGTCGAGGGCGGTGGACCCGATCGCTGGCACGCTCCCGCCAGCCCCCGGAGCGGCGTGGAGGCGGACGACGGGTCAGGCGAGCATCGGGATCGCCCGCAGTCTGGCGAGGGCGACGCTCCAGCCGACCGCCCATGGCCAGTGCGCCGGCAAATGGAGGGTGAGCCGGCGAGCCGAGCGGGTCACTCGCCCGACGAGCCCGAATAGCCGGCGCCGGAGCGTCTTCGTCGTCACGATCCCTTCGCCGAGGCCGATCCGGGCCGTCCAGCGGGCGAGATTGTGGGCCATCACCTGGACCGCGAGCCAGGCGCCGTTGGCGGCGAACTTCCCCGACGGCAGGTGGTTCAGGCCCATCCCGTACTTCAGGTCGCGGATCGCGTTCTCGATCTCGGCGTGACGGCGGTGATCGGCCTCGAGCTCGAGGGTCTCGCCGTCGCGATCGGTGATGAACGCATGGAAGTCGTACAGGACGAGGAGGGCGAGCTGGCTGCCCGGGGTCGGCTTCACCCGCCGCACGATGAGCCGGACGGGGGCCGCGTCCTTCTCCGAGGCGAACGGCGTATAGGTCGTCTCGGCCACGTCGGCCCCACCGTCGAGCCAGTAGGGGATGGGCGTCCAGGCCTCGTCCGGGATCGCCTCGATGAGCCGCCGGGTGGCCGGGCTCTGGCGGATCGTGATCGAGAAGCGGACGCGCATCGCCCGGCACACCGCGACGACCGCGTGGGCATAGAAACCGCTGTCGGCCCGGACCGTCAGCTGGCCCGTCGCCCCGGCGGATCGGACCCGGCCGATCGTCTCGCGCAGGAAGTTGCCGGCGCCGCGGGCCGTGTTGGCCCGGCCCTCACGCAGTCGGGCCATGAGCACGTCGCCGGTCCCCGCCGCCACCGCGAGCAGCGGGTGATACCCCCGGACGTGGGTGTAGCCGTGGTGGAGAGCGCCCTGCTTCTTGAGGCCGTACGTCTCGCAGATCGTCGAGTCGAGGTCGATCGTGAACGGAGCCGCGCCGGGTCCGGCACCCGCCGCCCAGGCCCGCGCGAGGAGTTCGTGGCTGACCCGGTCCAGCTGGCGGACGTGGCCCCAGCGGAAGCTGCGCAGGAACGTGCCCAGGGTGGACGCCGCCTTGAGGGTGAAGCCCAGGATCCGGCCCGTGCCGCCGGCCTGGAGCGCCCGGGCGTCATCGATGCAATCGCCGCCCGCGAGCGCCGACATGACCAGGGTCAGGAGCTTGTCGCCGGCGTTGGCCGCACCGGGCTTGCGCCCGAGGTGGAGATGCTCGTTCACGAGCTCGCGCAGGCCCAGGTGGTGGGCCAGGGTGGCCGGCAGGAGGAGCCCCGCGTCGGCCACCAGGCGGTCGTCATCGAAGGCCGTGTCAAGGCGGTCGAGGCTGACCCTCCTATGGATGTCAATCGGCCTCAGGGTCGACTCGTCGGGCAACCGCATGCGCCAAGGTTCGTGGTCACCCGATCCGACGCCATGCCCTTGAGCGCGAGGTAGATCTCGCGCGCGACGTAGCGCTTGAGACAGCGGATAACCTCGCGCTTGGTCCTGCCTTCCGCGGTCCGTCGGGCCATGTAGTCCTGGGTCGGCTTGTGCCACCGGAGCCGGGACATCACGACGTGGTAGAGGGCGGCATTGGCCTGACGATCACCGCCTCGGTTGAGACGGTGGCGGGCGATCTTGCCCGAGGACGCCTCGATCGGCGAGGCGCCGCAGAGCATGGCGAAGGCGGCCTCGGAACGGAGCCGGCCGGGGTTGTCGCCGGCGGCCACGAGGAGTGCGCCCGCCGAGTCCGGGCCGACCCCGAAGCGAGCGACGAGCTCGGGCGCAGCTTCCCCGATGAGCCGGGCGAGCGCGGCGTTGAGCCGTTCCAGCTCGGCCTCGAGCGCCTCGTAGCGTGTCGCGAGGCTGCGCAGCGCGACCTTGGTGGCGGCCGTCGGATCGACCAGCTCCCCTGGGCGCAGGCGCGCGCAGGCGTAGACCAGGCGCGTCGTCGACGATGCTCGCAGCTGCTCCCGGAGGTCCGAGGGGGCGGTAACGACCAGCGCCTTCAGCGCATTGACGGCCTGCGTGCGAGCCTTGACGGCCGTGGAGCGAGCGACGCGGAGGGTCCGGATCATCTCGACTTGGCCGTCGGCACCCTTGGGCAGACCGGCGGCGTCCCCGGACAGCACGGCCGAGGCTGCGGCGTCCGCGTCGGCGGGGTCGGACTTGCCGTTCCGACGGCGTGCCTGGCGATCGGGGCGAATGACCTCGATGACAATCTCGCCCTCCGACCGCAGGTAGCGGGCCAGGCCGGCGCCGTAGCTGCCGGTGCCCTCCACCCCGAAGGCCTCCACCTCGCCGAGGCCCCGCGCCCAGGCGAGCAGCTGACGATGCCCGGCCGGGGTGGTTGGCACGAGCTGCTCCCCGATGCGGCGGCCAAGGGCATCCTTGGCCCGGGCAACGTGGGTGTCCTTGTGGGTGTCGACGCCCACAACCACGCCGCTCGACGCGGGCTGTGCCATTGTGGTCCCCACCATCGTTCTCCTTCCAGTTGCGATCGGACCGATGGCGCGCCGACCGGGCGGGCGGACAGCACTGTGACGGGGCTTCAGCCAGCCTCCTATCAGGTCACTGCTCAACCCGGTTGGTCGCGGCTCGTGGCGGCGCAGCACCGGGTCGACAGGTCAACCTCTGGGCACGGAGCCGGTGGGCAATCGGGTCAGGCCCGGCCTGCGGTCCGCCACGAGCCAATCATCACAGTGGGATGATCGCATCAATCAGGTGCTCCTCTGGTTCGGGCTGATGGGTGTCTTCCAACTCCATCTTCCCAGTTCAGATGGGCACCTGATTCGTCGTTTCAGCGCTCCTTCAGCGGTGGCTCATCGGTGGATCCGGGCTTAGCCTGTCGAACCTTGAAAATCCAACGTTGATCCGACAACGACACCCAACAGCGCGCGGCGGGTCCTGGCGTCCCCGGACGGACTCGAAGTCTGCGAAGCCGCACGGAGCCATGTGCTTGCGGAATCTCGGCGGAGCCAACTGCTTGCGGAACCCGCAAGGCGATGCGCACTCCGGCAAGGGCCTGTTACGGATCATCCAGGCCGAGTGGCGCCCCCGGCAGGCATCGAAGGCCGCACATCCGCGCCTGCCAAGGAGCCGTCGAGGCAGGGCTCGGCCACGCTCTCACCCGTTCGTCAGATCTCGACGGCGGCGCCGGTAGGTCCCCTTGCGCGAAGCCCGGTGACATGCCTACAGTCAACTCTGATCTCCACGGCCTGTGGAGATCAGGAGAAACTTCACAGGATTGACGGGATCGGATCCCCGATCACGCTCAGGAAGGGCAGGAACGCCCACCGGACACGGCCAGAGCGGCTGCTGAGCACGGCATAGTTCGTAAACAGCAGGTCCTCGGTTCAAATCCGAGTGTCGGCTCCAGCGATCACCCAACTGAGAGGCCAGCCATGAGGCTGGCTTCTTTGATGTTCGGCTCTCGGCAAGGTCTCAACCCGTCAATCGAACCGTTGACTATG
>JBBSCF010000190.1:0-3795 GCA_038250545.1 Candidatus Limnocylindrales bacterium | reverse complement strand
GTGGCGGCGTTGGCGGCGGAGGGGGCGATGATGGCGAAGGCACTGGCGATGCCGACGGCCACGACGACGGTGCGAAGACGGCGCACGGTATGTCCTTTCTAGGTGGCCCGGTCCCGAATTGCCGGACCCTTGTACAGCACCGCTATGCTCTCACGCCGCGGCGATGTGCCACAATCAAACGGACATTTGACACGTCAGCGTGTCGTACCCCCAGAACCAGAGGAAGATCAATGAGCAAGCGTGCCCGCAAACGCCGTTCCCGCAAGGGCAACAAGGCCAACCACGGCCGCAAGCCCAACGCCTGAGCCCTGCAATGCCGGTGGCCGGTCGCCCGACTCGGGTGACCGGCCACCGGCATAAGGCCTATCCACTTACATATGGCCCATATCGGGATCTAGTTGCCGCTCAGTCGCCGATCTCGTAGCGAACCCGTGTGATCCGATGGATCACCTGCACGCGCAGCTCGGCCGGGGCCTGCTCGCACCCGCAGGAACGCTGCACCAGGGCCTTCATGGCCAGGTCCAGGTCGTGCTGGGCCAGGCACGGCGCGCACTCGTGGAGGTGCTCGGCGACCAGCTGCATGTCGCCCGAGCCCATCTCGCCGTCGAGGTACTCGTAGATGCGGTACATCACGTCGGCGCACTCGTAGTGTCCGTCGTGCGGTTCGGGACGGCTCATGATGACCCCTCCGTCTGCCGGGCGGCGTCGAAGCCGCGCTCGAGGGCATAGTCCTGGAGCAGCCCCCGTAGCTGGCGCCGCCCCCGGTGCAGGCGCGACATCACCGTTCCGATGGGCGTGCCCATGATCTCGGCGATCTCCTTGTACGCAAACCCCTCCACATCGGCGAGGTAGACAGCGAGCCGGAAGTCCTCGGGCAGCTGCTGCAGGGCCCGCTTGACCTCCGAGTCGGGAAGGCGCTCCAGCGCCTGGGTCTCCGCGGACTTCAGTCCGGAGGAGGTGTGCGACTCGGCACGGACGAGCTGGTAGTCCTCGACCTCCGCCGCGTCGGACTGCTGAGGCTCGCGCTGCCGCTTGCGGTAGGTGTTGATGTAGGTGTTGGTGAGGATGCGGTACATCCACGCCTTGAGGTTGGTGCCCGGCTGGTACTGGTGGAAGGCCGCGAACGCCTTGGCGTAGGTCTCCTGGACCAGGTCCTCGGCGTCGGTCGGGTTGCGCGCGGTGCGCAGTGCCGCGGAGTAGAGCTGGTCGAGCAGGGGTAGCGCCTCGCGCTCGAAGCGCGCCTGTCGTTCGTCGGGGGTCTCGGTGGCGACGTCGACGATCTGGTCGGTCCGTTCGGAGGCAGCAGGTGGAGTGGTCATCACCGTCCACCCTAGCCCGACCTCGGCGGGCGCGGATGCGTGCAGGACGAGCATGAGATCCTTTCGCCGAGTCACAGGTCGCGAAGAAGGAACGCATCTGCCGCACGTGCGCATTCCCGGGCCCACTAGATTCGTCGCATGCCCGACATACCCAACGGCTTCTCCACTCTCCTGAGCGAGCAGATCCGGCACGAGCTGACGGCCAGCCAGCAGTATCTCGCGATCGCTGTGTGGTTCGAGGGCCAGGACCTGCCCAGGCTGGCCACCCGCTTCTACGCGCAGAGCGTCGAGGAGCGCAACCACGCGATGATGATGGTGCGCCACATGCTCGACCGAGGGCTCTCCCCGACCATCCCCGGCGTCGACGGGGTCCGCAACGACTTCGAGTCACCGGCGGACCCGATCAGGCTCGCACTGGCGCAGGAACGCACGGTCACCGCCCAGTGCGAGGCGTTGTTCCGCGCCGCGCGAGCGGATGGCGACGTCCTCGGTGAGCAGTTCATGCTGTGGTTCCTCAAGGAGCAGGTCGAGGAGGTCGCAGCGATGAGCTCGTTGCTCACGATCACCCAACGGGCCGGCACCGACTGGTTCCAGGTCGAGGAGCACCTCGCCCGCGAGCCCGCGGGCGACGGCGCCCCCGACACCTCGGCTCCGGCGGCCGCGGGCGGCGTCCTCTAGCTCTGGCCGAGCAGTCGCTGCAGGAAAGCCAGTGCTGCGGCGGTCACCTCGGCCGAGGAGCGGTCCAGGCTGTGGGTTCCCGGCACGGCGGAGACGTATGCCGCGTCGGGCAGCTGGGCGGCCACCTCGGCGGGGCTCCCGAACGGGTCGGCGCTGCCCTGCACGACGTGTAGCCGCAGGCCGTCGACCAGGGGCAGGCGCAGCTCCTCTGCTCTGGACCGCTCCGGGCGCCCTGGCGGGTGCAACGGGAAGGAGAGCGCCAGCACGCCAGCGGCACCGCACTCCCGAGCCGTCCGGCAGGCCACCCGGGCCCCGGCGCTGCGGCCGCCGACGACGAGCGGCCGCGGCAGCCGCGCCGGGCCGCCGGTCAGCGCATCCATCATGGCCTGCCAGGCCCGGTCAAGAGTGGCGGGCGAGGGTGCGACGCCGCGCCCCGCGACCCGCCACGGCTGGTCGAGCAGCGCGACGACCCAGCCGGCGTCGACCGCGGCCGCCGCGACCGCCCGCAGGTCGGCGGGCCAGCCATGGCCGCCTGCGCCGTGGCCGAGGACGAGCGTGCCGTGCGCCCTGGGACGGCGCTGCACGCTCGCCCGCCCGGGCCCGAGAGGGGTCGCCAGCTCGATGGTGCGCGCCGGCATCATCGGGTCCCGACGATCTCACCGGTCATCGGGTCGACCACCCCGACGAGCTGGTCCTCCGCAAGCGGGTCCAGCAGGTGCGCCCCCGACGCCCGGCTCGAGCTCACCTCGGCCGACACCGGGTACGCCTCGAAACGGCCGGGGGCAGCCGGTTCGAGCAGGTCCGCGAGCGCCCGCGGGTCCGTCGCCATCGGGTCGAGCCAGCGCCCCCAGTCTCCCGGCTCCAGCACGAGGGGCTGCCGGTCGTGGATGCGGTCCAGGCCGGGTTCGGCCGCCGTCGTGATGACCGTGAAGGTCGCCAGCCAGGCGTCGGGGTCGTCGCCGTCAGCGACCCTCGGGTCCCGCCAGAACTCGTAGAGGCCCGCCAGCGCGCAGCTGGCCCGGTCGGCCCGGTGGGTGAAGAACGGCTGCCTGCGGGGCCTTCCGCGGCCGTCAGTGGCCGACGGGGAGACCTGCCACTCGTACCAGCCGAGGGCGGGCACGAGGCATCGGCGCCGCGCGGCCGCGCGGGCGTATGCCGGCCTGTGCAGGACCGACTCGACGCGGGCATTGATCATCCGCGCAGCCCCCTTGACATCGTGCGACCAGCTCGGGACCAGCCCCCAGGTGAGCAGCCGCAGCTGGCGCCGCGGCTGCGGGCCGGCCGGGTCGGAGCCGCTGGAGGGGGACCGGGTGAGCACAACCGGAGCCTGCTTGGTCGGCGCCATGTTGTAGTCGGGGGTCCCGGCAGCGGGCATCTGAGGGGTGGCCAGGATGCTGCGCGACCGCTCCCCGGTGCGGTCGAGGTCGACCTCGAACTCCTCGACCAGCTCGTCCGGGTTGGCCGTCGCGGCATACCGACCACACATGGACCGAAGACTACGCAGCATGGCCGGGACCATCTACGGTAGGAGCACCGAAGAGAAAGCGTTGGGTTGATGACCATTGCCGCCGGCACGATGCGCCCGGACCCGGGCCAGGGTGCGCCGGGCCAGGGGCACGATGCGTGATCTGGACTGGGCCGCGCCCAGCGCCCACCGCGCCCTCGATGCCACGGTCGCGCTGCCCGGTTCGAAGTCCCTCACCAACCGGTATCTCGTCCTGGCCGCCCTCGCGGCCGGGACCTCCCGGATCCGGCGGCCGCTGCGATCCCGGGACACCGTGCTCATGGCACAGGCTCT
>JBBSCF010000189.1:0-3819 GCA_038250545.1 Candidatus Limnocylindrales bacterium | reverse complement strand
TCCGGCCTGACCGATCGCCAGATCGCCGAGTCCCTGATGATCTCACCGAGAACGGTCGAGAGCCACGTCAGCAGCGTGCTCCGGAAGCTCCAGGCCCGCAATCGGGCGGAGGCCGCGCGCCGCTTCCGGGAGTGACGGCACCGCCGGATTGAGCGCCGCGCCCCGGGCGCGGAACGAGCACCAGGTACGGAGCGCGCATTCCGTACCGGACTCCGTGCCTCCACGGATGCCCTGCGGGTGTCGGCTCGATACGCTCAGGCCCACGCATGCGTGCATGTCTTGCCGCGCGCTGCACACGCCGTTTGAGCCGCCACCGCGGCCACGGATGAGGGAGAGGGACCCCGATGAGCCGGAAGATCCTGGCGGTTCTCACCGCGTTCGCGCTGACCATGGGCATCGTGGGGACGGTGAGCGCGCAGCCCGTGCCGGGGCGGCAGCTTGCCCCGGCACCGCCGTCGAGCCTGCCATCGGGTCCCACCGACAAGTCGAAGGTTCCCCACTACTTCGGGCCGTACCCGAACTGGGCGAACAGTCCGCAGGTCCTCGCCGACGCGGTTGTCACGATCAGCCCTCGGGCGGCCGTTGCCACGTCCTACGGGAACCCGCTCGTGGGCCGCGCATTTGCCACGGACTACGCGACGGCGCCGGGCACGCTCGGCGGCGTGTTCGTCGTCCTGCCCAACGTCTCGCTTCCTGCCGGCATGCTCAAGAACTTTCAGACCTGGAACCAGGTCGATCCGGGCGGGAGCCCGACTTCCTCGGCCGGCAACCTCCTCCATGGATACCTCCTGCGCCCGACGGGCACCCCCGACCAGTACGACATCGTCTTCGACTCAGGCGAGCTCACCGTGCCGAACCCGGTGTCCTCGGGTGGCGAAATCGCCACGTTCCCGGTCACGGCGGCCGTGCCCGTTCTCGCCGGTGACGTCATCGGCTTCTTCGGCGAGGGCGTGCCCCTCGACACCGGGGTAGCCTCGGGCACCGACACCGTCAGCTACCCCGCGACCGCGGATTCCACCCTGGCCACCACCGTTGCGCCCGCCGCCGGCACGACCGTCACGATCGGCACCGATCCCGGGTTCCCGCTGCCGGCCACGCAGGATCGTTCGTATTCCTTCGCAGCGACCATCAAACCGGCCAATGCCGATCCGGGCACGGGCACCGAGGCGACCGCCACGGTGGATCCGAAGACGGGCGGGATCTCCGCCGTGACCGTCACGAGCCCCGGCTCCGGCTACCTCGCGCCACCCACGGTGACGATTGACGCGGCCGGAATCACTCCCACCGCCACGGCGACGGCCACGGCGGCCATCTCGACCGGTGTCCTGACCAGCATCGCCGTCAACGAAACGGGCTTCGGCTTCGCGGCCCCGGGCGTCAGCTTCAGTGGGGGCAACCCGACGATCACGGCCGTCGCCGTCGCCAGCGGCGGCGTGGACAACCTGACACTCACCACCGGCGGCACCGGCTACACGACCCAGCCGCTCGTGACGCTCTCCCTCCCGGACCTCCCCGACGGCGTCCAGGCGACCGCCACGGCCACCATGAACGCCGCGGGAACCGTCACCGGCGTCGAGGTCGTTTCGGCCGGATCGGGCTATACGTCGGCCCCGACCGTCATGATCACGGACGCGGGCCAGGCCGTCCTCGCCGACCCGGCCGTGGCCGTCGCGACGATCGGGATCAACCGCATCGACATCACCTCCGGCGGGGAGGGCTACGACGCGGCGCCGGCGGTGACCATCGCCGACACCGTCGGCGTCGCGGACAAGGGCGCCAGCGCCACCGCGACCGTTGCCGTCAAGGGCGCCGTCACCGCCATCACCGTCACGGACCCCGGGGCCGGATACCTGACCCCCGGCCTGAAGAAGTTCGTCGACACCCTGCCCGGCCTCGGGCCGGACAAGGCGAACGATCTCGGGCAGTACATCCCGGTGGCGGTCCCCGACACCACCACCTATCCCGGCGCCGACTACTACGAGATCGCGGTGGTCCAGTACCGCATGAAGTTCCACCGGGACCTCCCGCCCACGCTCCTGCGCGGATACGTGCAGCTCTCGACGGACGTGGTCCGCGGGGACCACGTGGCCCTCGCCAACGCCAACCTGGACCCGAGCGTGCTGGACACGCCGATCCTCCTTCCCGACGGGAGCCCGGCCTACGGGGTCGGCACGCCCCACTACCTCGGGCCGACGATCGTGGCGACGAAGGACAAGCCGGTCCGGATCCTCTTCCGCAACCTGCTTCCGACCGGATCCGGCGGGAACCTGTTCCTGCCCGTCGACACCTCCATGATGGGCTCGGGACCGGGGCCGAACATGATGATGCTCGACGCGAACGGCGTGCCCATGGACATGGTCCAGGACAAGGGCACCGTGATGGATGGCGTCCGGAACCCTGCCTGCGACCAGCTCGACACCAACGGAACGAAGCCGTACGACTGCTACACCGACAACCGGGCGATCCTCCACCTCCACGGCGGGATCACCCCGTGGATCAGCGACGGAACCCCGCACCAGTGGATCACCCCGGCCAACGAAGACACGCCGTATCCCAAGGGCGTGAGCTCCGAGAATGTCCCCGACATGCCCGACCCGGGCCCCGGCGCGATGACCTTCTTCTACACGAACCAGCAGAGCGCCCGCCTGATGTTCTACCACGACCACGCGTGGGGGATCACCCGGCTCAACGTCTACGCGGGCGGAGCCGCGCCCTACCTGATCACCGACGCCACCGAGAAGAAGCTGATCACCGACGGGACGATCCCGGCCGCGGCCGAGACCATCCCCCTGGTCATCCAGGACAAGACGTTCGTCCCGAGCCCGGCGGAGCTGGCCCGGCAGGATCCCACCTGGGATACCGGCCGCTGGGGCGGCGAGGGCAACCTGTGGACCCCGCATGTCTACATGCCGGCCCAGAACCCGGGTGACCCCTCGGGCATGAGTGCGTTCGGGCGGTGGATGTACGGCCCCTGGTTCTGGCCGCCCGCCAAGGACGCCAAGTACCCGCCCATCGCCAATCCCTACTACGACCCGGCGTGCGACCCGAACGTCCAGCCGTTCTGCGAGCCGGCGCTGATCCCGTCCACGCCCAACATCTCGGTGGGCATGGAGGCCTTCAACGACACGCCGATCGTCAACGGCGCGGCGTATCCGAAGACCACGGTGGATCCGAAGACGTACCGGTTCCGGATCCTCAACGCGGCCAACGACCGCTTCTGGAACCTCTCCTGGTACGTCGCCGACCCCACCACCGGAACCCTCAGCGAGGTCGCCCTCAACCCGGCCGAGGTTGCCGCGGCCCAGACCGACCCGGTCGTCTTCCCCACTCCCGACACGAGCAAGAGCCCCGCGGGCCCCGACTGGATCCAGATCGGCACCGAGGGCGGGTTCCTGCCTACCCCGGTGGTCGTCCCCGCCCATCCCACGACGTGGATCACGGACCCGACGCGCTTCGATGTCGGCAATGTCGACCAGCACTCCCTGCTGCTGGCCCCGGCCGAGCGGGCCGACGTCATCGTCGATTTCTCGCAGTTCCGCGGCAAGACCCTGATCCTCTACAACGACGCCCCCGCCGCCTTCCCGGCGCGCGTCCCCGGCTACGACTACTACACCGGCGGGCCCGACCTTTCCCCTGCGGGCGCTCCAACCACCCTCCCGGGCTACGGGCCGAATACCCGCACGATCATGCAGGTCAAGGTGTCCACCGCGGCGCCAGCCACCGCCTTCGACCGGCCCAACACGACCAACGACGGCCTCGGCCGACTCGTCACCGCGTTCGCCCACCACGCCGACGGCTCCGGCGTCTTCGAGTCCGGGC
>JBBSCF010000188.1:0-3866 GCA_038250545.1 Candidatus Limnocylindrales bacterium | reverse complement strand
TCCTCGGGTTCCAGCCAGAGCGGCTTCATCGGTCAGTCCCGGACCCAGCCGCCGGTGAAGTGGGCGTTGAGCCGGCGCTGCTCGTCGGAGAGGTGGGCGTAGGCCGACTTGGGCGATTTGCTGCGCGGGACGGGCACGAACTCGTGGAACGTGAAGGGCCGCACTCCGAGCAGATCGTCCGGTGGGAGTTGGCCGTGCGCGGTCAGCCAGGCGCGGGTCGGCCAGCCGCAGTAGTAGTGGACCCACCAGCCGCGGGCGACGTCGAACGAGTAGCCCGACGGCTGGCAGCCGCAGAACCGGAGCGGCATCGGTCGGCCACATCCCTTGTGGACCGTGATCCGGTGTGCCCGCACCGAGCAGGGTGAGACCGGGAAGCCGCAGGCTTCGTCGTGGTCGAGCAGCGTGTAGGGCTTGTCCACGGACCAAGGCGCATCAGGGCACGAGCACCAGCCGCCCCCTGGGACTAGCCCCGGATCGAGCGCCACATCCACGGCGGGAGCGTGACGCGCGACCGGCCGGGGGCGCATGTGCCGTTTGTCCGCATCAGGTCGCAAACCGACCCCTTCGCGCGGACGGCGCTGACTCTTCCTGACTCGGAACCCGCCTTGCCCGGTCAGCAGTAGGGTCAGCAGTAGCCGACGACATCGGCCACGATCAGACACCTCCAGCGATGCCATTTCGTGCTTGGGAGGGGGTCCCGAAGGGCACCTCCTGAGGGCCTGGGGCACCTACGTCCACACTCACGACGGCCCTGATCTCAAGATCACGATGGGTGCTCGGCACGAGGCGCGTGCCGAGCACCCCGGACGTCGAGGATGAAGCAGCGCTCCAGGAGGCCCCGCGGTTCCCAACCGCGTTGCCGCCGGCTTCCTAGCCCGCCCATCGATTCGTCGAAATACTGGTTGTCGCCACGCTCGGTTCTGATCCGGAATGCGTCCCGACGGGGCTGCGGAGTAACGAACATGCCGCGTCTCTGCCCGTTGGACAGAAGGTGGCCGCGGGTGAGTCCGAGGAGGAATGGGGACGGATTCCCCGGGGTGCAGCATTCACTGCAGCAACTTGACGACCGCGCGGCGCCGACCCGTGCCGGTCTGTGCCGCCGTGCACCGTTCAACTTCCTAGAGATGTGGCGCGCCCGGCAGGATTTGAACCCGCGACCCTCTGATCCGAAGTCAGATGCTCTGTCCGCTGAGCTACGGGCGCGTGATCCGCATGGTAGCGCACGTGATCGCTGGGACCTGGGCGTGGGTCCGGGACCTGGGCGTGGGCGTCTCCGGGCAATAGACGCGCGGTGCGCAGGTCTACGGGCGACGCGACGGGTCAGGAGCCGGACGCCAATGCCCCGACGCGACGTGTCGATGAGGGGAGGGGCCCGGAAATCGCCGGCGGTGGCGACGTGCCTGGCAAAGAGCGCGGGGCCCCGGACGTCAGCCCTCGTCGAACCAGGCGCCGTCGTTCAGGTACTCCATGTACTCGACGAGGAGGCCGTTCGCGCGGAGGAAGACCACCCGCGCCATCTCCTCGACCTGGAACGGCGGGATGACGATCTCGCCGTCGCCCAGGTGATCTTCGAGACGGTCCACCCGGTAGGCGATGTGGATGTTGTCCTTCACGAACTGCGGCGTCGGGCTGTCCGGCTCGTAGCGCAGGAACTCGATCATGTGCGGGTGCTTGCGCGGGTTGGTGACCCAGACGCGGCTGTGGGCCACCCAGTTCTCGTTCGGCTGCTTCTCCGTCGTCTGGACGCCGACGTGGTCGAACCCGAGGATCATCGCCAGAACCTCCCCTGAACCATGGACCTGGTTGCGCCGCACCCGATCGGGCCGGCGTTCGTGCGCGGACGTGGCATCGGCGTCACTCCCGGCCCGCCACGATGACCCGGACGCCGTGCTCGACCAGCGCCGCCGAGATCGCGGCCGGGGGGTCGTCGTCGGTCACGAGCGTGCCGATCCGGGCGAAGGAGCAGACCGTTGCCACGGCCCGACGGCCGAACTTCGAGGCATCGCAGAGCACGATGACCCGGTCGGCGTTGTCGATCATCACCTGCTTGAGCTCGGTGTCCTCGATCGAGTAGTCGTAGATGCCGTGCTCGTCGATCCCGGCCGCGCCGACGAAGACGGTGTCGAGGTGGAAGCGGGCCATCCCCTCGCGCGCGGCCGCGCCGACGAGCGACTGCTCCTTCGGCCGGATCCGGCCGCCGGGGAGGTAGACGTCCATCGACCCCGCGAGCGCCACCGCCACCGGCAGCGAGCTCGTGACGACCGTCAGGTCGGCAAGGTCGACGAGGTGGAGGCAGAGGGCGAGAGCGGTCGTCCCGACGTCGATCCCGATCGTCCCGCCCGGGGCGACCTCCTGCGCCGCCCGGCGGGCGATCAGCCGCTTGGCCTCCGCGTTCGCCGATCGGCGCTGCACGAGGGCGGGCTCGACGAAGGCGAAGCTCCCGGCCGGCGCGAGGGCGCCACCGCGGGTCCGCCGGATCGCCCCGGCCCGCTCGAGCTCGGCGAGATCGCGCCGGATCGTCATCGGGGAGACGCCGAGGCGCTCGACGAGACGGCGCACGTCCGCGAAGCCGCCGGACGTCGTGACCTCGTCGACGATCCGCCGCCGGCGCTCGGCCCGTCCCGGCTGGGCGGGGCCCTCCGGTCCGGCGTCGCGCTTGCCCTGTTCGATTGCAACCATCACCGGGGAGTCTAGCTGCCCCACGGCGGGCGTGCCCGGTCCTGCCCGCGGCGACCATCGCCCCTGCCGCGCCTCGGTTCGCGCCGTGCGCCCGGCGACTTGCACCAGCCCGCCCAGGCCTCATACTGTTCACTTGCGAACACGCGGCGTCGCTCGGCGCCCTCCCGGGAGCATCGATGGACCTCTACCTCGGCCTCGACGTCGGAACGACCGCCTGCAAGGCGGTCCTCTACGACGTGGGCGGGACGCCGGTCGCCGAGGCGCAGCGAGGCGGCTACGCGGTGCACCGCCCGCACCCCAACTGGGCCGAGCAGGACGCCGACGACTGGTGGAACGCGGCTCGCGCCTGTCTCGCCGTCGTGGCCGCGCAGGTGCCCGACGGGAGCCGGCTCGCGGCGATCGGGCTCGCGGGCCAGTGGGGCCAGCTCTTCGTCGGCGCCGACGATCGCCCCATCGGGCCGGCCCTCATCTGGCAGGACGGCCGCGCGGAGGAGGAGGCGGCCGAGCTCGAGCGCGTCGACGCTGCCACGTGGCGAGCCTGGCAGGGCGCAGCGCTCCCCCAGGGGGCGGCGACGCCTCCGGCGCGCATCCTCTGGCTCCGCCGCCATCGACCCGAGATGGTGAGGCGCGGAGCCCGGATGATCCAGGCGAAGGACTGGGTGGCGTTCCACCTCACCGGGGCAATCGGCTCCGACCTGACGAGCACGGTCTGGCTCGTGAACCAGCGGACGGGGCGGATGGATCCGGCCCTCGCCGCGCTCCTCGGTGTCGACTCAGGGCTCGTCCCGCCCCTCCACCGGCCGGAGGACGTGATCGGGGCCGTGACGCCCGGGGTGGCTGCCGAGATCGGGATCGCCGCGGGCACGCCGGTGGTGGCCGGCTGGATCGACACGTGGGCCGGGATCCTCGGGACGGGGATGGGCCTCGACGGCTGTGCCTTCGACCTGGCGGGGACGTCCGAGGCGGTCGGGATCGCCGGGCGCCCCCCACGGCGTGCCGCCACGGGCCTCCTCGACGTGCCGCTCGACGGGACGACCGACGTCGTCTACGGGCTGACGAACGCGGGCGCCGACAGCTTCCGCTGGGCGGCGGAGGCGCTCTACCCGGAGATCGCGCTCGAGGACGGCTACGCCCTCATGGAGCGCGAGGCGGACGGGGCGCGGGCGGGCGAGGATGGCCTCATCTTC
>JBBSCF010000187.1:0-3897 GCA_038250545.1 Candidatus Limnocylindrales bacterium | reverse complement strand
TGACAGCGTCGACCTGATCTGCGAGCATCGCCATGGTTGCCCTCCTGCGGGATGGGTGGCCAACGATCGGCGCCGGGCTGGGCCGGATCACCGTGCAGGCAGGACTGTGATGGGCCACACCCCGTGCGGGGTGGACAGGCTTCTGATCAGGCCAATGCCGCGGCGTCCCAGACCGGCGCCGACAGCAAGCGGGCAGACATATCTTTCGCCAGGGCACACCCGGCTGACAGCGGACATGCCAACCTCCCCGTAGGCGGACACGGACTTCCTTGCTGACGGACAGCTGATCTCCCGGTCGGCGGACAGCTGATCCCCCGCGACGTCCAGGTCCAGCCCGGCGATCCCCCCGGTGGGCGACCCTTGCGGTGTTCCGACACCCAAAGCCGTCACCGATACCGGAGGGACCGTGCAGAAGTCTGACAGGGAGATCATGGAGATCCTCGAGGCCTTCGACCTCACCCGCTGCCCCCATTCCGCGGCCGACCTCGCCGGCTGCGATCCCAAGACTGTCGCCCGGTATGTCGGCGCGAGGGACGCCGGCGCCGACCCGAACGGGCGGGCACGCCGGCCGATGCAGATCGACCCGTACCGGGCCAAGATCGAGGAGCTCGTCGAGCGCTCGGGCGGCCGGGTCCGCGCCGACGTCGTCCACGAGCGCCTGGTGACCCTCGGCTTCGCGGCGAGCGAGCGCACGACCCGCCGGGCCGTCCGGTCGGCCAAGGCAGCGTACCGGACCGGGCACCGGCGGACGTACCGCCCCTGGGTGACCGAGCCCGGGATGTGGCTCCAGTTCGACTGGGGAGCGGGTCCGCTCATCGAGGACCGCCCGACGCTGCTCTTCTGCGCCTGGCTCGCCTGGAGCCGCTTCCGGGTCGTCATCCCCACCTTCGACCGGACGATGGGAAGCCTCCTCGCCTGTCTCGATGCCACCCTGCGCCAGATCGGCGGCGCCCCGACCTATGCCCTCACCGACAACGAGCGGACGATCACGATCGAGCGGATCGCGGGGATGGGAGTCCGCCACCCCGAGATCGTCGCCGCCGGCCGCCACTACGGCGTCGAGGTCACCGCCTGCGTGCCCTTCGACCCCGAGAGCAAGGGCGGCAGCGAGAGCACGGTCAAGATCGCCAAGGCCGACCTCGTGCCGACCGCGGCCAACCTGCGGCCCGCGTACCGGGGCTTCGGCGACCTTGTCGCGGCCTGCGTCGCGTTCTGCGCGCAGGTCAACGGCCGGGTCCACCGCGAGACCGGGAGGCGGCCCGACGACCTGCTCGCGATCGAACGGGCCCACCTCCACACCCTGCCTGCCGAGCCGTACACCGCGGCCCTCGGGCTGACCCGGACCGTGAACGACGACCAGACGATCCGCCTGGGCTCGGTCCGCTACTCGGTCCCCCGCTCCTTCGTCGGCGCCGAGGTGTGGGTGCGGGTCGCGGGCGACGAAATCGTGATCGTCGCCCGGACCGATGCCGGCCTCGCCGAGATCGCGCGCCATGCCCGCTCGACTCCCGGGCAGCCGCGGGTCGACCCCGCCCACTACCCGGACCATCCCGACGGACGGGGCACGAGGGGTGCGCAGCTGCGCCCGGTCGATCCGATGGAGCGAGCCTTCCTGGCCCTCGGACCAGGGGCGCAGGCCTGGCTCATCGAGGCAGCCGCCTACGGGTCGGTCCGTGTCCGGTCCAAGATGGCCCGCGCCGTGGAGCTGGCGGCCCTCGTCGGCCACGAGCGCGTCGAGCTCGCGCTCGTCGAGGCGGCCGCCGCAGGTCGCTTCAGGTGACGAACGTCGGTCAGCACCCGTGCGTCCTCGACGGCGGCGGCGATCAATGCTCGTCCGTCGGATCGGCGCTCCCCTGGGAGAGCTCCCGCAAGAGCGCCGAGACGTTTCCCTCAGACGGCGATCACCTTCTCGGCCCGGACCAGGCGCGCTTCGAGGCGGTCGATGGTGGCCCGCAGGCGGTCGTTCTCCGCGACGAGCGGGTGCGGAGCCGGGCGACCCCGTGGCCGGGTGAGGCCCGAGAGGGCGCCTGCCCGGTACAGCCGGCGCCAGTCGACGAGGTGAGAGCTGTACAGGCCCTCACGCCGGAGGAGGGCGCCGACCGCTCCCGGTTCGGAGGCGACGTTCGCCTCCTCGACGATCCGGAGCTTGTACGCGGCGGTGAACATCCGGCGGACCGGGCGCTCCCTGACCTCGGGGTCCGGCATGGGCACAGTCTTGCCCACCAGGGCGCGCGGCGCCAAGGGATCGAGCATGGGTGGGTTGGTCCTCTCTCCGCCCTGTCAAGTCAGCGTGTCACCTATTCCTGGCGGAACCGTGTCTCACTCGATCTTGGCAGAAAGGGGCTTGTCTCTCGTCAATCGACGAGGCGGACGATCGCCGCAGTCCCGGGATCAGGTTGGAGCTTGATCTGGACGTCCTGGGAGAGAGGATCGGCGAGCAGAGTCGCGAGTGAATCGCCGTCCACCCGCGCCGCGACCTGAACGCGATGCCGGTGCCCAACCCCGTATAGCGTCCCACAGATGCTGAGCACAAACGGGGCGTCGACCGTCCATCCGAAGATGATGATCTGCCTCGCCATCTGCCGGCGGGCCTCAAGGGGTGCCGAGGCAAGGAGCCCGACCTCAGCTGATGTCCAGGGAAACGCACATTCGGTCCCGCGGATCAGTGCTGCGCCCGCCGCCGCGTTCGCTGCGTCTGCCCGAGTGAAGTCCCCGACCACTTCCCTCACGATCCCAGTGCTCGCTTGGATGAGTGCGAGGTCAGTGACGAGTGACGCAAGCTCGCGGGTTAGCATCGGATCCGGCCCGCTGGGCAGCGGATCACTTGGCGGACCCATGCTTGTGATGTCGACAACGACTCGGTTCGGGGCGCAATACGCGGCGAAGAAGCGGGCCGCCGGCACGAACTCGTGGGGAACAAACGCCCTGGCCTCGTCGATGGAGAGGTTGACGCGTAACTTTCCGTCGGGAACATCAACCACGACGCTCGCATGGACGCAGCCGCTTCGGTCTGTGCCCTCGAGAATGGCACCGCGTCGACCCGAACTCCGCGGGGTGAGGCGGATGGGAAGCTCGCTTGCCACGCCGCCTGACGGATCTAGGAGCCTGAAGACGGCTTCGATTGGAGTACTTGAAGCCGGGCGGCCCGGACCCATGGTGAGCGTCGCTCCCTCAAACGACCCACCGAGCCCCGCGGGTGCGTCCACCGTCGCCGACGGAACGTAGAGCCCCTCAACCTCGACGGGCGTCCCAAAGTCGAGCGCTCGCTCCAATTCCTCCATTCTCGACCGACCCTCTTCGGTCGACTGCGGGAAGGCGAATGTGGCTTCCACCGTAATCGGCCGATCGATCTCGGCGCCACGGTATCGAGGAATGACCGTCACCTTCGTGGCGGCGCCATCGGACTCGATCGCGAACCTGTAGTGAGGATCGAGCTGGTTTGCCCGAGCCACCAGCGTCGCCACTCGCGACATAACGGAGCGGACCCCGTCTTGGAACCCGGCCTCCTCCTTCGCTAGCTCCCGAAGCAGAGTAAGCACCTCGCCGCGGGTGTCGCCGAGGTAGTACCCAGCGATGAACTCGCGCTCCGCGAACCGCGCGTCGAGCCACGTCTTGCCCCGCCACTCAATCGGGAAGGGGACCCTGTCGCCGAGGTCGCGGAACCAGTCGAGTTCCTTCACGGTGTGGTTGATCGGGACCAGCAACTCCCAGCGGACGGGGTTCAGCATCGCGGCACGGCGAAGCGAGCGTTCCACTTGCCTGCGACGCCCGCTGGACATCCGACCGGTGAAGGACTTCATCTCGAACGCGATCAGGCCAGTTTCCTACTCGTACTGACAATCTCGGCCGCCGTCACCGCCCGACCCATCGATTCGCTGCACGTCCGGGTGCAGGTGA
>JBBSCF010000186.1:0-3926 GCA_038250545.1 Candidatus Limnocylindrales bacterium | reverse complement strand
TCGGGAACAGCCAGCTCGAGCGCGTCACGCACACCGGCGTTCTTCCACTGTTACTCCTTGTTCACGGTGGTCCCCTGTCTCTTCGGGTCGTCTTGGTGGACGCCCAACACCTACCCCACGGCAGGCGTCAGGTGGGGGCCCGCCACCTCAAGTTCCACGAGACCCGGGACAACCTCCTTCGCCGCCATCCGCTCCTACACCGCCACCGCCGCCAAGCACGCCATCCCCCTGCTCAACGCGCTCACCCGCCTGACGAACGAAGACCCCTGGTACCCCGCCACAACCTGACCAGTTACTCTGACGCAGCAGCGGCACCACGGACCGCTCTGTATACCCGCGGGCGCTCAGTTCCAGCCGATACGCGTCGCAGAACGACGCCAACGGACCCGTCAGCACCACTCCACTCACCCTGCTCTTCGCCTTGACCATGACGATCCTCCTTCTCGATGAGAAGAACGACGATGGCCCAACCCGCTCGCGTTATGCCGACATGCGCAGGCCAAATTCCCAGGCAAACCCCCGGTCCCGCACCGAGGTCGGCATAACGCGGACGTCGGCATAATCGTGCATGCGCACGTTGAAGTGGCTCATCGGACTTCTGGTGGGGATGTGGGGTCGAGCCCGCCGGCGACGAGGAGCATCCGGAGCCGGTAGTTGTCGCGGTTGCGGTAGCCGCGGGCGATGCGTCGGTGCAGCTCGATGATCCCGTTGATCGCCTCGGTGCCGCCGTTGCTCGAGCGCTCGGTGGTGAAGTAGCCCAGGTAGGTGTGCTTCCACTGCCGCAGGGTCCGCCCGAGCCTGGCGATCTCGCCGATCGGGCAGGACACGAGCGTGGCCACGATCTTTTCGGCGATCTTCCTCCCGGTGGCCAGATCGGGCGTGGCGTAGGCGGCGCGGACCTGCTGGTAGCACTGCCAGGCGAGAAGAACTTCGCTGTCTGGGTCGCCGCGGCCCAGGCAGTCGATGAGCCGGTCCCACTGCTTGTCGGTCAGGTGGTGGGCGCCGGCGCGCAGGATGTTGCGGATCCGGAACAGCGGGTCACCGGCGTGGCCGCGGTGCCCCAGGGTGTCCTGCTGGACGCGGCGACGGACCTCATCCATTGCCTGTCCGGCGAGCTTGACGACGTGGAAGGGATTATGCCGACGTCGGCATAAGCTGCATCTGGCCTATCCATTTAACCGGAGTAGGTTGGGGTGGTGGATGGTCCTCGCGTCGGTGTGCACTACCCGCGGTCTGTGGGCGAGCTCCAGTCCTGGTTCCCGACGGACGCGGACTGTCTGGACTACTTGGAGTGGCTGCGTTGGCCTGCCGGGTTCGTGTGCCCGAAGTGCGATCACGCCGCGGGCTGGCGCCTGGGTGATCACCGGTTCGAGTGCGCGGGGTGCGGGGCGCGCACGTCGACGACCGCCGGCACGATCTTCGACCGGACACGCACGCCGCTGACGGTGTGGTTCACGGCCGCCTGGATGTTTGCCAGCGACAAGGGCGGGATCTCGGCTCTGAGCCTGCAGCGCGAGTTGGAGATCGGTTCGTACCAGACCGCGTGGACGATGCTGCATCGCCTGCGCTCGGTGCTGGTGCGCCCGGGCCGGGAGAGGCTGACCGGGACGGTGGAGGTGGACGAGACGTTCATCGGCGGCGCCGAGCCCGGGCTGCGCGGCGGGAGGGCCCGCGGCAAGAAGGTCCTGACCTGCATCGCCGTGGAGATCCGCGAGCCCAAGGGGATGGGCAGGTGCCGGATGGCGCCCCTGGCCGACGCCTCCGCCAAGTCGTTGCACGCCTTCGTCACCGACCACGTCGATCCCGGCGCGACGGTCATCACCGACGCCTGGCAGGGCTACCGCGGCCTGGAGGAGCTCGGCTACGTCCACGACCGGCGCAGCCAGCGCGCCGCCAAGTCACGCGGTGAAGACCCCGGCGAACTGCTCCCCGCCGTGCACCGCGTCGCCTCGATGATCAAACGGTGGCTCCTGGGTACCCACCACGGTTCGGTGGACACCGCCCACCTGCCCGCCTACATGAACGAGTTCGTGTTCCGCTTCAACCGCCGCCGCTCCCGCAGCCGCGGACTGGTCTTCTACCGCCTGCTCCAGCTCGCCGTCGACCACGACCCGGTCCGCTACCAGGACCTCATCATCACCACGCGACCAGCGAAGACCTCACCGTCGCCACCGCAAGCCCGCGGGAACCCGCCCAGCCTGGACCGACCGCCGGCGAACCGACCCTGGCGTGCCCCTGACCAGCAACGCTCCGGTTAAATGGATAGGCCAGACATCAGTTATCGCACTACGTCAGGAGTCCTGGCCACGCGGAGCGGGTAAGCGGCCCCGCCAGCGGACTTCTATGGGCGCCCGCTGACGGGCTGCGCAGGACGTCACAACAGCGGGTGGTCGGACGGCAGATCACCAGATGTAGGCAAGAACTTCCCCGCCGACGCCCACCTCGCCTGGCGCTGGCACCATCGCTGGGAGACGCTGCACCTGTACGGCAGCGCCGCGGAGGGCTACATTGTCGCGCCCCACCCGCCGACCCACCGCGGCGCTCGCCCCCAGAGCCACCGGCGTTCCTCGTTGACGGTCGTGCGTGTGATTCGCCGCATGCTCCACGGGGCTCGGGCTATCGTCGACTAGGCACACTCTTCGGAAGGGGACGGCCATGCCCACCATCGCGATCATCGGAGCCGGGCCGGGCCTCGGAGCCGCGGTCGCGCGCAGGTTCGGTGCCGAGGGCTTCTCGATCGGGCTCATCTCTCGGGATCAGGGGAAGCTGGACGAGTTGGCGGCCCAGCTCCAGGACGGCGGCGCAATCGCGCGCGGTTACGCGGCGGATGTACTGGACTCCGCCTCCCTCGAGGTCGCCCTCGCGCGTGCCGTGGCCGAGCTGGGCCCCATCGCCGTGCTGCAGTACAGCCCTCTGCCCTCTCGGGAGTACCTCAAGCCGGTGCTCGAGATGACGCCCGAGTTGGCGCTGGAGGCGCTGCGGTTCTCGGCCCTGGGGCTCATCCACGCGGTTCGATCGGTGCTGCCTGCGATGCGGGCGGCGGGCGACGGCAGCATCATCCTGATCAACGGCGGAACGTCCGTGAAGGCGCGAAGCGACTTCGCGGGCACGTCGATCGCGTTCCCTGCCGAGAGCGCGTATGGCGAGATGCTCCACGACGCACTTGAGGACGAGGGTATCCGCGTCTTCCAGTTCGTGATCCCGGGCGGCATCCCGAAGCTTCAGCTCGAGAACGGTATCGACGACGTGGCCGAGCGCATCTGGGAACTCCACGGTTCCCGGGGCCCGTTCCGGACGATGCTCATCCCGCTGGAGGACGGCCGAGAGTAAGGCGCGGCTACCGACACTGGCCCTTCATCCGGGAGCGCCCTGTGTCCGCCCGGTGTGCTTTGATCGTCGGGCGAGCCACTCAGGGGGCGTGCAGGTGCCCATGCACGGGGCGCTGACCTGCGGCGATGCCCGATGCCTCAGACGATGGTCGCGCGGTTCGATCATCCCCCCGCT
This sequence comes from Candidatus Limnocylindrales bacterium, assembly GCA_038250545.1. Taxonomy (GTDB): domain Bacteria; phylum Chloroflexota; class Limnocylindria; order Limnocylindrales; family CSP1-4; genus CAIXZV01. Next base: position 422 of record JBBSCF010000186.1, on the reverse strand, counting down.
ACTTGTTTTCGTGCAGGTCCAGCCGCACGATCGGCAAGCTTGAGGCCGGCGGATCGTAGTCTCCGAGTTCACCCGAATCGGCCCTTCCGTCCGAGCGATCGCGGCGGAAAGCCATGCCGAGGGCCCGCACGTTCCAGGCGCACTTGCCCGCCATGTGCTCGATATCCTGGGCGCGTGCTCGACCGGAGTCGATTCCGCCTCTACTACCGCGTCGAGCCGGACCCGCGCAGTGGTAGGCGGATTGCGACGATGCCCTCGACGAGTCCAGAACTCCTGACATGGCGACTGGGTTTGGTGACCGGTTGGGGGTTTGACCTGCTGTTTCGTGCGTGTCGGTCGGGTTTCGTCGCGCCTGATCTGAGATCGTTGCTGTAACGCCTAGGTGGGGGTGCAGGATGGTCCGAGTGAGTCAGCCGGTGTTG
>JBBSCF010000185.1:0-3950 GCA_038250545.1 Candidatus Limnocylindrales bacterium | reverse complement strand
GATCATCTCGGCGTAGTGGTTGCCCCACAGGAGCAGGTGGCCCATCGCCATCTCGCGCCAGATGAACGACGTCATGCCGGGCGTCGGGGAGTCGTGGAGCAGGCGGTAGATCGGGTGATCCGTCGCCCGGTCCAGCCGGTCCTCGCTGGCGCGGTAGGTGATCAGCGGCATCCCCGCGACCGTCCCGCCGAGCAGGGCGACGCAGCGGAAGATGACGCCGACCGCCATCGCGCTGTCTGCGGTGACGACCTCGCCGCTCTGGGTCCGGCCATCAATGAAGCCCTGGGGCGGCCCGGCCCATTCGAAGCCCTTGACGCGGGTGAGCAGGCCCACTACGCGGCCCTCCAGATCCGCGAGTGGGACGGACAGGCGCTGGTGAGACCGGACGGGATGCCCGTCGCGCTGGACGTGCTGCGAGTCCTCACGGCGTTGCGCGAGGCGGCGAGGTAGCCCATCAGGAGACTCCTGCCGGGGCGTACACTGGACGCGCCGAGGTGGCGGAATTGGTATACGCGGGGCTCTCAAAAGGCCCTGACCTGAAAGACGGTCGCTGAGGGTTCAAGTCCCTCCCCCGGCACATCCGCTTTCCCATCAGGCAGCCCTCCAACTGGCGATCATCAGGAGGGCGCCAGCGACGATGAGCGCGGCGGCGACTGACACGAGCGCGATGCCGACGACCGCGAGCAGGAACCCGGCACCGAAGGCGACCTCGGCCGGACCGATCTCGCGCAGGATCCGGGGGCGCTCGGGCGGGAGGTTGGCGTTCTCGCGGAAGATCGCCATCAGCCGGCCTTCCAGATGTAGACGCCATCGGGGCGGCGCTCGGCTCGCACGTTCGACCAGTCGGACTTCGTGGCGATCTCGCGCAGCCTGACGAACAGGCGGAGTCGGGCGTCGATGTAGGCGTCCATCAGCCGAGCTCCAGCAGGCCGCGGCCTTCGCGCTCGTAGACGGACGACTCGTCAACGTCGATGTGCGAGTTCATCCGGGCAAGGCCGGTGATCGTCGCTGCCTGGCCGTCGATGCGCTCGGTGCTCTTGTCCTTGTCGGGCTTGAGGTTCCCCTGGGCGTCCTGTGTCACGACGAGGTTCATCGCCATCCAGCGCAGGACGGGGTGGCCGCCGTGGCGCACCTTGCCCGAGGCGATCCGGGCGAGCCAGTCCTTCGTTGGGGCGCTCAACATCCCGGCGCCCTGGGCGACCTTGACCATCAGGAGGCCGTCGCTGCCGAGCTGGAGCACAAGCTGCGTCGCGTTGTACGGGTCGAAGCCGGCCTCGCGGATGGCGAACGTGTCGGCGAGGCAAGCCTCGTCGTGCCTGACGGTGCCGTCCTCAACGTAGTAGCCCGACAGCCGGCGACGGATCGAGGCGTAGTCGATGACGTTGCCCTCGGTCGCGATGATCAGGCCCTCGTCGACCCACTGCTGGTAGGGGACATGGTCGCGGCGGGAGCGCAGCGTGATCGACTCCTTCGGGCACCAAAAGAACGGCAGGACGTCGAGGTAGCCGTCGTCGGCCTCGCGCATCAGAACGAGCGCCGACAGGTCGGTCGTCACGGACAGGTCGAGGCCGGCGTACACCTCGTCGCCGGGGGCGATCGTGGGAAGTTCCGCGCAGGCGTCCCAGCGGTCCATCTCGATCGCGCCGACGCTGGCCTCGGTCCAGACGCAGAAGTTGAGGCGCTTGACGAGCGCCTGCTTCGCGGGCATATCGAGCGCCTCCTGGACCTGCTCCCGCAGATAGCGCCGGGTGACGGTGACGTCGAGCAGCGGGTTCGCCTTCGGCCAGACCCTCTCATCCGTCCAGTCGTCACCCTCGTCGAGCGCCGCGACAAACCCGAACCACGAGTCATTGGTAATCACGCCCTCGAGGACCTGGCGGGTGTACTCGTGGTGCCGCCAGCAAACCGAGTGCCGGTCGTATCCGGAGTTCGTGATCTCGAAGATGAGCGCCGAGTCATCGCCCTTCGTGCCGGCCCGCATCTTCTCCACGACGAGGTCGGACTCGTGCTCATGGATCTCGTCGATCAGCGCCATGTGGACACGCTTCTGGTCGAGCGAGCGCGCTTCCGATGACACCGGGCGCATGTAGGAGTCAGTCGCCGGGCACGCGAGGTTGTGAGCGCCGATGTCGATCAGGGCCCGCAGATCGGCCGATCCCTCGCAGACGAGCTTCGCGTCGTTCCAGAGGTAGTGCGCCTGGTCGCGCGTCACGCCGGCGGTGTAGACCTCGGCCGCGTACTTGCCGTCGCCAACGATGCCGACGACCCCGATGCGGGCTGCAAGCGGCGTCTTGCCGTTGCCCTTGGCCTCCTCAACGTAGGCCGTCCGGAACCGCCGGGCTCCAAGCCCGCCGAGGAGGCGCCAGCCGAACACCGAGCCGACGATGAACGCCTGTGACGGCTGGACGACGAACGGGGAGCCGTCCGGCAGGGGCATCTCGCCGATGAGGTCGATGACGCGGTTGGCCTCCGCGAGATCCCAGACGAGTCCGCGGTCGGGACCATGCACGAGGTCGTCGAGGTGCCTCCGGCAGGCGAGGCGCACGAGCTTCCCGGCAACGATCTTCCCGGCGACCACGGACTTCGCATAGGCCGTGGCAGGGTCAGGCATCTTCGGAGCGCGGGGGAGTGCAGTGGGCCGAATGGCCACGGTCATCCGACCTGCCTCCGGGCCGCCAGGAGGCGCGCCATCTTCGACTGTTCGGCCTTCGGCGTGGCGTGGACGCGCGAGCGGTCGGACGGCGTCAGGCCGAAGGAGCGGAGGCCGGCGTCGTACCGCCGCTTGGCGGCATCCGCCCGGCGCCATGCCTCGCCATCGCGGCGCGCGTTCTCGTATTCCGCGAAGTCGCGGCAGACAGACGCGAGGGCCGGGAGATCAGCATCGGTCAGCACGCCGAGCGCGATGGCCCGTGCGGCGAGATCGTCCCACGCCTTGCGGGCTCGGCCCACGAGCGGCGTGTAGGCGGGCGGGGCGGGGATGTCCGTCAGCGCAGCGGCCTTCGGCTCGTCACGGTTCACGCGCTGCGGATCATGGGCAGCGGAGCCGTTCAGGATCTTGAGCGCGGTGGGCTTGCGGGGGTTGCTCACTGGATATTCCGATGCATAGAACGGGAGGCGGAGCGGGCTCTATGCACGGCCGACCCCCATGTTGCCAACTGCGGACGCGTGAGAAGCGGGGCGCGGGTGTCCGAGGGGTCGGTTTCGCCCCAAGTTTCGACCTGGCACCCCCTCGACTGCATAAAACCCCTCTCTGCTCTCGTTCTATGCATCGGAATATCCAGTCCGATCACTTCGGACGCCAACCAGGTCATGGCAGCGGTGCTCAGGGCAGCGACAGAGCCAGCGCTTGTTGCTCGGCTCCTCGCCACCACCCAGCGAGCGGGGGATGCGATGGTCGCGTTGCAGGTTCCCCGCGCACCCGCAGCGCTCGCACGTCGCACCTGACCTGTTGACCACGCGGTCCACGCGGTGCGCTCGCCCGTATCCACGCTGCGCCTCGCTCTTGCGATGGGCAGCGCAGTAGCCCCGTCCGCCCGGAACGACGAACCCGGGACAGCGGGGCGTGGAGCAGGCGACGTGGGGCGCGTTCGGCATCAGGCGACCATCACGCCTGGGTGATCTGGGGCGCGGTGGCGGGGGTGACCTGTGTCCGCGTGATGAGGCCCAGCACGACGGCCGTGAGGGCGAGGATGGCGCCCGTCTGCTCAGGGGTCAGGCGCAGACCGAACGCCACGCCGAGCACGATCACGCCCTGCACCAGGGCGAGCACCATCGTGGGCTCACGATTCCAGAGGTTGCCGATGCCGTTCATATGCGCTCCTAGATGGTGCGGATGCGGGTGGCTATGGCCGCAGCGATGCGCTCCCGCTCGTCCCGAGCCGCGACCGCCAGGGCCTTGGCGACCGCCGCGTCGATGTCGGCCTGGTTGAATGGCGAGGTGTCCACCGGCG
>JBBSCF010000184.1:0-3966 GCA_038250545.1 Candidatus Limnocylindrales bacterium | reverse complement strand
CTTCGCTGCCGGCGGGTTCGGTGCCGTACCCTCGGCGCGCCCCGCTGCTCCGTCGCCCCGTACCCACGCAGGGGTAGGAATCGGGTCGTCCGTGCGGGGCCGTGCGTCCAAACTCGGGTTTGCGGACGCGGCCGTGCGGCAGGTGGCCCCCGCGTACCCCCACGTGGGTACGGGCCCACGCGCTACCCAGCTGGGGGTACGGGCCGAGCTGCCGGCGGGTTCGGCGCCGATCTGCGTGACGAGGCGAGCCGGCGTCCCGACATCGTCCTCGTTGACCTCGACCGCCTCTGCCGCGGCGATTGACCCCGGCTACGCCGCTCGGCCCTCGCCTGCGCGATGAAGGCCTGCCACAACTCGCCCGTCTCCTGGTGGTCGCGCTTCCGGTGCAGCAGCAAGTGGGCGACGACCTTGTCGACGCGATCGTCGTGGCCAAACGTGCTTATCCGGTTCCCTCCGAACCTTGACAACCGTAGAATGGGGTCATGAGTGAGGTCCCCTCGATCGCCGAGCCTCGCGGCGAGATCGTCGTCTACGAAGCGCCCGATGGCAGTGCTCGGGTCGAGGTCGTCTTGGGGGAGGACACGATCTGGCTGACCCAGGCACAGATGGCTGACTTGTTTGACCGCGACAGGACGATCATCACGCGGCACATCGGTAACGTCTTCGCGGAGGGCGAACTCGACCGGGAAAGCAATGTGCGGAATCTGCACATTGCTTCTGGCGGCGACCGGCCCACCGCCTTCTACAACCTTGACGTGATCATCTCCGTCGGCTACCGCGTCAAGTCGAGGCGAGGCACCCAGTTTCGCATCTGGGCCACCAGGACCCTGCGCGACCACCTGATCAAAGGCTACACGCTCAACGAGAAGCGGCTGCTCGCCCGCGGCGTGGAGTTCGACCAGGCGGTCGCCCTGCTCACGGCGACCCTGCGCAAGAACGAGATCCTCACACCCGAGGGCCAGGCCATCCTCGAGGTGGTCCAGCACTACGCCCAGACCTGGCGGATGCTGCGCGCCTACGATGAGGACCAGCTCTCCTCCGCGCCTGGCCAGACCTCGGCCCCGACCGCGACGCTCGACATCGCGACCGCGCGCATGGCGATCCGCACCATGCGCGACGACATGGTCGGGCGCGGCGAGAGCACCGGCATGTTCGGCCAGGAGCGAGACGACGCGCTCGAGTCGATCCTGCTCAACATCGAGCAGACGTGGGGCGGTGAGGCGCTCTACCCGACCATCGAGTCTCGCGCGGCCCACCTGCTCTACTTCGTGATCAAGGACCATCCACTCTCCGACGGCAACAAGCGGACGGCATCCCTGCTGTTCCTCGACTACCTGCGCCGGAACAACGCGTATCTCGGCACGAACGGGCAGCCGCGGTTCTCCAACACGGCCCTCGTAGCCCTCGCCCTGCTTGTCGCCGAGAGCGAGGCGTCGCACAAGGACCTCGTGATCCGCCTGATCCTCAACCTGCTGGCCGAGGATCGTCCGTAGCCGTCGTTCGCGTGAGACCGGTCGTGCGCCCGCGGCCCCTCACGGCCCCCGGGTCGCCTAGAGATACCGCTTGACTTATTAGAACTTCACTCGTATATCTATCCCATGATCCCCGATCGGCCCGCCACGCTCTTCGGTCGCGAACAGGAATGGGACGACCTCGTCCGCTTCGCCAGCGAGCCGACCACCTCGTTCCGGCTCGGCGTGGTCTCGGGGCGGCGGCGCCAGGGAAAGAGCTTCATCCTCAACGAGGTCGCGGGCGCGGTCGGCGGCTTCTACCACCAGGCAATCGAGGAGGAGCGGGCCCCGGCGCTGGATCGCCTCGGCCGCGCGATCGCCGCGGACCGGGGCCTTGCGGGCGGATCGCTCGGGTTCGCCGATTGGTCCGCGCTGCTGCGGACGCTGGCGGAACCCGTGACGACCGTGGGCACCCAGACGACGGGGCCGCGGCTCGTCGTCATCGACGAATACCCCTACCTCCTCGCGAAGTCACCCGACATCGCCTCCGCGATCCAGCTCGCCCATGACGCGTCCCGACAGGGCAAGCATCCGCCCATGCGGCTGATCCTGTGCGGGTCGGCCATGTCCGTCATGGCGGGCCTGCTCTCCGGCCAACGCGCCCTCCGCGGTCGCGCGGTCCTCGACCTCGTCATCGATCCCTTCGACTACCGCGAGGCCGCCGCCTTCTGGGGCGTTGAGGACGATCCGAGGCTTGCGTTCCTGCTGTTCTGTGTTGTCGGTGGAACGCCCGGCTACCGGGACCTTCTCGAGATGGGTCCGCCCGCCTCGGTCGGTGCCTTCCCGGCGTGGCTGGCACGCGGGGTGCTCAACCCGTCACACGCGATGTTCCGCGAGACCGACTACCTGCTGGCGGAGGAACCCAGCCTCACCGACCGCGCCATCTACCAGTCCGCGCTCGCCGCGATCGCCGCGGGACGGACGACGTCGGGCGCCGTCGCCGGGGCGCTTGGCCGGCCGGAGACATCGATGACCCACGTGATCGACGGCCTCCAGCGAGCCCGCTTCATCGAGCGGGCGGACGACATCCTCCTGTCCCGCCGCCCCACCCTGCGGATCACGGACCCCATGCTCCGCTTCCAGCACGCGGTCGTCCGGCCCGACCTCCACCGGTTCGAGTCGCGACTGACCGAACGGGCCTGGTCGGACGCCGAGGCGCGCTTCGCGTCTGGGGTCGTGGGGCCGGCCTTCGAGGACATCGCCCGCGCGTGGACCTCGCGCTATGCCTCCGCCGCAACCCTCGGCGGGACGGCGGTCCGGGTCGGGTCGACGGTGGTCAATGACCGCTTGGGCCGGACCCGGCTGGAGGTCGATGTCGTCGCCGTGGAGTCCCGGTCCGGCGGCGGGGCTGATGAGCACCCGGCCCTGCTCCTGGTCGGCGAGGCCAAGAGCGGCACGCAGCCGCGCGGCATCGCGGATCTTCGGCGACTGGAGCGGGCGAGGGACCTGCTGGCGGCCCGGGCGCGGGTGGACCGGACTCGGCTCGCGATCTTCGCTGCCGGCGGGTTCGGCGCCGATCTGCGTGACGAGGCGAGCCGGCGTTCCGATGTCGTCCTCGTTGATCTCGACCGCCTCTACCGCGGCGATTGACCCCAGCTAGGAGCCGCCGAACACCTGCGCGCGCGCACCCAGGACCCGGCCGTACGCCGGGCGCAGGCTCTCCGGGAGGTAGCTCTGGCCGATAAGGGACGCCGGCGAGCGAGCTCCGGCCGACCGTCGCCAGTGCGACCGTCTGCATCTCGGACTCGCGCAGGTCCAGACTGGGGGCGACGTCGGTCCCGAACATCCTGCGCGCAGCGCGGGTGGTGACGGCCGCCCGTGTCCCCATCGACCGCGCCTTCGCGTCGTCGCCCCGCTGCTCCGTCGCCCGTACCCCCGGCGCGCCCGCTGCTCCGTCGCCCTACCGTCGCCCGCGGACCCACGCGTCGCGCCGTACCCACGCGCCGCGCCGTACCCACGCGCCGCGCCGTACCCACGCAGGGGTAGGAATCGGATTGTCCGTGCGGGGCCGTGCGTCCAAACTCGGGTTTGCGGACGCGGCCGTGCGGCAGGTGGCCCCTGCGTACCCCCACGTGAGTACGGGACCACGCGCTACCCAGCTGGGGGTACGCGGGCGTGAGATGGCGGCGGGCTCGGCGCCGAGCTGCGTGACGACGTGATCATCTCGGTCGGCTACCGCGTGAAGTCCAGGCGTGGCACCAAGTTTCGGACCTGGGCCACGAAGGTGCCGCGGCAGCACCTCATCGACGGCGTCACTGTCAACGAGAAGCGTCTTGTGCAGCGGGGCCGTGAGGCAGAACGAGCCTTGGCGGTGGCCCTCGGGACCCTGCGAAGCCACCAGCTCATCTCGGGCGAAGGGCAGGATGTCCTCGCCGTCGTTCAGCGCTCCTTCAAGTCCTGGGCGCTGCACCGCGCCTACGACGAGGACCGGCTGACCGCGGCCCCGGACGGGACG
>JBBSCF010000183.1:0-4008 GCA_038250545.1 Candidatus Limnocylindrales bacterium | reverse complement strand
GTTCGCACTTGGCGATGTCGGCGATCACAGCGACGGGGTCCACCGAGGTCGAGGAGGTGGTCCCGATCGTGGCGACGACGGCAATCGGGACGCGTCCCGCCTCGCGGTCGGACGCGATCGCCTCCGCGAGCAGGTCGGGCCGCATGGCGAAGGACGCGTCCGCCGGGATCCGGCGCAGGCCGGCACGTCCGATCCCCAGGGTCATGCAGGCCTTCTCGACGCTGCTGTGTGCCTCGGTCGAGGCATACACGATCTGCGCTCCGCCTCCGGGACGGCCCGTTCCCGCCGCAAGGCCGTCGGCCGCGGTCCGGAGCCCGGCCGCCTCGCGCGCCGCGGCGAGACCGATCAGGGTGGAGGTGGACGCCGTGTCGGCCAGGAGCCCGTCGAACGTCGGGGGCAGTCCCAGGCCGTCTCGCAGCCAGCCCACGACCACCTGCTCGAGCTCCGTCCCGATCGGCGACGTCCGCCAGAGCATCGGGTTCTGGCCGAGGGCCGCGGTCCACATCTCGCCGAGGATCCCCGGCGCCGAGGCCGTGGTCGCGAAGTAGGCCATGAAGCCGGGATGCTGCCAGTGGGTCGCGTTCGGGAGGACCAGCCGCCCCACGTCCGCCAGGATGCCGTCGAGTGGCTCCGGTTCCTCTGGCGCAGCGGCCGGGAAGAGGCTCCGGATCGATCCCGGCTCGACCGCCGGCAGGACCGGGAAGGCCTCCACGCCGGCCAGATAGTCGGCGATCTCGTCGACCACCGCGTGAGCGGCGACGCGGAAGCGCTCGGGATCCATGTCCCCGAGGCCAACCTCCTGGGCGGGGTCGAGCGAGGCCATCGCCTCGCCTGGGGGGTTCCTCGGCTGGATCGTCGGCTGGTCGTCCGGCATCCGACGAGTCTAGGTTCCCAGGCAGCCCGTGTCGCGGCGAGCGCGGTCGCCAACCGCCCGGTGTCGGGCCTGCGCCGCATCGGGGCCGCCGTCCGGTCCCGGTCGGGCCCTTCGGCTCTTGAGCCCGCCACCGAACCTGCGCGATCGTATCCGTGCAGGAGGCTCACGCCGACATGCTGGACCGGCCGGCTTCATGGTGATCGCGACCTGGGTTCCCGTCCCCTGTCCGGACGGAATCCGGATGGCCTTCCACGCCCACATCCACGGCCGCGAGGTGGGCGTCTGCGTGTGCGAGGGCGACCGCGTCTGGCACTGGCGGATCACGTCGCCGACCGGCCATCTCCTCGCGGAGGGCACCGCGCGCGACCGGGAGGCCGCGGAGCAGGCGGCCGAGGACGAGATCTTCGCGATCCACCCGCCCTCGGCCCATCTCCTGGACGACCTCCTCGGCTGATCTGCCGCGGGGCGACATTCACCGGCGAGCGGCACCGAGTCGGAGATGCCGGAGGGGGGAATCGCGAACCCCCGGAGAACGCCTCCGGGGGTCACCTCACGTAGGAACCGATGGTCGGGGTTCCGCGATTCGAACGCGGGCCTCCTGAACCCCATTCAGGGGCAACCCCGCTCGGCGGCGCGTGTTGAGCGTCCAGCCGTACCCCATTAGTCCGCGCGTTGTGGGGTACGGAGTGGGGTACGAGCAAGGGTCAGAGCGGACCGTGGGGTCGTGGGCCTCGGTGGGTCCTCGCTGTGCGGGGGCGAGGCGGGCGGCGCCGCGTCGTGACAGCCGAGACCAGCGGGCGTCGGGGACCACATCGACGCTGGTATGGGCCAACCCATCGAGGGTTCGAATCCCTCCCTCTCCGCCAGCTCCTCAGGGTCCGGCGGCCGGCCGCGGCGTGAATAGGGTGACGTCGATCATCCCGAAGGATGCTCGGTCGGTCACTTGAAACAGTGGCCCGAGCGAGGCGAATCGGGGATCCGTCGTGGGGTCCGGAGGCCGCTCCCCGATCGTGAACACCCACAGGCCGTGGTCCAGCCGGGCCAGGTCAGCGGCCACCGAAGCGAGGGCCGTCGGGAAGGCCGGGCTCGCCGCATCGAGCCTCCAGAGCCGTAGGGGCACCCGGGATCTCTTGCCAGATTGGGCCGCGTAGTACTCGAGCGAGGCCCCCCAGTCGCCCACCATGATGGAGCGGTCGACCGCCTGCGACCGCGCCAGGACCCAGGCGCTTGCGCCTCGCCAGTCCGGCTTCGGCGCCTCCCGGTACCAGCCGTACATCCCGATGGCCGCCAGCACGAGGACGAGCACCATCGAGGCAGCCCGGATGCGGCGCCATGGGATCCGCAGGAGCCCGAGCGCCGCCAGGAGCACGAGTGCCGGTTCAACCAGGATCAGGTACCGGACGACGAAGGCAGGCTTGAGCAGCGATGCCGCGAGGATCAGGGCGATCGGCAGTACGAGCCAGGTGACCATCAATCCGGTGCCCCAGCGCGGCCCCGGGGACCATGGCAGGCTGCCGGCAGCACCGGCGATGACCAGTAGGCCCATCGCCCCGCCCAGGCACGCCGCGGCGACCGTGATCGTCCCTCGCGGGACGCCAGACCCTGCCAGCGACATCCAGGACTCCAGGACAAGGCGGATGGTCGGCGACGGGACCCAGGTGATCCCCCCCGCGCCCGTGGAGATCAGGTCCCACGTGACCGGGACGAGGGCCGCGGTGAAGACGGCCGCGGGCAGGACGAGCAGGCGGAGCGGGACGCGTGGGCGATAGGTCGCAATCGCCAACGCGTGAACGCACCAGATCGTGGGGCCCAGCAGCTGGGCGTACGGGATCGCGGCGCCCACCAGCGCGTAGGCCAGCCAGCCCGATCGCGACGGGGAGCGAAGGGCCCGGACAAGCAGCAGGGTGGAGAACGCCGCAAGGAACAGCAGCAGGGCGTAGGAGCGGGCCTCCTGGGCGTACTGGATCACGAAGGCGTTCACCCCGAGCAGCAGAGAGCCCACGAGACCCACCTTCGACCCGAACAGGGCGCGTCCGAGGAGATAGGTCATCCCGACGGCACCGACCGCGAAGATCGTCGACAGGAGACGCACCGTCGCCTCGTCGGTCCCGATCTTCGACCAGGCGTGCAGGAGCGCGTAGTACAGCGTCATGTTGAACTCGGTCGTTCCGAACAACCCGAGGATGGACCGCCACGGCTTCACGGCCGTGTTGACGCTGAATGCCTCGTCGAACCACAGCGGCTTGGAGCCGATCTCGACGAGGCAGAGGACGAGCGCCAGCACCAGGATTCCGAGGGCTGCGGCGTGGGTGCCGCGGGCGTGGTGCTCCGGCTGGTCGACGAGCCGGGCGTCCTCCACCGGGTCCTCCCTGTCTCTCTTGGAGAGCGGCCCCCGTGCTGGCGCATCCGCGTGGCGCGACCCGAGGAAGCGCCGGTTCGGGACCATAGCAGATCGGAAGGTGGAACAGCGCTTTCCGGATCACACAGGACGGGCGCCTCGTCGACCTCCTACAGAGCCGACAGGATGCGGGAGCACCCGACATGCTCACAACCGGCGCGTTGTAGTACTAGGCATCCGAACGAGCCACCTGGACTGCCCACGGACGGCTATTTGGCTTTCTGCGGGGCTCCCCGCACTCCCCTGACCCGGCACGCGCGACGCGCGAAATGGGGTACGGAATGGGGGTACGGGCCGGAATCGAAAGGCCCCGGGACACACCCAGGGCCTAGCCGTGCGTGGATCAGTGGTCGGGGTGCCGCGATTCGAACGCGGGACCTCCTGAACCCCATTCAGGTGCGCTACCAGGCTGCGCCACACCCCGACGCGGCGAAGGATACCAGAGGCGTCGACCGACACCGCGGCGATCGGGAGGCAATCTCGGGATCCTGGGGCCTGAAGACGCGGAGGGACGGGCGCAGAGCATGCTCGGCGGTTCAGGGGCGGCGGGCGGACCCGGGGCGCGCCCCGGGGCGGGGGCGAGCCCCGCACGGTTCCGAGCCCGGGACCCGATTCAGCGGCGGTGGGCGGACCCCGGGCGCGTTCCCCCGCCGCGGGGGGCGCTGGGACGGTGGCGCGCCGGTCGCTCGGCGCCGCGGTTGCGGAAGACGAGCTTGATCGGCGCCCCGTGGAAGCC
>JBBSCF010000182.1:0-4021 GCA_038250545.1 Candidatus Limnocylindrales bacterium | reverse complement strand
GCCACGAACCCGAGGCCGGCGGCCGCCATGGTCGAGCCCGTCGCGCTCGAGGCCAGGAACGTGACCGCCGCCCAGGCCAGCAGCACCAGCCACTCGAGGATCCCCATCACGATCCACCCGCCGATCGGGAGCGGTTCGAACAGCACGGCCGTGTAGACCCAGCAGACGGCGACGGCCAACGCCGTGCACGCCCCGAGCACGGTCGCGATGCCCGCCAGCTTCGCCAGCAGGAAGGCCGGGCGCGTGGCCGGCTGGGCGAGGACGAGGGCCGCCGTCCCGCGGTCCAGCTCCCCGGCCACGGAACCCATCGCGAGGGCGATCCCCGCGAGCGCCCCGAACTGGCCGAGGTTCTTCAGGAGCTGGTCGATCGCCATCGCCGCCGTGGGCTCGGGGAGCACCACCGGGAGCTGGTCACCGAGCGCGGCCGCGAGGATCTCGTTGAGGTAGCGTGCGGTGAGCGGCGAGAGGATCCCCACGACGACGAACAGCACCGCCAGGGCGGGCAGCCTGCGCGTCCGCCAGGCCTCGAGCAACTCCTTCCGGAACAGGATCCCGAAGCCGTTCATGCGGCCACCTCCCGCCCGTCGCCCGTGAGCCGGAGGAACACGTCCTCCAGCGTGGGCCGGGTCCGCGCGACGGAGACGACGCTCAGACCCTCCGCGCTGATCGCCGGCAGCAGCTCGCGCGCCGCCCGCGACGGATCCGCCACGGCGACCGTGAGCAGGCCGTGCTCAACGGCGGCACCCGTGACCCAGTCGAGGGTCCGCAGCCGGGCCGCGAGCGCCTCCACGGCAGCGGCCTGGCCGGGCTCGGCCTCCACCCGGTAGACGGGCAGCGCGAACCGGTCCAGGAGCGCGGCGAGCGGTCCCTCGACCACGAGGCGGCCATGCGCCAGGATGCCGACCCGGTCGCAGATCCGCTCGACATCGGCGAGGACATGGGTGGAGAACAGCACGGTGGCCTCGCCGCGGAGCGAGGTGATCAGCTCCAGGACGTCCCGCCGCCCCTCCGGGTCCAGGGCGCTCACCGGCTCGTCGAGGACGATGATCGGCGGCCGGTGGACGAGGGCCCCGGCGATGCCCAGCCGCTGGCGCATGCCCCCGGAGTACGTTGCGGCGCGCCGGTCTGCCGCAGCGGCGAGGTCGACCCGGGCCAGCGCGTCCGTGACGGCACGGGCCAGCGCGGCGCCGTCGAGGCCGTGGAGCCGTCCCAGCATCGAGAGCTGCTCGCGCCCGGTCATCCAGCCGTAGGCCCGCGGATCCTGCTCCAGGTAGCCGAGGCTGCGCCGGACGGTCAGGGCGTCGCCCGCCGCCACGACCGTCCCGTTGACGACTGCCCGGCCTGACGTGGGCCGCGTCATGCCGGCGAGGAGCCGCAGGCAGGTGGTCTTGCCGGCGCCGTTGGGGCCGAGGAGCCCGAACACGGACCCGACGGGGACCGTCATCGACAGGGCGTCCAGGGCGAGCACGCCGCCCGGGTAGCGCTTGGTGAGGCCCTCGACCGCGATGGCGGCCGGACCCTCTGGCACCGGGCTGTGCGCGGTGCCTGGACCCACCGCGTCGATCATGCGCGCGGGCGTGGGCACCATTGCCCCCGGCGCCGCCGTGTCCGTTCCGGCCGGCCCCCGGACGACGATCGGTGGGTCGTGCGGGCTGCCCCAGCCGGGCATCGCGCCCGGCCCGGCCGCCGGCGGCTCGGCGATTCCCTCCTCACGGCCAACCAGGAAGTAGAGGATGGGACCGATGAGGTTGACGAACACGATGACGACGGCCCAGACCCCCTTGTTGCCGCCCCGAACCTTGCGCTCGTCGCGCAGCAGGTCCACGACCGCGACCACCATCAGCCCCAGCTGGAGGACGATCAGCGGGACGATCAGCAGCAGGATCGAGGGGTCGAACGAGGCCAGGTCGAGGGTCATGCGGAACGCTCCACCGGATCGATCCCCAGGGCATCGAGCAGAACCATCAGCGCCTCCCGGAGCACGGTGTCGTCGAGCCGGGCCGCGACGAGCGATGCGCCGCGGTCCCCTGGGACGCTCCTGGCCTCGAATCTAGCATCGGCGCGAGCCGCGAACACGGCGCTGCTAGACTCCGGGTGCCGCGGGGCACGCCCGCCGCGGAGACCCCCACACGTCCCCGGAGGCGAACCATGACCGACGACCGCGAGCGCTGGGCCCTGATCCTCGGAGCGTCCTCCGGGATGGGCGAGGCGACCGCCCTTGCGCTCGCCGGGGCCGGCTATCGGATCGCCGGGGTCCACCTGGACTTCCGTGCGGCGCTGGCCCACATCGAGGAGATCAAGGCGAAGATCACGGCGCTGGGCTCCGAGGCGCTGTACACGAACATGAACGCCGCGGACGACGAGAAGCGTGCCGCGGCGCTCGCGGCCCTGCGCGAGCGGTTCGACCGGTCACGGGCCGAGGGCAGGGACCCATATGTCCGCGTGGTCATGCACTCGCTCGCCTTCGGCTCGCTCGTCCCGTTCCTCACCGAGGACCCCAAGGCCGGCGTTGACCGCAAGAAGATGGAGATGACCCAGGACGTCATGGCGAACAGCCTCGTCTACTGGGTGCAGGACCTGTGGCGTGGCGGGTTCCTGGGACGGGGCTCCAAGATCTTCTCGATGACCTCCGAGGGGTCCACCCGGGTGGTCCCCAGCTACGGCGTGGTGTCATCAGCCAAGGCGGCGCTCGAGTCGCACACCCGGCAGCTTGCGATGGAGCTGGCCCGGCTGGGCACGGGCGTCACGGCGAACACCATCCGGGCGGGGGTCACCAAGACGCCGGCGCTGATGAAGATCCCCGAGAAGGACGCCATCATCGAGGCGGCGACGCGCCGCAACCCCACCGGGCGGATGACCACCCCGCAGGACGTGGCGAACACGATCGTCGCCCTGTCAGGCGAGGGCACGGACTTCATCAACGGCGAGGTCATCGGCGTCGACGGCGGCGAGTACATCACCGGTTCGTAGCGGCCCGGAGAGCAGGGCCAGAGAGGAACAGGGGAGGCGGTTCCGATGAGCGGTCGGGTCCTGGTCGTCGGATCAGTCAACGTCGATCTGGTCGTGCAGACCGATCGCCTGCCGCTGCCCGGGGAGACCGTCCTGGGCGGGACGTTCCGCCGGTTCCACGGCGGCAAGGGCGGCAATCAGGCCGTGGCGGCGGCTCGCCTCGGCGTGCCCGTGATGCTGGTGGCCGCGCTCGGCGACGACGAGTTCGGGTCGGAGGCGCGTGCCGCGCTCGCCCGCGAGGGGATCGGCACGGACGTCCTCGTGACGCTCGAGCACACGGCGACGGGCGTGGCGCTGATCCTCGTGGACGCCAAGGCGGAGAACCAGATCGCGGTGGCCCCGGGTGCCAACGCGGGTCTCACGGCGACGCACGTGCGGACCGCGCTGAGCCGGCTCAACCCGCACAAGGGCGACGCCGTCATCGTCACCCACGAGATCTCCACCGATGCCGCCCGCGAGGCGCTTCGGATCGGCCGGGCCGGTGGCGCCTGGACGATCCTCAACCCCGCGCCGGCCGATGGCCTCGACCGGTCGGTGATCTCGCTCGCGGACGTCGTGGTGCCCAACCGCGGTGAGCTGGCCCGCCTGGTGACCGATGACGCGCGCCGCTCCGGCCGAGCCACCACCTGGGCGGAGGAGCCGGTCAGGGCGGCCAGGTCGCTGCTCGAGACGACCAGCGAGGGGCCGGGCGCCGGCCACGCGATCCTCGTCTCCCTCGGATCCGCCGGCGCCGTGCTCGTGCGTCGCGAGGGTCCCGCCATCGACATCAAGGCGCCCAAGGTCAAGGCGATCGACGCCACGGGCGCGGGTGACGCGCTCAACGGGGCCCTCGCGGCCGCGCTGGCCGGCGGACTGGGCCTGGAGCAGGCCGCGCGACGCGCGGTCGTGGCCGCGAGCGTGTCGGTGACGCGTGCCGGTGCTCGCGAGGGCTACCCGACGCTCGACGAGCTGGCCGTTGCCCTGGGCGAGACGCCGCCGTCGCAGCTCCGGGCCGACGCCGAGGCGGCCGCGG
>JBBSCF010000181.1:0-4045 GCA_038250545.1 Candidatus Limnocylindrales bacterium | reverse complement strand
TCCGCATGAATCAGGAACTGGCCAAAGCGATCGAGGACCTCCTCCGGCGCATACCGGACAAGTGGCAACCTGTGGATACCGACCAACTCTCGGTCACCGATCAGCAAACGCTCCTGCGCCTTGTGGGAGCGGGACTTGTGGAACGGCGCAACACCGTCCGCCTGGACATGGCGGGCCAGAACGAGGGCTTTGAGGCCACCATTGCCGTGACGGGCGAGGCGGGGTTGCTTCAAGCGATCGAGCCGGCGCTCGCCGAGTCCTGGAGCCGGTGGTCGGGGGCCATCGAGGACTGGCGTCGGCGCACCGGGGCGGCCAGCCGGCCGTTCAGGGTCACGAAAATCGGCGGCGACGAATGGCGGCTTACCGAGAACGGGCTGCTCGCGAGAGCGGACCTCAGCATTCCCCTGGACCCGAAGCTGTCCCGCGAGCACGCTGCGGTCATCGCCAGTCGAGAGCGGGTGATCGATTTTGTGATGAAGGCCGGCGCCCTCGAGGATCGCCCTCCGGTACATGGCACCGGACAGCTTGTCTCCCTTCGCAGCGTGGCCGCCGAGACGACCGCACCTCCGGCCACGCCTCCGACCACCCATGTGAACCTGACCAACGCCGCGGATATCGCTGCGGCCTTCCGCGAAGCGATGCTGCCGATGGTGGAGGCGGTGGTGGCTGGTGCCGGGCGCGACTCGGGTCGCGCGAAGGCTCCGAATGCACCACAGGCCGGCGCGATGTCGTGGCAAGAAGCGATGCGTTTGGCCGAGGAACACGTCAAGAAGCACGGCGGCTTCTTCCCCGGCCGCAACGAACTCGCCAGCATCGTTGGTTGCTCCCCAGCGACGATGACGAAAGTGCTCACGCACTCCGCGTATCTCAAGGCCCGGCGTGCGGAGTCGCGGGGGTCGGGCAAGGCCAAGGAGGTCGGCTCGTCCATCGAACACGGCGACACCCCGAGAGTCGCCAAGTCCAAGCAGGCGGCGATTGATGATCGCATCGACGCCGGGGAACCCCACGCGCCCCTTGACGCCTATCACGTGGGCGATGACGAGGCACCCGCAGACCGCGACGAGACGATCGCGACTCTGATCGCGCAACAGAGGGCCGAGCGCATGCGAGAGGAACGCCAGGCGAGAGCAGCCAAGAAGCGGCCGGAGCGGTAGGTCGTTGCCAAGCTCTGGGCCCGGTGGTCGCGACCAGTCGCGACCGGACTCAAGCTTGCAAATCCCGAGACATACGACGTAGTCACGCGACCACTTGCGGACTTGTAACCGGGCCCATCGCCCGGGAACGGAGTCGCCGCAATGGCAATCGCGTCCCCAGTCAATCGTCATGGTTCATCGCCGCCGCCCGTGCTGATCACCGCCGGAGTGATCGCCAGCGAACTCGGCCAGCCCATCCACCGCGTCGTGAGGGTCTTGGCCACTCGGCCGTGGATCAAGCCGGCCGCCTTGGCCGGTCGGGTCCGTCTGTTTGACCGCCGGGCGATCGAGCAGGTCCGCGTTGAGCTCGACGGGATCGATCACCGCCGCGTGCCGCACGGGCAAGGCGGTGCGACTTGAACACCACGAACGCTCAGATTCATACCTCGTCGCTCGGTCAATCCTCCAGGCGGCTGGTCGCACTAATCCGGCGCATCGGCTTCGGCCAGATCGACTCGCTGCGGGTGGTCGGCGGCCAGCCGGTGTTCGATCCGCCTCCGCGCGTAGTCCGTGAGGTCAAGCTGGGGGCGGAGCGTTCCAGCTTTGAGCACGACGCTTCGGCTGACTTTACGGTCAAGAGGGCGTTCGTTGATCTCCTCGCCGAGTTCGCCGCCGTCGACACCGCCACGGTCGCCATCGAGGTCCGCCACGGTCTGCCGGCGCGGCTGATCGTTGAGGAGGTGGCTCGTGCTTGAGATCGCTGCGCCCTCTTCACGCTGCACATTCGATTCGCTCGACCTCGACCAGCTCGGAGCCACTGCCCATGGCGTGGCGAGCAGGCTGATCGGTCGCCGCCACCTTGATGACGACGGAGCGGATCTGCGCGCCGACCTGATCCTGGCCGCGCTGGAACGCTGGCCCAGGTTCGATCCGTCGCGCGGTCGCCCGATGGCGTTCCTTGCCATCGCCATGACCAGGGCCGGTACATCGATCCTCCGGGCCCAGCATGCCGCGAAGCGTGGCGGCCGGTCGACGACCGTCCCCATTGAGGATGCGATGGCGGTGGGGCACGGGCGGTACCCGTCGCTCACCTCGGCGTCCCCAATCGCTCGGCGGGACTTCGAACTCGACGTTCGCGCCGCGATCGACGCTCTGCCCGAAGACCTCGCCACCGTCTGCAACGACTTCCTGGAGGCGGCCACGGATGGCCGCCGTCGCCCCTCGCTCGGCGCTGCGGCAACCGCCGCGCTGCGCCACCACTTCGAATCCGTCGGATTCTCGGAGCACTTGTCATGACGACTCGCACACTCTCCTCCATCCCGCCCAGCACAACGCCCCGGTCCACCGTGGCGACCTCGCCCAGTGCCAGGCCCAAGCGGCGGGTGTACCTCGCCGGGAAAATGCACGGATCGGGCAACTGGCGATTGCAGCTGGTGCCGCAACTGGGCATATCGCCGTTCGGACAGCCGATTGACTGCGGCCGCTTCATCTTCACTGGGCCGCACTTCGTGCCGTTCGGCGGCGAGAGCCACGAGTGGGTTGGCTGGCACGCAGGCGTCGAGCAGCACGATTCCAGCCCCTCGTGGCCCGCCCCGGCGAACAGTCGACCCCGCTGGGTGGTGCCCGGGCTGTGCATGGAGTGGATCAGGGAGTCGGACCTGTTCTTTGCATGGATCAATGCCTCGGACTGCCATGCCACGCTCGTGGAACTTGGCTGGGCGCACATGCTGGGCAAGCCGGTGTACATGGCTTTCGCGACGCGGGACCTGGCGCGGCAGATGTGGTTCGCGCGCAACTGTCCGCGGACGACCGCGCACGTGCATGCATCTCCCGCCGAGGCGCTCGAACGAGCGCTTGCGTGGGAGGTGCCGTTCGAATGACGCTTCCGTTGCCCTCAACCCTGGACACAACTCGGCGATACGCCGCGGCGGGGCTCTGTGTGCTGCCCGCGATCCGCGATTGTGACGACAAGCGCGTCGCCCTGCGCTCGTGGAAGTCGTATCAGACGCGGCTCCCGACGCCGGCGGAGCACGCGCGATGGTTCGCCGGGCCCACCCAGCGTGATCTGTGCCTGGTGTGCGGACGCGTCTCGGGCAACCTCGAGATGATCGACTTCGACCTGGCCGGCGCGGCCTTCGAGCCGTGGCGAGCGCGGGTCGAGGCGGTGTGCCCGGGCCTCATCGATCGACTGGTCGTCGAGACCACACCCTCGGGCGGTCGCCATGTCGCTTACCGGTGTTCGGACCCGGTCTGCGGCAACATGAAACTCGCACAACGGTCCTTCGACGCATCCGGGGCTGATCCGATCGAGGTTGCGGGCAAGCGCTTCACGCCGCGAAAAGGTCTCGAAGGGCGCTGGCGAACCGTCGCCACGATGATCGAGACCCGAGGCGAGGGAGGGATGTTCCTGTGCGCACCGTCGAACGGGTATGTGCTCACGGCTGGTGATCTTGCCGCGTTGCCGGTCATCACATCCGAGGAACGCGAGTGCTTGCTGGCCTGCGCATGGGAGTTCAACGAGGCCAGGCATCCTGTGGAGGATGGACCGCGCCCCAAGGCATCTTCGGCCTCATCTCCCAGCGACCTGAAGCCGGGTGATGACTTCAACCAGCGCGGCGACGTGCGGGACCTGTTGGTCGAGCACGGATGGACGCGGGTGAGCGCCGGCGAGAACGAGCATTGGGCCCGCCCGGGCAAGGACCGCGGCTGCAGCGCCACGCTCAAGGGCGGCGTGTTCTATGTGTTCTCGACCAATGCCCCGCGATTCGAGGCTGGGCGCGGCTACTCGCCGTTCGCCGTGTACTCGCTGCTCAAGCATGACGGCGACTTCGCGGCGGCCGCCCGGGCGCTGCGGCGCGAGGGATTCGGCGCGGAACCCGCCTCCGGCGATGTCGATCTGTCCGCCTTCAAGG
>JBBSCF010000180.1:0-4079 GCA_038250545.1 Candidatus Limnocylindrales bacterium | reverse complement strand
TTCCCGGACTACGAGCCGGCGAACGAGACGCCGACGACCCAGCCGCGAGAGCCCTTCTCCGTCGATCCCAACGAAGTCGACCGGGCCCTCGGCGCCCATGCCGCGACGCAGAACGCCGTAGCGGCCTGGGTACGGTCGAAGGGCATGGTCCCGCTCCGCTCGGGCGGCAGCGCCGCGGACTTCGACCTCGGTTGGGATGACAGCACAACCTTCACCGTCGTCGAGGTCAAGAGCCTCACACGGGGCAATGAGACCGGCCAGCTCCGCCTCGGGCTGGGCCAGGTCCTGCATTACGCGATGCTGCTCGAAGAGAACGGCCGGTCGATCCGAGCCGTCCTAGCCGTCGAGCGGGCACCAACCGATCAGCGGTGGGTCGGACTGTGCGCGGCTCACAGGGTCACGTTGGTCTGGCCGGGCGAGTTCGATCGACTCGAGACGACGGCCAACCTCTAAGCGACAGTCGCTCAGTAGTTGGTGATCGTGAGATGGGTGGTCTCACGATCGTTACGGGACTTGATCGTCCACATGTAGGTCTTATCAGCGGACTCCATGCGCCATCGATCCGAACGGTAGAGACGACGGATCATGGGGGTGTCCTTGATAACCACCATCACGCTCGCTGAGAGATCTTCGAGGACGCTTTGCAGCCGCTCCTGGTCGCGACCCCCGAACGGCAGATTGTCGTAGTCGCTGAAGTCGCTGTCGTAGGGCGGGTCGATGAAGACGAAGTCGGAACGATCCGGACTCGCCTCGTCGAGGAAGGTCCCGAAGTCTCCGCATCGCCATGCGGTGTTCCGCAGGCGCGCCAGCATGGCCGGCCCGAAGAGGACGTCGAGCTTGTCGGTGAGGGCCTTCCGGTTGTACGAGACACCGCCGTAGGGGACATTGAACTCGCCGTGCGAGTTGAACCGGAACATGGCGGCATACGCGAACTCCCGGAGGAAGAAGAAGTCCGCCAGGCGGACCTCGTTCCAGGTCCCTGCGAGGCGCGCGCGGTTGTACCGAGCTCGGATGGACATGTAGAACGCGGCCCGGACCGCCCCCTCCACGTTGTCGAGCAGGTCAGCGTCGCTGAGCTTGCGCCCGAGGGCTATTTGGATCTTCCGCATACGCTCGAACTTCGAGGGCAGGTCCTTGGTCAGCCGGGCAGCAAAGTTGTCGTCGAGGCCGGGGCCCGCGACCGTCAGGACGGGACTCAACGAGCGAACGCGACCGCTGGGCACGACCGCCGGCCCAGATGATCCGACAAGGAAGTCATCAGCGACGGCTCGATAGACGTCCTCGAATGAACGAAGGGCTTCCCAGGCCTGAGCGATGCCTTCGACCGCATGACGGAAGGCCCAACGCTCCTCGGCCGCCCCTCGATACAACGCGATGAGATCCTCCGCAGCGTCGTTCGCCCAAGCCTCGATCTCGTTGGGGATGGCGAGCAACACGGATCCGCCGCCGACGAATGGGTCGATGAACCGTCCGGTCAAAGGCGGAGCGGCCGCCGCAATCGCTGCGAGCTCCTGGGACTTGCCACCTGGCCACTTCAGAAATGGCGTCAGGGCGGGTGAGACCGTGAGGCGATCGAAGGGGAGATCGAGGGTGCGCAGTTGGGCGTTCACGCGCTGCGCTCTCCAGCTCTCTGGTACGCCAGCTCGGCGCGCTTCGTCACGACGGCCTTTGCTTCAGGTACCGCGCACCTTCGATCTTGCGCGGCCGCGACCCGGGCTGGTAGCGGCTTCTCAACGAAGTCCGTCCCCATTTCATCCACAGGGCGCGCCCACCTGTGGATGACCCGGACCCGCATGTGGACAGGTCGATCGTTCCTATGGATGAGCATCGCGACCACTCCGCCTGGACGCGCCGACCGTTCGCGCTGGACGACCAGCGCGCCCGAGCGAGGTCCGCTCGTACCGACCCACCTCGGCCGCTTCCACCAGCCAGTCGCGTCCGAGTTTCGTCGCATGGAGTCGTTTTCTCCTGATCTGCGCTCGCAGCGTATCGGCGGTGATCCCCAGCTGGGCGGCGGCTTCCTTGAGCGTCAGAAGAGCCAATCGGCGGCCTCGTGGGATTTCCTCTGCGTGGGCTACAGCTACGCTAGCAGGTATATTTCGGAACCGCCAGGCTTGGCCGCTGAACGGGCGTCTCCACCACCGAGGTACGGCCTCAGACGACCAAATGTTCGGATTGCCTCGCCCAACGAGGCATTCCCGCGCTCGAACCGTGTGGATCCACGGCTCGCCCGGCGGGGTTCTGCCCGTCGCAGGCTACGGAGCCCCTCGGATGTGACCTCGGGGCTCCGAGCGCTTGGGACCGGCCCCGGGCTATTCCCCGCAGTTGGTCGAGACGAACTGCTGCACGGGGGCAGGGTCGCCCACGGTCACGCCGGCGATGACGCCGTCGATCACGTCGCGAACACTCTGGGTCGCAAATTCGCCGCGGTAGAACGCCCATGTCGGCGCGGCAACGATCACATCCTCCGCTTGCTGGGCATCAGTCGCGCCGTTCGACGCCGTCGCAGCCAGCCACGCGCGGTCCCAGGCGCAGAAGGCGACGAACTCGACCCACGATCGTCCGCCGCCGGCCGAGTAGCTCCCGCTCGTGTCGGTGGCCGCCAGGGAAGCTGGCCACGTCGCTCCTGCGGGGAGCGGGACGACCGCCTTCGCGGCATCGATCTCCGCCTGGAACGCAGAAGCCGAGGCCAGACCGTTCGGCGACTCGGTCGTCTGTAGCGCCGCGGAGACGGCGAAGACGGCCGGTGCTGCGACGAGGAGTGCTGTGACGAGCAGGACTAGCCGCCGAGGGCGGGCATGGAACCGTCGGACAGTCGGTTGCTCGAGGCGGTCGCGGAGGCGACCGTCAAGGGAAGCCCGCTGTCGGGCCGTCATCGGCGAGGAGAGTGCGGCGCGCAGGGCGCCGTCGAGGTCAGGCGAGGTCATCGAGGGACTCCTTTAGTCGGGCCAGGCCGCGGTCAAGCAGCTTCTGGGTGGCGGCCGCGCTCTTGCCGATCACCTCGGCGATCTCGCGGACGGTCAGCTCGCTCGTATAGCGCAGTGCGATCGCGTCGCGCTGGGGCCCCGGGAGGGAGCCCAACGCTCGGTGGACGCGCCGAGCGCGCTCGGCTTCGAGCGTCTGCTCTTCGGGGGACGAGGCCGGACCTTCGGTCTCCCTCGAGCGCCGACCGAACAGCAACGCCGTTCGGGCCCGACGGTCGGCGTCGATCGCTGCGTTGCGGGCGGTCCGCAGCAGCCAGCCGAGGCCTGGCTCGCGTCCTGCCCGCAACTCCGCGAAGGCACGCTCGAAGGTCGTGGCCGTCAAGTCGAGCGCCCGATCCTCGTCGCCGCTCATCGCCCGGAGGTAGCGGAAGACCGACTCCCGGTGAGCGAGGTAGAGGGCCTCGAGCGCATCGCCAGCCCGCGCGGCACTGGCCACTTGCTCGATCTCGACTGCGGCTGCTTCGCTGTTCATGCCCAGTAGACGCATGACCCCGGCTTCTTCGGACATCGCGCCGCTTACCTCGCCGCGGGGCATGCTAGCTTCGGGAGTATCGCTGTCTCTTGTAGCGCGGCTGAACAGCCAAGGCTCGGACGTCGGCCTTTGGACTGCTTCGGAACGCGGTCGGATCAACCTGGCTCGAGACTCGGCACGACCAGCCACCCTTCCGCCCGACCGCTGTAGATCAGCTGCTCGGTCGTCAAGCCGGACCGCGCTCGCAGATCGGCGAGGTGCCGCTTCGCGGTGCTCGGCCGGATGCCGACGCGGGCCGCGGCGTCGGACACCGATCCGCCTGCCGCGACGAAGGCGGCCAGGACGTCAACCTGCCGGGCGGTCCGCCTGCGAGGAAGCGAGCCGCGTAGGTATCCATCCCTCATGCCAGCCGCCTCGCTGCGGCGAGCCACTCATCGCGGCCCTCGATCGGCATGTCGTAGGCTGTTATCGCGCGCCCAACACCTGTCGGGCGCGCCAAGTTTCCGGCCCCGCTCCACCCGCGGCGACCGGGTCGCTTGGACCCGTTCCCGCTCCTGTTGTCGGGCGGCTCCGTTGCAGGGAGAGTGCCATGCGACCGCCCCGCGGGTCAGGCGAGTTGTGTG
>JBBSCF010000179.1:0-4094 GCA_038250545.1 Candidatus Limnocylindrales bacterium | reverse complement strand
CCCTTCCCGGCCTCGTAGGCCGGGCTCCATCGCGGCAGGGTCAGGACCGCGAGCGCGAACTCCTGCCACTGACCCTTCCCGGCCTCGTAGGCCGGGCTCCATCGCGGCGTGTGCCGACCGGGCTGCTCCGAGGAGTCGTTCGACCCTTCCCGGCCTCGTAGGCCGGGCTCCATCGCGGCGGGCCGTCAGGGGCGTCGGAGGGCTCGGGGTACGGGCCCTTCCCGGCCTCGTAGGCCGGGCTCCATCGCGGCAAGTTCTTCCGCGACGTTGCGACGAGGATGCCGCCCCCTTCCCGGCCTCGTAGGCCGGGCTCCATCGCGGCTGGGTGGTGCTGCTCCCGCCCCGGTCCCGGCGTCCGCCCTTCCCGGCCTCGTAGGCCGGGCTCCATCGCGGCATCCACCCGAACGCCGGGCCGTTCGCCTCCATCCACCCCTAGTCCGCCTCGCCGACGCCGCCCTGGCTCGGTCATTTTCTGCCGACCGCCCGCACACCTCCTCGTGAACGGAGGCAACAACCGCGCCAGCAGTAGGAGGAGGGTCGTGATCGCGGACCGATTCTTCAGCTCAGAAGGTCGCGTCGCCGCCGAGGAGCTCAGCCCGCAGACGCCGCTCCGCATCCCCGAGGGCGCTCGACCCGGGATCCAACACCCAGATGTCGTCGTAACCACCGAGCGGCTGGAAGCCAAGCGACGCCCAGGTCCGACGGACGCTCGCCAACGCCTCCGGGAACCGAGGGTGCGCCTGCGGGTCCTCGCCCAGCGTGAACGGGTGCGGGTGCACGGCGACAGCCTTCGCGTCCAGCGACAACCATCTGAGGGCGGTAGCCGTGAGCAGTGCACCAACGCCACCGGAACCCCGCCATGCTGGAGCGAGCTCGACCCGGTCGACGACGACAAGGTGGGCGCCCAGCGCGAAGAAGCCGTCGAGTACCTCCTCGACAAGGTCGCCCGACTCTGGGTCGACGAGCGGAGCGAAGTGGGCGGCGTCCGCGGAGCGGGCGTCGAGGGTGCCGGCCAGATCCGCAACCCGGAACGTGTCCACGGTGAACCCGGACGCGTCGTACACCGGGAGCGTCACCGAGTCGTCTGCGTTCGTCGTAGGCGCCGTCAACGAGACGCCATCGGCACGAACCCAAGCGAAGTCGTTGTCTTCGCCATCAACATCCGGCCACAGGGTGAGGGTGCCGTGCACCCACCAGTCGATCGTCGCGTCGGATGCAACCAGCTGTGCCCTGGCCGTGTACTCGAGGTCGACGTCCTGCAGGTGCCGCAGGAGGATCGTGCGCAGCTCGGGGGTCGCGTTCATGGTCATGACGTTAGCCGCGCCGCCCGCCTCCCGAGCCCCCTCCGTCACCGTCGCCCTCCGACGTCGAGTGCGGCCCACCCCGGACCGCGACGGCATGCTGCGCTCAGTGGACGAGGCGCTCGCTGTGCCGAGCCCGGCCGCGTTGGCGCAGTACGTGGCGACCGAACGCGTCGCCCGGCACGTCGTCGAGGCGTCCGGGCGTCAGGTCGGCGACGTGGTCGAGTACTGGAAGGCGGCCCCGTACACGCTGAGCTACCTGGGCGCCCACACCTATGTGCTCGCCGAGGAGCTGCGCGCCCTTGCCGGCGAGGGCGCCGAACTCCCCGACCCCGAGCTTCTGGCGATGCTCCAGCACTCGGCGGCGGTGCTGCCGTGGGAGGACATGCAGGTCTACCGGCCGGTCGATCCCGCGCACGCCGGCCTCGCGAGGCTCTGGCACGACTTCTTCGATGCGGCTCAGGCCCACCTGCTGCTGTGGATGCCGGCGTCGCTGCCGTACTACTCGGCGGGGGGCATCTTCGAGACCGATGCTGCGCGCCGCCTCACCAAGCGTCTGATCTTCTCCTCCTGGACGCTCGTCCCCACAGCCATCGCCACGCTGACGAGCTACGAGTGCGAGCGCCGCCTGCACGACGCGGCCCGGGACGCGGGCGTGGTCACGCACGACTACGACGACGAGCGCCGGATCTCCCCGCGCCTTCGCTTCGCCAGCGAGACCCAGTCCATGGCGCACCTGCAGTTCGTGCTGCCGAGCCCGGTCCTCGCCCACCTGGCGGACCCATGGGCCGAGTCCGTCCGCCTGCGCGGTGAGGGCCGGACCCCGACGTTGGAGACGATGCTCGCGGGCGTCGCCGCGCGCATCCGAGAGGTCCTCGAGCCGATCGTCGGGCACCTCCCCGTCGGGCGTGGCGCGGGGTCGACTGCTCTGGTACACCCTGGCTACCGCGCTCCTCGACGGGGGCGACGCGCTGACCGTCGACGGTTTCCGCGACGAGGACGAACCCGGCACGACGGCGCTGGCTCGCCACGTTGCCGAGCTCGAGCGGCTGCTCGCTGTAGCGCAGGACTCCGACCGGGAGACCGACGGCCTGCCCCCCGTGCCCGCCGACCTGGCCGAGGTCTTGGCGCTGCGGAGCCTCGCCGGGCCTCCGACGGTCCTCTTCCGTGCCTTCGAACGGGCCTTCCCCGAAGCGCGTCCGGAGGAGCTGACCACGGCCGCCGCCTTCGCAGCGGAAGGCTTCCGCTCACTCTTCAACTCACCCGAGGCCACTCAGGCGCTCGATGCGTTCGACGGCCCGGGCGAGTACTGGCTCACCGTCCTGCGGTACTGCGCGCACGGCAACCTCCAGGCCGTCGTGGACGAGCTCTGCTCCGTGCTCGTGGAGAACCGCGGCTACGACCGTGCACCCGACCGGGCCAAGGCGCTCTCCGACCTCGCAGAGGACGTCCGCGCCACGCTCGGGCTCTCGGCCCGCTACCGCCCCGCGGTCGTGACGGACCTGGACGACGGCGCGGGCCCCCGGTGGCGCCAGCTGCGTCTGCGCGGCCGGTTCGCCCTGAGGTACGGCACCACGTCGACCGAGGAGAAGGCCGAGCAGCGTGCCGCCGACGTCGGCCTGGCGTTCAACTCCCCGTTCTGGCCGTTCATCCTGGCCTCGACGTCTGTGGGCCAGGAGGGCCTCGACTTCCACCAGTACGCGCACGCCGTGAGCCACTGGAACCTGGCCGGCAACCCGGTGGACCTGGAGCAGCGTGAGGGCCGGATCCATCGCTACAAGGGCCACGCCGTGCGGAAGAACGTCGCGCGAGCTCTGCCGTTCCCGACGGGCGCGGGGCACCCGTGGACACAGCTGTTCGCCGCCGCTGCCGCGCTGCCGGAGAGCGCCGGATCGGACATGGTCCCGTACTGGGTCTTTGCGCCGGCGAGCCTCGACGGGGAGCGGGCGCTCATCGAACGGCACCTGCCGCTGACGCCGTTCACGCGGGAGAAGTCCGTGATCGGGTCGCTGCTGTCGAGCGTTGCGCACTATCGGCTGGCGTTCGGCCAACCGCGGCAGGATGAGCTGGTGCAGATCGTCGGCGACCTCGACCCGGAGACGCGGGCGGCGTTGGGGCGGGTGCTGGTGGATCTGTCGCCGCCGCGGCGCTCAGCGCAGTCGTGAGCCCCAACCTGCGGCAGACTGCCCAGAGCACCCCACACACCCACGGAGGCACGCCCGCGTGAACGGCTTCAGGGACATGGTCGGCTTCATCTGGTCGGTGGCGGACCTGCTGCGCGGGGACTACAAGCAGGCCGACTACGGCAAGGTGATCCTCCCGCTGACGGTCCTGCGTCGCCTGGACTGCGTCCTGGAGCCCACCAAACCCGCTGTCCTGGCCAAGGTCACCGAAGTCACCGGCACCATCGGCAACCTCGACCCGATCCTCTGCCGGGCGGCCAAGCAGCCGTTCTACAACATCTCCCCGCTGGACTTCCGCGGCCTCCTGGCCGACCCCGAGCACATCGCCCAGTCCCTGCGCCTGTACATCGACGCGTTCTCCGCAGGCGCCGTGGAGGTCCTGGACAAGTACGGGTTCGACGCCCAGATCACCCGCCTGGACGAGGCCGGCCTGCTCTACCAGGTGGTCGCCAAGTTCGCCGACATGGACCTGCACCCGGACAAGCTGTCCAACCTGGAGATGGGCTACGTCTTCGAGGAGCTGATCCGCCGCTTCTCCGAGGCGAGCAACGAGACCGCCGGGGAGCACTTCACCCCGCGCGAGGTCATCCGCCTGATGGTCGACCTGCTG
>JBBSCF010000178.1:0-4114 GCA_038250545.1 Candidatus Limnocylindrales bacterium | reverse complement strand
TCACGTCGGCGATGAAGGTGGGCACGCCCGCCCGCGACAGCTGCCCGGCGATCCCCTGGAGGGTCTTCGTCTTGCCGGTCCCGGTCGCCCCGGCCACGAGGCCGTGCCGGTTCAGCATCGACAGGGCGACCTGGACGCGGACGCCCGTCAGCGCCTCGGTGCCCTCGAGCGGCGCGCCCAGGTAGAGCGCCGGCTCGGTGAGCGCGTAGCCGGTCTCCATCGCCTCGCGGAACGTCTGGGCCATCGATCGCCTCCTCTCGTTCGGTGCCCGTATCATCGCCGAGCGTGGCGCCACTGTCGCGCCGTGCCCATCGCCGAGCGTGGCGCCACCGTCGCGCCGTGCCCATCGCCGAGCGTGGCGCCACCGTCGCGCCGTGCCCATCGCCGAGCGTGGCGCCACCGTCGCGCCGTTCCGGGTGGTCCCCTGTCGTCGGACCGTCCCGCGTCGCCGGCCCGTGTGGACTCACGTCGCCGGGCCGTGCCAGCGTGGGCGCGGGTCAGACCCGGATGATCGAGCTGCCGCCCGGGTCCCGGCCTTCGCCAAGCCGGGCGAGCGCCTCCGCCCCCGGGATCGGCATCGCCGCCTGGAGCAGCGTCCCGGCTGCGGCAAGGAACTCCCGGACCCGGCGCGTGCGGGGCACCACGAGCAGGATCCCGTCCACGCGACCATCGCGGACCTTCAGGGCGAAGCGGCGGGCAAGCGCCTGGACGTCGCGGGGAGCCGTTTCCGCCTCGACGCCGTACCTCCATCCGGGCCCGGCGAGCATCGCATCCCATGCGCGGTCGTCGCCCGGGTTCGGGAAGGGGACCTCGATTGCCCATCGCAGGCCCGGGTGCGTCCGGTCCCGGAACCGGGCGAGCAGGGACACGTGCGCCGCGTCGCGGATCGGAGCACCGCCGGCGAACAGGCGCAGTGACGCCTCCAGGCCGACGACCTCGGCGAGCCGCGCCACGTTGAGGACCGAGATGTTCGGGGTGAGCCCGCGCTCGATCCGGCTCACCGCCGACGCCGACAGGCCAGCGGCATCACCTACCGCTGCGAGGCTCAGGTTGCGGTCCCGGCGCGCCACCCGGATCTCGCGGCCGGCGTTCCGGATCAGTGTCCGGGAACGGTCGTCGGCGCGCTCGATGATCCGCTGGGTGGATCCCATGGGTCCATTGTGGCCGGTACCGTGTATCTGCCACTCACCCGGCGTGGGCGAAGCGCCTGTCGCGGGCGCCGAGGAGCGCCCGAGGCCGCGCGCCGGGTGCGGTGCGCCGGGTCCACCGGGAACGCGTTGTCCGCCGGCTCCGCCGAGAGTGCGTTTGCATCGGACGCAACATCGGACGCATGCCCCGAGGCGGCCTGCTCGACACGCTGGCCCAGCGGCCGGAGTGTCGCGCCCAGCGCAAGGATTCTGCCAATAGGGCCAGCGGACTGCTCTCCCACCGCTTCCTGCGGCCGGCCGGTGCCAGTTCCTTGCGCCCGACGCAAGAAGCCAGCCATCGGGCTCGGTTCGGCGGCACCCACCGCGGCCCTGGCGAGCCTCGTGGGTCAGGTGTTGCACTGGATGCAAACGGTCCCCGGCAGGGCCCGGGGCCGGCCGGCGTCCGGTCCCTCCCCTACCCCCCGGCCCCGCGCGGGTAGCTGCCGAGGACGCGGAGCGACGTCGTGACCCCGCCCAGGGCGTGAAGCGCCGCGCGCGTCGCGGCGGCCGCGGCGTCGGCGTCCAGGTCCACCCAGAAGACGTACTCCCAGGGCAGGTCGCGGACCGGCCGGCTTTCGAGCTTCGAGAGGTTGACCCCGTGCTCGGCGAAGACCGCCAGCGCGCGCAGGAGCGCCCCCGGCTCGTTGTGGATCCCCATGACCAGCGTCGTGCGGCGCGACCCCGCCGGATCGACGGCGGCGGGCAGCGGCAAGGGCAGCCCCGCCCCCGGGGCGGCGACCACGAGAAACCGCGTCCGGTTGTCGGGGACGCTCTCGATCCCGTCGGCAAGGACCTCGAGGCCGAACAGCGCGGCGGCCCGCGGTGAGAGGACGGCCGCGGCCCCGCGCTCCCCTCGATCGACGATCGCCTTCCCGGCCCCCGCCGTGTTGTACGTCGTCAGGAGCGTCCACGGCCGCGCCCGCAGGAACGCGTCGGCCTGGCCCAGCGCCTGGATGTGCGAGTAGACCCGCTCGATCCCATCGAGCCGCTCCCCCGGCAGCGCGGCCAGACAGAGGCGCACCGGCACGACCACCTCGCCGCGGATCTCGAGGGCGAACTCCAGGAGCAGGTCGTAGTTCTCGCGGACGGTCCCGTTGACGAGATTCTCGATCGGCACGACGCCGGCGACGGCCTTCCCAGCGGTCACGGCATCAAAGACGCCGCGGAACCCGGGCACGGCGACGGTCGGAGCCTCGGGGCCGAAGTACGCCCGCACGGCGTCCTCGGCGAAGGCCCCGGGCTCACCCGAGAAGGCGACGATCGAAGCGCGAACGGCGGTGTCCACTCACCTCAGGATACCGGGCACGATGGGCCGGCGAGGCCGTGATCGTAGATGGACACCAGGTGAGGGCCGGCCATCACGGTCCTGGGCTTCCGGCCGAGACGACCCGATCCAACCTCTCGGCCAGCTGGAGGTAGTGGTCGCGCCACGATTCGGCACTCTCGGCAAGATTCCTGAACGGCTGGCGACCCGGCTCGCCAGCTTGAAGTCACCGAGATCGACCGACAGCACGGCGGCGTAGAGGACGCGGGTGCGCTCATCGCCTGCGAGATCGTCGCCCGGGTTCGAGCCGAGCCAGTAATCGCGGAGGGCGCGGTGATTGAGCAGCCCAAGCACCGTCGGGACGGCCTCGTCGGCGAGGGCCGCCCGGGAGCCCTCGAGGGGCTGATCCTGGACCAACATCTCGTCGACGCCGACCTCGACGCGAGGCTCGCCGGGATCGGTCGCCCGCGCCGTGCTCGATCGCCCCACATGGCCTCCAATCCGTGCGCGCCAGTGGGCAGGACGACAGGCGATCGGGCACTTCGCCCGGATGCCGCGAGGTCCAGGCCTCGAGGATCGCGATCCGTACTCC
The DNA here is from genome assembly GCA_038250545.1 of Candidatus Limnocylindrales bacterium. Classification (GTDB taxonomy): domain Bacteria; phylum Chloroflexota; class Limnocylindria; order Limnocylindrales; family CSP1-4; genus CAIXZV01. The sequence goes on along the minus strand of JBBSCF010000178.1, from coordinate 1,071 downwards.
GAGGTTCAGCGTCGTGAACGAGCGGCGCGGCGCACCCCACTGGAACCGCTGCAGCTGAATGACGGCGGCGTCGCCTCCCTCGGCGAGGAGCTCGTACGTGTTGCCATGACGCCGGAGCCCGAACGGACGGAGGAACCCCGTTGATGTTCCCCGGTGGAGATGAGACACCGGGGAACATCACTTAGCCGTCAACGCGCTTGAGTTCCAGGCCGGGAATCTTGGACAGAAGACGCTCACGTTCGTCGTCGCTGAGCGTCATGAGCGCGATTCGATCGCTTGCCATCGTCGTCAGCCATGGCCGATCGCCGTCCATCAGACAGAGTTCGTTGGGGAGGCCGGGCTCCAGCCAACGGAACAGGCGGTCCGTTGCCTCTGCCAGGACGGCGACCGATGATTGGTTCAGGTGATACGTGCAGATCGTGATCGTCCCCCAAGGGAGGACACCCGCGGGGTACTCGCGCTCGTCCGATCGGCTCATCAGGAACGGCTGGAGCTGCCGGAGAACCTCGGTGGCTCGGCTGGTGAGTTCCATGTCCGAGAGCGCGACGAGGAACCGATCGCAGTCCGCCAGCGAGGCCTGGAGTAGCGCCCCAAGCAACTCACCTCGCGGCTCGCGGGCGATGCGGTAGTCGCCCATTACAGCATCAGGAGGCTGCCCTCGAAGGTGCATGTCAGCGCGCGGCGCCCCCGGGACCCGCGCCCCCGGACGGCTGCGTGAAGTGGCGTTCGTCGCGGCGGCGGAGCTCGGCGCCGGACTTCCAGATCACGTACTCGAGCGAGTCGGCGAGCGCGGCCGCCGAGGCCGCGATGATGTTGGTGTCCGAGCCCATCGTGCTCCAGGTCCGCTCGCCGTCGGCCGAGTCGATGACCACCCGCGTCCGGGCGGCCGTGGCCGCAGTCCCGTCGAGGATGCGGACCTTGTAGTCGACCAGGTGGACCCCGTCGAGCTGCGGGTAGAAGGCGCCGAGCGCCTTGCGCAGGGCCGCGTCGAGGGCGTTCACCGGGCCGTTCCCGTCGGCGGCCGTGTGGAGGACCTCGCCCGCGACCTCCACCTTGACCGTGGCCTCGGCG
>JBBSCF010000177.1:0-4116 GCA_038250545.1 Candidatus Limnocylindrales bacterium | reverse complement strand
TCGTCGAACGTCTCGTTCGTCTTCTTCACGGAGATCCCGACGGCGACGATCGTGAGGATCCACATGAGCGCTGCGATCGGCAGCGACAGGAATCCGTCGGGCGAATGCATCTCCAGCGGGCCGGGGGCGGCCCCGACGGCTCCAGCGGCGACGGACAGGTACACGGCTGTCTCTCCTCAGGGTCCTTCGTTTTGGGCGATGCGGCGGGTGCCGGTGTTCGAATGGCCCAGGTGGCCCCATCTCCGGCGGTTCCGCCCGGCGGCCCAGGCGCATCGCCGGCCGCCGACGGCGATTGTAGGCGCACTAACTCTCTGATGCAACGAGTTGCAACAGGGCCGGACTTCAGGTGACTGCCTATACTGCGTTCCATGTCCGCATCCGGATTGCCCGCCGCGCCCAGCCGGGGCGCGTCGCCCTCGCCGCACCCCCACGCGCGTGCCTCCGTGCCCACGCGAACGTCCGCGCCCTTGCCCGGCGCCCACGCCCTCCCGCACCGTGACGACGCGGCGACCTGGGCCTCGATCCGCGAGCGCCTCCGCGACCGGGGACTGCGCTGGACGCCGCAGCGGCGGACCCTCATTGCGGTCCTCGCGGAGACGCATGGGCACGTCACCGGCGCCGAGCTCGTGGAGCGCTGCCGCCAGCGCGACGCGTCGACGATCCCCTCCACGGTCTACCGGACACTCGACGTCCTCGAGGATCTCGGCGTCGTCCGCCACGGCCACGGCCCAGGCGGCCGCGAGGAGTACCACGTTCTCCCGGGGACGGTCCACGGCCACGTCCACTGCGAGGCCTGTGGGGGCTGCTGGGAGATCGGCGCGGACGAAGCCGCCTCGATCGTCCGGCTCCTGGAGCGTGACCGCGGGTTCGAGGTGGACCTCTCCCACGTCACGATCGTCGGCCGCTGCCGGGAGTGCCGCGCCGTGGCGGGTTGACCCCACGGGCGTGACTGACCGAGGCGAGCGCCTGGCCCAACAGCCGCCGGCCCGACCCCGGCCCCATCCGCCGGCGCTCCGACCCCATCCGCTGGAGCGCCGTGAACGATCAGCTGGCGAGGTGCCACCGATGAGCCGACCCGTTCCGATCCCGCCTGGCCCCGGCCAGGAATCCGTCTGGTCGTATCCCCGGCCGCCCCGCGTCGAGCCCGTTCCGGAGCGGATCCGGGTCGTCGTCGGCGGGATCGTCATCGCCGACAGCATCCGGGCACTCCGCGTCCTCGAGACGAGCCACCCGCCCGCCTACTACCTCCCGCCCGGCGACGTTAGAACCGACCTCCTTGTCGCCTCGCCGCCGACCACGTTCTGCGAGTTCAAGGGCCGGGCGGTCTACCGCACGCTCGTCCTCCCCACGGGTCTGCGCGTCCCGGAGATCGCGTGGCTCTACCCGGACCCCGCGGCCGGCTACGAGCCGCTCGCCGGGCACCTCTCGTTCTACGCGGGTCGCGTGGACGAGGCCTGGGTCGGCGACGAGCGGGTGATCGCGCAGGCCGGCGACTTCTACGGCGGCTGGATCACGTCGCGGGTCGTCGGCCCGTTCAAGGGCGGCGCGGGCACGACGGGCTGGTAGCGCGGCGAAGGCGGTTAGCGCGACGCCGGCCCGGTGGCGCGGCGCCGGCCGGATAGGGTGGCGACGCCCCGCTCAGGCCTCCGGGTCCGGCACCCCGACGATGTTGAAGCCGCCGTCGACGTGGACCACCTCGCCGGTCACCTGGCGAGACAGGTCGCTGGCCAGCCAGACCGCGGTGCCCGCGACATCCGCAGGGGTGATGTTCGAGCGCAGCGGGGCCACGTCGCGGAACGACCCGTAGAGCGTGCCGAAGCCGGCGATCCCGTGCGCGGCGAGCGTTCGGACGGGACCGGCCGAGATCGCGTTGACCCGCACCCCGGACGGCCCGAGGTCGGCGGCGAGGTAGCGGACACACGCCTCGAGGGCGGCCTTGGCGACGCCCATCATGTTGTAGTGGGCGACGACCTTCTCGGCCCCGTAGTAGCTCAGGGTCAGGATGCTCGCCCCCGGGCGCAGGTGCGGCCGCGCCTCCCGGGCGAGGGCGACGAGCGAGTAGGCTGAAACGTCCATCGCCAGGGCGAAGCCGTCGCGCGAGGTGTCGACGAAGGCGCCGTCGAGGTCCTCGCGCTTGGCGTAGGCGAGTGCGTGGACGAGGATGTCGAGCCCGCCGACCTCGGCGCCCCAGCGATCGAAGACGGCCCGGACCTGCGCGTCGTCGCGGACGTCGCAGGGCTCGACGAACGGGCTGCCGATGCTCTCGGCGAGGGGCCGGACGCGCCGCTCGACCAGGCTCTCGATCGAGCTGAAGCCCACGGTCGCACCCTGCTCGTGGAGCGCCTTCGCGATCCCCCAGGCGATCGAGTGGTCGTTCGCCACCCCGAACACGAGCGCGTTCTTCCCGTCGAGCAGCCCCATCCCGTCCCTCCTCGCGCCCCCGATGTCACGGCCCAGCCGATGTCACGGCCCCGGAGCATGGTACCGGGCGGGCGAGGTAGACCTCGTCGTCGGCGTCCCCGCGGGTACCCGTCCGCGCTACGCTCCACCGATGACCATCTCGACCACCGAACCGCTGCGCGCCGCGCTCCACGGCGTGCGCGCCCTCGTCCTCGACGTCGACGGCGTCCTGACGATGAAGGGCGCCGTCCTGCCGGGCGCGGCCGAGGCGCTGGCCCGCCTCGACGAGCGCGGGATCCCCTTCCGCGTCGCGACGAACCTCTCGTCCACCAGCCGTCCGACGCTCGCCACACGGTTCGCCGCGGCCAGGCTGCCGATCCCGGCCGAGCGAATCGTGACTGCCCTCTCCGCGACCGTGGACCACGTCCGGCGAACGTACCCGGGCCGGGCCGTCTTCGTCCTGACGAGCCCCGACGGCCTCGGGGAGTTCGGCGACCAGCCGCGGCTCAGCCCGGAAGAGGCCGCGGAGCCCGGGGCCCGGGCGGCGGCGGTCGTCATCGGCGATGGCGAGGACGACCTCAGCTTCGCGAACCTGAACCTGGCCTTCCGCCTCGTCCGGGGCGGGGCGGACCTCGTCGCGATGCACCGCAACCCGTGGTGGTACACGAGCCGGGGCGAGACGATCGACAGCGGCTCGTTCGTGGCCGCCCTCGAGTACGCCACCTCGACACGGGCCCTCGTCGCCGGCAAGCCCGGGCCGCTCATGTTCCGGATCGCGCACCGGGAGCTGGCGGCCGAGATCGCCGCCCTCGGCGGCCAGCGCCTTGCGCGCCGCGACGTCGCGATGGTCGGGGACCACGCCCCCCAGGACGTCGTCGGGGCGCGGCGAGCCGGCCTGCGTGCCGTCCTGCTTCTCTCGGGGCGGACCCCGGCTGCCGAGGTCCCCGGTCTGCGCGGCGCCCAGCGGCCCGACGCGGTCGCGGCGACGGTGGGCGAGGTCGTCGCCGCGCTAGACTGATCGGCGAACACTGGACCGCGGATCCGTTGGAGCGCGCCGGCCCGCCCCGGGCCACGGCCGCGCCGGCAGGGCCGCGGCGACGCGGCGCAGCAGCGAAGCGAGGAGCATCCATGGGCGAGCGCATGAAGATCACGTACGCGACGCTGCGAAACGACAACGAGGAGCTCCACGCCCGATACGACGCCGGGATCGAGAAGGCGCGTGCCCGCCTGGGTGGCCATCACCAGAACTGGGTCGGCGGGAAGGCGCGGGACGGCGAGGGCGCCTTCGAGCTGCGCTCGCCGATCGACCGCGACCTCCTCGTCGGGACCTTCGCGAAGGGGACCCGCCAGGACGTGAAGGACGCGATCGCGGCGGCACGTGCTGCCCAGCCGGCCTGGCGGGCGACGCCCTGGCGGGAGCGTCTCGCGATCCTCCGTCGCGCGGCAGATCTCCTCTCCGAGCGCCAGATGGAGTACGGGGCGCTCATGGGGCTCGAGGTCGGCAAGAGCCGCCTGGAGGCCCTCGGCGAGGTCGAGGAGGCGGCCGACCTCCTGCGCTACTACTCGGACGTCTTCGAGCGCAACAACGGCTACGTCCACCCGATGGACAACCTCGGCGACCCGACCGTCCACACACGCTCCGTCCTCCGGCCCTTCGGCGTCTTCGCGGTCATCAGCCCCTTCAACTTCCCGATGGCCCTCGCGGCCGGCCCGGCG
>JBBSCF010000176.1:0-4126 GCA_038250545.1 Candidatus Limnocylindrales bacterium | reverse complement strand
GATCCCGTTCTACCGCGTGCTCGGATCCCGTTCTACCGCACATCCGGTGATGGACCACGTCTGTGGCTCCATGCACGGGGCGTCGTCACACGAGACAATGAAACCGGCATCCGGGCAGAGGCTCGGCCGCACGACCTGGAGAGTCGACGAACCATGCCCCGAACACGGCATCCGAATTCGAGGTCGAGCGGTGGGCGGCGCGGGAGCGCACGAGACCGGGAACCCTCCCTCGCGCCAGCCTTCGACAGCTTGCTCCGGGACGCGCGCGGCCTGCATGACGACCCGGACCCCGTCCAGGCAGAGGCGTTCGCGAGCAGCGTGATCTCCACCTTTCCTCGCGAGCTCATCGACATCGAGGACCCCGAGGGATTCTTCGGCCAGCGCCTCGTCGACCACCTCGTCGCCAAGCGTACGGACGACGCCCTCGCCCTGCTCCACGCCCTGGCCGCAGTCTCCACGTCGGACACCCTCGCCCGGCTGGCGCGCGCGGGCGCCCTCCGGCTCAAGGTGGCCGGTCGCAGGGACCCGCCGTGGGCCGCGATCGTGGGTCGCTCCCGTTTCGTGGGAGCGTGGACGCCGGTGGACCCGTACGAGGAACAGGACATCGTCGTCGCCACCTGGGAGTACGAGGGCGGGCGTCGACACGCCCTCGTGACCCTCGTCGACCAGAACTGGGACGGTCTCGCCCGCCAGGTGCACATCGCCGGCGATCCGGACGATGTCCGTCGTGCCTTCGTCGAGTCCGCTGGCATGGCCCTGAAGCCCTTGAGCGCACAGGAGGTCGCCGACCGGCTCGCGCAGGGCCTGCGGATGTTCGACCTGTCCATCGACCCGCCATGCGACGAGGACATGCCTCCGCTGGTCCCGCTCATGCGCGCGAGGCTGCGTGCCCTCCCATCCCCGGTGGAGTCCGAGGCTCGCGAATGGACCCAGGAAGCGCGTGAGGCCGTCCTCCGCGGCTTCTCGGCCTCGAAGGAGGCGGGCCGGTCGAAGAAGGCGGTCGAGCTGGCACCCATGTTCGTCGACTGCCGCCTCGAGCGGCTCGACGCCGACCCCTTCCGCTGGAGCCCGATCGCCGTCGAGCGGTGCCTGCTCGACTGGCTGCCGCGCAAGGCGATGCTCGACGCCTCCGATATCCGATCCGTCCCCGACGCCCTGAGGCGCTGGGTGCGCTATGCGGGTCGGCGGAAGGAACTGCCGCGCTCCGCGATCGAGGAGACGCTCGCGGCGATCGATCAGTTCACGCCCGAATTCCAGCGCATGGCGAGCGACGCCTCGCTGTTCGGCCCCGCGAAGTCACTCGTCGACGCGATGATGGCCGACGGCGTCGACCTGACCGACCGGCGAGCGCTCGATGCGTGGGTCGAGGCGTTCAACGCACGTCCCATCGCCGAGCGCGACGTTGCGCTCGGCACCGGGGGCGGCCCGGGTGGCGGACCGCTCCCGTCCGGGCTCGCGCGGGAGCGCGTGGCGCCGGCGTCGTCCCGGGCCGTTGGCCACGACAGTCCCGGCGGCCTCGCGGCTCGTCGGGCGTGGGCCGTCCCGCGGCGTCGCGGAACCCTGCGTGGGATCGACCTGGCGTCGCTCGATCCCTCGGATCCCGACGATCGGTCGCTCCTCTTCGAGGCCGAGCACCCCGAATTCGCGCCGGCGCTGCGGTCTGACGAAGATGTCACCATCGACGGGGCGACGGTCAGTCCAAGGCTCCACCTCGCGTTGCACGAGATCGTCGCCAATCAGCTCTGGGACGGGCAGCCTCTCGAAGCCTGGTCCGCTGCCCAGCGTCTGACCGCCCTCGGCATCGACCGCCACGACGTCCTCCACATGCTCATGCGAGCGGTCTCGGACGTGGTCTATAGAGCCCAGAAGGAACCGCTCATCGACCGAAGCGACGAGATGCGTGCGGCGCTCGACGCGCTCGGGATCAGTGGACCGAGGCGGAAACTGCAACCCCCGCACTGAGCGAACCGAGGGATCGCCGAGCGGGGCCTCCACTGCCCGGCCTGGAGCGCGGAGATCCTCAACGAACTCGTCGACAGCCTGATCGATCAACGACCCCGAGGATGAGGAGCGGTTCCGCCGCCGGCGCGAGCGGATGGAGGCGGCGTTCGCCGAGGCGATGACGCACCGGCCCAGCCAGTTCCTGACGGCAGTCCCCGGTGAGGTCGACGCCGGGGATCGCCACGTCGTCGCGGCGGCCTTCGCGGCTCGCGCTGACGTGATCGTCACGAACAACATCCGACACTTTGCACCCGCGCGGCTCGCGGAGTCCGGCGTCCTCGTCCACACGGCGGATGAGTTCCTCGTCCACCCGTGGTGGCTCGACCCGCACGGCGTCCTCGACGAGGTCGCCGCGATGGCTGCCGCGACAAGCCTCCCGGCGCTCAGCGTGGCGCAGGTGCTCGCGAGCCTTCGGCGTCTTGCACCCGACTTCGTGAGCCTGATTGAGGACGGAGCGTCGGTGGACACCGATCCATCGCAGCAGGGATGCCTTGCATCGCTCTGGGTTCTACGCTCTACAAACGCTGGCGACACCAGATTGAACGCGGCTCAGGCTCCGAGATAGAGCATAGAACTCGAAGCCGAAGCTCTATCCGTGCGCCACCGGGTATCATCTGGGCCTCGCGCGCCTGTAGCTCAGTGGATAGAGCGTCGGCCTCCGGAGCCGAAGGTCGCAGGTTCGAATCCTGTCGGGCGCGCCAGTACCCACTCCTGCGCCGGCTGAACGCGCTCGGGCAGCGCGAGCGCGAGGCCCAGCGAGTAAGCCTCCGGCGTGAGTCGAGCGCCGACGAACTCCGGGCCGCGAACGACGATCCGTTCATAGATCGAGTGCAGCAGTTCCGCCCTGCCCTCCCGAGTCGCCCTGGCCCAGGTCTCGGGTAGCGCCCGCAACCTGGCGACGGCCTTGTCCGGGGCGATGCCCGTGCCCGGGCGCTTGCCGGAGTCGATCCTCGTCGCTTCATCGCGCAGCACCGCGATCTGCGCGAGGTAGACCTTGTCGTCGAGTCGACCTGCGGCATGGTCAAGCGCGAGTTCGCGCTTCATCCGTTCGAGGCGAGCCCGGTTGACGTCGATGGGTCGCGTCTCCGGCGTGGACAGGACCCTGACGATTCGTTCGATGGTCGACTCGTCGACCCGGATCCCGGTCACTTGGCCGATGATCCACGGCTCATAGACGTTCGAGGAGTGGCTCGCCTTCGGACCCCACTCCGGGCACTGATCGTGCCTGGGATGGAGCTTCCGCTGCCGAGGTGGAGTCCCCATCGTCCCGTCGGTGCGGATCCGCTGACCGCAGACGCAGTAGAGGAGTCCGCGCAGCAGGTCGATCCGGACCGGGGGACGACTGCCGCCGTGACGAGCCCGGCTGGCTCGGAGCGTCGCGACCCGCTCCCACAACTCGTCCGACACCGGTGGGGTGGAACGCCAGGGTGCAGGCGTCCGCTCGCCCTTTCGCCCGACCCAGCCGTTGTACACCGGGTTCTTCAGCATGTCCGTGACGCGCCGATCGTTCAGGCCAAATTCGCTGGCAACCTCGTCGATCGACAGGGTGCCGACGGCATAGCGCTCGAAGATCCGGACGGCAACATCAATGGCGTCCGGGTCGATGGCCAGCACGAATGCAGGTGGGATCCGCACAAACCCGAGAGGGGCGCGGCCTCCTGGGTCGGCGAGGCGCCGGAACTTCGCGGCGTAACCGTCCGTGATCCGCTCCCCGAGGCGCCGACTGTATCGCTCGGCTTCATGCGCCTCGGTCACCATCTGGTCCCAGTCTCGTGGATCCGAACTCATCAGCCGTCGATCGCACATGACCCAGGCAACACCAGACGGATGGAGGCGGTCCTCGACCAGCTCCAGGGTGCGTCGCAGGTTGCGCTGCCACCGATCGAAGTAGCCAGTCAGCAGGACGTCAAACGACCCGGCCGTTGCCGCGGCCAGCATGTCCACCATGGTGCTGGAACGCCAGACGGTGCGACCGCTCTGCGCAACCGAGTACACGATCTTCGTGTCCACGAGGCCGTAGCGCTCGACGAACCGATCCATCTGCTCGTGCTGCGATTCCGGCCCGAAGCGGTCGTACTGACCCTCTGTCGACTCGCGCACCCAACGGGCGGCCCGAAGACCGCGG
>JBBSCF010000175.1:0-4144 GCA_038250545.1 Candidatus Limnocylindrales bacterium | reverse complement strand
TGCCATCAGGCGGAGGGCGGCTTCACTTGCGCCGATGGCGAGTGCGTCCTCAGGCGTGAGGAGCCCGTGGCGGTCGAGGGCCCGTTCGAGGAGCTTCGGGAAGAGCGGTGCCGGCATTCCAATACCGTATCATGGCGCAACTAGGTTGGCGATAACAGGATATGGCAGGTCAATAGCAATACGCCACGCTACGTAATTGGCGTGGCCGACCCTGACCACCACGGGCGCGTGGGGGAACGTCGTCACCGTCCAGCGCGACCTCGCCCCCGCACTCCGCCCAGATGATTTCGGGCCCGTCCTCGCGACCGAGCCTGCGGTGGCGGATGTCACGCGGCTCGGCTACCTGCTCGAGTCCACCGCTGGATCGAGGGGCGCCCGGAGCGCTGGATGCCGCTCGTGCCGGGAGCCGGCCGAGCCGGCATCCGCCATCCGCGCTGGCGGATCGTCATCAACGAATCGATCGAGCCCGATCGATGCGGCCGCGCGGGGAGATCCTGGCCTAGCGAGCGTAGAGGAAGTCGCCGGCCGAGAAGGGGCGGTGGACGGACCAGGACCCGGGTCAGGGGGTCGGGCTGGCGTTCGCCGTGACGTCGACGTGCCACAGGAGCGACGCCGATCCGGTGGTGCCGTGCGGGCCCTGGAGGGCCAACGTGACGGCGATCGTCCAGTCACCCGGGTCACGCAGCGACAGGGTCATCCGGCCGACGACCGCGCTGTCGCTGCTGCGTGCCGAACTGCCCGGAGTGAGCTCCGCGGCGCCAGCCTCGGCCTCCTGCATCGACCATCCCGTGGCGCAGAGGCCGGCGGGAAGGGTCAGCGACCACCCATCACTCTGCCAGCTTGCCGGGCCGGACAGGGGTGGCAGCGAGGCGGCGCCGACGAGCTCGCCGGCGGCCATGGTGCGCGAGCCGGCCGGGAGCTCGTAGCCGACGAGGGTGCCGGCTTGCGACCTCGTGTCCGGCGACGGCCGCAGGCCGATCCTGCCGGCCAGCTCGGGGGTCGGCGTGTCGCAGGCGATATCGACCGGTTGGCCGACGACGACCGAGTAGCCGAGCAGGTCATCGGCGCGTGTCGGTCGGCGCTCGACGATGAGTGCCGTCTCGGCACCGCGGGCATCGGGGAGGTTCACCGTGACGGGCGCCGCATCCCTCGGCAGGTCGGCGCAGGCGATGCGCGTCCAGCGGTCGGCTGCCGGTCCCATCGCGCTCCCGAGGTCGGCGGCCGTCGCGGCCGCGACGAGGATCTCCCCGCCGCCGGTGCAGGCGAGGGAGGTGACGACGGGGCCGGCTCGCAGCGGCGGGCTTGTGAGCCCGCGGAAGCTCGAGACGCCGTCCGCCGGTGCGTCGGCCCGACCGTGCCAGATCGTCCAGAGGGGGACGACGGAGCCCGGCAGTGAACCGGTTTGCGGGCCGTCGGAGACGAGCCTCCCGCCCGATGAGGACGTTCCGGAGGAGGGCGACGGAGCTTCGGCTCCCACGTCCACGCGGTAGAGGAGCGACGCGATGCTCGACCCGGCCCTGCCCGCCACCGCGAGCCGCACCCGGACGATCCACCGACCCGGAGACGGTTCCGCGAGGCTGAGCACGCCGCCCGGACCGCCGGGCGTCACGTCCGAGGCGTCGATCGTCAGGGGAGTGGCCGCCGGATCGTCCACCGGCACCGCCTCGGCCGTGACGAGAGACGCGCATGCCCCATCGGGAAGCAGAAGCCGCAGGCCGGCGCCGGCGACCGTCTGCGCGGCTACCAGGCCCCACGCGTCCGTGGCCGGCCTCGGGTTGGCATAGGCGGCCCCACCCATTCCCGCCGGGAGCCCCCCCACGAACGTCCCGTGGGGCCCCGCGATCCGCGTGCCGGCCAGGTCCTGGTTCTCGACCGGTTCACAGAACGGACGCTCCTCGGGCGTCGGGGTCGTCGCCGCGCGCGACCAGCCGACGAAACGGGCTCCGGTGGGGAGGTCCGCCCGGCGACCCGAGAGGCCGTCGACGAACAGGTCGCCCGCCGCTCCGCGAACCACGACGCCGCGCCCGTCCGCTGCCACCCCGACGATCGCATTGCGGCTGGAATCGGTCGTCCCGTCCCCTGGGAGCGTGGCTCGCGCCGAGGCGAGGCCCGGGCCATCGAGGTGGACCAGGTCGAGGCGACGACCCGTCGCCTGCAGGAGCCAGATCCCCGTCGTCGTCGCGTCCCACACCGGCTGGCCAACAACCTGCTCGCCCGGGCCGAGGATCGACCAGGCCTGGGCATCGGGCGCGTCGGAGCTGCTGATGGGGCGGCCCACCTGGACGCCCGCGATGGAGATGTCGTTCGCGCTGCCCAGGCCCCCGACGACGCCCCCCTTCGTCCCCCATGTTCGCTCCAGGCCCGTGACGGACCACACCGCGGCTGGGAGCCCCTCCGTCGCCCGCCCGGCCCCCCCGCCCCGAGGCAGCTCCAGGGTCGCGACGGTCGATTCGAACGTGCCCGGGTTCGTCATGACGACGACGATCTCGCCGTCCGGTGTGCTCGTGATCGACCCTCCGGCCGTGGAGGTGCCGATCGCTCCCAGGAAGACGCCACTCGCATCGACCGTGTCGCGGGAGATCGTCACGCTGACCACGCCTCGCGTCCGTGGGTCGAGGACATCGAACCCCGCGACCGCCACGTCCGCGGCCACCACCAGCCGGCCGTCGGCGGTCCAGCCGATGACGGGTCTGCCGGACCCGTCGGCCGTGGTCTCCAGGCGCACCGGCTCGGCGGTCGGCCGGGCGAGGTCCCAGACGAGCACCGCGACCGGGCTCGCCTTCTCATCCGCGGCGGAGACGGCGACGGCCAGGTAGCCGTCGGGATGGAAGGCGATGACCGTGCCCGCCGCTCTCGGCTGCAGCCGGGAGGGGTCCACCGTCGGGCGGAGCCACTCGGCGGCCCGTGGGAGCCGGGCCGTCTCGACCGGCGGTCCCGCGAAGGGGGTCGTCTCCACCACGAGGTCGCCGGTTGCGTCGAGATGGACGGTCACGGCCGCCTCGGTCGGCCGATCCGGGGCAAGGGCGCGCTGCGCGAGCGGGGCCAGCATGGGCGTGGCGACCGCGATCGCCAGGAGGGCCGCGATCCCGAGTAGGGCGGCCCGTGTCGAGCGGCGCCGTCGCTCGCGCGCCGCGATCCCCGTCCGGATCTGCGGTGCGCTCACGCCGATCCGGGTCATGGCCATCTCGTGGTGCAGGGCGGCGCGCAGGTCCGCGTCGAACCGATCGTCAACCACGGCGCACCTCCGGCCGGGATCCCCGGTTGCCCTCGTCGGCCATGCCCTTGCGCAGCTTGGCCAGAGCCTCCCGAAGCTGCGTCTTAACGGTGTTCGGCCGGGTGCCCATGGCGGCCGCGACCTCGTCGATCGGGAGGTCAGCGAGGTACCGGAGCGCGACCGCCGCTCGCTCGCGCGGGGCCAGGAGGGCCAGGCCCTCAAGAATCGCCAGGCGCGTCTCGACGCCTCCGATCGGATCGCCCGACACCGGGTCGAGGATCGAGTCCAGGGCAACGATCCGCGCCGTCCTGCGACGCTGGTCCAGGGCCCGGTTCGTGGCCACCCGGAGGAGCCACGGGCGCAGGGCGCCCGGGTCGCGGAGGCTCGCGCCCTTCTCCCACGCCGCGATGACCGTCTCCGCGAGGACGTCGGCGGCCTCGTCGCGATCGCGAAGGATGACCTGGGCCACCGCCTGGATCTCCCGTCCATGCTCGGCGAGAAGCCGGTCGATCGCCTCCGGGCGGCGCTCCCGCAGGTCGTCGGCGATCGAGCGGTCCACTCTTCCCTCCGGCGCGGCCGACGCTGGTCCCTGGGCGCGGACCAGGTGGCTCGGCTGCGCCTCTTCACGATAGACGCGTCGGCGGGCCGATTCGGGTGACTGCGCACCATTGGACTCTTCGCGGTGGTCGTCGGCGCCGGCGTGCTGGAGGGCGACACGTGACGCGCCTGATGGGATCGTCCGAACGCGTCCGGACTGACCCGATGCCACGTGGCCTCGTCACGAACCTGGACGCGTCGTGATGCTATGATGCGACGATGAGCAAGGTGCGAACGACGCTCACGATCGACCGCGACGTCCTGCGGTCCGTCAAGGTGCGGGCCGCCCGCCTGGGCAAGGGCGACAGCGATGTCATCGAGGAGGCCCTGCGC
>JBBSCF010000174.1:0-4157 GCA_038250545.1 Candidatus Limnocylindrales bacterium | reverse complement strand
GCGGCAACGGAGGACGAGATCGCGTCCGTGGAGGCGGGCCAGGTGGGCGCCACGCCGCAGATCTGGGTGGGCGGGACGTCGATGACGCTCATCACCGTCGACACCAAGTTCATGCCGCTCCTGCCGCTCGCCCTGCGGCCCAATGCGGAGCGCGGCGTGACCATCGCGTTCGGGATGGGGACGGCATTCCGCACGGCCCTTATTGCGGGTGTGAGGACCGACGCGGTGGAGCTCGTCCCGTCCGTGCCGAAGATGTTCGGATGGTTCTACGACGACGCCGCCGCGGTGCTGGCGGACCCCAAGGGCAAGGTGATCATCGCGGACGGCCGGAACCACGTGGAGCTCACGAGCGAGACCTACGACTTCATCGTGGTGGATCCGCCCCCGCCCATCGAGAGCTCCGGCGTGTCCGTGATCTCCACGGTGGAGTTCTACCGGGCCTCGAAGGCGCGGCTGACGTCCGACGGGGTCATGGTCCAGTGGGTGCCCTACGGCCAGACGCTGGACGAGTTCCTGGCCCACGTCCGCTCGTTCCTGTCGGTGTTCGCGAACGTCCGCGTCATCGCCGGCGCCGGCGGCTACGGGTTCTACATGATCGGGTCGGACGGGCCGGAGGATCTCCAGCCCTCCGCGCTGGTCGACGTGCTCAACCGGCCCGGGGTCCTGGCGGACGTGAACAGCGCGCCCGATTCGAACAACCGCTCGGCGCAGGCATGGGGGCAGCTCCTGGTGGGCCTGACCTGGGCCTCCGGGGACCAGCTCCGCGCAGCGGTGGGGAACGGCCCGGTGATCACGGACGACCGGCCGCTCCCGGAGTACTTCCTCATCCGCCGGCTCCAGAACCCGGACGCGCCCAGGCTCACGCTTGATGCCCTTCGCGCGCTGCTGCACTGACGGAGATGCGTCGCGGAGCACGTCCCTGGGATCGGGTGGCTTCGGTCATCGCCATCGTCTTCCTCGGCCTGTCCGTGGCCCAGTGGAGCCAGTTCCTGTTGGGCGGCGGTGGCGACAACATCGGCGTGGATTACATCCTGTACCGCGATGCTGCGGCACGATGGGTCCAGGGGGCCGGCTTCTACCTCCCGCACCAGCTCGCCGGGCCGTACGTGATCGCCCACGGGGACGTCCTCTACCCGCCGCCGATCCTGGTCCTCCTGCTGCCGTTCCTCGTGCTGCCCGCCGTCCTGTGGTGGGCGATCCCCCTCGGGATCACCCTCGCGATGGTCCTGGCCTATCGGCCGTCTGGACCTGCCTGGCTCGCCATCGCTGTCTGCCTCTGGTTCCCGATCACCGGGGTCAAGATCCTCCACGGGAACCCCGGGCTCTGGTTCATGGCGGCCATCGCGCTCGGCACGCGCTGGGCCTGGCCGTCCGCCCTCGTGCTCCTCAAGCCCACCGTGGCGCCGTTCGCCCTCATCGGCATCCGCCGGCGTGGCTGGTGGCTGGGCCTCGCGGGCCTGGCAGCGGTCTCGATGCTTTTCCTTCCCATGTGGCCGGACTACATCACGGACCTTCGCAACAGCCAGACCGAGGGCGGGATCCTGTACAACCTCAACGAGTACCCGATGCTCGCGATCCCGGCCTTCGCCTGGCTGGGACGCCGCCGGCAGGCTCCCGGGGTCGACCCGGACCGACGATGAATGCCTCGCGCGGGCGACTCCCGCGCCACTCGGGGCTCGACACTCGGTGGCTCTTGGCGTCGACCGCTCCTGGTTGGGGCTATGGCTCTCCGCCGTGTCCGCGTTCCTCGTCGCGCCCCGCCTGACCTCTGGGGGTTGCTCACCCCCCGCTCCACGAACCGGCTGACTCGAGCGCGCGAGGCCCGGCCCGTTGCTCGCGCAACGGTCCCGGCCCGCGGGTGTATTCTCCCGATCGTGTCCCCCCAGACGATGACCGGCGAGCCTGACTGTCCGCCGGCCGCCGGCGGCACGACCCCGGGGGCCGGATGACGGAGCTTCGTGCCGTCCGTCGCCCGTTCGAGGCGCTGGATCCCGCCTGCTGGGACGCCCTCGCGGCCGCGAACCCGTGGGCCACGCCCTTCTCGCACTGGGCGTTCCACCGCGCCTGGTGGGATGCCTACGGCGACAACGCCCACGAGGAGACGCTGGTCTTCGTCCCCGCGGACGGCCCGGACGACGGGGAGCCGCTGGCCATCGCGCCGCTGATGCACCGCCACGAGGTGGAGCCCGGCGACGTGGAGCTGCGCACGATGCTGCGCCACGCCGAGGAGCCGCTGCTCACGACGGTCTCGCCGGACGCCAAGGCCGTCTTCTTCGGCGCCTCGTACCACGCGGACTACGCGACCCTCCTCGCGGCACCGGCCGATCTCCCGGCCGTGGCGGACGCCCTGGCCGACTACTGCGGCTCGGGCGGCGACCCGGAGCACCCCGACCCCTGGGACGCCGTGGACCTGCGCCGCCTCCGGGTGGGCGATCCGGCCGCGGACGCGCTGGCGGCGGCCTTCGGGCCCCGGGAGATGTCCCGGGGCTGGACGCTCAACGTGGAGCCCGAGGAGGTCTGCCCCGTCGCCGACCTGCCCGTCGGCGGCACCATCGACGACTACCTCGCCACCCTGGGCAAGAAGGAGCGCCACGAGATCCGGCGCAAGGTCCGCCGTGCCGAGGCCGTGGGCGAGGTGCTGCTGGAGGACTCGCCCGACCCGCTCGCGGACCTGCCCGAGTTCATCGACCTCCACCAGAAGCGCTGGGGCGACGACGGGCTGTTCCCGGACACCCCCGGCGGCGAGCAGAGCCGCGTCTTCTTCCGACGGATGTTCGAGCTGTTCCCCGCAGACGGGCCCCTGAACCTCGCGTTCCTGACCGTGGGCGGTCGGCGGATCGCGGCCGGGGTGTCGTTCACGAGCGGGGACTCGCTCCTCTACTACAACGCCGGCGTGGACCCCGAGGCCCGCGACCTCTCCCCGGGCGTCCTCATGGTGGAGCGGTACGTGCGACGCGCGCTGCACCGCGGCCTGACCAGGATGGACTTCCTCCGCGGCGACGAGGCCTACAAATACGAGTGGGGCGCGGTGGATCATCCAATCCAGCGCCTGCTGGTCAGACGAACCCTGCTGCGATGACGCGTCCCCAGCCCGACGATCCCTGTGTCGCCCCCATGGTCCACCTGCCCGTCCCGGGCCCGCAGCGCGTGCGCGTCGTCGAGATCATGGCCACCGGGACTAACGGCGGCGCCCAGGAGCACGTCTACAACCTCGTCTCCCGCCTGGACCGCGCGTTCTATGACGTGTCGGTCGTCTCGCTCTCGCCCGGCAGCGCCGTTCGCAAGCTCCAGCGGGCTGGCATCGACGTGACCGTCATCGACGTCCCCGACGACGTCATCGCGACCGCGACCCTCGCCGCCCACCTGGCGGACGTCCGGGCGGACGTGGTCCACAACCACATGTACCGCGCCGAGATCGTGGGCACCAAGGCCGCGATCGCGCTGGGCGAGGCGGGCCACCGGCGGCCGTGGGTCATCTCCACGGTGCACTCGTCGCGAATCCGGCCCACCGAGGACCAGGAGCAGCTGCGCCTCCTCATGCCGCAGATGGACCACGTGATCGCGGTGTCCGAGGCCATCGTGGCCAAGATCGCCGAGGAGGGGCGCACGGGCACGCCCGTCAGCCTCATCTACAACGGCGTGGACCTGGAGCGCTACGACCACCAGGAGCCCTGCTGCACGCTCCGCGAGGAGTACGCGATGGAGCCCGATGCGGCCATCGTGGGGGTGGTGGGGCGCCTGGAGCTGGAGAAGGGCCACCCGACGCTGCTGGAGGCGTGGCCACTCGTCCTGGGGCGCGTGCCGCGGGCCTACCTGCTCATCGTGGGCGAGGGCAGCCGCCTGGACGCGCTGCACCAGATCGCCCACGAGCAGGGCGTGGAGCGCCACGTCATCTTCACGGGGCGGCGCGACGACATCCCGGCCATCACCGCCGCCTTCGACGTCGCGGTGCTGCCCTCCTATCGCGAGGCCCAGGGCCTCACCATCCTGGAGGCGATGGCGCTCTCGCGCCCGGTCGTAGCCTCGCGGGTGGGCGGGATCCCGGAGATGATCGAGGACGGCCGCAACGGGCTCCTCGTCCCACCGCAGGACGCGCCGGCGCTCGCGGAAGCCATCGTCCGGCTGCTCACCAACCACCCCCTCGCGGACATGATCGG
>JBBSCF010000173.1:0-4167 GCA_038250545.1 Candidatus Limnocylindrales bacterium | reverse complement strand
TTGACCGCCCTCGGCGGGCCCTGGGCCATTGCGCTCGCTGCGAACCTGAAGCTGTTCCCGGCGCTCATCGCAGTCTGGTGGATCGGCCGCCGCGACTGGCGGCGCATGCTCGCCTTCGGTGCGTGGGTTGCTGGCTTCGGGCTGCTCCAGCTGCTGCTCGAGCCGCGCGGGACCGTGGACTTCCTCGCCACCCTGACATTCGGGCAGGTCGGACAGGTGCGCAACATCTCGCCGTACGCACTCTCCCCCGTCCTGTGGGCAGTGCTCCTGGTCGCCGGGCTCGTGCTGAGTTGGAGGCTTGCACCCACGCGGTGGGGGTGGGCAGCCGCCGTTGCCCTGAGCGTGCTCGCCACGCCGCGCCTCCTGAGCTACATGCTCATGACCCTGCTCGCGGTGCTGCGAGATCCGGACGGCCGGCACGTCGTGGAGAACGCGGAGGAGGGGCCGGCGCGGCGACCGATCGCATGAGGGGGCTTGCCGCTCTCGCGGTCCGCTACCGAAGTCCCATCCGGCTGGGCCTCTCGGTCATCGGCGCCGTGGCCCTCGCCTGGATCCTCGTCCACCCGGAGGGCCGGGGGACCGACGCCTACAGCTACTGGTCGTTCGATCCGGCCGACCCGTACCGGGATGCCTTTTCCAACGTGGACGCCGCCGTAGCGTTCCGCTATGCGCCGCCCGTGGCGCTGGCGTTGCTCCCCTTCCAGCTGGTCTCGTTCGCCACCTTCCTCTGGACCTGGACGGCCCTGGCGATCGCCGCTCTCGGCTGGGTCTGTCGGGGCTGGACACTGGCCACGCTTGCCCTGTATCCGGTCCTCCTCGAAGTCTCGGTCGGCAACATCCACATCCTCCTGGCGGCGGCGATCGTGCTGGGGTTCCGGTTCCCGGAGAGCTGGGCCTTGGTCATCCTCACGAAGGTCACGACCGGGGTCGGGATCTGCTGGTTCGCCTTCCGCGCCGAGTGGCGGTTGCTCGCGCGCGCGCTCGCCGCCGTGGCGGTCGTGGCTGCCGTCACCTATCCGTTCGCGCCCGGCTGGTGGGCCGACTGGATCCGGATGCTCCAGAGCAACGTCGGCCTGTCCGGGAGCACCTCCGTGGCGGTCCCGCTCGCGCTGCGTTTTCCGGTGGCCGTGGTCATCGTGGCGTGGGGCGCCCGCACGGACCGTCGCTGGACGGTGCCGGTCGCGTCCTTCCTCGCCCTCCCGACGATCTGGCCGCAGAGCTTTGCGATGCTCGTCGCGCTCGTCCCGCTGGCGGCGCGACCGGCGAAGGCGGCGGCTGGGGTGCCGAACCTCACCCCGGCACCCGTAGACTGACCGGCGATGGATGCCCGCTCGCTCACGATCGTCCTGCCTGCGTACAACGAAGGGGCGCGCCTCGGGCCGGCCCTCGACGAGCTGTTCGGCTACCTCCGTCGCCATGGCCAGGAAGGTCGCGACGGAGCCCCGGGCGCGGCACGCCTGCCCGACGAGGTGCGCGTCCTGGTGGTGGACGACGGGAGCGCCGACGGCACGGCGGACCTCGTGCGGGCTCGAGCGGAGGCTGACGACTCCACGCCATCAGGGGCCCCGGTTCTTGCCCTCCTCGCCGTCCAGCATGGCGGCAAGGGCGCGGCCGTGAAGGCGGGCATGCTTGCGACCGACACGGATCTGGCGATCTTTGCCGACGCCGATATGGCAACCCCGCCCGACCAGCTACCCCTCCTCGTGGGAGCCCTCGCCGATCACGATCTCGCGCTCGGCAGCCGGATCCAGCCGGACGGCAGCGACATGCGCCGCAGCCAGCCTGGCATCCGGCGACTGCTGGGCCGCGCCTTCCATTGGCTCGCGTCGATCTGGGCGGCCGGCCCCGTCCAGGACACCCAGTGCGGGTTCAAGGGTTTCACCCTCGAGGCGGCCCACGACCTCTTCGAGCGGCAGCGGATCACGAGCATCGTTTTCGACGTGGAGCTCATCTACCTCGCCCGAAGGCGCGGATACCGGATGGCGGTGGTCCCAATCCGCTGGTCGGACAAGCGCGGTTCGCGGATGCACGCACGACCCCGGCTGGCGCTGCGGGTGGCATGGGACCTCCTTCGGGCGCCGCTGATCCACCGACACGTCGGGAAGCGGCGACCGGGCGAATGAGGCTCACGAGTGCGGTCCCGACGCCATCGCCGGACCGGGGACGACGCCGCACTCTGGGCGAGCGGTGATCGGCCCCGGCGGTCTGCCGGCGCGCGGGCAAGCCCTGGTGGCTGCGTTGGCACGCCTGACGCCACTCCTGATTGTCCTTTTTATGGCATTCATTGTTGCCGCGATGGCGCGCAGGCCCGACACGCTCGGGTATGACTTCCAGGCCTACGTGCAGGCGGCTGATCGCCTGCTCGCCGGGCAGCCACTGTATGACCTGACTGTGGAGGTGGCCGGCGGATTCGCCATCTACCTCTACCCTCCGACATTCGCCCTGGCGGTGGTGCCGTTCGCCCTCCTGCCCGAGCCGGTTGCGACGTGGGCGTGGACCGCATTCCTCGTGGCCGCATTCCTCGCAGGTGTCGCGATCCTCCCGGTCCGGCCGGGTGTGCGCTGGGCGATCGTGGGACTGGCCGCGGTCTCGTGGCCGTTTCTCTACTCGGTGAAGCTCGGCCAGGTGGGTCCGCTCCTGTTCCTGGCCTTCGCGGTCGGATGGAGAACCCTGGACCGGGCGGTCCCGCTGGGGATCTCGGTGGCGGCCGGTGCGCTCATCAAGGTGCAACCGGCGCTGCTGTTCGGATGGATGATCGTCACGCGACGATGGCGAGCCTTCGCGGTGGGGCTGCTCGCCTGCGCAGTCGCCGCCGCCGCCGCAACGCTGGTGGTCGGCCTCGCCACCTGGGGGGACTACGTCGAGCTCCTGAGACGGGTGAGCCAGCCCGTGACGACGCCCCACAACATGACCGCCGGGGCGGTGGCGTACCGGGCCGGCCTGGACGGCGGTGCTGCATCGGTGATCCAGCTCGTGGCAATGGCGGCGACGGCCGTGGTCACGCTCTATGCGTGGGTCCGCCGCGACGCCGCGACCGGCTTCGTGGTGGGCGTGGTCGCCAGCCAACTGCTCAGCCCCCTCCTCTGGGACCACTACGCGATGCTCCTGCTGATTCCGGTCGCCCTGCTCCTGGAGCGGCGCCACTGGTGGGCGGCGGCCATCCTGCCGGCTCTCTGGATCCCGATCGAAGCGCTCTATCCGCTCGCGTTCGGGGTGGGACTCGTCGCGCCGATCCTCACTGCCCCGCCGCATGGTCCCGAACCCCGCGCTCCTGCCCTGGCCGCGCCGTGACCAGCCCCGCGACTCCCCGCCACGTCGATCACCACAGTCTGGCCGCGACAGGCTTCCTGGCGGCGGCGTTCGCGCTCTACCTGGCCACCTCGGTCCGGTTCGACGCCGGGAGGCCCGACTTCTTCTACCTCGCGGACGCCTTCCTCCACGGGAGGACGTGGCTAGAGACCGCCCTGGGCCCGTACGACGCGGTGGTGGTCGGGCAGCGCGTCTACGTGCCGTTCGCCCCGTTCCCGGCCTTCTTCCTCGCCCCGCTCGTCGCCCTGGTGGGGCCCGACGTCGCGACGAGCTGGCAGCCGATCGTCAACGCCGGCCTCGCCACGGCGGGCCTCGCCCTTCTCTGGCGCCTGGCCGGTCGACTTGGCGTCGCGTCGGCCACCGACCGCGCCTGGCTGCTGCTCCTCTTCGGGTTCAGCACCGCGACCTGGTCGGTCACGATGCGCGGGGGCGTCTGGCACACCGGCCAGCTGGTGGCTTCGATCCTCACCTTCGCCGGCCTGCTGGAGGCGTTCGGGCGGCGGCGAGCGCCCGTGATGGGGATCCTCGCCGGCGCGGGGTTCCTCACCCGGGCCACGCTGATCGCCGCGTTGCCGTACTGGGGCTGGCGATCGCTGCCCGAGGGCATCCGGGCCCGGTTCCCGACCGACCTCGGCGCGGCGGTCCGGGTCTCGCTCGGGCGAGCGGCGTGGCTGGCCCTCGGGTTCGCGCCCGCGCTCGCCTTCGCCCTCTGGTACGACGCCGTCCGCTTCGACAACCCGCTCGAGTCGGGCTACGGGATCGCCGCGCTGCCCCCCTTCCTCGAGGCGCGGCGGGAGCTCGGGGTCTTCTCGATCGCCCATCTCGGGATGAACCTGGACTATCTCTTCTGGCACGTGG
>JBBSCF010000172.1:0-4177 GCA_038250545.1 Candidatus Limnocylindrales bacterium | reverse complement strand
CCGACGAGGGCCTCGAGCTGGGCCCAGCGGCTCTTGAGCTGCTCCTTGCGGTCGATCTCCTCACCCTCGGTGACCTCCTCGAAGGCAGGGTCGATCCTGGGGCGCTCGCCCTCGGCGAGCTCGAGCTTGGCGAGCCGGCTCTCGTAGTAGATCGGGACCGTGGCGCCGTCGCGCACCGAGCGCTCGATGTCGTAGACGCTGATGTAGTCGCCGAACACCGAGCGCGTGTTGGCGTCGGAGAGCTCGATCGGCGTGCCGGTGAAGCCGATGAACGAGGCGCCAGGAAGCGCGTCGCGCAGGTGGCGGGCGAAGCCGTCGATGAAGTCGTACTGGCTGCGATGCGCCTCGTCCGCGATGACCACGATGTTCCGCCGGTCGGACAACACCGGGCGGGTGTCGCCCCGCTCGTCGGGCATGAACTTCTGGATCGTCGTGAACACGACCCCGCCCGAGCCGACGGCGAGCCTCGCGCGAAGATCGGCGCGGTCCTGCGCCTGGACCGGCTCCTGGCGCAGCAGGTCATGGCAGCGGGCGAACGTCCCGAACAGTTGGTCGTCGAGGTCGTTGCGGTCCGTGAGGACGACGAGCGTCGGGTTCGCCATTGCGGACTCGAGCACGATCCGGCCGGCGTAGAAGGCCATCGTCAGGCTCTTGCCGGACCCTTGGGTATGCCAGATCACGCCGACCCGGCGGTCGCCGGGCTCGCCGCCGGGGCTCGCGGTCGTCTCGTACCGGCCGTGCTCCTCGGCGGCGCGGAGGTGTGGGGCCGTGAGCGCGCCGGTCGCCCGGATCGTCTCCTCGACTGCGGCATTGACCGCGTGGAACTGGTGGTACCCGGCGATCTTCTTGGCGATCGCTCCGCCGCCCGCGTCCTCGAACACCACGAAGTGACGCACCAGGTCGAGGAACCGGCGGCGCTCGAAGACGCCCTCGAGCAGCACCCGGAGCTCGGGCATCACCGAGGGCGCGTCGGCGGTGCCCTCGATCGTCCGCCAGGGTTTGAACCACTCCTCGCCCGCGCCCAGGGCGCCGATCCGGGCGGTCGTCCCGTCGGAAGTCACGAGGACCGCGTTCGACTCGAACAGCGCCGGGATCTGGGCCTGGTAGGTCACCAGCTGGCGATACGCCGTGTGGATCGTCGCTTGCTCGTCGGCCGGGTTCTTGAGCTCGATCACCGCGACCGGCAGGCCGTTGAGGAACAGCACGATGTCCGGCCGGCGCTCGTGGCCGCCATCCACCACCGTGAACTGGTTGACGGCGAGCCAGTCATTGGCCTGCGGCTCGTCGAAGTCGACGACCTGGGCCTGGGCGCCCGCGATCGAGCCGTCGGGTCGGCGGTACTCCACCGTCACGCCGTCCACCAGCATCCGGTGGAGCGTCCGATTGCGCTCGATGAGCGTCGGTCCGGCCATCCGGGTCAGCTTCCGGAACGCGTCCTCGACGGCACTGGCCGGCAGCCCAAGGTTGAGGCGCACGAGGGCGGCGCGCAGCCGCCGCTCGAGGATGACGTCGCGGTATCCGGGGTCCGAGCGCTCCGCGGCCGGCGTGCCGGCTGCGATTTCCGGACCGTGGAGGACGGTCCAGCCGAGCCTGCCAAGGACGGCGAGTGCTGCCTCCTCCACGATCGACTCGGTGAAGCCCCCCGTCATGGCCGCCGCCGGGCGGCCACCCGCTCGTAGTCGAGGTCTGCCGCGTACAGATCGCGAAGGCTGACGAGGGTCACATCCGGCACACCTACCAGGTTTCGGTCGAACCCCGACCGGCCGTAGAGGAAGAGCCGTGGCGCGTCGCCTGGGGCGACGATCGCCACGTCCCGCCGCAGGTTGGCCAGGTCACCGGGCTTCACCTGGTCGCGCGTCCACTTCGCGGAGCCGGCCGCCGCCAGGCGCGACCCCGCCATTGCCGCGGCATCGATGTCGCCGCCGTTGAACCACCAGAACGCGACCGAGCTAAATGGGCCGACGGACCCAGTGCCGGCGAGCCGCTCCAGGTGTTGGCGAGCGACCTCCTCGAATGTCCGACTGACGAATCGATCGAAGTCCTCACCCCATTGCTGGGCCAGGACGGCCGCTCCCTGTCCTGCCTGGATCGCGCTCCGCCAAGGGTCGACCAACGCGAAGTAGAACCGGAGGTACGGGTCGGCGATCACGTACTGGCTGTTGCGCGAACGCGGCAAGCCGGCCTCGGGCGGCGGCACCCGGCGTTCGACGATCCCTACCTCCAGCAGCCGGTCGAGATAGGGTGTCACCCGGTTCGCCGCGCCCAGCCCTGCCTGGGTCGCGATCTCGCCCGGGGTCAGGTAGCCGTTGGCGATCGCGCGGAGCACCGTCTCGTACGTGCGCGGCTCGTTGAACTCGGCGCGCAGCAGGTCGGGCGCCTCGCGGAACAACCGGCCCGTCGGCGAGTAGGCCACCCGAAGAAGCTCGTCGTGAAGCGGGCGATTGGTGTCGAACTCCTCGAGGTAGTCCGGGATGCCGCCCGCAACCGCGTACAGTCGGATCCGATCCTCGGCCGGCCACGCCCTGGCGAACTGGCCGGCGTGGTAGTAGTCGAACGGGCGAAGGTGCTGGGCTCGGGTCGGACGCCCGTACAGGGCACCCTCCGACGACACGAGCGAGCGCATCATCGATTGCTGCGACCCGGCGAGGATGATGATCACGTTGGATCTGGAGCCTGTTCCGTCCCACCAGCGCTGGATGAGGGACGGCAGGGCGCGGTTGGCGGCGACCAGGTATGGGAACTCATCGATGATGAGCCCGACCCGGCGTGTCGCGGCGGCATCCGTCACGATCGCGAGCGCCTCATCCCAGTCGCGAATCGCGAGTCGCGGTGGCCGACCGCGCCTGAAGCCCGCCGACATCGGTCCGAGGACCTTCCCGATGTCCGCAAGCTGGTCGCGCTCGAGCTGTTCGGCAGCCACGTAGTAGGCGAGCGGTTTGCCGGCCGCAAAGCGCGTGAGCAGCGCCGACTTACCGACGCGGCGCCGGCCATGCAAGACGACCAGCTCCGGCCGTCCCGACGCCCATGCGTCCTCAAGGTCAGCCCGCTCCTGGTGCCGATCGATGAAGTCGCTTCCCACGCGTTGGCCTCTATCTAAGACGTCTTAGACTAACGCATCTTAGAGGAGCGGGCCATTAGAACCCGAACACCTGGTTGCGGTACTCGCGCGCCTGCTCGGCGCCGCGCCGGGGGTCCCGAAGGGCATCGAGATACACACGCGTCTCGGCCGCCAGCCAGACGCCCTCGACTTCGCGCCTGAACCGAAGCTCCGCGTCGTCGGGCCCCTGGACGAACACGAGGTTGGCCCCGTCCTCCACGAGTCGCGCATCGGCGGCAGCGGCGACCTCGGCCGGGGTCCGCGCAGCCGTCACGCGAACCTCCGTGACGAGGACCGACGTCAGGAAGGGCACGCGTCGCGTCGCGGCGGCGACACCCGTCACGGCATGGAGCAGATCACGTTCCGCCAGCCGCGAGGAGACTGCGCGAGCTCCATCGCCACGCATCAACGCGTACGCCGGGATTCGCCGCTCCTTCGGCTCGACGGCCTCCTCGGCCCAGAGGTCCAGAAGGGCCCCGGGGGAAGCCACGGAACGGGTCTTGCGCGGCCCCCGGCCATCTGCCGCGAGCACCGTCACCCGTTCGAGCCGAGAGAACACGCGGTGGGCGAGCGCGGTCGACACCCCTGCGCGCTCAGCCATGGCATCCAGCGTCCAGGCCCGCTCCGGCTCGAGGATGAGCGCCTGGGCGATGAGTCCCGCCTTGCCCGCGAGGCGCGGCGATACCGAGTTGCGCGGGGCGGGGGCGATCTCGGTTGAAGCTGTGAAGGACCCGGACCGCGTCAGCGATCCCGTCCGCACGTGCAGGCCGGGCAGGTCGATCGCTGCGTTGCCCGTGGTGTCGACGTAGCCGATGCCGTGCGATTCGAGGATCTCGCGCGCGACGGAGGTGGTCGTCCTTGCGACGACCAGGAGCGGCTCCGATCGTCCGGCGTTTCCTGCCTCGATCGAGTGGGCGATCACGGGGTCAACGTGGCCCTTTTGCTCCACCCTGAGGACGAGGTCGGCGTCTGAGAACCGGAGGCTGCCGTCGTCGGTGGATCCGGGCAGCACCTCACCGACCACCGGGGCGCCGGGAAGCGCTCGCAGCAGGGTGACGGCCCATGCGGCTAGTCCTTCGT
>JBBSCF010000171.1:0-4347 GCA_038250545.1 Candidatus Limnocylindrales bacterium | reverse complement strand
GCGATGAATGCGGCCGGACCGCAGCCTTGGGTGCTCAGCTTCTCGTACTCGCGGGCGATCCAGGACCCCGTCCTCGCGGCCTGGCGTGGCGAGCCGGCCAACGTCGCGGCGGCGCGGGCTGCCTTCGCGGACCGTGCCCGGCTCAACAGCCTTGCGCGGATAGGGCGGTACCAGTCGGAGGCGGCAAGCTGAACTGGCTGGTCACGCTGACCGGATCGATGGTGATCCACCCGAGGCCGCGCATCTGCCCGTCGTCGGCGGGAGCGGGCCACGCGCTTGCGACCAGCGAGGCATGACCATCACAGCCACCCGTTCGCAAACCCGGCTCGGCGCAACCCCGTGACGACGTAGGGGCAATGCCGCATCAGCCGCCAGACCAGGCCCGAACGGTAGTTCTCGATCATCGAGACGTTGGGTCCCTGGTTCAGGGCGTAATGGACGGGGCACACCCAGCCCGACGCACTTCCGGACGGCGATGGGTAGGTCGGGTTGAAGCTGCCGATCATGCCGTAGGGAGTCCTGGTCTCCGGATATGCGTCCTGGCAATGTCGAATCGCCGAGAGGGCGATCTCCGGCGCGAACGGTAACGAGGCGATGATGCCCCACGGGGCGAGCGTGCCATCGTCGGGCCCGTCCGGCACGCCGCGCGCTCAGTATCCCAGGAAGCTGCGGTCGACGCCGTTGATCCGACGGGATTCCGGCCCGGGGCCGTCGCTGGCGGTGAAGCCCCAGGCTGATTTGCCATAGCCCTCGAATCCGAGTGGGTTGCGGACCGCATATTCCTGCTGCACGTAGGTCGCCCGCCGGCTGTTCTCGAAGTAGTCGATGCCCTTGGCGCGCATGAATTCGTCCTGAATGCCGCGGAAGTCGATCCACAAATGAGAGAACTGATGGATAAACAGCGGCCCGGCGTAGAGGAATTCGTAGCCGTAGATCTCCTTCCATTGGTAGGTAGAGGCCCACGCCGCATAGCTCTCCGTTGGCAGGGGGTGCGTCGGTGAGCCGAGACCGAGCACGTACAAGAGCAGAGCCTCGTCGTAGCCTTCCCAGCGGTATGGCAGAAAGCCGCTCTCTGGCTTCCAGCCGTGGGTGACCGTCGCCCGGCCGTTCTGCGACCATCTCCAATCGACCCGCCGGTAGAGGGCGTCGGCGAGCGCCCGAATCTCCGACTCATCCTCGGTCTCCCTGTCGAAATAGCCCGCGGCGGTCAGCATGCCGGCGAGCAGGAAGGTCGTGTCGACGGTCGACAGTTCGGACGTCCATACCCGCCGTCCGGTCTGCATGTCGAGAAAGTGGTAGTAAAACCCTTTGTAACCGCTGGCGTCCGGCTCAGTTCCCTGCGGACTCTTCCAGAAGAACCGCAGCGTCGCCAGCGTGCGCTCGACGGCTTCGGCGCGCGGCCAGAACCCGCGCTCCACCCCAACGGGATACGCAGCCAGCGCAAACCCGACGACCGCGATGCTGGCCGGTGCGCCATCCGCGGTCGTGTCCGATACCAGACCGTTAGCAGGATTCGCCTGGTCGAGGACGTAGGCAAACGTATCTCGTTGAAGCGTGTGCAGCAGGTCATCGCCGAGGGATGGCGCGGTCATCCAGCGAAGCCTACTGGTTCCCCATGCGCATGAGTCGCTGCAAGCCGCCAGGGACTCGATCCGATAGGGGCACGCGCGACGGCGTCTACGCAGTGGGTGCCTTCTCAGCCGGCCTTCAGGTTCGAATCACCGCCGTCTCACACCGTGGCCGTACGATCCCGAAGTGACGAGCTCGGCGACCTGCTCACGCCGGTCCGCGCGATCGAGGTCAACTCGACTACGAGCCCGTGGCGCCATTCTGAAGACAGATCCAGCCACCACGCCAGTATCAGGGAGTTGCGCTCATGACAGCCAAGAAGACCCCGGTTCACGGCGACCACGCAGACAAGGTGCCGGCGCTCAGCAGACTGCACGACATCGGCCAGACCGTGTCTGCGTCCGCTGAGGACATCAGGGGGCGGATGGTCAAGGACAAGAACGGCGAGGACGTCGGCAAGATCGAGCACCTCCTGATCGACGATGCCGAACAGAAGGTCCGCTTCATGGAGGTCGCATCCGGCGGTTTCCTGCATCTCGGCGAAACGAAGTCCTTCATTCCCGTCGAGGCGATCACGAAAATCGCCGAGGACGCCGTGTACATCAGCCCCACCCGCGAGCACGTGGCCGGCGCGCCCCGCTACGACCCGGATCTCGTGCTGGCCGATCCCGGCTACTTCTCCGATCTGTACCCGTACTACGGCTACGAGGGGAAGCTGGAGGCGTACGGGCCGTACCGGACCTCTGGCTATCCCTACGCATAGAGCGCCCCCTCCTGATGGGACCCGGATGAAGGCCGATCGGTCGGACAGCTTCGTCTTCTTCGGGGCGACTGGCGATCTCGCCTTCAAGGAGATCTTCCCGGCGCTCCATGGCCTCATCCGTGACGAGGCCTTCGAGCTCCCGATCATCGGAGTCGCCCGCTCCGGCGACCTGGAGGCCCTGCGCGAGCGAGCGCGCCAGAGCCTCGCGGCCAATGGTGCCACCGACCCGGCGGCCACGGACAAGCTGCTCGCCCTGCTGCGCTACGTGAAGGGCTCCGACGACGACGCGGATACCTTCAAGGTGCTGCGGAGCGAGCTCGGCGCGGCCGCGCATCCGCTCCACTACCTGGCGATCCCGCCGGCCCTCTTCGGGCCGGTGATCGACGGGCTCGAGCAGTCCGGCTCCGCCGACGGCGCGCGAGTCATCCTCGAGAAACCCTTCGGGCGCGATCTCGCCAGCGCGCGAGCACTCAACACGGCGGTCCGCCGGGTCTTCCGAGAGGACGCGATCTTCCGGATCGACCACTTCCTCGGCATGGAGTGCGTCCAGAACCTGCTCTACTTCCGGTTCGCCAACGCCTTCCTCGAGCCGATCTGGAACCGCGACCGGATCGCCAGTGTCCAGATCACGTTGGCCGAAGCCTTCGACGTCGCGGGTCGTGGGGCATTCTACGACGAGGTCGGGGCGATCCGGGACGTCGTTCAGAACCACCTGCTCCAGGTCGTCAGCTTGCTGGCCATGGAGGCTCCGGCCGGCCATGGCCCCGAGGCCGTCCGGAACGAGCAGTTCAAGATCCTCGACTCGATCCGCCCGCTCGTCCCGAGCGACGTCGTGCGCGGCCAGTACCGCGGCTACCGGGACGTCAAGGGGGTCAGGGCGGACTCGGACGTCGAGACGTTCGCGGCCCTGCGCCTCCGACTCGACACCTGGCGCTGGGCCGACGTGCCGTTCTACATCCGGACCGGCAAGTCCCTGCCGGTGACCGCGACCGAGGTGCTGGTCGAGCTGAGACGCCCCCCGCTCGACGTCTTCGGCGAGGCCGAGGCCCCCGACGGCGACTACTTCCGTTTCCGCCTGTCGCCGGACATGTCGATCTCGCTCGGCGCCCGGGCGAAAACGCCGGGCGACGACATGGTCGGCTACGCGGTCGAGCTCGTGGCTGCTCATCAGAGCCTCGACGCCCGTCCGCCCTACCAGCGCCTGATCGGTGACGCGATCCGGGGCGACCAGTCGCTGTTCGCCCGCGAGGACGCGGTGGAGGCCGCCTGGCGGGTGGTCGACGGGGCGTTCGCGGGCGCCGACCCGGTCCGCGAGTACGAGCCCGGCAGCTGGGGGCCCGCTGAGGCCGACCGAGTCCTGGAACGGGGGGATCACTGGCACGACCCGAAGGCGCATCGTGGCGAACCTGGTTTCCGATCAGCGAGAGCAACTTCTTCGGCGCCAACATCTGGCGGCCCGCAGAGCTGATCAACGGCACGGTTCTGGGCGGCCGCGGGTGGGTGAGATACGAGATCTGGGGCGTGCCCGACGGCCGGACCGTGACAATCGGAAGACCGCTCGTGACGAACCTGCGCCGCGCTGTCACGAACACCGTCTTCTTGACAGCCTCCCGCGAGGCGTGACGAGGCAGGTTGAGTACCCGTCCGACCGGATGGACGTGAGCGTGACGCGAGTCGTCCGGAATGCACGTGGCCGGGTCATCCACAAGGAGACCTGGCGCTCGCGGTATGTCCCTCTGGAACGGGCGGATCGAGATCGGCCGCTGACAGGCCGGCCCAGCCCCGTCCCGATGGCCCCTCAACGGCCTCAGCGCACCAGGACGGCGGAGACGAAGGCCGCGACGAGTGGCTCGGCGATGATGCCGGTAACGATGAGAACGCCGGCGGATCCGATCGTCACCAGCGTCGTCCCGCGGCTCAGGGTTGCGACCGGAGCGGCAGGCGAACCGAAGTACGCCGGGGCGAGGACACGCACGTAGTAGAAGATCGAGATGACGGTGTTGACCGCGGCGACG
>JBBSCF010000170.1:0-4348 GCA_038250545.1 Candidatus Limnocylindrales bacterium | reverse complement strand
CTGCAGGAAGCCGACACCCACGTCCTGCGGGCGCAGCTCGTCGCCTTCGACATCACAGCGCTGCACGGCGACTCGACCGAGAACACCGGACGCATCTTCCTGAAGGCGCTGTTCCGGGAGCTTGGGCTCTCGTCGGTGATCACGTTCGCCGAGCTGGAGATGGAGATCAACGCGGCGGGCAAGCGTGACGAGTTCCTCGCAGCGTACGCCGCGGCCTCGGGAGGGTCGACCTGGGAGGAAGACCGCGACTTTCCCCATGTCAGCGTCCAGTTCGCCGAGGCTGTTGCGGCGGTACTTCCAAAATTCAAGAGCGCGGACGATGCCCACCGGGCCATCGAGCTCAGCGAGAACGTCTACCAGACCCTCTCGATCGACGGCGTCGTGAGCAAGCTCCTCCGCTGGCTGGACGACGAGAAGCAGCGTGGCGGGCAGGCGACGTCCCTCTTCTTCGTCGCCGACGAGGTCGGGGCGTGGGCAGGCCGCAACCTCCAGCGGATCGAGGAGCTACGGGCGCTCGCCGAGGCCTTCGGGTCGCGCGGCGAGGGACGACTCTGGATGCTCGCCACATCGCAGGAGCGCCTGTCGGACGTCGTCCAGAACTCCGGGATCATGGACTCGAAGACGACCCAGGAATTCATCCAGCGCCTCGAGGCCCGCTTCGGCGTGAACGTCCACCTCGAGCCGAGCGAGGTCGGGACGGTCATCGAGGACCGCGTCCTGCGCAAGAAGCCGGTTGGACGACCCGCGATCGAGCGGCTTTACAACGACCGCCAAGCGTGGGTGTCCGACGTGGCCGCCAAGCCCGGCCTCGACCTCCTCGGCGAGTATCCGAGCCCCAATGCCGAGCGGTTCGCCCAGGACTATCCGTTCCTCCCGTACCAGCTGCCGCTCGCCGCGGACATCTTCGGTGCGATGCGCGGGGTCAAGGTGAGCTCTGGCGCACGCTCCATGCTCAAGGTTGCATTCGATGCTACGCGTGCCCTCGCCGACAGCCCCCTAGGCGCGGTGGTCTCCTGGGACCGGATCTTCGACGCGGCGAACGGCGACAACGAGTTCGCGGACGAGAACTACCTCGGGACCCCGGGACTGCAGTCGCTGGAGCGGGCGGACGAGGACCTGGCCGGCAAGGTGCCGTTCGATCGACCCTCGCGGATCCTCAAGGCCCTCTGGCTCATGCAGCAGACGACACGGGTGCCGTGCACGGAATCGAACCTCGCGCGCCTGCTCGTGGGCGAGGCAGGAACGGACATCCTTGACTTGGAGCGCCGCCTGAGGGCCACGCTCGACCAGCTCCGGATGCTCGACTACGTGCGGCAGGACGTCGGCTCCGGCCAGTGGCGGTTCCTGACGCCGGATGAGGTCACGGTCGAGAAGATCGTCTCGCGGATCGCCGGCGAGCTGCCGGCAAAGGATGTCCGCGACCGGGCTGCGGGCCTGTACGCCGAGCGCCTCAAGACGCTCGGCTCGGTGCTCGTCGGCAAGTCAGGGACGCCGTTCGACTACGGCGTCCAGCTCAACAGGGCGCCGCTCAGGAACGACGGCGCGCCGATCCAGCTCAAGGTGTGGTTCGCGACGTCGCGGGATGCGGACCGGATCCGGGAGGACCACGCCGCGTACGTCGAAGATTCGGCCGTCTACTGGGTCGTCACCGTTCCCGAGCGCCTCGATGAGCGCCTGCGCCGCGTGCTGGCGATCGAACGCCTGCGGTCCGATCCCAAGTTCAACGAGATCCGCACCGCCAAGACCGACATCGAAGCCGACAAGGTCGTCGAGGAGGCCACCCAGATCCGGCGCCAGGCGACCGAGGACCTCCATCGAGCCCTCGGGGACGGCGTCCTCTACTGGGGTGGTGGCTCGAAGTCCCTGGACGAGCCGCCGTCCCGCGACGCGAATGTGCCGGGCAGGGCCCAGATCGAAGAGGCTGTCAAGGACCGAATCGGTCTCCGATACCCGAGATTCTCTGAGGGGGATCGGAAGTTCGACGAGCGGAACATCGAGCGCCTGTTGATGGAGCCGCCGGCCAAGCGTGCCGCGCTGGATCCCGAGCTCGGGCTCTTCGATGCGGATGGTCACGTTCACGCCGACAACGTTCTCGCCTCCACGCTGATCACGTACGTCAACGGCGCAACGAAGACCGCCGGCATCGACCTGCGGCAGCACTTCGGCGCTCCGCCCTTCGGCTGGCCGGTGCACCTGCCGCGCTACGTCGCGACGGCGCTCTTCGTGGACGGGCGCGTGGCGCTCGTCGATCGGAGCGGCGTCCGCCACGACGATCCCCGGAAGCCAGCGGTGCGCCTCGTCGTCGGGGCGCGGGACTTCGGCTCGACGCGAGTCGTCGTCGAAGAGAACCCGCTGACGCCCGAGGAGGCAACCGCGGTCCGCGAGTTGCTGAGCGACCTTGGCGAACCGACGAAGGACAGCTCCGAGCTGACGCTGCACGGCGCAGCGCAGAGCCTGCTGCAGAAGCTCGAGAAGCGACTCGGCGTCACGGAGCGGGCGAAGGCGGTGAATCTCCCGCTCCCGTCCGTCTTCGCCGAGCTCCGCACCTCCATCGATAAGGTCGCCGCGGCGACGTCTCGCTCCTCAAGCCTCCGCGCGCTCCTCGCTCACAAGGACACGCTCGTCGCCGGCGACGCGGCCCTCGGCGCCCTCGAAGGGTTCGTCGCCAGCCACGGACTCGACCAGTTCGTGCGGGGCGAGCGACTCGTGGAGCTGGCGCGGCAGGCGGGCCTCGAAGAAGACACGGACCTCGGGCAGGCCGTCGCCGACGCGCGGGAACAGATCGAGGAGCTCAAGACGCAGCGCCGGGTGATCGACGAGTGGACCGGCGCCTATCAGGCCGCCCGCGAGTCGATCCTCTCCGCCTACCGGAGCCGATATGCCCCGGTGTACGCTGACGCGCGGGTGAAGGTCGAGGCGGGCCGCGCCGCGATCATTGGCGACCCTGACTTCGTGAGGCTCGCGCCGGACAAGTCGACCCAGGTTCGGA
The DNA here is from genome assembly GCA_038250545.1 of Candidatus Limnocylindrales bacterium. GTDB lineage: Bacteria > Chloroflexota > Limnocylindria > Limnocylindrales > CSP1-4 > CAIXZV01. The sequence goes on along the minus strand of JBBSCF010000170.1, from coordinate 1,359 downwards.
TCAAGTTCATGGGCGCGGGCCGACCGCTCCAGGAGATCCCCGACGTCCCGCTGACGAACGAGGCCGACCTGATCGGCGCAACAGGCTCCTTCCCCCTCGCGCTCCTCCGATCGCGGATCGAGGAGGTCGATCGGGAGGTCGCGAAGGCCCACGCCATGATCGCCGAGCTCCTCGCCGAGAAGCCGAAGGACACACAGGCCACCTGGTCCACCTCGGCTCTCACCGGCAAGGTCTTCAACTCCGAGGCCTCGGTAGACAACGCGTTCGATGCCGAGAAGGACAAGATCAAGGCCCTGATCCGCCAGGGCAAGACCGTGCGGTCCATCTAGCCATGGCTGCCGACTCCACCTGGGGCATCCCCAAGCCCGTCCGCTCAGTTCTCGCCGCCCGGGTAACCGAACTCCGGGTTGGGTTGCAGGAAGACGCCCGTCGCCAGCTGGCGGCCCTCGGGATCACCGCCGACCAGGTGGGTCCGCCCCCCGGCGGCCGGACGCTCTCGGCTGACGAGGAACGGACCCGGGACGTCGTGCTGGCGATCCTCGCCGCCCGCCGAGACGCAGGGGTCTCCCGCGAGGAGGCCCTACAGGCATTCGTCGAGGAAGTGGCCTTCACCCTCCTCGACCGGCTGGTCACGTTCCGCTGCCTGGAAGAGCGCGGCCTCCTCCTTGTCGACGACCAGCCCGAGACCCTCGTCCGGCGTGACCCAGTGCGGGGCACGAGCTCCCTCGTCTGGCGCGCCCGTGACGCCCACCCCGGGCTGGACGAGCGCGCCGTGGCCCGCGCCGCGTACCGGGCCGCCTGCGCCGCGACGACCGAGCGGGTCCGGGTCCTCTTCGACCCCGACAACGAGCCCTCCGCGCTCTTCCCGACACTGCCCCTCTGGCAGAAGGCGCTCGACGCTCTCAATGACCCGGCGATCCCGCCCGCCACGTTCGCGCAGGACGAGATCATGGGCTGGGTCTACCAGTACTGGAGCACCGAGCTCAAGAAGGAGGTCTACGAGAAGCTCGCCAAAGGCGGCAAGATCGAAGACCCGTCCGAGCTCGCTGCGGCGACCTGTCTCTACACCGAGCGCTACATCGTCGACTACCTCGTCCAGAACACCCTGGGTGCCACCTGGGTCGAGATGCACCCGGAGACGGAGCTCCCGCGGAAGTGGCCCTACTACGTCACGCCGCCCGCCGGGAACCCGCCCGTCGAGCGGGAAGAGAAGCGCGTCCGCGAGCTCACCCTCATCGACCCCTGCGTCGGCTCGGGCCACTTCCTCGTGCGGGCGTTTGACCTCTTCGCCCAGCTCTACGCAGAAGAGGGGATCGAGAAGCCGGAAGACGTCCCGGGCCTCATCCTCGAGCGCAACCT
>JBBSCF010000169.1:0-4351 GCA_038250545.1 Candidatus Limnocylindrales bacterium | reverse complement strand
GAGGTCCTGGTGGAGCGCCTGACGCCGGGCGAACGGCAGCTGGTGGAGGTCGCCAAGGCCCTATCCGTGGACGCTCGGATCCTGATCTTCGACGAGCCGACGACGTCCCTCACCGCCCGCGAGACGGAGCGCCTGTTCGAGATCATCGGCCGACTGAAGGAGTCGGGCAAGACGATCCTCTACATCTCGCACATCCTGCGCGACATCATGAAGCTCGCCGATGCGATCGCGGTCCTGCGGGACGGTGCGCTCGTCGCGCACGGGCCGAAGGCGAACTACACCATCACCAGCATGATCGCGGCGATGGTCGGGCGGGACCTCACGCAGCTGTACCCGGATCGGACCTCCTCGCCAGGCGCAGAGGTGGCGCTGGAGGTGCGGCAGCTGTCCAAGGCGGGGATCGCCGAGCGGATCGACCTGACGCTGCACAAGGGTGAAGTGCTCGGTGTGTTCGGCCTCATGGGCTCGGGGCGGTCGGAGCTTGCCCAGATCATCTTCGGCCTTGACGACTTCGACCAGGGAGAGATCCTCATCGACGGGCAGCCTGTCAAAGAGCTCTCACCGGGCCGGAACATCCGCAACGGCATGGCGTTCGTGACCGAGAACCGCCGCGAGGAGGGCCTCCTGATGGAGGCGACCGTTGCCGACAACCTGTCGCTGGCAGCGCTGCCGGCCCTCAGCGGCCGCCTCGTCGGGACCATCCGGTCCAAGAGCCTGGCGACGGCCGTGAACGGGAGCGTCGCGGCCCTGAGCATCAAGGTCAACGATGTCTTCCACGACGAGGCGAAGGGCCTCTCCGGCGGCAACCAGCAGAAGGTCGTGCTCGGCAAGTGGCTCATGACGGAGCCGTCAATCCTGATCATCGACGAGCCCACCCGCGGCGTCGACGTGGGTGCCAAGTTCGAGATCTACGAGATCATCGACCGGATCGCTGCAAAAGGGACGGCGGTGCTCTTCATCTCCTCCGAGATCGAGGAGCTCGTCGCCATGTGCGATCGCATCATCGTCATGGGTACGGGAGAGACGCTCGCGAGCTTCGACAGAGCGCGGTTCGATCGCGAGACGATCCTGCGGTCGGCCTTCCGGGAGCACGTGGCATGAGCCGTCAGCGCCTCACCCTGCCGGTCCTCCGCAACATGCCGGCCATCCTGTTGGTGCTGGTCTTCATCCTGTTCAGCGCCCTTGACCAGCGCTTCGCGACCATCACCAACTTCTCCAACATCGTGAGCTCGTCGGCGTTCGTCGGGCTCGCCGCCGTGGGCATGACCTTCGTCCTTCTCACGGGCGGCATCGATCTCTCCGTCGGCGCAGCGATGTACATCACCGGCGCCGTCATCGGCATGCTCCTGCAGCAGGGCGCACCCACGATCCTGGCGATCGCCGCGGGTGTCGCGGCGGGGACCCTGCTGGGCTGCGTGAACGCCATCCTGGTCGCCAGGGTTGGCCTCGCGCCGTTCATTGCAACCCTGGTCACGCTGACGGCCGGCCGCGGGGTTGGCCTGCTGCTGACGGAGTCCCGCCAGTTCATCCTGCCCGATGAGATGCAATACGCGGCGCGCAGCGTGTTCGGGATCCCGCTGCCCGTGCTGGTGTTCGGTGCGGTGGTCTTCGTGGCCGTGGCGTTCCTCCACTACACCGCAACCGGTCGGCAGATCTATGCCGTGGGAAACGACGTCGAGGCCGCCCGAAAGGCGGGCCTCAACACGCGTCGCATCACGGGCAGCGTCTATGTCATCAGCGGGTTCTGTGCCTCGCTCGCGGGTGTCATCCTCGTCAGCCAGCAGGGCAGCATCTCCGCGGGGCTCGGCCAGGGCGTCGAGTTCGATGCGATCGCGGCGGCCGTGCTCGGTGGTACCAGCCTCTTCGGCGGTGTCGGAAGAGTCTTCCCCGGCACCGTCATCGGTGTCCTGCTGGTGCAGATGATCCAGACCGGATTGGTGTACCTGCAGGTCGACCTCTACCTCCAGGAGATGGTCGCTGCCTCAGTGATCTTCTTCGCGGTTGCGATCGACGCCCAGCGCACGCGCATCCTGAGCAGGCTGGAGCGGCGCAACATCCGGGTGGACAAGGGACCGGGTCGTGAAGCGGCGGCCCTGCTGGCGTCACCCTAGAGTGCGATGCGGAGCCTGCCGTGAACCATCGCGAATGCGTCCTCGCAGCGCTTGACCACCGGGAGTCCGACCGGGTGCCGATCGACCTCGGGTCGACGATCGTCACGACCGCCACCCGGGTGGCCTACCAGAACCTGCTCGCTCACCTCGGCCTGCCACCGGACGACGCCCCGGCGATCTCGCACCGCCAGATGGACACGGTCTATCCACGCGAGGACCTCCTGGCGCGGTACGGCGTTGACTGCCGGCCGGTCTACCTGCGGGGTCCCTGGGAATTCCAGACCACCGAGCTGCCCGGTGACCGGTTTTCCGACGAGTACGGGCTCACGTGGGAGAAGGCGTCGTACTACTACGATGTCGTCGAGCGGCCGTTCGCGAACCTCGAGTCACCGTCGGACCTCGTCGGTGTCCAGTGGCCAGACCCGTACGACCCGGGTCGCGTGGCGGGGATCCGCGCGGAGGCGCGACGACTCCACGACGAGACTGACTTCGCCGTGGTGGCCGACATCATGTGTCTCGGGCCATTCGAGGGCGCCTGCTTCCTGCGTGGCTACGAGGACTTCTGCACGGACCTCTACTGGAACCGCGACCTCGCCCACGCGATCCTCGACAAGGTCACCGAGACCGACATCGCGCTCTGGGACCTGTTCCTCGAGCATGTCGGCGACAAGGTGGACGTCGTCGCGCAGGGGGACGACCTCGGGACACAGCTCGGGCCGTGGATGTCACCGGGCATGTACCGGGAGATGATCAAGCCATACCACAGGCGGCTGTACGACTTCATCCACAGCAAGACGAGCGCGAAGGTGTTCATGCACTCGTGCGGCTCGATCTTCGACATCATCCCCGACCTCATCGACGTCGGCGTGGAGATCCTCAACCCGATCCAGCGGAGCGCGGCGAAGATGGACATCGCCACGATGAAGGCGGAGTTCGGCCGCGAGCTGTGCTTCTGGGGCGGCGGGATCGACGTCCAGCAGGTGCTTCCGTTCGCGACCCCCGAGCGGATCGCAGACGAGGTGCGATACAGCATCGACACGCTCGGCAGGGATGGCGGCTACGTGTTCTGCGCCGCCCACAACATCCAACCGGACGTGTCGCCGGACCGGATCGAGGCGATGTACCAGGCGGCACTCGCGCATGGGAGCTGACGCCGGCGTGCACCTTCTCGGCCTGGATGTCGGGACGAGCGGCTGCAAGGCACTCCTGTTCCGCGAGGACGGGAGGCTCGTTGCACACGCGAGTCGCGAATACGCCGTCGACCTGCCCCGGCCGGGCTGGGCGGAGCAGGACATCTCGCGAGTCTGGGCGCTTGCCCAGGAGGCGATGCGCGAGGCGATCGCCCAGTCCGGGCTGACCGAGGTCGCAGCGATCGGCCTGTCGGTCCACGGCGAAGCCATCACGCCGGTGGACCGCGAAGGCCGGCCACTGCGTCCGACCATCCTCGGCATGGACACGCGAACCGGTCCTCAGAACGACTGGCTGCGAGAGCGCTTCGGCGCCCGGGCGCTGTTCGAGCGGACGGGGATGCCGATCCACACGGTCAACACCCTGCCCAAGCTGCTCTGGATCCGCCATGAGGAGCCGGACACGTGGCGGGCGGCCGACCGCTTCTTGCTCGTCGAGGACTTCCTGATCGAGCGCATGACTGGCGAGGCCGTGATCAGCCGATGCCTCGCGTCCCGGACACAGCTCGTGGATCTGGCTTCGGGCGCGTGGGATTCCGAGATCCTCGCCGAGCTGGGCCTCGACCCGGCGCGCTTGGCCAGGATCGAGCCCTCCGGCACGCCGGTGGGTTCCCTGTCTCCCCAGTTGACCGCCGCCCTTGGGCTGACTTGCCCGCCGATCGTGGTCACCGGCGGTCACGACCAGGCGTGCGGTGCGCTCGGGGTCGGGCTCACGTCGCCCGGTCTTGCCTCCGTCTCGACCGGAACCGCAGAGGTTGTCGAGGTCGCGCTGTCATCTCCGATCGTCAGCCGGCCCCTGTTCGACGGCAACATCTCCGTGTACCACCATGTCGTTCCTGGGCTGTTCCTGGCGATGACGCTCAACCACAGTGGCGGCCTGGCTCTCCGGTGGTTCCGGGACGCCCTGTGCGAGCCGCACCTGGCGCGCGCGTCGGTCTCAGGCACCGATGCCTACGACCTCATTCTCGAAGACGCTCCAGCGGGGCCGACATCTCTGCTCGTCCTGCCCCATTTCGCGGGCAGCGGGACGCCCACGTTCGACACCACATCCCG
>JBBSCF010000168.1:0-4419 GCA_038250545.1 Candidatus Limnocylindrales bacterium | reverse complement strand
CCCGAGCAGGCCGATCGCTGGACCTGGCTCATCGTCGCGGCCTACACCCAGCTGCGTCTCGCCCGTGGTCTGGTCGCTGACCAGCGCCTGCCCTGGGAACGCCCCTGCAACCCTGCCAGGCTCAGCCCGTCACGGGTCCGCCGGGGGTTTCGTCGACTTCGTGCCATGCTCGGCACGCCAGCCAGTCCACCGAAATACCACACGGCCGGTCCTGGACGTCCAAGGGGCACCCGCCGAGCCCCACGAACCCGCTACCCGGCGCTCAAGAAGGCGGCCTGAGGAGGTTTAATTGCAAGCTTAGCTTGCTCAGTGGCAGAGCAGGGCTTTCGTGAAGCGCAGGTCCAGGGTTCGAAGCCCCGAAGCGGCTCCACGCTCCCGGGCGCACGGCCCTCGGCGGGCCCCCGCGAGCCGGGAGTCTCGCCGAGCGAGACGGGTGCGATCAGCCTCCTGCGGATGACCTTCGCGTCCACTCCGGGAAGGCCTCTCCGGCATCAGCAGTCTGCTGCGCTTCGCCGGTCTGGCGAGTGCTGGGTTCGATCGACTCGTGTAGCGCGGTGCCTCCGCGAGGGTGGCGTCGTGGACGAGACGCTGGATACCGGCGTCCGGGGACGGTCGCATGTTCCTCTTCGTTCGCCCGATCGATGCCGGAGCCGGAGCGCTACTTCTGGAGGTGCGATTCGAGGAAGTAGAGGTACGTGTCGGCGCAGCGGCTGATCTCGGTGAAGAGATCGGCGGTGTCGGCATCTCCGAGCTCGTCGGTCTCGTCGATGGCACCGCGAGCGGAGTTGGTGAAGGCGGCGAGACGCGCGGCGACGGCCTTGACGTAGTCCATGCCGTCGGCGATGTCGGTGGGAAACTCCGGCAGCGTGCTCGCGGCGGCGGCCATGCGCACCGTCCCGGTCGCATATCCACCGAGCGCGGTGACGCGCTCGGCGATCTCGTCGACCCAACCTTCGGCCTGTTCAGCGACTTCGTCGAACAGCTTGTGGAGCTGCCAGAAGTTGGGGCCCTTGACGTTCCAGTGTGCCTGCTTGATCTGGCTCACGAGGTCGAAGGAATCGGCCAGGTGCTGGTTGAGCACCTTGTTGATCTTCGCACGACCTTCGGCCGGAATGTCGACACTCGTCGAGAACGAACGGACGCGCGCCCGTTGGGTGGCCATTGGGGGTCTCCTCTGATGTCGCTGGTTTCGCGCATAACCCGGCGACGGGACGCCCGCCGGGTCAGCGGATCAGTCCTTGTCCTTGTCCCCCCGGACGGCATCCTGGATGTCGCCGAGACCCTCCTGCCCGGTCCCCTGGACCTGCTTGACCTTGCCGTGGAGCTCCTGCTCCTTGTTGCCGGTCAGCTTGCCGAGCCCTTCCTCGACCTTGCCCGTCGCCTTGCTGATGGCGCCCTTGGTGTGCTCATCTGTCATGTCACGTTCTCCTGCGTCTGCTGTCGTGAGGGTGAGGCCGTCTTGTCGATGAGGGTCAAACCGTCTTCCGGCCCCCGCCGAGGCCCAGCAGGCCCGCGACGAAGACGACGATGATCGCGCCGATCACAGCTACCACGATCGTCTCGACGTTGAAGCCGGTCGGATCCTTGAGGTTGAGCAGGGGGCCGGCCAGGAAGCCGCCGACGAGCGCTCCGACGATGCCCAGGATGACCGTCACCACGATGCCCGCGCGGGTCCCCGTGATGAGCGTGGCGATGAACCCGGCGATGGCGCCGAGCACGATCCAGGCGATGATTCCCATGAAGCGTTCCCTTTCGTATCGCGCCCGCCGAGGACGGGCGGCGCAGGCAGCGGAGGATCATCCGTCCACTGCGGGGCCGCGACGCGGTCAGATGGTCCCTGAGGGCGGCTCGCGCCGGAAGATCCCGATGACCCAGAGCACGACAAGCTCGAGGATCGTCCAGCCGACGAAGGCCACGATGGCGGTGGTGTCGAGGACGGAGCCCGCGGCGTTGAGTGAGTCCGTCTGGAGGATCCCCTCGAACGGCGCCACGAACACCTGGCTGATGTTCAGCACGGCGGACACGAGGGCGTTGGCTTCTCTCGCGTCGAGCAGGAGCAGGACGATGCGCGCCCCGATGACGATCTGGATGAGCCCGAAGACGAGGACCACAATGCGGCGGCCCATCTCGGCGCCGCCGGGGCCCGTCCTGGTGATGCGGCGACGGTCCGTCTGCACCGTTTCCTGGCCCGTGGCCGTGGGTTCCTGAGTGACGACCGTCCGGTCGACCTGATCGGTGGCCATGACGTTCTCCCGTGGCTGGCGGCATCCGGGGAAGCGGGGCCTGGTGGCCACCGCCGGGCTGGACTCCGACCAATGCTGTTCGTTAGTAAGCACCCAGGGCGGCGCGCTGTCATGACGGCTCGTCATGAGTGCAGCGCCTCGCTGTCGTGGGATCGCCCGACCGGCGCGTTCGAATTGGCTCGGCCGGGGCCCGGAAGGGATCGCCCTCCAGGCCTTCCGGGACTTCGCGCAGGGTGGAGTTCGCGATGAGCAGGACAGTCCATCGCAAGGAACCTCAATGAGGTGAAGCCCACCGCGCCTCGTGCTCCACGATCGCCAGCCGGTCGTGGACCTCATCGAGCTCACCCTGAACCACGGCCTGTTCATCGTCCGGGCGGCCCACAGCCTGGCCGATGCCGACACCCTCCTATCCGAGTGGCCATCCGCACCTGGCCGTGGTTGACATGGACCACGATGACAGCACGACGCTGCTCGGGCGGCTCGGCGCCGCGAACCAGCTGACGACGCGAGTGCCCTGGGCCTGACCCGACGCGGCGACCTCCAGACAAGGCTCAAGGCCTTCGACCTCGGTGTCGACGACATCCGAAAACCGGCTCCTGGTTGGTGTTCTCCTCGGCATCGTTAGAGCCTGGACCCGCGATTCAGCAGCCGCCAAGCCGTCTGCGTGGGCCGCGGTCCATGCCCGAAACGATTGGCCAGCCGAGCGACGACGAGTTTGCCGACGGGCTCGGCGAGCTTGTGCCAGCGGTGCGCTCCGAGCTGCGTGTGGTCGCCACGGCCAAGGTTGAGGCGACATATGGCGCCTGCCCGCTGCCGGACGACGTGCTCGAGGTGCTGCGCATCGCCCATCGCCGCGTGCGGATGGGCCTGTTGCGCCTGCTCTGGTACAGACGGAGCCGGCGACCCCCCCCGAGTAGTAGCCAGCAGCTCGACCTAACGGCCTCTGCCCGGACATTTCACGCTATGGTCCGCCTGACCGAGCGTTCGCCTGGGAGGAGCAGACATGCCCGACGACGATCTCCAGCCCGACGTGGACAAGTCGGAACGATGGGAGATGCTGCACTGGCTGGACCGCATGATGGCCGGCCCGCTGGTGGTCCTGTCGTTTGTCTGGCTGGCCCTGCTGGTCCTGGAGTTTGTAGTTGGCACCGACACGCGCCTGGAGGTCCTCTTCTATGCCATCTGGGTGGTGTTCATCCTGGAGGTCGCCGTACAGCTGATCATCGCGCCCGACCGCGCCGGCTACCTGCGGGCGAACTGGCTGAAGGTGGTAGCGCTCGCACTCCCTGCGCTACGGGCCCTGCGCGCGTTGACTGCGCTGAAGTTCCTGCGGGCGGCGGGAGCCGTGCGTTCGGCCAGCCTGCTGCGCCTGGTGACCTCCTTCAACCGCGGCATGGGCGCGCTGTCGCGCACGCTCGACCGAGCGCGTTTCGTCTACTTCATCGCGCTGACGTTGCTCGTGATCGTGCTCGGCTCGGCGGGTTTGCTGTTCTTCGAGGCCCCGCCTGGCGCTGGACAGGTGCCTGGCACCGGCATCAGCAACTACGGCGAGGCGCTGTGGTGGACGGCGATGACGATGACGACAATCGGCACAGACTACTCGCCAGTTTCCATCGAAGGGCGCGTCGTGGCCTGGCTGCTGGCGCTGTATGCCATCGGCGTCTTCGGCTATGTGACTGCCACCATCGCCACCCACTTCTTGGGTGTGAGCGAGGGTGATCGGGCGGCCGCCGAGGAGGACGGTCGCTTGGATGCGGAGGTTGCCCTGCTGAGGGCCGAGATCCGGGCGCTCTCGGCCCAACTGAAGCAGCGGGAAGGGACTTCGGGCTAGCTCCCCACGGGTGCCGGCGTCCGCTCGGCGGCATCCAGCATCGCCAGGACTCCACGCTCCGCTTCGCACAGGCGGGCCAGATCGTCGCCGCTCAGGTCCGCCGAAGATCGCCGACCTTTGCTCCCGCGGCATCGTGTCGGCTTGGTCGCCGATCATGCGCCACCCGGGGGCCAAGGAAACAGGCTCACGGGTTCGATTGACAGCCCTAGTGTGCTGAGTCTGAGATACGTTCACAATATCGGGCGAGTGAGGCGAGGATCTGATCCGCCGTCTTGACCCACACGTAGGGGCGGGGGTTCTCGTTCCAGGTCGCGATCCAATTCCGGATGTCGCGCTCCAGTGATG
>JBBSCF010000167.1:0-4436 GCA_038250545.1 Candidatus Limnocylindrales bacterium | reverse complement strand
GCTCGGGCTCGGGGGCCGCCTCGGCGACGGGCTCGGGGGCCGCCTCGGCGACGGGCTCGGGCTCGGGCTCGGGGGCCGCCTCGGCGACGGGCTCGGGGGCCGCCTCGGCGACGGGCTCGGGCTCGGGCTCGGGGGCCGCCTCGGCGACGGGCTCGGGCTCGGGCTCGGGGGCCGCCTCGGCCTTGGCGCCCAGCTCCGGGGCGACCTCCGCGGCGGGGGCCTCCGCGACGGAGGGCTCCGCGGCCTCGGCGGCGGCCAGCGCGTTGCGGACCTGCGCGAAGGCGGCGGCCAGGGTCGTGTCGATCCCGCCCTCCGGCTCCGAATGCGTGTCCGACGGCGCATACCCGCGGTCCGGGCGTTCCCGCCGCTCGCGCCGCTCGCGCCGCTCGCCGGTGGGTGCGACGGACGCGGTGCCGGGCTCCGGCGCGGGCCGGGCCGGCGGCTCCTCCGCCTGCTTGAGGCTGAGCCCCAGGCGATGGCGCTCGGAGTCGAGGCTGATGATCTTGAGCTTGAGGACCTGCCCCTCGTGCACCACGTCACCGGGGTGCGCGACGCGCTGGTGGGAGAGCTCGCTGATGTGGATCAGGCCCTCGAGGCCCTCGCGGACCCGGACGAAGGCGCCGAAGTTCACGAGCTTCGTGACCGTGCCGTCGATGACGTCGCCGACCTTGAAGTCCGCGACCGTCGACTCCCACGGATCCGGCTGCAGGCGGCGGATCGAAAGGCTGATCCGGCCCCGCTCGTGGTTGATGTCGATGACCTCGGCCTCGACCTCCTCGCCGACCTTGTAGCCGGCCTCGGGGTTGTTGACCTTGTTCCACGAGAGCTCGCTCTTGTGGACGAGCCCATCGATCCCGCCGAGGTCGATGAAGATGCCGAACGGCGCGATCGACCGGACGTTGCCGGTGACCTTCTGCCCGACCTGGAGGCTGCTGAACAGCTCGTCCCGCTTCTCCCTGCGCTCCTCGTAGAGGGCGACCTTCTCGGAGAGGATGAGCCGGTTGGCCTTCCGGTTGACCTCGAGGATCTTGAGACGGAGCTTGCGGCCGATGTACGGCTGCAGCTTCTCCGCGATCTCCTGCGCGGCGTCGCGCGGCTGCTCGTTCTGCGGCCGGCGCGGGAAGTCCACGATCTGGCTGATCGGCACGAAGCCACGGATCCCGCAGTCGACGATCAGGCCACCCTTGTTGTGGTCGATGACCGGGGCGTCGATGATCGTGCCCGCCTCGAACAGCTCCTGCATCGAGCGCCACTTGCGCTCGAGACCGGCGCGGCGGAGCGAGAGGACGACGTGGCCCTCGGGCGACTCCGGCTGCAGGACGTAGACCAGGACGACATCGCCGATGGCGAGCTGCGGCTGGGTCTCGGCATGCCGGCCGAAGAGCTCGCGGTTGCTGACCACGCCCTCGGACTTGGCGCCGATATCGACCAGCATCTCGTCCTTGTCGATCCGGACGACCGTGCCTTCGACCACGTCGCCGTGCTTGAAGCTCTTGATGTCGGTGTCCTGCTCGGCGAGCAGCTCCTCCATCGTGGTCGGCTCGGGTCCGGTGCGCCGGGCGACCGGTGCCGGTTCCTCGTCCTCCTCCTCCGCGGCGGGGGGTGCGTCTGTGACGTCGTCCTCGCTGGCGGCGGCGGGCTCGGGCTCGGGCTCGGGCGCGGGCTCGGGGCTGGTCTCGGGGGCGACGGGCTCGTCGACGACGGCGATCGCCGCGACGGTCTCCTCGGACGCCGGGGTGTCGCTGGAGGCGATGGCCTCCGGCGCCGGCGCGGTCCCGCCCTGCTGCTCTTCGGTCAAGGTGATCCTGTCTCCTATCGTGGATTCCGCCCTATGAATCACGAACGGCCTCGAGCCGTGCCCGGAGCCGTCTTGGGGAGGGAATGGATCGGGGATGGCTTTGCCGGCGGTCCGCTCCTTCGCGATCGACGAGGTCTGGGGCGTGCTCTTCAACTGTCCGTGCCCATGGGCCGGGCGAGTCTAGCACCCCTGTTCCGTGGGTACAATCGCGGCCCGTGCCCGAACTGCCCGATCTCGATGTCGTCGCCGATGCGCTCCACGCCGCCCTGGCGGGGCGACCGGTGACCGGTGCCCGCGCCCTCGCCCCGCTGGCGGTCCGGGGGACGCCCGCCGAGCTCGGAGCGCTGATCGGCCAAGGAGTCGCGCGCGTCGCGCGCGCGGGCAAGTTCCTCGATCTGGACCTCGAGCGCGACCGGGTGGTCGTCAATCCGATGCTCACGGGCCGCCTCCAGCTGGCCGGCCGCGGCGAGAAGGCCCCGGCCGGGACCGCCGTGGAGGTCGGCTTCGGACCACGGCCGGCCGGCAGCGCTCCCCCGGACACCGCCGGCTGGACCCGCGGGGCCGCCTGGATGCCGCCCGAGGATGGGCCCGTCGTCCTCCGCTACCGCGACCCCACGCAGATGGGCAAGGTCTACGTCCTGCCGGCGGGGATCGAGCGGCCCGTGCCGGGGCGTGGTGAGGGCGAGATGGGCCCGGATGCCCTTGACCCTGCGCTGACGCTCGAGGTCTGGCGGGATCGCATCCGCCGCCACCCCGGCGAGCTCAAGAACCTCCTTCGCAACCAGGCCTTCGTGGCAGGGATCGGGAACGCCTACTCCGACGAGATCCTGTTCGCGGCTCGGCTCCTGCCGTTCCGCAAGCGTTCGTCGTTGGCCGCCGAGGAGGTCGATGTGCTGTACGCCGCCATGCGCACGACCCTGTCGGCGTCGGTGGCCCTCCTTCGAGACCGGGTGCCTCCAACCTTCGAGAAGCAGGTGCGCGACCACCTCTCCGTCCACAACCGCGGCGGGCAGGCGTGCCCGCGGTGTGGCGCACGAGTCACGGCGGTCAAGGCCGGCGGCTTCCCGACTGGGTACTGCCGGGGCTGCCAGCGCTGAATGGCCCGCCGCACGGCGTGGCGCCCGGTCCGCCCGCGACTCAGGGGATGACCAGGACCTGGCCGACACGGATCAGGCTCGCGTCGATGATGCCATTGGCCGACTTGAGGCTCTTGGCCGTGGTGCCGAACCTGGCGGCGATCGAGTTGAGCGTGTCACCGGACCTGACCGTGTAGGTGGTGGATCCGGCCGGGATCGGCGTTCTCCCTGCCGCCGGCGTCGCCTTCGATGTCGGCTCAGGGCTCGGACCGTCCGATGACGGGGCGGACGGGGGTGCCGACGCGGGGCCCGGGACGGGCGAGGACCCGGGAGACGTCACCGCCGAGGGCACCGCGGTGGGCGACGCACCGCCGGCCGCGCTTGCCCCGGCATCGGGTGACCCTGTGCCTGCGGCAGGTGAGCCGCTCGCCGCCAGGCCACCCGGAACGGAGGCGGCAGGGCCCCCCGTCGCTGACGGAGGCGACGTCCTCGCGATCACGAGGACGAGGAAGGCGAGGACCATGAGCCCGACGAGCAAGGCCTGGCCGCCCGCGCGCCCCCGGCTGCCGGGCCGCCCGACGACCCGACCCCTCGCAGGCTCCAGAGCGAGGATGGTCGTGCGTGTTTCAGGCCAGAAGCCGCCACCGAGATCGACACGCCCGCCAGCGGAGCCCACCTCAAGCTCTCGCGCGGCCAGGTACGTCGCGCACCGCGCATGCGCGTCCACGAGACAGGTGTCGCGCTGCTTGCCGACAACGGGCGCCGCAGGAGGCACCGTGGCTCCGCAGCGATGCTCGCGGCTGGGCAGCGCGCTCCGCCAGCCTCCGTCTGCGGCGACGAGGAAGGGACACACCTCGTGGACCGGCGCGGACGTCGACGTGCGGCCGGCACCGCTCCTGGGCGAGTCGTGAGGAATGCGGAGCATTGGCTCCTCGCGAGTGGACATCCAGGGCAGGATACCGCCGGGGGCCGGCACCGGCCCCGGCTCACCATCGAGAGTTCACGGAAGAACCCGCGTTAAAAGCAACAATCCCGGCGACGACCTATTTTCCCGAAAGGCTGCCCTCTCAGTATCTTCGGCGCTGGAGAGCTTAACTTCCGTGTTCGGGATGGGAACGGGTGTGGCCTCTCCGCTAGAGTCACCGGGATCGTATGCATCTGGTAGATGACGGCAGCGACCGACGTCGCAATGCGACGCGGGCGCCAGTCGATCGAGGATCACATTTCGCCAAAGGAGAACCCAATCTCCCGGCACGCTGACCCCTGGTCAGGTGCTGGTATAGAGGTCAAGCCCTCGACCATTAGTACGGCTCAGCTTCATCCGTCGCCGGACTTCCACATGCCGCCTATCAAACAGATGGTCTCTCTGCGGTCTTACCCGGTTAACCCGGTGGGGAACCTCATCTTGAGGCGAGCTTCGCACTTAGATGCTTTCAGCGCTTATCCCAACCGAACATAGCTACCCAGCGATGCCCCTGGCGGGACAACTGGCACACCAGCGGTTCGTCCACTCCGGTCCTCTCGTACTAGGAGCAGCTCCTCTCAAGTTCCCTACGCCCACG
>JBBSCF010000166.1:0-4447 GCA_038250545.1 Candidatus Limnocylindrales bacterium | reverse complement strand
CCCTGAGCGTCGCGGTCCGCTTCGAGGCCCCGGGGGCCAGCGGGATCACCTTCGCCAACGTCACCTCCACCGGCTCGGGCTCCGGCAAGGGCTTCTACAGCACGCTCGGCTCCTCGCCTCCGGGCGTCACCTTCTCGAACACCTCGCTCTCCTGACGGCCCTCCGACGAAACCGGTGACGCCGCGCACCGCGTGGACGGCGGGCCCGCGAGCATCAACGTATCCTTCGCTGGCCGTGACCGAACGACCCACCCTGCGCCTCGATGACGCCTCCCGCGGGGACCCGCGCGGCCCGTCCAGGGTCCTCATGGTCCTGTTCCATTTCCCGCCGCTGGGAGGTGTTCCGGTGCCCCGCAACGTCCGGGCCGTCCGATACCTCCCCCGATACGGATGGACGCCCGTCGTGGTCACCCCGCGCGACCCCGACGAGGTGGTGGATCCCGGATCCCTGGCCCTCGTGCCGCCCGGGACGACCGTGCTGCGCACCCGGATCCTCGAGCCGCGTCAGCTGCGGCCCGTGGTCGCGCTGCTGCGCCGCCTCGTCGGTCGGCTGGAACGGTCCTCGGTCGGCCCGGGCGACCCGGCGCCGTCCCGTCCCGACGGTCCCTCCCGGTTCTGGCGGCTCCAGCGCCTGGTGTTCTTCCCGGACAGCCAGGTCGGATGGCTGCCCTTCGCCGTGGCCGCTGCGGTCCGGGAGCATCGGAAGGCGCGGTTCGACGCGGTCTTTTCCACGTCCTCGCCGGTCACCGCCCACCTCATCGCCGGGCTCTTCTCGTCCCTGACGCGCGTGCCCTGGGTCGCCGAGTTCCGTGATCCCTGGGTGGGCAACCCGATCGCCGAGCCGCTCCCCTGGTTCCATCGTCGCCTCCAGGCCCGGCTCGAGCGCTGGATCGTCCGATCCGCGGACCGGACCGTGTTCGTCGGCCCATCGACAACGCGCCTTTACCGGAAGCGCTACCGGGATGCGGCGGAGATGGTGACGATCACGAACGGTCACGACCGCAGCGAGACGCCCCCGCACGCCCGGAGCGCTTGGTCGGGGACCTACCGGATCGTCTGGGCTGGGACGCTGTACCGGCCCGGGGAGCTCGAGGTGTTCCTCGAAGGGCTCCGCCGACTGGTCGCCCGGCGCCCGGAGCTCAGTGCGACGCTGGAGATCGACTTCTACGGGTCGGTCTCCACCGAATGTCGCGCGGTCGCGGACCGGTTCACCCGTGACAGCTCCCTCGGCGCGGTTGTCCGCTTCCCGGGCGTGGTGCCTCGCCGCGCCGCCCTCGAGGCACTGGCGGACGCCGACGCGGCGCTCGTCATGCTCGGCGATGGACCAGGGATGGGGCAGTTCGTTCCAGGGAAGCTCTTCGAGATCATCGGCCAGGACCGACAGGTGCTGGCGATCCTGCCGCCCGGCGACGCCCGGGACATCCTCGAGGGGCTCGGCTGGGGGGTGATCGCGAACCCGGAGCCGACAGCGGTCGAGCGCGCAATCGAGCACCTTCTCACCCTGCCCCCGCCCGTGGGCCCGGCCGACCCCGAAGGCAGGTACGACGGCCTCGCGCTCGTCCACCGCCTGGCGGACACGCTCCAGGCGGCGACACAGCGGGCCAAGCGCGCGGACCGGGCCGTTCCGACGCCACACGCGATCGAGGGGGCGGCCCGGTGAGCGCGTCGGTTGCCCGCGTGGGGGTAGCCCTCCGGCTGGGCCCCCGTGGGGCCTGGCTGGTCGCCCTCGTGCTGGCCTCCGGGGTCGCGGCCGGCGCCGCGCTCGCGACCCGCCTGGGCCTGCTGCCGGCTCTCCTCGGGCTCGTGGCCCTGGGCGTGGTCAGCCTGCTGAGCGTCCGCTGGCCCCTTCTGCCGCTCGCGGTCTTCGCCGCCCTGATCCCGATCGAGGAGGTCGCCGTCATCGGCGGGTTCGGGACCGTCAGCAGGCTCGCCGGCATCCTGTTCGCCGTGAGCTACGGGGTCCCGCGGCTCGGGAGCCTGGCCCTCGGGGTCATGAAGCCGGCCGCGTGGGCGTACCTTGCCTGGGCCCTCGTGAGCATGGGCTGGGCCCTGGACCCGGCCGTCGCGTGGTCGGAGCTGGCAACGCTCCTCCAGCTCTTCGTGATCGCGATCCTCGTGGCCGACTTCGTCGTGCGGAGGCCGGAGATCGTCCGGCCCGTCTTCTGGGTCTACAGCGTGGCAGCGGCCGCGACAGCGCTGGTCGGCACGTGGGCGTACATCGGCCAGGGGATCGGGGTGGACGCGCGCGCGGCCGCCATCCAGGACCAGGATCCGGCCCAGTTCGCGGCCGTCCTCCTGCCCGCGCTCGTCTTCGGCCTGTTCGAGCTCCTCAACGGCCCCCGGCGGATCCTCGGCGGCGGGATCGCCCTGGCGACCACGCTGGGGGTCATCGTCTCGGGAACCCGCGGGGCGTGGCTTGCCGCGGCGGTCGTCGTGGCCCTTCTCGTCCTCCCCCAGCTTCGGCCCCGCCAGCGCCTTGCCGCCGTCATCGCCTCGGTGCTGCTGATCGTTGTCGCCTTTCAGGTGCCCGGCGTTCCCGACCTGGTGGCCGAGCGGACCGGGAATGCCATCTCCACCGGCGGGGCGGGCCGGACGGACATCTGGTCCGTCGCGATCACGATCTACGGGCGGGCGCCCGTGCTCGGTGTCGGCTACGCCAACTTCCCGGTGGCTTACACGCCCGAGGTCGTCCGCGCCTCGGGCATCGGGTCGTGGCTCCACCTCGAGGGGCGCGCGCCGCACAACCTGGTGCTCGGCACCCTGGTCGAGCTCGGACCGCTTGGCCTCCTGCTGCTCGCCCTCTTCATCGGTCCGCTGGTCGTCCGGCGTGGGTGGGGCCCGGAGGCAGCGACGGTCCAGGCGGCCCTCGCATCGCTCCTCGTGATGGCCCTGTTCCTCGACGTCCTGGCGAACCGCAAGCAGGTCTGGCTGGTCATCGGCATCGCCGCCGGCCTCGCCTACCTGGCCGAGCGGAACCGGGCAACGACCGCGACCGGCACTCCGGACACCGTCGGGCCGGCGCCGCCCACGCCGATCGTCGATGCGGTGGCGCGCGGCCCGGGGGTACCCGCTCGGGCAGCGCGAACGTGACCGACGCGGTCTGGATCGTTCCGTCGTATCCGTGGGAGGAGGAGCCGGTCGGCGGGATCTTCCACCAGACTCAGGCCCGTGCCCTCGCTCGACGCGGCCTCGAGATCACCGCTGCCTGTCCGACCCCATGGGCGCCCTGGCCGCTTCCGCGCCTGCGGGCACGGTGGCGTCGCTATGCGGCCGCGCCGCCCCGCGCGGTCGACGACGGCGTGCGCGTCATCCGTCCACGCTACCTGGGCCTGCCGGGCGAGCCGAGCTGGGCATTCCCGGATCGCCTCGTCGCCGACGCGACGTGGCGGGCGCGCGGAGACTGGACGGGCGCCCGCCTGATCCACGGCCATTCCGCGGTGGCGGGCCTGGCAGCATGGCGGCTCGCGCGCCGGACGGGCCTGCCGTTCGTCATCACCTTCCACGGCAGCGACCTGAACACGTGGCCGGACGATCACCCGGACCGGGTGCGGGACCTGCGCGCCGCTGCGCGCGAGGCGCGGGCCGTCGTTACCGTCAGCGCCGCACTCGCGGCGCGCGTCCGGGTCCTGGCGGGCGTGGAGCCCGTCCACCTCCCTCTCGGCTCCGATCACCGGTCGCTGGCGGCCCTCGCACCGCCCCGCGACGATGCCCGGGCGGCGGTCGGCCTGGCCGACGACCGCCTCGTCGCACTCTTCGTGGGCAATCTCCTCGTGGCCAAGGGCCTGCGCGAGCTGGTCGACGCGGTCACGCCGCGGGGTGACAGGTGGGTTGCCGTCCTCGTGGGAGATGGGCCCGAACGAGGGTACGGCAGTGATCGCGAGCGATTCCCCGGGACCGTGTGGTACCGGGGTCGGCGCTCCCACGACGAGATCGCGACCTGGATGCGGGCCGCCGACGTGCTCGTCCTCCCGTCCCACCGCGAGGGCCTGCCGACTGTGCTCGTAGAGGCGGGATCGCTGGAGCTCCCGGTGATCGCGAGCGGCGCGGGCGGGATCCCCGGCCTGTTGGCCGATGGCCGCGGGGCCGTCCTGCCCGAGGTCTCGGCCGCCGCGATCGGGGCCGCCCTCGACGCGTTCGCGCTCGATCCCGCGGCTGCGGCCGCGGCCGCGGCCCAGCTTCGCCGGTACGTGCTCGTCGAGCACGACGTCGACGTGAACGCGGGCCGCCTGCTGGAGCTCTACGGCCTCGGCTGAACCGCGGCTGCCCGATCCGCGGCGAGCTGCCAGCCGGTCTTCAGCGGAAGCTGTTGTTCGAGAAGGTGACGCCCGGAGGCGAGGAGCCGAGCGTGCTGTAGAAGCCCTTGCCGGAGCCCGAGCCGGTGGAGGTGACGTTGGCGAAGGTGATCCCGCTGGCCCCCGGGGCCTCGAAGCGGACCGCGACGCTCAGGG
>JBBSCF010000165.1:0-4606 GCA_038250545.1 Candidatus Limnocylindrales bacterium | reverse complement strand
GTAGTCCACCTCGATCGCCTCGAGCGCGGCAGCGGCCGCCTCCGGCGAGGTCGCGACGACGAGAGCCACCGCGTCGCCGACCCGGCGGACCACCGCCTCGGCGAGGACTGGCTCGTCCTTCACCTTGCGCCCGTAGCTGTTCGCTCCCGGCACATCGGCTGCCGTGAGGACGGCCTCGACGCCCGGCAGCGAGCGGGCGCGCGCCGTGTCGATCCGGACGATCTCGGCGTGCGGGTGGGGGCTCCGCAACGCCCGGGCATGGAGCATCCCGTCGACCGCGAGGTCTGCCGCGTAGATCGCGCGGCCCGTGGTCTTCTCGAGCGCGTCGGTGCGCCGGAAGCCGGCGCCCTCCGCGGGCGAGGAGGCGCCGCTCCCTTCCGGAGCCGAGGGCCAGGTCCGTGGCGCACCGACGCTCCCGTTCGCCACCCACTCGACTGCGTCGACGATCCCCTGGTAGCCGGTGCAGCGGCAGAGGTTGCTGCCGAGCCAGCGGGAGATCTCGCCCCGCGTGGGATGCGGATTGCGCTCGAGGAGCGCGGCGGACGCCATGATCATCCCGGGCGTGCAGAAGCCGCACTGCGCGGCATCGGCCGCCGCGAACGCCTGCTGGAGCGCGTGCGGAGCCTCGGGGCTTCCGAGCCCCTCGATCGTCACGACGGCGCAGCCGTCGGCGTCGCTCGCGGCCGTCCGGCAGGCCCGGACCATCTTGCCGTCCACCAGGACGACGCAGGACCCGCAGGTGCCGTCGTCGCAGCCTTCCTTCGTCCCGACGAGGCCGAGGCCCTCCCGCAGGAGGTCGAGAAGCTGCCACCCGGCGGGCGCGTCGATGCCGCGCCGATCGCCGTTGACCACCAGGTCCACCTTCGTTGCCTCGGCCATGTCGCTCCAGTCATCGCGTGGAGTCCGTCGGCCGGGCGCACGACCCCGCGGCTCGAGGCTCGACCGGCGGACGCCATTATGCCGGGATGCCCGGCGGGCCTCGTCGCGGCGGCCCGACAGCGACCCAAGGCGGCAGCGGCAGATCGGGCCCGTCGCGGCGGCAGGCCGGCGTCGGTGCTACGAGGCAACCTTCCAGTCGTCGCCGGGCATGATCCGGCGCATGAACTCGTCGAAGAGCGGGACCGTGAAGCCGGTGTCGCCGTGACCCGGGCTCCAGACCATGCCCTTGCCGATGAGCTGGCTGCGCAGCGGGGCGAGCGAGGTGACCTTGCGGTCGAGCACGCGGGCGATGTCGCCCGAACGGTGCGGCCCGGGCCCGAGCTCCGCCATCGCCCGCAGGTAGCGCTTCTCGGCTGTGGTCAGGCGGTCGAAGCGGACGCCGAAAAAGCCGGCGTCGAGGGCGGCGATCGCCGTCGTGGAACCCGCGGCGACGTCGGCGGCGGAGATCGGCGAGGCAGCCGCCGCGTCCCATGAGTGCTTGCCCCATTCCTGGAGGAAGTAGGCGTAGCCCTGGGTCGTCCGGACGATGCTCGCGACCGCGTCCGGCGTGATCTCCACCCCCTCGTCATGGATCGGCTTCACGATCGCGAGCGTCGCGGCCTCACTCCCGAGCGGGCCGATCTCCGGAAAGTCGAAGAGCCGCTCCGCGTACGATTTCGCCCGCCCCATGCGGCCCCGGAGCGGGGGCAGCCCGGCGCCGACGAGCACGACCGGGAGCTGCCGCTGGGCCGTGCGGTGGAGGGCGATGATGAGCGCCGCCAGCTCGTCCTCCTCGACGTACTGGAGCTCATCGACGAAGAGGGCGAGCGCGGTCTCGGCCTCCTTCGCGGCGGCGCCCGCGGCCTCGAGAAGGGCCTGCAGGTCATGCTCCAGGTCGCCATTATCGGCGAGGCCGGGCTCGGGCTCGAAGTCGATCCCGACCTCGATGTCCTGGTACTTGAGCTTGAGCCCCCGCGCGAAGCCGGCCAGGCCCCGCAGGGCCCGCGTCGCCAGCGTCCTGGCGCGCTCCTCGCGGGAGAGGCGCAGCAGCGCCCGTCGCAGCTCCGGGGCAAGGAGGGCTGGCAGGGAGCGGGACTCGGGCGCTTCCATGCGAAGGGTGTGGATCCCCACCGCGTCGGCGTCGTCGCGCATCCGGTCGAGGAGGACGGTCTTGCCGACCCCGCGCAGGCCGACCATCAGCACGCTCTTGGCCGCGCGCCCGCCGCGCACGCGGGCGAGGGTCACGCGGACGGCCTCGAGCAGCTCGTCGCGGCCGGCGAGCTCCGGGGGCGGCGTCCCGGCGCCCGGGGCAAAGGGGTTCGTGGCTGGGTTCATGGCCCGTCTATGCGGAGGTTAGGTAAGTTATGCGCCGCGGCTAACATCGCGAGCTCCAGCATACGCTCGCCCGCCGGGGAATGCCGGGTCATGCCCCCCGCATGCCAGCCAGTGCAACGACGCCGATGATGGTCGCGGTGAGGTCCTCGGTAGGCGACGGCGGAGCAGGTCCGCGTGGTCGAGTGCGCACTACTGATGGCTGACGTGGGCGCGGCGTCGATCAGGCTCGCCAGCAAGCCGATCACCTTCCGGCTAGAGGTCGAAGCGAGCTACGAGCGGGCAGTGGTCGGAGAGCGCCCACGCCTCTGCTCGATCCCAGATCTCGAGCCTCGGATGAACTCGGTTCTGTGGGATCAGCCGATCCGCGAGTTCTCTGGTTGCGAACAGGTAGTCCGTGCACCAGAAGCCGGGCTTGCCCACCGGATGGTTGACGTGGCGGAACGTCTCGACATGCCAACACTCAGGCTCCCCGCATGGACAGCCTTCGAGTGGAGGTCGGTCCAAACGCGTCTCCTTGAGCAGGTTCACGAGGCCGAGCGACTCGAACAGCTCGAAGATAGCCCTCCAGCGCTCGCGGTCCGGCCCCTTGGGTTGGTCATAGGCGTTCAGGTCGCCCCCCACGACGATCCGCCTGCGCAGCGCCGAGTCAAAGAGAGGAATCAAGTCGGCGATGGCGCGGATGACACCGACCTGAGCGTAAATCGGGGCCATCCGGCCGTACATGCTCACGGCCACGAACGGCTCCACGCCGTCAAGATCGACGACTCGGGCGACTGCATGGGTCGCGGGGACAGTCGGCCTGAGGAGGAACTCGGTCTTCGCGCTGTGCCTAGTGGCGACTGCCAACAACGGCTCCAGGCGTCCACGGTAGGCCACGACCGCCGTCTCGTAGCGCACGTCATCAGCCCGCTCCCGAAAGCTCCCGCCCGGCGTCCCGGGGACGCCATCTGCCTCTTGGACGAGGGCAACCGTCGGATGGACGTGGTTCGCGAGGTATCCCCACGTCGCCTCCATGTTGGCGGGCCTCTTGTTCACGGCCTGATGGAGGTTCCACGTCGCGACCGAAACTTCAGTCATTTCTTATCACTCTCACGCTCTTCGATCAGCGCCCAACTGGGGTATCCTGCTGAGATCACGGGATCGTCGTCCTCCTTTCCGGGGCCGGGGGCATGTCGTTGCCCCTATTCCCTTTCCCGGCAACGTGACGCTTCTTTCGTAGCCACGCGAGGAAGTACGGGCGGTTGAAGTCCACGTCGAGGTCGAGTGCGCCACAGGCCGGACACAGCCCCGTCATCCTCCACGCCGTTGCGGCATTATCCACACCATAGAGGCCGCACGTCGTGCCCACTGATCGGACGTGGGGAACTCGTCGTCCTGGGGGTTTCCCGCAGGTCCGGGGAGGCTAGTCATGGATGATTTCCGGGCCCGACTCGTCCACGTCCCACATCTCCTCGGTCGACCGACAGCCGGGGCAGCGGGGTGATGCGCCGTAAAGGACTCGCCCGCCGCAGGGGCACGGGCGGAGCCTGTCCTCGACCGCAGCGTGGTACTCGGCGGGCCACAGGTACTCGCCGGGGGACACCTCGTCGCGCTTGAGTGACAGGTAGGGCTTCGGGCGCTTGAGATACCGAATGTAGAGGTCCCACACGTCCTCGTGGAGGACGTAGGTCCTCACCCCGCACACGTCGCAATGGAGTACGTCGGACCTTCGCGAGCCGCTCGTCTGCACGGTGAACCTCGTCCCGCAAGAGCGGCAGACGTGGCTCGTCTCGATACTCATGCTGATCACCAACTGGCGAAGAGAGGCGTCGAGGACCTCGTCCTCACGTCTAGTAGTTCGTTCCGGACCAATACTTACACATCAAACCAGTCCGAGATCGAACTTGTTCCAGCGGAACACGACGGGCGTGTCGTTGAACTCGTCGACGCCCTTCAAGATTCGTACCTTCAGCTCGTCGATGGAGTCCACCCGGATGTGACGCAGAAAGGTCCTGGCCATCTTCGAGAAGGCGCACTCGATCAGGTTGAGCCAGGAACCGTGCTTGGGCGTATGGACGTACTCGAAGCGCCGCGGCCGAGTGGCGAGATAGGCGATGGTCTCCTTCGAGATGTGGGCCGAGTGATTGTCCAGCACCACGCGGATGATCGCATCGGGCGGGTAGTAGTCATCGAGCCGCTTGAGCAGCCCGATGAACTCCACGCTGCGGTGACGGTCCTCCACATTGGCGAAGATATGGCCCGAGTGCAGGTCGATCCCGGCCAGGATCGAGACGGTGCCATGGCGGACGTATTCGTAGTCGCGCCCGATGGCGGGGGCCTTGCCCGGGACCGGCGGCAGGTCGGGCGCGGTCAG
>JBBSCF010000164.1:0-4613 GCA_038250545.1 Candidatus Limnocylindrales bacterium | reverse complement strand
GTAGCCCTTGCTCGCGCCCTTCGCGAGGATGCGGCCCTCCGCCTCGGTCACGGTCGGGAGGACGGGCGTCGTCCCGGTCTCGTCCACGAAGACGCCCGAGGAGAGGTTGATCTTGTTCGTCCGCGGGTCGGCGCGAAACGCCTCCGCAAGGCCGAGGATCGGGTCGGGGGGAGCGGGGATCCGGGCGAGCGACGGGAGGGGCACGGTCGATCCTCCTGGCGGGGCGTGAGCCGTCAATGGGGAATGGCCGGCCAACGATACCGCGCCGGACGGCGGTGGGTCCTCAATCTTGCGGGTCCGGCCAGGCCCCGCCCCGACGGTCTTCGCCACGGGGTTCTCGCACGGGTCGGGTGGCGGACGTGAGTCGGCCACGTTGGTCCGACCTGTCTGGCACAATGGTTCGGACCAATCATGCTGCGTCCACAGGGGCGCCGACGAGGTGCCGCCACCATGCCGATGACATCGCGCGAACGGGTCCTGGCAGCGCTCGACCACCGCGAGCCCGACCGCATCCCGGTCGACCTCGGCGGCTCGATCGTGACCTCGATCACGAAGGCGGCCTACGTCCCGCTCCTCGAGTACCTCGGCATCGACGGGGGCGAGGTGAGGGTCTACGACGAGGTCCAGCAGCTCCCGTTCCTCGCCGAGCCGCTCTTGGACCGCTTCGGCGTGGACACGCGGATGGTCCAGCTCCCGCCGACCCACGTCGCCGGCGTCGAGATCCTCGACGACGGCGACTACTGGGCGATGTACGACCGCTGGGGCTCCAAGATGCGGATGCCCAAGGACGGCGGCCTCTACTACGACTGGGTCGAGTACCCGATCCCCGCCACGCTCGCGGGGCTCGCGAGCTACCGCTGGCCCGAGCCCGATCCCCTCGAGGTCGTGGCGACGCTCCGCGAGCAGGCGAAGTGGCTCTTCGAGAACACCGACCATGCTCTCGTCGGCTCCGGCGTCATCGGCGGCGGGATCTTCGAGCAGTCCTGCCGCACCGTCGGCCTCGAGACGTTCATGGAGGCCATGCTCCTCGACCGCCCCGTCGCCGAGCGCCTGATGGACGGGATCACCGACATCTACATCGAGTCCGTGAACCGCTACCTCGACCAGGTCGGGGAGTACATCCAGGTCTTTACGTTCTGGGATGACGTCGCGACGCAGGGCGGCTGGATGATCAGCCCGGACCTGTACACCTCGCTCGTGAAGCCGCGCCAAGCGCGCCTCTTCGAGGCGATCAAGAAGAAGACCGCGGCCCGCATCTTCTACCACGGGTGCGGGGCCGTCTTCGACCTGATCCCGCACCTGATCGAGATCGGGGTGGACATCCTCAACCCGGTCCAGGTGAGCGCGCGGGGCATGGACTCGAAGCGCCTGAAGGCGACGTACGGCAGGGACATCGTCTTCTGGGGCGGCGGCGTGGACACCCAGCGGGTCCTGCCATTCGGCTCCGAGGCGGAGGTCCGCGACGAGGTCCGGCGGCGGATCGACGACTTCGCGCCCGGCGGCGGCTACGTCTTCGCCACGGTCCACAACATCCAGGCCTTCGTGCCGCCGGAGAACATCGTGGCGGCCTACGACACCGTCCGCGACGAGGCCGCGTACTGAGCCGCGGCCGGCTTCCGCGCGACCCCGCGGCCGGCGACGGCCCCGTTGCCCGGCCGTCCCGACACGCGGTAGGATCGGCCCCGTGAAGCGCCTGCTCGCCCTGACCTGCGAGGTCCTCGCCCGGTCCGTCTATCTCTGTGCCGCCCGCTCGCCCCACATCGTGGACGTGCGCCTGAACCGGCGAGGCCTCCACGACGACCCCCCGAACCTGCGCTCGATCCTCCAGGCCGAGATCGACGAGATCGCGGCCCCATACGACGCGGCGGTCCTCGCCTACGGCCTCTGCGGCGGTGCGACGGCGGGGCTCCGGGCCGGCTCGATCCCCCTCGTCGTGCCGCGGGCCCACGATTGCATCGCCCTGTTCCTCGGCTCCCGGGAGCGGTATGCGGCGGAGTTCTCCGGCCATCCCGGTACGTTCTGGTACGTCCAGGACTACGTCGAGCGCACCGACGACGGGAGTGCCTTTGGCGGCGTGGGGGCGGTTTCCGATGCCGCCGCCCGGGCCACGCACGACGAGTACGTGGCGAAGTACGGCGAGGACAACGCCGCGTACCTCATGGAGATGCTCGGGGGCTGGCGCGACCACTACGACCGGGCGGCCTTCGTGGAGATGGGTGTCGCGGACCCCCCGGGCGCGGTTGCCGTCGAGGAGCGGGCCCGTGACGACGCCGAGCGGCGTGGCTGGGCCCTCGAGAAGCTGGCCGGCGAGCTGGTCCTCGTCAAACGGCTCATCGACGCGGACTGGGACCCGGCCGACTTCCTCGTCGTCCAGCCCGGCGAGCAACTCGCGATGTCCTACGACGGCGGGGTGATCCGGGCGGAGCCAGCCGTCTGACCGACGCGCGCCGGCCGAGCGTGCCGTAGGGGCGCATCCTGGGCGTGCCGGGGCGCACAGGCCGTCAGGCGCGGGCGGCCGCCACCAGCGGAACGAGTTCCGAGAGGTCGGCGAGGTGGAGGTGGTCGGCGGCGTTGCAGTGACGGTCGGGGTCGAGATGGACCGGCGTCACGCCCGCGGAGCGGGCGCCCTCGACGTCGGCCCGCCGCGAGTCGCCGACGTGAATCGCCCGCCCGGGGGCCGTGCCGAGGGCGCGCAGGGCGACCCCGAAGATCCGCGGGTCCGGCTTCTCGAAGCCAACGACGGTCGAATCGACGACCACCCCCACCTCCACGCCCCGCCCGGGGCCGACCTGGCAGATCCCGAGGTCGCGGAGGATCGACTCCACCGTGCCGTCGGCGTTCGAGACGATCCCCAGGCGGACGCCCGTCGCCGCGAGCGCCGGGAGCGCGGCAACCGAGGCGGCGAGGGGCGTGGTCCAGGTCAGGAACGACTGGAAGACCACGTCGAGGTCCGGGAGGAGCGCGTCGGTCCGTTCGGCCGGGACGCCCGCCACCTCGAGGTACGCGGTCATGTAGGGCGCCCAGGTGGTTCGCCCCTCCGCGACTGCCTCGCCCCGGTCCCACGCCGCGATGCCCGCGTGGTGCGCAGCGTCGAGCAGGCCGCCGTCGACCTCGAGCCCGAGCCGAGCCGCGGCGGCCATGACCGTGTCGTGGTCGGGGACGAGGAAGACGCCGCCGACGTCGAGCAGGACCGCCTCGAGCGGACGGGGGAGGACGGGCTGCGAACGGCTCGTCGGAGCGACCTCGATCGGGGTGGTGATCGGCTCGACCGGGATCCGCGTCACCGGCAGGGCGTTTCGCGGATCGTCTCAACCATCGCCCAGAAGTTCTCCAGCGGGGTGTCGAGCTGGACGTGGTGCGTGGGCCCAAGGATGAGGCCGCCGCCCCGGCCGATCGTGTCGACCCGGAGCCGGATCTCGTCGCGGACATCGTCGGGACTGCCGAACGGCAGCGTGTGCTGCTCGTCGAGGCTGCCCCAGAAGAGGAGCCGGTCGCCGTACGCGCGCTTGAGCCAGGCCGGGTCCATGCACGCCGGCTGGACCGGGTTGAGGATGTCGATCCCGATCTCGATGAGCTCGGGGATGACCTCCCGGACGTCGCCGTCAGTGTGATAGGCGACCTTCAGGTCGGGGTTGATCGCCTTGACCCGGGCCACGAGCTCGGCCATCCGCGGCTTCAGGAACCGGCGCCAGGTCGCGGGGGCGAAGAGCATGCCCCGCTGGCTGCCGATGTCGTCGCCGGTCCAGAGCAGGTCCACCCCGAGATGGGCGAGGCGCTCGGCGGCGGCGAGGTGGTAGCGGAAGGGGATCTCCATGATCGCGTCCGTCAGGTCGGGGTCGGTGACCATGTCGATGAGGAGCTGGGTGTAGCCGCGCAGGGCCCAGGCCGTCTCCCAGATCGTGGTGACCGTGACGCCGGCGATGGCGTACTCGGCGCCGAAGTCGCGGACCACCCGCTCCGAGTCCACGTAGAGCGACGGACGCAGCGGGTCCGGCGGCACGTACGAGGAGATCGCGGCGTCGTCCGCGAGCGGGTGGCCGACCATCTCCGTGTAGCGACCAGTGCCGAAGCGAGTCTCGTAGGGCTGGCTCCGCCAGAGCACGCCCCACTCGTCGAGGTACTCGTCGCCCTGCTGGTAGTACTCGTTGGCCCAGCCGACCGAGGTGAGGAGGAGGTCCTCGTCGATCGCCCGCTCCAGCTCGTACGTGTTCCCGCCGCCGTGCGGGTTGTGCCCACCGGCCCGGTCGCCGCCCACGTTGAGGACCCTCCCGCCGTCGTCGAGGGCGCTCCGGGCCGCGAGGTCGGCCCGGAGCCGGTCAGCGAACTCCGGGGTGAAGCTGATCTGCATCGGGCAGCGGTCGGGCGCCTCCCGCGCCAGCGCGGCGAGCACGCGATCGCGGTGCCCCATCCCGCGTCCGGGTCGCCCCATCTACTTCGCCCCGACGGCGCTCTTGGCGACCTCGACCGCGGTGGCGGCATCGGGGGCATAGCCGTCGGCGCCGATGGAGGCGGCGTAGTCGGCGGTGACCGGGGCGCCCCCGACGATGACCTTGACGTCACCGAGGTTGGCCGACCGGACGGCAGCCACGACGTCCTTCATCCCGACCATCGTG
>JBBSCF010000163.1:0-4733 GCA_038250545.1 Candidatus Limnocylindrales bacterium | reverse complement strand
TGATCCCGTGGCCCGCGAGTACTTTGCGATCACCTGCTCGCGCTGCGGCAACAACGCCCAGGTGCCCTTCAAGCCTCGTCTCGACAAGCCGGTCTACTGCTCGGACTGCTTCCGGGCCGTCAAGGCGGGCTGACCCCGGCCCGGCACCGGGATTCCGTCGCCTGGATCCCATTCGCGCCCGTTGGCAAGAGGAGGACGCCGTCAGGGCCGCGAGGAGTGAGCGCACCCGGATCACCGACCGGCGGGATCATCCTCGCGCGATCGGCCAGCTACCGCTCGTCAACGTCGGGGCCGAATGGGTCCTCGTCGGTCGGTTCCTCGACGGCGGGACCGACCACGGGCAGCCGGAAGACCTCGCCCTCGCGCAGGCGGGTCCGCCGCCGGCCGCACCAGATCGTGACCCGCCCGCGACCCCGCACCTGCCAGAGCCCGTCGCGCCCCACGACGGCCGTCTCCTCGTCCAGGCCGAGTACGGCCGTCCCGCGGGGAGCGGCGAGCACCATGAGAACCGCGAGGACCTCGGGGAACGCGTCATAGTGGGGCACGATCGCGGCGCCCTCGACGAACCCGAGCCCATCCTGCCATCCGGCCGGGACGCGGAGGAAGCGGCGGGCCGCGACGCGTGGCTGGCGCGCCGCCAGCACCATCGCCCCGGCGGAGCAGCCGGCGACAACACCGCCGCGGGCGTGGACGTCGCGCAGGGCGGCGCCGGCCCGGGTGTCCGCCAGCGCCGCCAGGAGGTGGCCGGGCTTGCCCCCCGAGAGATAGACGAGGTCGGCCTCGCCGATCGCCTGGGCCCACGCGGGATCGTCGGCGTCCTCGCGGCCCCGCAGCTCGACGGCCTCGACCTCGGCCCCGAGTGCCCCGAAGTGGGCCGCGCCCTGCTCGATCCAGCCGCGGAACGTGGCCTCGCCGTCGGGCCAGGAGGCGGTCGGGACGATCGCCACCCGGGGTCGGGATCGACCGGTCGCGGCGAGCAGCGCGCGATCGACGTCGAGCATGGCGGCGGTGAACTCGCCGGATCCGAGGAGGGCGACCAGGCCGGACATGTCGTGGAGTCTAGAGCCCGGACGCGCAGCCCGGATTCCGCGGCCCATCGACATTCGTTCGCCGGATCCGCGGATTCCCTGGTTGGGGCAAGGCCGACGAACGTCCCGGCCTTGCCCCGCACTACGCGGTTGTGCCAGGAGGAGTACTCACCTCGTCAGACTCGGGAGGGGCCGGCGGCGCAGGCGGCGCAGGCGGCGCAGGCGCGGCCGGGGGAGCCGATGGCGCGGCCGGGGTAACCGACGGAGCACCGGTGGCCGGAGCAGCGCGCTTGGTTGCCTGCCACTCCTGGTAGGTGAACCAGGCCATCATGGCCCCGCCGACGATGTTCACGATGGGACCCAGGAGCCACGTGAAGACGAAGCCGAGGAAGCCAAGCCGGCTCAGGATGCTCAGCAGACCGAGCAGGGCGCCCAAGCCCTCGACCGCTCCGATCGCGAAGGCGATCGTGGCGACCGGGGCCGGCCAGGTCATCGTGGTGTTGGTGTACTTGAGGTAGTAGACGACGAGCAGAGCGACCGGCGCCGCAACCCCCAGGAGGCCAGACACGCCGAAGGCGTAGCCGCCGTAGGTCACCGCCCCGATGAGAAACGCAATGATGGCGAGCCCCGCGCCGATCGACGCCATCTTCTCGTTTGAGTTGAACTTGCCCCAGATCTGCTGCACCACCGCTACCTCCCTATCGCCGTCGGCGCTGGTCGGCTTTCAATCGCATGGTTGCGACCCTCGCAGACACGAGGTCACCGAGCGCACTGGCGCGACTGTAACGAACGCGGCCGCTCGTGCATAGGGTTCGATTGCCGCTAGGCATCATGACCTTGGCTGCCATTCGTCCTCAGCTCATCGGCGAGGGTGAGGAACTCCCGGTCGTCACCGGTGTATCCCGCGACTCGGTTTGCGACGTCCCGCAGCGCGGGACTCGCCTGCCGCCGCAACATCGCCCTGGCCATTTCCGGATCCGCCGACCGGCGCGGCGGCGAGCACGTCGCCCGCATGGCTGACCACGATCACCTCGTCCGAAACCGTCGTCGGGCCCGCCGGCCTCGTCTACGCAGACATCCCGAGCAGGATCTTCGCGCGCTCGCGATCGCCCGACGGCGCGTCAGGTTCGCGGCCCGCCCGCGCGGAACGTCAGGCCTTCCGCTTCGCGAGCCCCTCGGATGTCCGCGCCCGGCGAAGGTACGAGGCGTTGCTGTACATCGCCTTCTGCAGCCTAGGCGACATGGCGACGGCGACCTCCTCCTCGGCCTGAGTCGTCAGCTCGTCGGCGAGGGCAAGGAGTTCCCGGTCGTCGCCGGCGTAGCCCGCGATCCGGCTTGCGACGCCCTGCAGCGCGGCGCTCGCCTGCCGCAGGTCGCCGGCCTTGTTGTGCCCGACCGCCTCCATCCGGGCCCGGGCCGCGAACAGGCGGGACACCACGCGGTCGACGTCGCGGGTGCGCGGCTGGCGGTCGTTGGTGACGTGGTCGGCGTAGCGCCACGAGACCGTCGCGGGCTCGCCCCCAAAGGCCCCCTCGCGGCTCACCGCGGCGACCCGGACCTCGGCCGGATCTCCGTGCGTGCCGTACGGGAAGTTGACCCGCAGCACGATCTCGCGCTCCTGGCGGTCGACGAGGTCGCCAACCTCCACGATCCATGCCGCCCTGTCGCGGCGCTCGACGCGCTCGGAGCCCAGCGTGCCCAGCTGGGATCCGGACGGGACCGTCACCTCGAGCCGGACCCCGCGGGCGACCACCTCGAGCGCCTCCCCCAGTTCGCTTGTCATGAAGTCCGCGATCTGGCGCGCTTCCTCGACGTAGTAGAAGTTGCCCCCGCCCGCGGTGGCCATCGACTCGAGGAGGGCCTCGTCGAAATCGTGACCCACGCCGAACGTCGACGTGGCGACGCCGCGCCGGCGGAGCTCTCCGGCGTGCCGCTCGAGCTCGGAGGGGTCGGTGACGCCGACGTTGGCGAGCCCATCGGTGAGGAGCAGGGCCCTGGACACGGTCCCGGGGTCGGCGTGGAGGGCCACCTGCTCGGAGCCGCGCATCCAGCCCTCGAACAGGTTGGTGGACCCCCGGGCATTCACGGCCCGGAGCGCCTCGCGGGCCGCGGAGCGCGCAGCCGGGCTGGCGGGCGTGCTGGGGACGACAACATCGATCCGGTCGTCGTAGAAGACGACCGAGAAGCGGTCGCGATCCCCGAGGGTGGCGACCGCCTGGTCGACCGCCTCCTTCGCGAGGCGGATCTTGGACCCGCCCATCGAGCCGGAGCGGTCGAGGACAAGCGACACGTTGACGGGGAGCCGGTCGGCCCGCGCTGGCGCATCCGGCGCGACGAGGCGGACGACGACATAGCGGGTGCTCCGCGAGCCGGAGCGGATGTAGGTGCGGTCCTGGCGGACGTCGAGGGTCATGGCTGGTCCTCCTCGAGGATCTGGCGGGCCGTCTTGAGAAGACGGGCGACCGCGCGGTTCTGGCTGCGGGCAAGGGGGCGTCGGACATGCAGCTCGACGTCCGGGGTGAGGGCGTAACGTTCCCAGCTCGATCGCACCGTGCCGGGAGCCGGCTCCGCGGAGACGCTCGGGCCGGCGAGCCTGGCGGGGGTGTCGAGCAGCGGGTCCGTGGACGCGTGCTCCGCCGGCGGAGGTGCCGGGCCGACTCCCTCGGTCCGCTTGAGCTGCGGAGCAGGGAGCCACGGCCGACCCTCGCGCAGGACGTGCGGGTCGGAGATCCCGGGGGCCGCGTCGGTGGGGAGCTCGACGGGCGGCCGCGCCGAACGGTGGAGCGGCATGGCGGGCGGGCCGAGTGTCCGGGCAGCGAGGGCATCACGGACGTAGTCGAGCGCAGATCCGCGCGGCCTCTCGGCAGGGCCCTGCGCCTCGGTGATGGCCTCCCCGTCGGTCAGCGCGGCGAGACGGGCCCGGATCTCCGCGAGGGGCAGGTGCTGGCGCTGGAGTTGCCGGACCAGGCGGAGACGGGCCAGGTGGCCATCGTCGTAGCGGGTCCTGGGCCCGCTGCCGGGGCTGCGGAGGATTCCCTGGCTGACGTAGTAGCGCACCGTACGCGGGGTGACCTCGGCGAGGCCGCAGAGGTCGGACAGGCTGTAGGCGGCGGACGACATGGGGATATAGTGACACTCGCACGTTGCAGTGTCAATACCCGAACGCGACCGGCCGAAACCGGCCTCTACGAGATCGGGACCGCCTCCGCAGCCCGGGCGAACGGCGGGAGCCCCAGGCGGCCCGAGCCGAATCGCGTGCCGGCCCGGCCCCAGGCAAGGGCGGCCGCGTCCTCGAGGCGGCCGATCGCGGCGAACCGGCCACCCGTCCGGACGAACTCCGCGCAGGCCCGGATCTTCGGGCCCATCGATCCGACCGGCCAGGCGCCGCTCGCGAGCCCCTCGAGCGCCTCGTCGGGCGACATCCGGTGGATCGCCTCGGCCCGGTCGGTGCCCCAGGCGCGGTAGACGGCGTCGACGTCGGTGAGGAGGAGGAGGCCGTCGGCCGCCACGGCGCGCGCGAGGATCACCGCCGCCGAGTCCTTGTCGACCACCGCCTCGCGCCCCACGAGCCGGCCGTCCGGCGCCTGCGCGACGGGGATCCCCCCACCACCGGAGGCGACGACGAGGATGCCGGCCTCGACGAGGGACCGGATCGCCGACGTCTCCACGAGCCGCATCGGGGCGGGCGAGGCCACCACGCGCCGC
>JBBSCF010000162.1:0-4767 GCA_038250545.1 Candidatus Limnocylindrales bacterium | reverse complement strand
GCTTTGCCGACATCGACCGACGACAGGTCGATCTTGGGCCATTCGATCTTCGAGATGGCCTCCGGGAGGTCGATCTTCGGACCCTCCAGCTTCGAAAGGTCGAGGTCTGGAAGATGGATCTCTGAGAGTGAGCGCACGATTTCATCGCGCTTGATCTCGGGGAGGTGGAGCTCCGGCAGACGGACCTCCTTCACGTGGACGTGAGACATCTGACGACCTCTCTCTGGTGTCTGTGCGGACGGCTTCACATCGGCCGCTCGGGCGTCGTGGCCGGGTCGCCCCGCGGGCCCCCCGGCTCACGGCCGGCCTTGCGGACGTCGTCGCCCAGGTTCCCGAGGTCCTTGCGGACCTCGTCTCCGGCGTTCCCGACCTGGTCCTTGAAGTCGGTGCCGTCGATGCCGCGGGCGGCCTTCTTGAGGTCGGTCCTGACATCGCGGTAGGTGCGCTTGACTTCGCCCATCGACCCATCTCCTTTCGGCCCGTCGCGGACGACGGGACGTTCGGTCGTCGGCGGTCACGTTCCCGCGCCATCCCTTGCGGCCCGCCCTTGCGGCCCGCGGCCCGCATTGAGTACGTCACGCTGTCCACCCAGACCGGGGTGGGGTCATCGTCCCGGCCGCGTTCTCGCGTCGCCAGGGCCCTTCCGGGGCTCAGATTGAGAGCAGGCTATCGAAGAAGGATCGGTAGCGCCGGAGCGCCATCCGCAGATCCTCGGTCGAGACATCCTCGCCGTGATCCCATTGCCCTTCGAGCTTCGTGCGCTCGTCGGCAAAGGTCTTGGCGAGCTGCTGCATGACCTCGGCGATCAGGGTGTCGGCGTGCTCGACCGCCTGCCGGGGCTCGTCGACGAAGCCCGTCTGAATGTCCTGCCACCGAGACCGGAAGGAGGCAGCTAGATCGGCCGCGAAGAGTGGCGTGCGACCCTCCTCGTTCGCCTGGGCTGGTCCGGCGGGCTGGCTTCCGGCAGGTGCGGCAGCTTGAGGCTCGGGCTCCGGAGTGTGTTCCGTTGGGTCAGTCGACTCGGCCACCGGCACGTCCGCTGTCGTCGGCTGACTTGCACTCCCGGCGTTTGCGACGTCGGCTGTGCTCAAGCCGCTCGGCGGCCGTTCGGCAGCCGCGTCCGGGCTCGGCTGCATATCGCGTCCGTCCATCACGTCTCCGTT
Organism: Candidatus Limnocylindrales bacterium; assembly: GCA_038250545.1. Lineage (GTDB taxonomy): Bacteria > Chloroflexota > Limnocylindria > Limnocylindrales > CSP1-4 > CAIXZV01. Next base: position 3,604 of record JBBSCF010000162.1, on the reverse strand, counting down.
CATCACTTGATCGACCCTTCGGTGGTCACGGTCGGCGGCTCTTCGAGGAGCTCGGCGAACAACGCTCGGTAGTGGACCATGGCCTGACGCAGGTCCTCGGTGGCTGCCTGACCGGCGGCGTCGCGGAGCGCGATCGCGTGCGCGGCACGGTAATGCTCGAGGACCGTCGGATGGTCGACCGACACATCGGCGGCGCGTTGCTCGAAGTCGCCCACCGGGTAGCCCCGCGCTCCCATGACCCGCCCGACCAGGGCGTCGGCATCGCGAACGGCGGTGGCCGGATCGTCGACGAACCGCGCCTGCACAGGCTGCCACTCGTCGCGGAAGCGCCCGCGTTCGTCGGCCTCGAGAGGCCGGATGTCGAGCTTCGATACGCGCTTCTGACGGTCTGCCAGTTCGACTTCCGCCGTACGAGTGTCACCCTTCTGGGCCACGGTCCGCTCGTACTCCGGGCCGAACCGCTCCTGGAGCTTCGCGCTCCGCTGCCGCGTGAGGTACCACCACGCGGCTGCGACCACGATCACGATGATCACAATGGCGGCGATGATCAACACTGGGTCCATGCGGAGCTCCTCGTTCACTTTCCCCACGTCAGCGCGATCGGGGGTCACGGCGGCGGCCGCCGCAAGGGACGGGCCTCTCGCGGACGCCTAACACTCCCGGAGTCGGCCTGCAACTCGCACGCTCGGAGCGGCGGACGGAACGAGGTGAGTGTGCTGGCGTGACACCGAGGCGTCATGACCGTCCGTCATCTCCGCGGGCGCGCCATCGCGACGCCCTTCTCGCCCGACGAGATGCTCGCCCCGGGCCATCGTGGTCACCCAGCGGGCGTCGGGCGTCGCTGGTGGGCGACCTGTTCGACCACCGGGCCGACGGGGCGCGCCCGCCCAGATCAGGCGCCGCCAGATGGTCGACGCGACAAGCGGGCGATCGTGGAGCACGAGCGCCCGGCGTGCGTCGCCCGCTGTTGCGCTCACGCGGCCATCCATCATGGCCCACCCTCAATTGCGCGGCAGACCGTCCGTTCGATCAGTGGCCTGGGTCCGTGGATGATCGCGGGCCCCCGGTCGCCCGGTGCGCGTCCAATCGCTCGAATCCTGCGAAGCGTCCGGTGCGGGGCCGGGGGTAGCCGGTGACGTGCTCAGTGGTCGATGATCCCGATCCGACTGACTGCCCGCTACACCAAGGCTGGGGCGAGCCGGACGTGGATGACCGACCGTCATGACGTAATCGCGGTCAAACCGCACAGTGAAGTCTGCTCGAGCCGTCACCGAGGCGGCGAGCCGCGCCGGTTCTGTACAGCCGGGCTTCCAGGAAGAGGCGGTACCTACCCGTATGGAAACCATCGTCATGGTCGTGGTCATCGTCCTGATCGTGCTTTTCGTTCTCGGCTACTTCGGCCGCGGTCGATTCCGCGGCTAGGAGCGGCCCACGCGCGAGCACGCAGCCAGGTCCGAGTCACCATCTCCGCCGATGGCAGCGCGGGGTCGGTCACGACTCGAGGCAGCCGTCCGCGCGTCGGTGACCCGACCGGAAGCTCATGAGCGACGATGCCTTTCGTGAACAGGGTCGTCCGTCTTGTCCGCCTCGGCACCTTTCCTGAGACTCGCGGCCTGATCGTCGCGGCCGCCCACTCCGGGACCCTTCGCGACGTGGGTCGGCGCGCCGTCCACGATCGCGCCGCCCTCGTGCGGGATCTGCGCGATCCGGCGGCCGCTCGAGACCTGGTCCGCAGCGCCGCCCGACACCCGGCCGCCCGAGAGCTCGCGGACGCCAGCCTCATGCTTCTTCCAGTTCGATATCTCCCGCTGGGCTGGGCGGCGTCATGGCTGACCCGCAGGGTTCTCCGTCGTCACCTCGATCCATCCGCCGGAGTGCCGGAGGGTCCTGGGCGGCGTCTGGACGGCTCCGACCCACCAAGGAGCCCATAGCGGTCCGTTGAGAAGCGGGCCGTCACCGGTGATGCTCGGCTGGCCACCCACTCCTGCCCGGAGCCCCCGTGAATCCGATCGCCGCCATCGCCGCCATCTCCGCCTCCTCGCCCGCATCACCGCGCGGCCGGCGCGCCCTCACGAGACGCGCGGCGCCTCGGTCGTCCGCCCGGTAGTCTTCGGGGCAGCCGACGGACTCGTCTGCGACCTCAGCCTGATCATGGGCGTCGCGGCGGCGGCCAAGGAGGATCCGCACGCGATCCTCGTCGCCGGGATCGCCGGGCTGCTCGCTGGTTGCTTCTCGATGGCTGTCGGTCAGTATGTCTCGGTGACCGGGCAGCGCGAGATGCTCGACTACCAGGTCGCGCTCCAGCGCCGCCAGCTCGGGCCGACCCCCGAGCGCGAACGGGCGATCCTCGTGACCATCTAGACGGCAAAAGGGGCTCTCCAGGCCCGAGGCGTTGCTCATCACTGATCAGATCATGAGCGACCCATGCGGGCGATCGAGACCTTTGTGAACGAGGAGATCGGCCTTTCGGAGGCGACGATGGGCTCGCCGGTCGGCGCTGCGCTCGGCTCGCTGACCGCCTTCGCCGCCGGGGCCGTCATCCCGCTCCGGCTGTACCTGCTCGCCTTCGGCGGGGTCGGACCACTCTGGGCGTCGATTGCCTGTGCGACCGCGGCGCTCTTCGCCGTCGGCGTAAGCCTCTCCCGGCTCACCCACCGGAGCGGGCTGCTTACCGGCCTGCGCCAGGCCGGGCTCGGACTGCTCGCTGGCGGTGTCACCTACGGCGTCGGAGCGCTCGTCGGGACCGCGGTCCACGGCGGTCGACCGTCTTCGCCCAACATGGGCGACACCGACTCTGGATCAGGCACTCTCGCTCGTCGACTCCGTCCATTCACCCGCCCCCTCGATCGGGATCCGGACGAAACGTATGGTGTCCGCGCGCTCAACTCCTGTCGGGCGCGCCAAGACTCCCCGCCTGCCGCACCCTTCGCAGCCGGGGTGGTCGAGCCGTCCGATCCACCGGACCTGGTGCCCCAGAGACTGCCCGGGACGCGCGCGAGGATCAATCGAGTTGTGTGCAGTCGTCGTGCCTGACGCTGCTCGCAGGCCAGCGAGGTGACGATCTCTTTCAGGCCCTCGAGGCTGGGGGCCAGCTCGTCACGCGATGAGAGCTGCCCGGGCAGGAACACGATGTGCGCCCCCAGGGTGGCGGCATACTCGGCCATGGCCCCCATCCCGTGGCCCTTCGGCAGCCAGGCGGCGACCCAGGTCCCCGCGGCTCGACCCTCCGCCACCTGGGTGGCGACGGCCTGCCGGCCCAGGTACTCGAGATCCGCGAGACCCAGGCGATCGCCGAACCGGTCCCCTGCACCCTCGGCGTCGAGCGCATTGGGCAGAGGCTCAGACAGGAACCCTGCGGCGTCGGCCGCGAACAGAACCAGCACGCATCCGTGCCCACGGGCGTGGGTCTCTGCCGCTTCCCGGACAGTTCGGTACCTGTCGTCCTCGGTCGTGTAGGCGACCACCGCCGCACCGGTGATGTCCTCGCGGGGGCGATCCGCATGCTCGAGATGGTGTCCCGTGTCAGCCATGTCCTGTCCTCGTGTCGACTTCATCCATCCTGAGCGTCGCAGTGTGCTGGCGTGGAGTGCTGAATTCGGCGATC
>JBBSCF010000161.1:0-4780 GCA_038250545.1 Candidatus Limnocylindrales bacterium | reverse complement strand
GGTCCTCCGCTTCGCCCACATCGACGGGCTGACGGTCACGGGCAACGTCCAGCCGCTGTCCTCCGGCGTCCTCGCCAGCATCACCGACAGCACCAACGTCACCTATCCCTGAGGGAGGCGGTGCGGGGCCCGACAGGCGCCCGGCCCACGCTGCCGCCAGGAGGAGCCCGACGATGATCCTCGACATACCGGCCACGCCGACTGCCGCCGACCGACCTCACGCTGCCGGGCAGCCGTCGGCGACGCCGTCCGCCACGCTGCTCATCATGGCGACGGAGTCGGGCACGGTGGTCGGCTTCCTCGCGCCGTTCGCCCGGCATTTCCGCGGGCTCGGGTGGCGCGTGGACGGGGCTTCGTTCGGGGCCAGCGCCGATCGACGCCTCGACGGCGTCTTCGATAGCCTGCACGACCTTCCGCTCTCGCGGTCGCTGCTCGACCTCGGGAACCTCGCCCGCGGCGAGCGCGCGATCGAGCGCCTCCTCCTTGACGTGCGGCCGGACATCGTCCACGTCCACACCCCCATCGCCGGATTCCTCGCCCGGCTGGCCGCCCGCCGGATGCCGGCCGCCACGAGGCCGCTCGTGGTCTACACGGCCCACGGGTTCCACTTCCACCGTGGCGGCAGCCTGTCGACGAACGCCGCGTTCCTGACGGCCGAGCGGATCGCCGGGCGGTGGACCGACCGGCTGATCGTCATCAACGACGAGGACGAGCACGCGGCGCTGCGCCACAGGATCGTCCCCCGAAACCGGCTGGTCCACATGCCCGGCATCGGCATCGACACGCGCCTCTACGCTCCGTCCGGGAACCCCGCAGCGGCCGAACGGGCCCGGGCGCAGCTTGGCGTCGACGGGGACGGCCCGCTCTTCGTCGTGATCGCCGAGCTGCGGGCGCGCAAGCGCGTGGGCGATGCCATCGCCGCGCTCGCGGCGATGCGCCATCCGAGCGCGGAGCTCGTCATCGCCGGCGTCGGGCCGGACGGGCCGGCCCTCGAGACGCTGGCCTCCGACCTCGGGCTGGAGAAGCGTGTCCACTTCGCAGGCTTCATCCAGGACGTGCGGCCCGTGATCGAGAGCGGCACGGCGCTCGTGCTGCCGAGCAGCCGGGAAGGCCTGGCCCGGTCCGTCATGGAGGCCCTCGCACTGGGAGTGCCGGTCGTGGCCTCGGCGGCGCGCGGGAACCGCGATCTGGTCGGCGACGACGGCATGGTCGTCGAGATCGGTGATGTCCAGGCGCTGGCCGACGGCATGGACTGGTTGATCGACCACCCCGACGAGCGAACGGAGATGGGACGGCGGGGTCGCGCCCGCATGGTGGAACGGTACGACCTGTCGATCGTCATCCGCATGCACGAGGAGCTCTACGCCGGCCTGCTGGCCCGGCGGGCGGCCGGACGGGGCTGACCGCGCGGCTCAGGACGGGCGAGACTGGCAACCCCTTCGCCGACGGGCGGCAAGCTCGAGCAGGAGCGCGTCCGTCTCGCCCGACCGCACGTCCCAGGAGTAGCGGGCCACCGCCGCCGCCCGCCCGCGAGCGCCCATCGCGCGCGCCCGATCCGGATCATCGGCGATCGCGGCGACGGATCGCGCCAGGCCGTCCGGGTCGCCGGCCGGGAAGGTGATGCCGCAGTCGTGCTCCCGGACCGTGTCTCCGAGGCCGGGAAGATCGGAGGCGACGACCGGCACCCCGCAGGCCATGGCCTCGAACAGCTTGAGCGGGGAGAGGCCGGACCGCGATCGCGGGGCGTCGGCCATCGGCACGAGCGCAGCGAGGCTGCCCGCGACGAGAGCGGGGGCGTCGAGGTACGGGATGGTCCCCAGCCAGCGAATGCTGGGGTCGTCGCCGGCCGCGGCTTCCACGCGGTGGCGCTCCTTGCCGTCCCCGGCGATGACCAGGCCGATGTCGGCCGGCCATGCCGGTGCTCTCACGGACTCGAGCACCGTGTCGATCCCCTGCCACGAGGCGAGCGCTCCGACGAACACCGCGTACCGGGACGCGGGCGCCGTGGAGGCGGGCGCGGCCGCGGGCCGGAACCGCTCCACATCGGCGCCGTTACCGATGACCCGGTAGCCGTGCCGGCGACCCGTCACCTCGCGGAGATGGTCCTCGAGCCCCGGCGTGACGACCACCACCGCGTCGGCCAGCCGGATCTGGGCGCGACCGACGAACGCCAGGAGCCGGCGCAGGGGTCGCAGCCAGGGCCACGCGTCGAAGGCGTCGGTGGCGGGCCCGTTCACCTCGTGCACCACGATCGACCCTGCCGCCCGTGCAACCAGGGCTACTGGCAGGGTCAGGAAGTGGGATCGCACGTAGACAATGTGGGCGGGCCGAAACCGGCACCGGAAGAGGTACGCAGCCTGGGTAGCCAGGGCAGCGAACAGGCGACGAAGTCCGTCCGCCCGGCCGGGGCGGGGGTGCGGCGGCTCGACGAGGCGAACCTCCCATCCCCGGCGGCGCAGGCCGGCGACGATCTCGTTGACGTGCGCGTAGCTCGCCTGTCCCTGCCGGGTTGGCTGCATGCAGATGTAGTCGATGGTCGTTCGCATCAGGCCGGGTCACTCCCTCGGGGACTTGGCGCCCACAGTCCCGGGCGCCTGGGCGGCAATGTCCGGTGATCGTACGCTGGACCGCGGTGGGCTCCACGACCCACGGCGCGAGCCGGGCGAACCGAAGCGGTCGCGCGGTCGGAGACCGAGGACTGGAGGCCCGCCCCGAGCAGCGCCCAGAACAGGTAGATGACCGGGTAGCCGGGCGGCGTCTGGGTCAGCCCGGCGACGGCGATGAGCACGGCGATCAGCATGAGCGCGCCCCCGAACCGGGTGGCTCGCAGGACGAACGGCGCCACGAGCAGAAGCGCGAGCGCGCCGACGTAGACCACGGACCCCTGGGCGAAGACGCGGAACCAGCTGCTGTCCACGGCGCTCCCGAGGAGGAGCTCGGGAGGGCCCCAGGTCCCCCACGGGTAGCGGACGCTCAGGTCGAGCACCGACGCCCAGTAGTCGAGGCGACCGGCGAGGTTGGGGTCTGCCCGCGGACCGTCGGACCACACGGCGAACAGCGCTCCGAAGCGGTCCACGAGCCCCCGTGACGGTTCGAGGGCGATGACCACGACGACCGCGACCGCGATCGCGAGGCCGACCGACAGGGCGGCCCGCGCCGCCCCCGCTGTGCTCATCCGTCCCCGCACGATAGCCAGGAACACCCCGACGATCGCCGCTGCCAGGAGGGCCACGGAGGCCCCTCGCGACTGGCTGATCAGCAGTGTCAGGAGGGCCAGCGTCACGCCGACGGCGCGCAGGCGCGGCGTCAGGATCATCCACGCTAGGATGGCGGCAACGCCCGCCCACAATCCCAGCTCGTTCGGATTGAAGTAGAGGGCGGTGCCGCGCGCCTGGACGAAGGTCCCGTAGAGCGACTGGAGCGACAGGTCCCAGTCATGGAACGGGCCGAAGAGCTCCCACCCGGGACCACGGCCGAGGTAGATCACCTGGCCCAGCCCGTACAGGAGCTGGACGACGATCGCCGCCAGGAGCCACGATCGCCACGCCCGGAGACCGGTGCGCGAGAGGGCGGCCCCGAGGACCATGAACGACAGGGCGGTCGTGGCCTCGGTGAGGGCGATGAGCGTCCGCTCGGGGTAGGCATGGAACATGACCCCGAGGATCGGCAGAGTCAGGGTCAGGACCAGGTACGGCGCCACGCCGAGGAGGAACACCGGGCTCCGGATGAACCCCAGCGTCCGCGCCGTCCCGTAGCGGGCGGCCGCGACGAGCGCGATCGCCGGGGCGCCGAACGTGAGCAGCCCGAGGGCGCCTCGGCCGCCCGTGGAGAGCCCGATGACGGCCCGGTCGGCGAGAATCGCCGAGGCCATGATCACGAGGACGATCACCGCCGATCCGGGCAGGCTGCCCGTGGCGGTCTCTCCGTCGTTGCCCTGCGGCGGCAGCTCAGCGGCCGCGGGCAACCCGGACGCGCGCCGGAGAGAGGTCCTTCGTGGCGCGCGGGGCACCAGCGCTGTGCTCGCGGGGAGGTCGCAGTTCATGCCCGCGCTCGCAGCAGCCGGACCAGGTTGCCCGCCAGTCGGGCCTCGTCGTAGGCCTCGAGGGCGTAGGCGCGGCCATCCAGGTTCAAGGAGAGCGACCCGCCGCGATGGGCATCCCGGAGGCTCTCGAGGAGGTCGACCAGGGCGTCCGCCGACGGCGAGCGAAGGCGATGGACAAAGGGCACGTCCTGCGTGTAGATGACCTGCCGGCCGTGGAGGAGGCCTTCGATCACCGTCGCACCGAGACCATCGTGGCGGGGAATCCGGACCACCACCGTCACCCGGGCGTAGCGATCCGACATTCCCGTGACCCAGCCGAGCCAGGTCACGTTCGGCAGGTGGGATTGCCCGGGGGGGAGGGGGCCACCCGCGACGTCGAACTCCACGCCGGGCATCCGGCCAGCCGCCTCCATCACGGCCTCACCGCCATAGAAGGTGAACCGGTCGCCGGGCAGGTAGGTCAGGACGCGGAACTCGGCCGGGAGCGGTGGTGGTGGATCAGGCGAAGGGTAGGGCTGTGGAACGGGGGCCACGGCGGCGTGGATCGCGACCTCCTCGAGCTCCGCCGCGAGCCACGACGCGTCGGCCAGGTGCAGGTCGTCGCGCGCCGCCGCGACCGCGGCGAGCCGGAGCGTCCCGGCGCGCGACTCAGCCACGGTGTCCATCACGTCGGTGCCGAGCCAGTAGTGACAGGCAAGCGCGCACGGGAACCTCCGCCGGACGAAGGCCCAGTACTGG
>JBBSCF010000160.1:0-4847 GCA_038250545.1 Candidatus Limnocylindrales bacterium | reverse complement strand
TGCCGCGGCTGCTCGGGTGGTACCTCGGCGACTTCGGCGGACGGGCGGGCATCCTGCGCCTGTTGCATGGTTACGGCGTGATCGAGCCCGGCCGCTCGCCGCGGATCACCTTCGGCACGTACGACTGGACCGTCGCAGTCGAGTCGGCTGCGGGGCGCCTCGAGTCGCCTGTGGAGACGGTCGCGCCGACGCCGCGGCGGGGGTAGCGCGGGCCTGCCGCCGTCTCGTCGCGACCCGGCCAGTGACGCCCAGGCCCGGGCGGACCATGCCGCTGCCAAAGCCGGGAGGCGACGCGGCCCGGGACCGGCTCGTGCCGCGCCCCGGGCCGGTTGGAGCGTCAGCCGCTGGTGCCGCTGCTACTCGTGCTGGGGGATCTGCTGGGGGCGGTGCCGTTGGGACCGTCCCCATCGTTGTCCCCATGACCGTGACCACCCCGGCCGCCCGGTCCGCCGGCCACGCCGTTGACCTCGTCGGTCACGTGCGCGGTCAGGTTCGCGAGCCGCTGGTCGGCCTCGGTCTGGGTCATCGTCCCCGCCTTGACGGCGGCCGCGATCTCGGCCTTGTCGGAGGCGACGATGGCGTCGATGACCTTCTGGACGTCGACGTTCTTCGTCGTCGCGACCGCGGCCGCCGTCTGGCCCCCGTTGAGGGCGGTCGTGAGGTTGGCCTCGATCATGCCGAGGGCCTTGGCGGCGGCCGTGAGGTCGTCCGCATCGAGCCCGCCCGGGCCACCGTGACCCATGCAGCTCCCGTCGGTATCGGTGGCCCCCGTGGTCCCGGGAGTGGAGGTGGCCGTCGGGGCCGTGGTGGCCGTCGGGGCCGTGGTGGCCGTGACAGCCGGCGAGGCGGTCGGGTCGGCCGCCGCCACGAGGCCTGGGAGGACGAGGGTCGCCCCGGCCGTCCCGATCAGGGACGCTCCGGCGACGATCCCTGCCGCGATGTTCTTCCGCAAGTCGTGCTCCTTTGCAGGTCCGGGATTGAACGCTGGTCCACGTGGACGGCCTGCATCGTCGAGCGACACACCTGTCGGGTTGATGACGGCCCACCGCCGCGACCGCCTTCGTGGGCGTCTTCCTATCGGACCCGTCGACGCGGTCGGTCAGGCGCCTTCGGCGGTCGGCGTGTGCTGTTTCGGCCCGTGGCGCCGGACGCACCGGTCCCATCCCTCGACGCGTACGCTGGTGAGAGATATCCGCGTCGAGGGAGCACGTGAGCGAGACCGCGCTGGCCGCCGCGGGCGGCGTTCCATCGCATCCTGTCCGACCCCAGCCCAGCGGACCTCTGGGAGCTCCAGAAGGCGCTCCTCGTGATCGGTGGCGAGCCCGCGGCCCGAGCACGCTCGGTGGCACGCGCCTTCCACGTCTGCCTGCGCGGTCTCGAAAGCAAGTCCTGGTCGCGCGCCGCGAGCCGCTGGGGCGCCGTCCTCGGCACCGGGGCCGTGGGCAGCGTCAGCCTCACCGAGATGGTCGACAAGCGTGAGGGCGCGCTGCACCGCCTCCTGCAGAGCGGCGTGCCGGCGATGCTCGAGGTCGGGTCCGCGCTGAAGTCGGCCGAGGCGTGGGAGGTCGAGGCGCGGCTGCTGTACGACGAGCTGGCGTGGGACCTGTACGACGAGCTCTGGGACGTCTCCGCGAGCGTCCGTCCGGAGCTCTCCCCCTCCGACCGGCGCGAGCAGATCGAGCTGCTCCTCGACCCGTTGATCGATCCCGCCGTGCCCGACGCCGAACGGGCCGCCCTCGCGGTCAACGTCCTCCGCGCGGTCCTCGCGGCACGCCTGGTCCCCCTGCTCGAAGGCTGACGGCGCGCTCGAGCACCTCGACGCGGTGACAGGCCGGTACACCCGACACCCTCGCTGCTACGTCCACGTCGCCCCGCTCGAGGAACGCACTCGGGAGACGCGGGTGATCTGCCGCATCCACGCACGCCGGATCACACTGGACGCGATCCACGCCTGAGCCCCGCGCAGAGAGGAATGGAGCCGCCGAACATGGATACCGCCCACATCGTCGCCGTCTGGCTTCACACCGTGGCGTTCGTGATCGCCTGGGGCTACTACGGGATCCTCGGGCGCATCGTCATCCCTGCGCTCGGGCGGGCCCTCGAGAGCGGGCCGCGGGCGACCACCCTCATGGCGATCGAGCGTCGGGCTGTGCCCCTCATCGGCATCTCGCTGATGCTGTTCACGGTGACCGGCTCGTACCTGCTCGTGACCGACACACGGTACGCCGGGGTCGGCAATCTCGGCTCGGGGTGGGCGGTCCTCATGGTGGTCAAGCACCTGCTCGTTGCCGTCCTGGTGGTGCTCGGCGTGATCGTCGACCGCCTCATTCGGCGTGCGGCTGCGGCGGCGACTGAAGACGCTCGCACGTCCGCCTGGCGGCGTCTCGCGCTGGGCGCCGATGCAGCGACGGGCCTCGGTGCGCTGATCGTCCTCCTGACGGTGGTCGCCCGGACGGTCGCGTGAGGCAGCGGTTCGGGCAGCCGAGGCCGTACTCGCCCCAGAGCTGGCGGCGGCACCGCAAGCCGGCAGGCGTGCCCCAGGGCGCATGTGCCGGCCAATCAGGCGGCTGCGGGAGGGCCTGCCGGAAGATGGCCGAGAGCGAGCGTGTCGCCCATGGTCGCCAGCAGCGGCACCCGAACCAGCAGGTCGATCGCCACGAACGTCAGGAACACGAATGCGGGGCCGACCGAGTCCCAGATGAGGCCCGCGACAAGCGCCATGACCGCGCTCAGCAGGAGGCGGACGATCCTGGCGATCCCGATCCAGCGGCCCATCTGGGCCGCTGGCACCAGCTCCCGCTCCATGGCTGCCTGGATCGGACCTCCGAGGTAGAAGAATGCCTGGAGCCCACCGGCGAGGACGAGGAAGGCAGGCGTCGGCGCCCAGATGAGCACGACGTTCGACAGGCAGAACAGCGGGATGGTGAGGAAGAGGACCTTCTTCCGGCCAGTCCGGTCGGCAAGGCGTCCGAGCGGAATGGCGAACACGATCGAGACCAGGGCCGTCGCAGCGGCCATCCCACCGAGCACGAGCGCGTCCGCCCCCTTGACCTCGTGGGCGTACACCTGCGAGAACGCGAGCACCATGCCGACGGGCAGCTGGCCGACGGCCGCGATCACCAGCCAGCGTTTGAGATGCCTGCCCTGCATGACCTCGCGGAGGTCGCCGATGAGGGCGCCCCGACGCTGCCCGCTCGACCACCGCTGTGGTGACAGCTGGGTCAGCACGATCACGAACGTCAGTGCCGTGATGGCCAGCCCGATGAAGAAGAGCGGGCGCACGGCGGCTGGGTCGATGGTGCCGGACGAGGCGACGATGACAGCGCCAATCAGCGGACCGAAGATGCCGAGGAGCCCTGCGCCGACGGTCTCGCACACCATCATCGCGGTCGCCCGATCGCGGTTCACCAGGCAGTTGCCGCAGATCGTCGCGCAGCTGTGACCGCTGATCGAGTAGCCCAGCCAGTACGCGACCATGGCTCCGATGGCCATGACCCAGCTCTGGGCGAGGGCGTACGCGAGGTACGACACGCCGAGGAGCCCGATCCCCGCAAGGTAGAACGAGCGAGGACCGTGCCGGTCGATGAGCCATCCGATGAACGGGCTCGCCAGTCCCGCAGCCACCAGCCCGAGGCTGTTGACAAGGCCCAGCTGCGTCGCGCTGGCGCCGAGGGCGACGATGTACACCGAGAGATACGGGAAGACGATCTGGTACGCGAGCCGGTCAAGCGACGTCCGCACGACCGTCACGGTCCAGTCGCGCTGCTGGCGGCGGAGAAACGCGGTGGCACCGTTCGCCGCCCGTGCGGGCCCGCTCACGCGACGCGTCCCGACCTTCATCGTCTGGTGGCGGAACGGAGCGCGAGGGCGGGCGACATCTCACCACCGAATGTGTCCCGCCGACCGCGATGGTGGACCGTGCCGAGGGTCACGATCCTGACGGACGGTGGTCGGTCCGCGTACGAAGCGCCTCTACCGTGACGAGGTGCTCCTCCCACCCCGGCGCGACGCTGCCTAGGCGGAGGCGTCGGGCGCCAGCGCCTCGCGCGTCTCGACCAGCGGGGCGGCCTCGCCATCAGCGGGCGCGAACTCGCAGTCGTCCGGGCGGAGGAGGCATGTCCGGCTGTCGCGGTCGTAGCCGGGGCAGTCCTCGGTCATGGGGCATTCGTCGGACATGGTGGAAGTATGCCCTTGGGCGCCGCAGGCCGTGGCTCGTCGGCTGCGGTTTGCCGTCGACGACTCTGAACGTTCGACGGCCATCGCGGGAGACGTCAGGGAGCTTGAACCTGACCCGCCCTGCCGGAGCCGCGCCATGAACTCCAGGTAGCCCAGGTAGAACTGGATCTCGCGATCGAACCGGAGCAGCATCGGATCTGCGAACGGATCAGGCCCGCAGCGTCGCGCGCCGGCCCCGATCGTCGAGGAGCAGGTCCGGGGAGGAACCCAAGACCAGATTCCGGCGGGCCGCTACGATGCGAGCGGTGATGGCGCCCGCCTGGACCCCGTGTCCGAACTGCCCTCCGGGCTGATGGCTCCTTGCGACGCAGGCCGCGAGGAGGCGCTCGATGTGGAACCGGAACCAGGCCCGCGGGGTGCGTGGCGATGGCCTGGTCCTCGACGAGTCGGTCGGCCGGGTCATCGACGCGACGCGACACGCGGACGCCGACCCGGCCGACCCGTGGGAGCGGCACGTCGCACGGCAGGACCTTGCGGCGCTCGCTGGTGCGGGCTTGCGAGGCCATCCCTATCGGCCCGCGACGCTGCGCGACGTGCCCGAGGCGGCGATCGAGGACCTCCGGCCTCTCGTTGGCGACGCGCATGCCAGCCAGTTGTTCGTCCTGCCCGCC
>JBBSCF010000159.1:0-4884 GCA_038250545.1 Candidatus Limnocylindrales bacterium | reverse complement strand
GCGGCGATCGCGACCTACACCCTCCAGGGGCTCTGGCTGGGTCTCTTCCTCGTTCTGGGGACGCTGCTTCTCGCCGAGCGCTACCCGACGCTTCGGGAGCCCGCCCCGCGCTGACGCCACCAGGGCGTGCCCGGCTCGAGCTGCGGTCGTCGCTGGGTGATCGGCCACAGGGCGGCGAGGACCGCGAAGCCGCTCGGCCAGAGGATCGGCAGGGCAAGGGTGGCGGCGACGGGGACGGTCCAGCGGCGGTCGGTGAGGCCGCCCCAGGCAACGAGAACGAGGGCGAGGGGGACACGAACCCAGAGCGGCACGGGAATCGCGAGCTGGTTGAGCGGCGCACCGGCGGCGGTGGCCCCCAGGCTGTCGGTGATCCAGCTCCGCCAGGCCTCCGGGTTGATGACGAAGGAGACCGCGGCCAGGAAGGCGGTGACGCCGAGGGCCACCGCCAGCGAGCGCCACTCCCGGCGCACGAGGAACCACGCCAGGCCGATGCCGGGGGTCACCTTCGTGAGCACGACGAACGACCACGCGGCGGGATACCGGAAGCCGAGGGCGATCGCGGCGGCGATCAGGAGGTGGACGTTGCCGTGGTAGATCTCGAGGGCGACGGCCGGGAAGGCGAAGACCGCGAGGATCGGGCGGACCGGCCGGCCGCCCAGCCAGATGGCCGTGCCGACGAGGAGCGCGGTCCAGAGCCAGAGGTACTGCCCCAGAACGGAAGCAGCCCGAACGGGGCGAAGGCGAGGGCGATGGCCGGCGAGTAGGTGAACGCGCCGAGCGCCCCGGCGGTGGCGGCGTACGGCTGGGTGGGATCGACGGCCCAGTAGGCATAGGCGTCGAACCCGAACGTCCCCGCGGCCGGCGCCACCACCACGAACAGGTAGACGGCGAACAGGAGGCCCGCGACGATGCCGCCGTCGATGACGGCGCGGCGGATCGGGGTACTGAGGCTGACGGCCACGACGGCATCGTAGACCCCATGTGTCCGGGCTAGGGTGGTTCCGGATGGCCTACCGCCACCGCCTTTCCGTACGGGTGGGCGTGCCGGCCCGTTGGTCGCACGATCCGGACCGTGAAGGTGGCATGATGGCGACCATGGTCGAGGTCCGGTGATGTCCGGCGTGGCTGCGACAGTCCGAACGCCGTTCGTGAAGCGCTGGGCGCTCGTGATCCTGTCGGCAGGCGGGTTGGCCGCACTGAGTTGGCTCGTGGTCACGCCCGGACATGGCTTCGACTTCTACGCCTACTGGGCCGTAGATCTCGCTGATCCATACGCAACCGCGAGCGGATTCGGGGCCTTCTACTATCCGCCACCGTTCGCCTGGCTTGCGGCCCCGCTCAGCCTCGTCCCGTTCGAGGCCGGGTACTGGGCGTGGACAGGGCTCGGCCTCATCGCGCTCGTCTGGCTGACCCGGCGCTGGGCCCTCGCCTGGCTGGTGTTCCCGCCGGTCATCTCAGAGCTCTATCACGGCAATGTCCACCTGTTCATCGCCGTCGGCATCGTCGTGGGGTTCCGGTTCGCTTCGGCATGGGCGCTTGTGGCGCTCGTGAAGGTGACCAGCGGCGTGGTGGGGCTCTGGCCGCTCGTCCGCCGCGACTGGCATGCCGTTGGCGTGATCCTCGCAACCGTTGCCCTCGTCACCGCGACCACGGTCCTCATCTCACCGCGATTGTGGGTCGAGTGGGTGCAGCAGCTCCTCGTCCGGGCGGCGGAGCCGAACCTGTGGGGGGCGGAGATCGGGATTCCTCTCCTTATCCGGCTGCCCGCCGCGGTCGCGCTCACGGTCTGGGGCGCGCACACCGGCCGACGTTGGGTCCTGGCCCCGGCTGTTGCGCTCTCGATGCCCAGTCTCTGGGTCCACAGCCTCGCCATCCTCGCGTCGCTGCCACGGCTGCTCGAGCCCTGGCCGGCGGACACGAAGGGCGCCGATCAGAGCCGGGCCAGCGGGTAGCCCTTCGGTACCACCCCGTCCGTACGGGGGCGCGGCCGGACCGGGTGGTGCTACCGTGCACCGGCGTGAGGACCGGGCTCGCCCTCTACGCGCTCGCCCTCGTCGTGCGGCTCGTGCTGCTCGCCGGGTTCGCCGATCCTGCCTACCCGGATTCCTTCTACTACGTGGACGTGGCCCGGAACCTGGCGGCCGGGCACGGCTTCTCCGTGGACGTCGTCTGGATCTTCGCCGAGGTCGGCGGGGCGATCCCGGCCAACCCGGTGCTCCCGATCCCCTCGAACGCCCATTGGATGCCCCTCGCCTCGATCGTTCAGGTCCCCTTCATCTGGCTCCTCGGCCCCACCGCGCTTGCCTCCGCGCTCCCGTTTGCCCTTTTCGGCTCGCTCGCGGCGCCGCTCACCTGGCTCATCGCCCGCGATGCGGGCACGACCCGGACCGTGGCCCTCGGCGCGGGGATCCTCGTGGCGGTCCCGGCAGCGGCCGCGGTCTTCATGGCCCAACCCGACAACTTCGGCCTCTACCAGCCGCTCGTGGCCGGCGCGCTCTGGATGGGCGCACGGGGCCTCCGGGGTTCCGCGCGCTCGTTCGCGATCGGGGGGCTCCTCGTGGGACTCGCGACCCTCGCCCGGAACGACGGGGTCCTCGTGGGGGCCGCGCTAGCGCTCGCCTTCGGGTGGGACCGCTGGGCGGCCTGGCGCAGCGGGGGAACCCGGCGGCCGGCGATCCCCGCCTGGGCAGCGGTCGCCTGCTTCGCCCTCTTCCTCGCCGTCGTCGCCCCGTGGCTGGCCCGCCAGATGGCGGTCTTCGGGTCGATCTCCCCCTCGTCGGCATCGGGCAAGGTGCTCTTCATCCGCTCGATCGACGAGTGGAACAGCATCACGACGCCGGCCAGGCTCGACTGGCTCCTGGGCCAGGGGCTGGGCCCGTTCCTCGCCTCCCGGCTCGGCGGGCTCGTCGCGGCGATCGGGATCTTCAGCGTCCTCGTGGGCGGCGTCATGCTGGCTCCGTTCATGGTCGTCGGCGGCTGGGCCCGGCGGCGGTCGGCCGACTTCGGCCCGTTCTTCGCCTACGTCGGGCTGCTGTTCGCCTTCTCGGCCCTCGTCTCGGCCGTCCACGTCCCCGGGGGGACGTTCATCCACTCCGCGGTGGGCCTGGCGCCGCACGCCTTCATCCTGGCCCTCGAGGGGATCGCCGTGGCGGTGGGGTGGGTCGCCGCGCGCCGGCGGACCTGGAACGCGGACAGCGCCACCCGCTTCTTCACGGTTGCCGCCGTTGGCTTCGCTTGCATCGTGGCGGCGGGATCGGCACTCGTCACGCAGGCGGCCTGGTCGGCCCGCGGCGACGACTTCCTCCTCGTGGACCGCGGCCTCCGCGACGCCGGGGCGGCGACCGACGAGCGGGTGATGTCGATCGACGCCGCCGGCACGCGCTACTGGACGGGCCACCCGGGGGTGGTCCTCGTGAACGACCCGCTCGACACGATCGGAGCGGTCGCCCGCGCCTACGACATTCGCTGGCTGGCGCTGAACCGGGCCGACACGGTGGCCTCGGTCGCGCCCATCCTGGACGGGGGACCGCGGCCGTCCTGGCTGGGGGCCCCGGTGATCTCCCGCCCGAACCGCGCTGGGGTCGGCGCCGCGCTGCTGCCGCCGGGCGCGGTGGGGGTGGCGCTCTACCCGGTGTGCCTCGCGGCGAGCGACACGCGCTGCGCGGAGGTGACGCCGTGACGGGCGTTCGGGGCGCGGCGGGCGCCCTGGGCTCCGTGACGACGCCCGGGGTCGGCTGGCGGCCGTCGCGCCGAGAGGCCTGGCTGAGCGCCGGCCTCGTCTTCGCCGTCGCCCTGCTCGTTCGGCTGTGGGCCGCCGGCCAGGTCCCCTTCCCGATCCCCGAGGACTCGACCTACTACTGGGGCGTCGCCCGGAACCTGGCCGAGGGGCGCGGGATCGTCTCGGACACGATCTGGTCGTACGCCACGCCGGCCCGCGATCCCGTGACCGGCACGTTCGGCTTCTTCTTCCCCCGCCCCGCCTTCGAGATCTGGCTCCCCCTGCCGAGCTTCCTGGGCGTCGTGCTGATGCTGCTCACGGGCTCCACGGCGTATGGGGTGGCGGCGCTCGTCCCGGCGGTCCTCGGCGCCCTCGTGCCGGTGGCGGCCTGGCGGATCGCCGCCGACCTGGCCGAGGAGCGGGGGCTGGCGGCCGAGCGGGCGCGGACGATGGCCCTCGGCAGCGGCCTGGCGGGGGCCGTTTGGCTCTCGCTCGTCCTGCCGTCAACGCTCCTCGACTCGACGATCCCGTTCGGCCTCCCGGCTCTCGTCGCCTGTCTCCTCATGGTCCGGCTGGTCCGCCGGCCGCCCGTTCGGCTCCTGGACGTCCGGCTCGTCGGACTGGGTCTCGCGATCGGGGTCTCGGCGCTCGCCCGCAACGAGGCCGCCTGGGTGGGCGCGACCTGGGCGCTCGTCGCCTGGGCGGCCTTCCGCGGCGCCGGCCTCCGCCGGGTCATCGGCTTCGTCGCCGTCCCGGGGCTCGTCGCGGTCGCGGTGATGGCCCCGTGGCTGGTCCGCGACTGGCTCGTCTTCGGCTCGCCGCTGCCGGGCCAGGCGGTGACGAACGCGTTCTCGCTGTCCGGCTTCGACATCTTCGCCTGGAACCACCCACCGACGCTCGCCCGCTACCTCGACGCAGGGCCGGGGACCTGGATGAGCCAGCGAGTGGACGGGTTCCTCCACAACGTTGGGGGCGTCCTCCTCGTGCCGGGCTTCCCGGTCTCACTCGTGGGCCTCGCGGGGCTCCTCGCGGTCGGCCGGGCGGCCGCGCTCCGGCCGCTCCTCGTCCTCTCCCTCCTGCTCTTCTGGATCACGACCCTCCTCTTCCCGGTCGCGACGACGTGGGGCACCTTCCTCCACGCGTCGGCGCCGGTGCAGGTGCTGCTC
>JBBSCF010000158.1:0-4942 GCA_038250545.1 Candidatus Limnocylindrales bacterium | reverse complement strand
CCATCTCGCGGACCGTCAGCGCGGCAGCGGTGCCGTGCTCGTCGCCGGTCACCACAGCTGAACCGGACGGGCCTGCCCCGCCGTTGATCTCGAGTTGGCGCTCTGCCGCGAGACGAACGAGGAGGAGGTGCCCCGATATCGGACGGGGCGGGCCGGGTCGGCACTCGGGAGGGTGCGGCCGACCAGTAGGCGGGGTCCCGCCGCAGCGAGGCGGATCGTAGCGAGGATGCGGACCACGCCCTGATGGTCCGCTCGCCGCCTCCGCTCGGGTATCGGTCAGTTGACCGAGGGGTCAGGCCTGGGAGCCCAGGAGCCACGGTGTGGATAGGACCAGCGCGCCGTCATGCCCTCAAGCGTCGGGCACCGGCGGGCGGAGCTTCCAAGGGTCAGCCGCCGTCGGCCAGGTCTTCACTCAGATCGCCGACGTATCCCCCATCAGGCGGAATCGGCCACCTCTCCTTGAAGAACTGGACGAGCCTGGACAGTCGTCCGATCAGGGGTCAACCACCTGCCCCGTGGGGCCAGTCACCTGCCACGCACCGGACAGCTCCCCGTACGAAAGTGACCCGGTGACCGTTCCGTCCATTGCCCCCGCCCCTGGCTGGAGCCCGCCGCGAAACGTCTGGCCACCGGGGAGGGTGAATGCCACCGTCCCGGCCTTCCACGTCATGGGGCCGCCTTCCTTTGTGGAAAACTGGCTGGCGACCTCCCACACCGACGAGGTCGTGTCCGAGCCAGTCTCGAAGATGCGGCAGGTCCCACCACCCAGCGTCCCGGCCACGGCCCCGGTTCCGTCCGGTAAGGTCGTGAAGGTGAGGGTCAGGGGAACCGTGATGGGCAGGCCGGCGGCCGATCGACACGCCACCCCGTTGGCTGCCGGGGCAGCCGGAGGCGCGAAGTCGGTCCACGTCATCGTCCCGGTCCAAGTCCCGTCGATCGGGTTGTCCGCCGCACCTGGCGGGGCGGACGTCCCCTCGTTGAGGTCGATTCCGAGACTCTGGCTGCACGCCGCCAGTGCCATCGCCATGATCGCGAACACCACGGTCAGAGCGGCCGGCGTGCGCGGGCACCGTGGGCGGGCAGCCCGAACGGTGTTCAGAGTGCGGGTGCCGCTCCTCGCCAAGAAGGCCTCCTGTCTGGACGCCATCTGATGATTGCATTTTATCCATCCCTTGTCAACGTGGACGGCAGCCCTCACGAAGTGCTGGCGTCGGCTGCCGCGCACTCGCTGCGGAGGCTGGCGTGCCGATGCGGACCCTTCACCGCGCCCTCTGGCAATACTGCACCAAGCCGTCTTCATCGACTGGGTGCCGGGGATGCCCGCATCGATGGCGGGGCCGGACGGGCTCGCCTACTGGGGCTGGCCCGTGGACCGGGACGAGGTCGGGAGCGAGGCGTATTGGGACGAGACCACGCCCGTGACGGTGACCGTCTCGTGCACGCTGAACGGGGCCACCGCACAAGCCACCGGCCAAGCTGCGATCAAGCTGAACTCGTAGTCCGCCGAACCCCGAACCATCGCGGGCGAGCCAGGCAGCTCCGGCGGCTGGTACTCAAAGGTGTAGGTCCGCAGCACCCGCGCGTCCATGAACCGCAGCGCGAGGCTCGTGCTCGTGGTCGTCGACTTGGCCTGCTTCTTCTCGACCAACGACACGGTGCAGCGCCACCGCGGGCTACGCAGAGCATGAGCTGTCGCGAGCACGCCGCTGCGAAGCGTCACGCCGCGACATCCCGGCCCAGCAGCCCGAGGCGCTGAGCGATCAGCGCCGCCTTCGTAGTCGACGTCGCGCCCAGCCGGCGGCGGCACTCCGCTAGATGGGCGCGCACGGTCGACGGTCTGATCCCGAGGGCGGCGGCTGTCTCCTTGCGGGAGTCGTCGCAGGCCACCCACGTCCGGAGGGCCTCGGCCTGACGAGGCGTCTGCGATCGAGTCGGGGCGGGCACCGGGACGATCACGCCGTTCGCGGTGCGACTGCAGAGTGCGACCCCTCGCGGCGTGGCGTTGACCACGCCCGAGTGGACGCCAGGACGAGCTCGACCTCGCTCATCGGGCCGACGCTGGGTTGGCGGCGCGGGCGTACCCAGGGTCGCAACAGGCAGGGGGGCCCGGGAGCCGGTGTGGATCAGACCAGCGCGCCGTCATGCCCCCAAGGGTCGGGCAGCGGCGGGCGGATGGCTACTTGGCCGTTTGGGCCATGTCGTCGGATTCGGGCCGAACCCAGCGAGAGGCGGCGGCGACAGTGAGGAGCGCCTGGCAGCCCTGCCAGGCCACGTCGACTTGTACAATCGACGACGCCCGCACACCTCGCTCGGCGGACTCTCACCCATGGCCGTCGTCAACAACCGCCAGAACCGCTCGGCCTTGGCGTTGGGCTGCGGCCGGTAGGGACGGTTCTGGGTATACCGGCGTCGGCCGAGGACCGCCCGGTCCCCACGGGGAGTTGACGGCGCGGCATCGTCTGGTGACGTCCTGGTCCCGTCAAGAGCCATCTGGCACGAGGTCCTGACGCTTCCATTCGAGTCACGAGCGAGCAGCTGCTGGATCTCGAACCCGCTCGAGGCACTCGAGGTGAGCAATGGAAAACGACGAAGTGCATGTGAACGAACTCGAACAGCAGAAGGATGTGCCAGGGTTGATTGAGGCGCTTCAACATCCCAACGAAATGGTGCGGCTCGGGGCCGCGCACGCGCTTGAGAGGGTCGGGGATGAGCGAGCGCTCCTCGCGCTAGCCGGCGCTCTGGCTGACCCCGTGGCAAGCGACCCGGCAGATACGTTTCAGGGGAATCCCGCCTGGGAGGAGATGGGCTCCGAGGAACTGACCTACGAGGTGCGCGAAGCCGCCTGGGACGCACACAAGATGATCCGGAGCAGAACTCGAACTCCCTTGGACACTAACCCCGTGGAGTCTGTTCCCGGGAAGAATCCCTTCGAGGTGGGCGACATCGTCATGCAGTACCGCAGGTTCTCGGAGTACGGGAGCGGATTGCTGAGCGGACCCGATCGTGGCATGGAGGATACAAAGTGGAAGGTCACGGCGATCACCAAGAACGAGGTTGCGCTTGAGTTGGTGGAGGGGGTCTACGAACGACCCGAAGACAACAAGAGCCGGCGGTGGCACTTGCCCGGGTATGTGGCCAGGGTGAGCAGCTCAGAGTCCTTCCGGAATAACTTCCGTGGCACCAAGGGAAAGCAACTCGCTTTTGACACGTACAGAAAGGTGGAATGACAGAGACGCGCGACGGGCGACTTCGTCGCGGACGAGGCGCCACGGATCCGGCTTTCGTCGAAGATCTCGCGAGCAGACGTCGCGGGATTCATGCTGAACGAGTGCGTCAGGCCCAGCTGGACCGGTCGCGCCGTCCGCTTGGTCGCCTGACGCAGCCTACTCGTCCGCTTGGCCCGCGCCCTCGGGCTCCGGCAGCCGCGGCGCCAGGATCCACACGAGCTGCGCGGTGGTCGTCGCTCCCACCTTGGACCGGGCATTCGCCAGGTGGTGCTTCACGGTCGAGTGCGACAAGTCGAGCCGGTGGGCGGCCGCCTTCTCCGAACCCGCGACCAGGACCGCTGCCACCACGCCGACCTCACGGGCCGTGGCGCGTCCGCCAGGGCGGCGTAGCGGGACCGGCGCGTCATGCGCTGCGCAGCCAGCTGAAAGGCTCTGGCGGCTTGGCGAGACGCATGGTGATCGGAAGGTCGTTGGTGGCGGGGCTATCCCTCTCGCCCCGACCAGATCGACCTTCTTCGTGCTCAGAAAAGCCCGTTTCGAGGCATGTGCCGGCCGGGCTCGGGCTCGGGGTTTTGCCCCGACTACCTTGATTTTCGAGGCGCAGGACGCCAGAGCCGAACGCCGCGTCCCAGCCCCGAGCCTTGGCGTGAGCGGTCAGCGTGAACGTGTAGTCGGTCACCCCCAGGACGTCGATCCGCTCGAACACGGCCTCGGCGATCGCATGCCGCCCGGCGTCCGAGGTCTTGGCCCACAGGTCCGGCAGGCTCTCGAGGTATTCCCGTGCCTCGGCCGCCGTCGGGATGCGTGACGGGCGGACCACCGCGGCTGCCGCCTCGGCATCGAGGCGGGTCAAGGTTGCCTCGAGCTTCCCGAGGTCGCGATCCTTCGCGAACCGCAGCGCCGCCCGGTCGCGCTCTCGCGCGATCCGCGCCTTGGCGAGATCATCGCCGCCATCGGGCTCTCGTCGCCGGGTCAGGGCGACGGTGCTGGCCTTCAGCGTCGACGACACTGCCACGTGCTCGAAGGCCTGCCCGATGGCGTCCTCGTACACGTCGGCCGTGTACGACTCGCCCCGCACCCGCGGGTCGATCGTTGTCCCGTCGCGCTGGACACGGCGCGGGGCGGCTGAGCGGAACGGCTCGCAGGCGCCCAGGTGGCGGTACCGCCCGACGTGGCCGGTCAGGCGTCGCCCGCAGGAAGCGCAGACGAGGAGCCCGGCCAGCCCGTACTGGCGGCGGTTGATCGCGCCCTTGTGCCTTCGGCTGTACCGCGCCCGCATCACCTGGACGTGCTCCCAGGTGCCGACGTCGACCAGGGCACCGAGCACGGACGGCTCGCCGGTCCGCAGCCTGCCGGCGTAGAACGGGTTGGTCAGCACCTCGGCGACGTGCGTTGGCGCCAGGCCTGTCGCGAGACCAACCTCGCGGTCGGTGCGGCCGCCAGCGGCGAGCTCGTAGCAGCGGCGGACGATCGCGAGCGCTGGCTCTTCGATGACGATTGTCCGGCCGTCGCGGACCGTGCCCAGCGGTGCCCGGTTGCCACCCGGGACGCCGAGCCGCCGACGCTTGGCGGCATAGCCCTCCCGGATCCGCTTCGCGAGTCTCCGGCTGTACGCCTCGGCCTCGACCGCCTCCCGTGCCCAGCGCTCCCACTCGTCCTCGTCGGAGCTGAGGACCCGCTCGTCGGCGAACAGGATCACGGCTCCTCGGGCGTGG
>JBBSCF010000157.1:0-4956 GCA_038250545.1 Candidatus Limnocylindrales bacterium | reverse complement strand
CGGCCGTGGTCGGCGAACCCGCGCTGGATCCCGGCCTTCGACGACTTCCCACTCGATTCGGTGGCCCGCAAGGCCACCCTCTTCGCCCGTGCCGCCGAGGAACGCTGGACGATCGTCCTGTCCCATGAGCTGCGCCACCCGGTGGGCCGCCTGGTCGCGGATCGCGATCGCTTCCGCTGGGAGCCGATGGCGTAGCACTGCCCGCCGCGCGACCGGTGCCCCTCCTTGGAGTACGCTTCGCCTCCGCGCCCCCGTAGCTCAGTGGATAGAGCGCAGCCGTCCTAAGGCTGGCGTCGGCGGTTCGAATCCGTCCGGGGGCGCCACGGTGACAGCAAAGCGGAGTTGAAGAACGGCTCCGCTGGCCCCGTGGGCACCCACCCGACAACCTGCCGGTCCCGGGTTTCCACGCGCTCGATGAGCAGGGCGACCACGCTCTGGATGGCCTCCGGGGTGGCCGTCGCCAGCTCGTCCCCGAGCGACTGGACGACCAGCCGGTGCCGGCCGAACAGGACGACCTTCTCGGCCTCGCCGGGGATCGCCAGCAACTCGGCCTCGACCTCGGACCGCAGGCGCCGGTACTCGGTGTCGGACAGGTCGCCCCACTCGTTCTGCTTTCGGAGCTGCTCCATGCGGGTCCGGAGGCGCTGGCGCTCCTTGTCGCTCGTGCCCGGGGTGGGGGAGGCGAGCCGACGCCGCAACTCGGCAGCGACCGCCTCGATGGCGTCAGGCGGCAGGGCGGCGCTCATGAGCACCGTCACGACCTCCCGTTCCGCCTCGCGGGCCGGGACGCGGCGCTCGTGGCACTCGACCGGCCTCCCGTCGACCTCCATCTGGTGGCGCCCGTCCGCGACGGGACAGGCGTAGTAGGACCAACTCTTGCCCCGGCTGATCCGGGTGTCGCCGCGCATCCTGGCCCCGCACGAGCAGCGGATTAGCCCCCGGAGGGCGTACGTGCGCCGGGCAAACGTCGGCTTAGCGCCGATGTGCCGCTTGCGTGACTCGACGCCGGAGAACGCATCCGCGTATTCCTCGTCGTTGAGGATGGCTGGGTGACGCACCGGCAGGACCTCGACGCCCCTGCGGGCGGTCACGTTGCCCCGGTACATCTCGCGGCGCCGGTAGAGGTCCTTGATGGCGGCCGTGGTCCACGGACCCCGCACGCGCCGCTTCTCGCCTTCGCGCTGGAGGATTTCGGCCGACTCGGAGAATGGGTGCGTCGCCAGCAGGGCGAACACGCGGCGAACGACCTCGGCCTCCCCGGGGACGATGGCGAGCGTCCGGGGACGCAGCGGGCGGTAACGGTCGTCCCGCAGCGTGACGTAGCCAAATGGGTCGTTGCCCCGGTGGCCGCCCTGCTCAAAGATTTGGCGGGCCTGAGCGACCATGGTCGCGCTCATCTGGTCCCGGTAGTTCTGGGACACCACGGCGTTGATGCCGTGGGTGAGCTTGCCGGATGGCGTCGAGAGGTCCTGCCCGTCACCGACGGACAGCCGCACGCCATGGGCGACGCATTCGCGCAGCAAGGCGAGGTCGTTCTCGGCGTTTCGGTTGAGGCGGGACTGGTTGTAGGCGCTGATCCCCGCCAGACGCTCTGACCGGAGGCTCGCCAGCATCCTTTGGTAGGAGGGGCGGTCGGTCGTGAACCCGCTGTTGTGGCCGCCGCTGTCGGAGAAGATCTCGACATTCGCCTCCGCCGGGATGCGGGACCGGGCGACCGCCTCCTGCGTCTCATCGCTGACGTCGGCGTCACCCTCCCGCTTGCTGCTGCGGCGGATGTAGACCGCCCAAACCCTGTCGCTCATTGGTCCTCCCCTTGGTGGGCTGCCCAATCCTGGTAGGAGTCGTAACCCTCGCGGACCCACGGGCGGAGCCAGTCGGCGCTCTTGGGGTCGGCGTCGAGGTTCCCGAGCGCCTCCATCGCGGCCCGCCGCTCGTCCGGGTCTTCGGGGAGCCCAAGAGAGGCAACTCCGTGCCACGGGAGGGCCGGGGGCGGTGCCGATGGCCGCCCCGGATCGTCGCTGTTCTCCGGAGGCTCCGGGGACGGGGTGCGCTTCTTGGTCACTTGGCCGCCTCGGCGCCGCCTTCTTCTGCGCCGAGTGGTAGCGGGCGTCGTGCCCCGGAATGAAGCGCGAGCGCTTGCGACGGGGCGTGTCGCCGCAGCCGCAGAGACACGGGACGCGGGTCGGCTCCGGGGTCGGCTCGGGCTGGGTCTGCTTCGTCTTGGTCGCCATGTCGGGGCTCCTTGCCGCGGGTCAGCGGGCACACGCCGCCGTCGATACCCATCCCAAAAGAGCACGCCCGGATTCGGCCCACAAGTAGTGGTAGCGCCGTGGTTCAATGCGACGGACGGCAGACCGGAACCCATGAGGGCGAAGCCACAGTTGGACACATACCTCCGCGCGTTTGGCGTCTTCTTCATCGTCTGGTGGGTTGCCAATTTCATCTGGGCGGTCCGGAAACCCGCCGATTGGGTGCCACCTAGGGCTCAGACATTCCCGATTCGCATCACGCGCAGCCTGTATCTCGTCGGATGCGTGCTCGGCATCGGTGCTGGCCTCGTCCTATTCCTTGTCGCTCCGGCGGTCGTCGCGGCCACGTCCTAGCGGTGGCCGTCGCGCCGCTGCCGGTGGCGTGGGCGCGCCCGGGGGCTCGTGAGCGTGAGTGACAGCACGACGATCCGGCCCAGCCCTGGCTCAAGCGGCAGGAGCGAAACGGCAAGGTTGCGTTCGTGCTGGCGACCATCGGTGGCGGTCGCGACGACGGCGGCTCCCTCACGCCGATTGGTGTAACGCTCGACGACCTGCCGGAGTCCATCTTCGGCTGATGCCCGCGTGAGTATCTGGGGCCTACGCCGCATCCCCGGCGTACCACGAGAGCGGGTCCCCCATGCGACGGCCGTTCCCCAAGGACCGTCCGGGGGCGCCACACCCTTTGCCTCTGAACAGGACGCCCAGCGATAGCGGGGACGTGCCGGCCAAGCACCGTGACATCGCTGTAGGGCGAACTCCGCCTCGTCTTGACCACGGTCGAGAACCGTCAGCTGGGCCTGGATCAGTTCGGAGGCGATGGTGTTCGGAGAGCCCGTGACTGGTCCGCATAGGACCTATGTGGATCCACTGTCCATCGGACCCGTCAGGGGCGGATAATCCGGTCATGGCCGTGCCTGACTATCAGACCCTCATGCTCCCGTTGCTCGAGTACCTTGCGGATGGAGCGACACGTTCGACGGTGCCCGAGCTCACGGGTCACCTCGCTGGCCACTTCCACCTCACGCGAGAGGACCTGGACCAGCGGCTTCCGTCAGGAGTGCAGCCGACGTTCTACAACCGCACGGACTGGGCGGTTACGTATCTCGCGAAGGCCGCGCTGCTGTCCCGGCCGGCTCGCGGCAAGGTCACCATCACGTCCCGTGGGAAGGAAGTCGTTGCCGCGCGACCCGACCGCGTGGACGTGGCGTACCTCCGGCGCTACCCGGAGTTCGAGGAGTTCCGCAGCAAGACCCGTTCCCAAGGCACGCAGACGGTTGGGCTCCCACTGATCACGAACGCCGAGCAGAACCCGGAAGAGCTCCTCTATGGGACGTACGAGACGCTCCGTCAGGCGGTCGAGGCCGACATCCTCGATCGCCTCCAGTCGGACGTCCTGTCGTGGGAGTTCTTCGAGCAACTCGTCGTTGACCTGCTGAGCCGGATGGGGTTCGGGTCGAACGTCGAGGAAGCGAGCCGCCGGGTCACGAAGCGGAGCGGCGACGACGGCATCGACGGAATCATCGACGAGGACAGGCTCGGCCTCGACGCCGTCTACATTCAGGCCAAGAAGTACGGGCCCAAGACTCCGGTCGGACGCCCGGCCCTGCAGGCCTTCGCCGGGAGCCTTGAAGGCCAGCGCGCGTCGAAGGGTGTGTTCATCACGACCTCGTACTTCAGCTCTGAGGCCGAGGACTACGTCAAGCGCATTTCCAAGCGGATCGTCCTGATCGACGGAAAGACGCTGGCCCGCCTGATGTACGAACACGGCGTCGGCATGCGGACACGGCGCACGCTCGACGTGAAGCGCGTGGATGAGGCGTACTTCGAAGGGGACGTCTAGCAATGGGGCGGAGGGGCATCCTCCTGGCGATCCTCGCGGTCGCGATCGCTCTGTCCGGCTGCGGGTCACGCGGACCCGCTCCGCCTTCGCCTACCGAGGACCTCACCGCGACCATCATCGGCATCGTTGCACAGGACGCCATCTGGCCGCCGGTCTTGCTGGAGGGCGGCCGCCAGTTCGCGCCGCCGCCGGGCGTCGAGGCGGTGCCGCTCGACAACTGGGGCGACACTACGACGCCCGAGAGCCCCGAAGCCGGCATGTTGCTTCTGGGTGGGCAACGTGACGACGGGACTTGGTGGTATCAACTGGCCGGCTACGGTCGCTCCGTGGCGGACTCCCCGGCGTCGGACGGCTGCTGGGACATCCGCGGCGGGTCGTTCGACGAGGCCTCCTCCATTCGGCTGTCGGACGGTCTCCGACTCCCGAAGGCCGCGGGCTTTGAGGTCCGCGGATACGGCGACCCGCCGTGGCCCAACGCGTTTCCCGGCCGCGGGAGCGACACCATCTGCGTTGACGCCCAGGGTCGTGCGGTCTATCTCGCGGTGACCGGGTCGGCGTGACCATTCACGCTTCCATGACGCGGCGGCACGATACGGGAATACAGGAAGCATGAAAGCCGCTTTTGACGTTCCGGACGCACTGTACCGGCAGGTCAAGGCCCGCGCGGCGCTTGATGGACGGACGATCCGGGACAGCACCGTCGAGCTGCATGCAGCGACGGCTCTCCGCCATGAGGCGGCACTGATCACCCTAGATCTGGAGCTCGCGACCCGTGCCGCGGCCGTGGTCGAGGTGCATCTGCTCACTGGCTGGCTGGCACGCGAGCGGGCATGACCCGGCATTCCCCGGCGGGCGAGCGTATGCTGG
>JBBSCF010000156.1:0-5005 GCA_038250545.1 Candidatus Limnocylindrales bacterium | reverse complement strand
TCCAGCCGCTCGAGGCAGCACCCGGCGTCCAGACTGTCGGGGAGTTGGAACTGATGGAACTAGTGTCTCAGGGTGCGACGGTTGTCGACTGCCGCTCGGCGGGGACCATCAACGGTCAGACCATCCCCGGATCGGTGAACATCCCACATGACCGGATCACCGAACGGCGAAATGACCTAGATCCCGACCGGATCTCGATCCTGTTCTGCAACGGACCACAGTGCCCCCAATCACCCACCGCCATCGTGGAGCTGCTCGAACACGGGTACCCGGCAGCGGCGTTGGCCTACTACCGCGGTGGTATGCACAACTGGCTCACGCTGTCCATGCCCACCGAACCGGCCGACGACTGAGCACCTCCACCATCAGCGCTCTGTCCGGTCTCAGCATGGTCGAGACCGAGGCTTGACCACCCGAGCGACCGGTCCTGCTCCGCCCGGCTTCGTCGTGTCCGCCCCGATAGATGCGGCCGTCGGCGACTCAGTCGGTCTCGTGGAAGTCGATGACTTCGTCCCCCCATCGTGGGCGGCGCGTAGAGGATCGTGCCGCAGGCGCTCTCGCCGAGCGCCTCGATCTCGGCGAGGTTGACGAAGCCGCCGTCGACGAGGACGGCGCCGGGGGCCCGCTCGAAGCGCCGCTCGATCTGGCGGACCATCGGGGTGAGCCGGCCGGTATCGGAGCCCGCGTTCGTCAGCTCGAGGCCCACGATGACCTGGCTCCCGGTGTCGGTCGCGAGCCCGGCGTTGTAGGCGGGGCGGTAGCCGCCGTCGGCCATCTTCATCACCCGGGCCTCGGGATCGGGGTTCCGCAGCTGGAGCACGAACCTGTACCTATGACACGGTGGGCGCGTGCGGGGGACAGGTCAGCTGGTGACGGTGGGCGGTGCAGCGGGTGGCGTGGCCACCCGGACGCCGAGAATGCGACCGGCGAGACCTGGCGCAACCTGTGCTTCGAGCTTGGCAAGCTCCACCTCGGTCGCTTCTCAGGGTCCGC
The DNA here is from genome assembly GCA_038250545.1 of Candidatus Limnocylindrales bacterium. Taxonomy (GTDB): domain Bacteria; phylum Chloroflexota; class Limnocylindria; order Limnocylindrales; family CSP1-4; genus CAIXZV01. The sequence goes on along the minus strand of JBBSCF010000156.1, from coordinate 4,012 downwards.
TGGCGAGGTCTCCCAGCGCACCGAGATCACCCCGCGCCAGGCTGCCATCTTCCGGACGCTCGAGCTCGCGGCGATGGAAGATCGGCGGAGCGCCAGGGTGGTCTTCATGTGCCGCCAGGCCCGCCCGTGTGAGCCGCAGGAAGCGCCGGTTGGTGGGCTTGGCCCGGAGGTCGCAAGCGAGCGCCTCGCGCGTCGCCGGGGTGAGGTCATCGCTGCCCGCGATGGCGTCCTCGAGCTGCCCGAGGAGCCGGTCGCGGATGGCCGCGTCGCGGACCGCCTCGTGCGGGTTGCGGCAGACGACGAAGCGGTCGCGCATGACGCCCTTGTCGAGCACGACCTCCTTGACCTCGAGGTTGCCGGCCACGACGTGATAGCGGCCCTGGCGGGCGAGGGCGGCCTTCGCCTCGGCCGAGTCGCCGCGGAGCTTCTCGCCGGTGATGTAGTGGCCGCCGGCGGGCTGGATGTAGCGTCGGTTGGTGGCGGAGTTGAAGCCCCGGTCGGTGACCCACACGACCCGTCCGAGCTTCCAGGCGCGCAGGTCGTCCTTGACCTGTCGGATCAGCACCTGGTCGCTCGTGTTGCCGGGCAGGGTCCAGACCCGGATGGGGATCCCCTCGCGGGTCACCGCGAGCCCGATCACGACCCCGGGCAGGTCCGGGCGATGGTCCTTGGAGTGGCCGCTGTACGCGCGGAAGCCCGCCGGTGCACCGTCGCTGGGCGGGTCGCCTCTGCAAGCCGCCAGGGACTCGCTCCGGTAGGGGCATGCGCGACGGCGCCTACAGAGTGGCCGCCCTCTCAGCCGGCCTTCAGGTTCGAATCAGCGCCGTCTCACACCGTGGCCGTACTATCCCGAAGTGACGAGCTCGGCGGCCGTGCCCGCGGTAGTCCGCACGATCGAGGTCAGCTCGACTTCGAGCCGTGGCGCCATCGTGAGGACAGATCCGGCCACCGCGTCATGCCACAAGGAGATCGCACTCATGACTGACGACAAGACCCCGGTTCACGGCGACCACGCAGACAAGGCGCCGGCGCTCAGCAGACTGCACGACATCGACCAGACCGTGTCTGCGTCTGCTGAGGACATCAGGGGGCGGATGGTCAAGGACAAGGACGGACAGGACATCGGCAAGATCGAACACCTCCTGATCGACGATGCCGAACGGAAGGTCCGCTTCATGGAGGTCGCATCCGGCGGTTTCCTGCATCTCGGCGAAACGAAGTCCTTCATTCCCGTCGAGGCGATCACGCGGATTGAGGCTGACGCTGTCCACATCAGCCCCACCCGCGAGCATGTGGCCGGCGCGCCCCGTTACGACCCGGACCTCGTCGCGGCCGATTCCGGCTTCTTCTTCGATCTGTACCCGTACTACGGCTATGAGGGGAAGCTGGAGGCGTACGGGCCGTACCAGGCCTCTGGCTACCCCTACGCATAGAGCGGCGTCCCCTCCTGATGGGACCCGGATGAAGGCCGATCGGTCGGACGCCGTCGTCTTCTTCGGGGCGACGGGCGATCTCGCCTTCAAGCAGATTTTCCCGGCGCTCCACCGCCTCATCCGCGACGAGGGCGAGACCGTACGGATCTCGGTCGCCGACGAAGGGCACGGGCTCGCGCCGGACCAGCTCGAGGCCGTCTTCGAGCGCTTCTACCGGGTGGATGCCGGCCGCAGTCGCGCGGCCGGCGGTTCGGGGATCGGGCTCGCCATCGTGCACGCGCTGGCGGAGGCGATGGATGGCCAGGCGTGGGCTGAAAGCGACGGCGCCGGCACGGGCGCGACCTTCCACGGCGAGCTGCCCGCGGCCTGATCCCCGCCGCTTGACCAAATCTTGACGAAGGCTTGCGCCTTCCTGCATTGGCCTGGCGGGCGTCGTCGGTCACGCTGGTCATCAGCCGGGTGCAGTCCGCCGGCGTATGCGAGGAGGCCTCACGGTGATGGCCGGTCTGGTTCTGGGAACCGATGCCTGGATCTGGGTTGGCACGTGGGCGCTCGTCCTGTTCCTCGCGGTGTGGTTCCTCGTCCGGGCACCCCGCCGCGACGAGCGCGCCGATGCGCTCGAGACCCTCCGGGGCAGGCTGGCACGCGGCGAAATCACCCCGGACGAGTTCGAGCGGGCGCGACGCCTGCTCGAGTCCTGAAGCACCGTGAGGTCGAATCCGTGCGCGGCTTCGAGATACGCCAGCGTGGCCCGCACGTCGTGATGGTCCGCATGATGGGAGCGATGGTCTGATGAGCAGGACAGCGGAGATCCGCGCCACACGGCAGCGGGAGCAGCGACAGTCGAGGATTCGCGGGATCGCATTCGCCATGATCGTCGTCGGCGTGTTGACCGTCGGCGGTTACCTTGCCTTTGGCGACTTCCTCCACCGGCCCGCTGACTCGACCGCCTCCGGCACGATCGACGTCCAGAGCTCGATGGCGGGCTTCACGCCGTCCGAGATCCACGTCACGGCGGGTACGACGGTGACCCTCAAATGGTGGACACAGGACGCCGCGATCCACCTCAGCGCCGGCGTCCACACGATGATCGCGCCCGACCTCGGCCTCGACGAGGCGCTGCCGGCCGAGAGCACCCGGATGGTCACCTGGACGGTCCCGAACACACCAGGCACCTATGACGTCTACTGCGACTCCTGCTGCGGCGGCAAGGCGAGCCCGACGATGCACGGCAGGATCGTGGTGGAGCCCACGGCGTGAACGGAGCGCCGAGGCGGGAGGCGACTGCGACGCTCCGCGAGTCGCCGCTGATCCTCGGCTGGCCGCGTCCGGCGATCGCACTCGCAGCGCTGATCGTCACGGTCGGCCTTGTGGCTTCGGCCTACGTCCTCGCCGTGCCCTTCGGCACAACTGCGTTCGGCGGGTTGACGCTCCCGACGGTCCTCGCCGCGGGGTTCGCCGACGGCTTCAACCCCTGCGCATTCGCCCTCTTGGTCCTGTTCGCAACGTACACGCTGACCCTGGTCAACGCGGTGACCGGCGACGGGACGCCTACCTTGGAGGCGCGGCGACGGCTGCTCGGCGCGGGCTCGCTCTACGTCGGGGCGGTGCTCGTGACCTACTTCATCATCGGGTTGGGGCTCTTCAGCTTCCTCGGCTGGCTCGGTCGCGACCACCTCGTCTCGCGCGTCGCGGTGATCATCGCCCTGGTCATGGCCCTCTGGATGCTCAAGGACGTGTTCCTGCCGGGCGTCGGGCCCTCGATGATCGCTCCCGGTGGGACCCACGGCCGGATGCAGAAGGCGATGGAACGAGGCGGCCTCGCCGGGATGCTGATTGCGGGGGTCCTGGTTGGGATCTGCACGGTGCCATGCTCGGGCGCGATCTACCTCGACGTCGTCGCGGTGCTCCATGCATCGGGCGGAGGGCTGACCGGTGTCGCCATGCTCGCCCTCTACAACATCGCCTTCATCGTGCCGCTGCTGATCCTGCTGCTGTCGGTGAGCAACCGCCGCGTTCTCGGTCAGATCGGCCGTTGGAACCGCGCCAACTCCCCGTGGATCAAGGTGGGCCTGGCGCTCGTCGTGATCGCGATGAGCTTCGGCCTGATGGTGTCAATGTGAGCGTGCCGAGCCCCACTGCCGAGACCATCCGATTCCCCGTGACGGGGATGACCTGCGGCTCCTGCGTGAACCGGATCGTGAGGGCGGTACAGAAGGTCGAGGGCGTCACGAAGGTGAGCGTTGACCTGCGCAGGGAGACTGCCACCGTCAGCCGCGAGCCCGCGTTGGTGTCGAACGCGGCGCTCGTAGCGGCGGTGGAAGCAGCCGGCTACGAGGCGGACCTCGATGCGGCGGTCATCGTGCCGCCCGGGTCGGAACGCGGGTCTTTCGCTCGCCTCCTCGGGCGCTGACCCCGGCCCCTTGACCAAGTCTTGAGGAAGGCTTGCGCCAACCTGCATTAGCCCGGTCACCCGTCATCGTCGAGCTTCTCGGATTCACGGATCCCGGCGACTACACGCCTTCCTGCATTGTCTCTATCGCACGGTGGATGGCTTGCGTGGTGTCCCGGAGCGCGCC
>JBBSCF010000155.1:0-5009 GCA_038250545.1 Candidatus Limnocylindrales bacterium | reverse complement strand
CCAGGAGGTCCCGGTGCCCGTGCCGGGCCCCAACGAGGTGCTCGCAAGGGTCCGCGCCGTGTCCATCTGCGGCACCGACGCCCACCTCATCCGGGGCGACTACCCGGGCTTCTGGCCGCCCGCGTTCCCGTTCATCCCGGGTCACGAGTGGGCGGGCGAGATCGCGGCCCTGGGCCCCGGTGCCGAGCGCTTCGGCTGGCAGCTCGGCGACCGCGTCGCGGGCACCAGCCACGACGCCTGCGGCGTGTGTCGCGAGTGTGTCGAGGGCCGCTACAACCTGTGCGAGAACTACGGGCGCGAGGGGCTCCACCGCCAGTACGGCCACAGCGTCCAGGGTGCGGACGCTACGTATGTCGTCCAGGGCGTCAAGACGATCTTCGCCCTCCCCGACAGCCTCACGTTCGACGACGGGGCGCTGATCGATCCCGCCTCGATCGCCCTCCAAGTCGCCAACCGCGGCGAGATCACCCCGGGCGACACCGTCGCCATCACCGGGGCCGGCGCCGTTGGCCTGCTGGGTGGCGACGCGGCGCGGATTCGCGGCGCCGGGCGGGTGATCATCGTGGGCCGGGGCCATCGCCTGGCCAAGGCGGCCGCCATGGGCTTCGAGACCGTCAACACGGCGGCCGGCGACCCCGTCGGGGCGGTCCGGGCGATGACCGGCGGCTTCGGCGTGGACGTCGTGCTCGAGTGCGCCGGCGTCCCGCAGATGGTCGAGGCGGCCCTGGAGATGCTGCGGCGCGGGGGACGGTGCGCGGCCGTCGGCATCCCCACGGTGGGCGTGGAGATCGCGATGCAGCGCCTGGTCCTCGACGAGCTGGAGCTCGTCGGCTCGCGCGCCTCCGCGGGCGAGATGCGGCGGGTGATCCCGCACGTCGAGCAGGGCCGGATGCGCGTCCGCGAGATGGTCACGCACCACTTCGCGCTCAGCGACTACGCGGCGGCGCTGGCGACGTTCAACGACCGCGCGAGCGGGGCGATCAAGATCATCGTCAACCCGTAGCGAGGTCGTGGCGCCGCGCGCCGGCCTCGTCAGCCGAGGACGTCCGCCAGACCCAGCGTGAACCCCGCGTCGACGTCGATCGTCGTGCCCGTCACGAACCGCCCGCCGTCGCCGCACAGCCAGGCGATCGCCTCGGCCACGTCGCGGCCCTCCCCCACCGTCGAGAGCGCCTGCCGCCCGAAGTGCGATCCCGCCTCCAAACGGGCCCGCTCCTCGTCCTCGGTCAGGCCACGGAGCTCGGACGGGATGATGCCCGGCCGGATGCAGTTGACCCGGATCCCGTCCCGCCCGAGGTCCACGGCGAGCGCCCGGCTCATCGCCTCCACGGCGCCCTTGCTCGCGACGTAGCCGAAGCGGCCGCGCGGCGGCCGGCCGACGACCGTCGAGCCGAGGTTGACGATCATGCCCCGGCTCTCGCGCAGGGCGGGCAGGGCCGCGCGCACGCACAGGAACACGCTGACGGCGTTGGCCCGGAACATCCCCTCGAAATCCTCGAGCGAGAGGCGGTCGATGGGCCCCTGGACCTCGCTGCCGGCGTTGTTGACGAGGACGTCGATGCCGCCGAGGGTGGCGACGGCCTGCTCGATGAGCGCCGCGACATCCTGCTCCGACGTCACGTCCGCGCGCACCGGAACCACGCGCCCGGGGGCGTCGGCCTGCTCCGTTGCGAGCGCCTCGATCCGGTCCAGCCGGCGGCCCGCCGCCACGACCTGCGCCCCGCGACCGGCAAGCAGGCGCACGGCGTGGGCGCCCAGCCCGCTGGACGCACCGGTGACGACGACGCGGCGGCCCTCGAGGCTCATGCCCGGCCCGCCGCGACCTCGTCGGCCCGGTTCCGGCCGGCGAGGAGGATGAGGTCCTCGTGCAGCTCGAACCACACGCCGTGGTAGCTGTCGACGCGGGGCGACGCCATGTACCGGCCGTCGCCGGCCGCGGCGGCCGCGGCGGCCGCGGCGAGCCGCTTACCGTACGCCGCCAGGCGGGGCAGCCCCTCGACCAGCGGCGCGAGCCACGCCGCCGCATCCGCGTGGAGGGCCGCGAGCCGGACCAGGATCGCCGCGTCGTAGGCGGCGTCCGTGTGGTCGTTGAAGGTCTGGGCGCCACCCACCTCGCGCATCTGCCAGGCGGTGACGGTCTCCTTCATCCGGTGGTCCAGGACCAGGAAGGCGTCCAGTGCGGCGACCGCGTTGCCGGCCCCCCAGGCCGCGGTGTCCTCGGCGAGCTTGCCCCCGCCGATCGCCTTGCCGTCCGCGGTGAGACGGAAGGACCCGGCGGCGATCTCCGCGATCCCGTCCGCCACCAGGCGATCGAGCACCGCGGCGGCGTCCTCCTGACCGCACCGGAGCGCGGTCGCGAGAGCGTCCGGTGCCGCGTACCCCTTGACCACGAGGACCCGGATCACATCATCGGGGGTGATCCCGGTGGGACCGCCGGCCGCGGGCCCGACCCCGCTCGAATCGTGCGCCATCGCTGCCTGCTCCTCCGCCGTCGCCGCGGCCCCGATCTCGATGCCCAGCTCCCGGGCCCAGCCGCACAGGAACGCCGCCTCCGGGACCACCTCGGACACCCCGGCCGCGGCCCCCGCGAAGACGTCGCCCGTGGCGCCGTCGATCGTGATCGTGTCACCGGCGGCCAGGGCCGTCCCGCCGATGGAGACGATCCCGTCCCCGATCACCACCCCCGTGGCGCCGACCACGGCTGGGATCCCCCAGCCGCGCGCGACCACGGCCGCATGGCTCGCGAAGCCGCCGGTGCTGGTCAGGATGCCGACGGCGCGGGTCATGCCGTGGACGTCATCCGGTGAGGTCTCCGCCCGCACCAGGATCACGGACCGCCCCGCGTCGGCGGCCGTGACCGCGTCCTCCGGCGTCAGCCGGATCTCCCCGCAGACGACCCCTGGCGAGGCGGGCAGGCCGTGCGTCAGGACCGGCCCGGCGTCCGAACACCCGCTGACCGTCGTCGGCGGTTCGGCGAGGATCGCCGCCACCCGGCGCACGGCCTCCTCTCTCGTGAGCGGGAAGCCCGGGTCCTCGGCCATGTCGAGCGCCATGCGCAGCGCGGCCTGCGGGGTGCGCTTGCCGACCCGAACCTGGAGCATCCAGAGACGGCCCTGCTCGATGGTGAACTCGATATCGCAGCAGTCGCGGTAGTGGTGCTCGAGCATCGTCGCGTAGCGGCGCAGCTCGGCGGAGACCGCGGGCATTCGCGTGTCGAGGCAGTCGACGGGCTCGGTCGCGTGGGTGCCCGCGACGACATCCTCGCCCTGGGCATCGAACATGACGTCGCCGTAGAAGGCGTTCTCGCCGGTCGCCGGGTTGCGGGTGAACAGGACGCCGGTGCCCGAATCGGCGCCGCGGTTGCCGAACACCATCACCTGGACCGTGACGCCCGTGCCCAGGTCGTCGCTGATGCCCTCGTGGGCCCGGTAGGCCCGGGCTCGGTCGCTGTTCCAGGAGCGGAACACGGCCTCGACCGCCCCCCGCAACTGGGCCCAGGGATCCTCGGGCACCGCGTCGGCGCCGGTGACGTCGCGGTAGATCGCCCGGAAGCGCGCGTGGCAGTCCGCCGCGAACGAGGCGTCGCCCGACACCGCCGCGAGACCCGCCTCCGTGGCGTCGTTGAGGCCCAGGTTGAGGATCGTGTCCATCATCCCGGGCATGGATCGTGGCGCCCCGGAGCGCACGCTCACCAGCAGCGGGTCCGCCGCGTCGCCGAAGCGGCGCCCGACCAGGGACCCGAGCCGGTCCATGTGGTCCCGGATCTCCGCGTCCAGCCCGTCGGGCCACCCGTCGGCGAGGTACCGGTTGCAGGCCCCGGTCGTGATCGTGAACGCCGGCGGCACGGGCAACCCGAGCTCCGTCGCCATCGTGGCGATGTTCGCCGCCTTGCCGCCGACCAGGAGGGTCAAGTCGGCAGGCGGCAGGTCGTGGCGATGGTCATAGGCGTAGACGAAGGGCACGGACGGGTTCCTTTCGCTCCGGGGCGCCGCGGCGCGACGCCTCAGGGCTCGACGATGATCTTGATCGCCCCGCTCTCGGGGTCGTTGAACGTGGCCAGCGCCGACGGGTACTCGGTCAGCGGGAAGTGGTGCGTGATGACGTCGTCGACGCGGATGCGCTGCTGCTCCACCAGCGGCATCACCCGCCGCATCTCGCCGGCCGTGGCCCGGCAGCCGACGAGCTCCAGCTCGTCGAGGACGAGGCGCTGCATCGCGATCTCCACGCCCACCGTCGGGATCCCGACCGCCGCGCAGCGCCCGCCACGACGGAGCATGCCCAGGGCCATCTGCACGGTCGCGGGGACGCCGGCGCACTCGAGCACGACGTCCACGCCCAGGCCGCCGGTCATCGCCCGGACGGTGGCCACGGGGTCGCCCTCGCCCGAGTTGATCGCCTCGAACCCCATGGCGCGGGCCTTGGCCAGGCGCCGGGGGTTGTTCTCCAGCAGGATCACGCGCCCGGCACCGCGGACGCGCGCGGCGTCGCCACCCAGCAGGCCGATCGCGCCCGCGCCCGTGATGGCGACGGTGTCGCCCGGGGTGATCTCGCCGCGGTTGGCGACGTGGAGGGCGATCGAGGCGGGATCGATCAGCGCGCCCTGGGCGAACGACAGGCCGGCCGGCAACGGGAAGATGCACTTGACGCCGTGAACCGCGTAGGTCGCGTCGACGCCCTGGACGCTGTGCCCGTACTGCTTGTGGAGGCCGGGCTTGCCGTAGTTGTCGCACAGGTTGTAGCGGCCCTCGACGCACATCTGGCACACGCCGCAGGCGTCGTGGCTGGTGCCCGCGACGCGGTCGCCGAGCTGCCAGCCGAAGCGCTCGGCACCGGGGCCCAGGGCCGCGATCTCGCCCGCCCACTCGTGGCCCGGGATGAACGGGAACGCGGGCGGCCAGAAGCCCGGGTAGTCGCCCCGGATGAGGTGGGCGTCGGTGCCGCAGATGGACACGGCGCGGACCCTTGCGAGCACCTCGTTGGGGCCCGGCACGGGCACCGGGACCTCCTGG
>JBBSCF010000154.1:0-5091 GCA_038250545.1 Candidatus Limnocylindrales bacterium | reverse complement strand
TATGACGACGGAGGCCGTCCTGATCGTCGCCGCGGCACTGTTCGGGATCGGGGTCTACGGCGCCCTCAGCCAGCAGTCATTCGTGATGCTGATGATGGGCATCGAGCTGATGATCAACGGCGCGCTGCTCGCGCTCGTGGTGCTGTGGGCCCGCGCGGCCGGCGGCAACCCCGAAGGCCAGATGCTGGGCGTCGTGTTCATGACGGTGATGGCCGTCGAGATGGCCCTGGGCTTCGCACTCATCACGGGGGTGTACCGGGTGCGCCGCGCGGACATCACCGAGAAGCTCCGCCGGCTCAAGGGATGAACCCGCTCGTCCTGCCGCTCGTCCCGCTTGCGGTCGCTGCTGCCCTGGTCATGGTGCGCCGGTGGTCCCGCGCGCAGGCGGCGATCGCCGTCGGCGGACTCCTGGCATCGGTCGCGCTCGGCGTCGCTGCCGCTGTGACCGAGCCAACCGTGCGCCTCGCGTGGAGCCCGGCTATCGCCATGGTGCTCGCCGTCTCCGGCTTCGGGCGGGTCATGGTCGTGCTCGTTCCCGCCATCGCCGCGCCGATCGTGGCGTACGCAGTTGCGACCGAGGACGAGGGGAAGACCAGCTTGCTCGCCATGCTGCTTGCATTCGTTGCGGCGATGCTGCTGCTCGTCGTGGCGGGCGACTTCGTGAGCCTCCTCGTGGGCTGGGAGCTCGTCGGCGCGACGTCCTGGGCCCTGATCGGGCACGGCTGGCGCGACCGTGGCAACGTGGAGGCGGGAACCCAGGCCTTCCTGACGACCCGCCTGGGCGATCTCGGCCTGTACGTCGCCGCGGGCGCGACGCTGGCCGCAACCGGCGGCTTCGCGTTCGACGGCGTCGGAGCTGCTGCCTCGCCGTGGCGCGAGATCATCGCCGGGGGCGTGATCCTCGCGGCCTCGGCGAAGTCGGCACAGGTGCCCTTCAGCCCGTGGCTGTTCGCCGCGATGGCGGGCCCGACCCCAGTGTCCGCGCTGCTCCACTCGGCGACGATGGTTGCCGCCGGCGCGTACCTGCTCATCCGGCTCGCGCCTGCGCTCGCGGCGGTCTGGTGGTTCCTGCCGGCGCTGGCCATCGTGGGCGCCATCACGGCGCTGGGAGGGGGCGTGGTCGCGCTCGCCAACACGCATGCCAAGCGTGTCCTCGCGGCCTCGACGTCGGCGCAGTACGGCCTGATGTTCATCGCCGTTGGCGCGGGATCGACCGCCGCCGCCGGCGCGCATCTCGTGACCCACGCCGCGTTCAAGTCACTCCTGTTCCTGGTGGCGGGCGTGGCCATCCACGCCGTGGCGACAGCCGATCTGCGAGCGATGCGCCTCGGCCGAGCCCTGCCCGCCGTCGCAGCGACCGCCGCTCTCGGCGGTCTTGCGCTGGCCGGGATGCCCCCGCTCGGGGGGGCCTGGAGCAAGGAGGCGGTCCTCGCTGCAGCGGCCGGGGCCTCGGGGCCCCTCGCGGGGGCGGTGCTCCTGGCGTCGCTGTTCACGGCCATCTATGCGGGCAGGTTCGTCCTGCTCGCGTTCGGCCCCGGCGCCGGCCAGCGGGCCGTTCGGCGCCCGGGATGGATGGAGATGGCGTCCCTCGCCGTGCTCGTTGCGGCCACGGTCGCGTTGTCGAGCCTGTGGCTTCCTGCTGCGGCCCGCCTTGTCGAGGACCTCGGCGGCGGCGTGCTGGCGCCCGGGTCCTCCTGGGAGTTCGTCGCGTCTCTCTCCGTGTTCTTGGCTGGGGGTCTCGTCGTCGTCGTCCTCGATCGGCGCGGGAGACTGCCCGATGCCTTGCCCGCCGCGATGCGGCGAGCGTGGATCACGGACTGGCTCGCGCTGTCGCTCCTGCAGAGGCGCCTGGTGGTGCAGCCGACCCTTGCCCTCGCCTCCGCACTCGCGCGTGCGGACGACCGTGTCATCGATGCGGGCGTCCGGGCGACGGGTCGCGTGGCCGTCGTCGTGTCGGGGCTGGCCGCACGGCGCCTGGACGTCTCCGTCGACAGTGCCGTTGCGTCCATCGTCTCCTCGGCGATCACCGTGGCCGGTGCCTCGCGCTGGACCGACGACACGATCGTCGACGGCGCCGTGGAGGCGACGGGCCGGGGGCTGGGTCGTGCCGGCCATGAGAGCCGGCGGCTGCAGACCGGCCTCACCCACCAGTACTTCGTCATCGGCGCCGTGGGGCTCGTCGCGATCGCGGCGATCCTGGTCGCGGGCCGCTGAGACCGATGACTCCAGGAGCCCCATTGTGCTGACCGCCGCGATCTTCGTGCCCATCCTTGCCGCCGCTCTCATGGCCCTGCTGCCACGGGACCGGGGCCTGGGCGCGCAACCCCGGCGCCTCATGGTGCTCTCGACGGTGATTGCGGCGGTCCCCTTGGCGATCCTCGCCGTCGCGTGGCTCGGGTTCGGCGGCACGGGCGGGTTCGAGCAGGTCGAGTCGATCGACTGGATCCCGTCGCTGGGCGTCGCGTACCGCGTCGGGATCGACGGGCTGTCGTTGCCGCTGGCCGCGATGACGGCCCTCCTCTTCGTCGTCGCGGTGCTGTACCCCGTCGACCTTCGCGGGCGGCCCGCCGCCTACTTCGCGCTGGTCCTGTTCCTCGAAGGCGCCTCCATCGGGCTGTTCCTCGCCCTCGACCTGTTCCTGTTCTTCGTGTTCTGGGACGTGTCGCTGGTCGCGATGTACTTCCTGATCGGGGCGTGGGGCCACGGTGACGCGCAGCGATCCGCCCTGAAGTTCTTCCTGTACACCTTCGCCGGATCCCTGCCGCTGCTGCTGGCCATCCTGGGGCTCTATCTCGCGACCGAACCGCGCACCTTCGACATGGCGGAGATCATCCGCCAGCAGCCGCTCGCAGGTGGCGGCCTGTATGGCCTCCTGGTCTTCGCCGGCTTCTTCATCGGCTTCGCCATCAAGACCCCGATCGTCCCGTTCCACACCTGGCTCCCGCCGGCCCACGTTGACGCCCCAGGGCCGGCATCGGCGATCCTTGCCGGCGTTCTCCTCAAGATGGGCACCTACGGGTTCGTGCGGATCCTCATGAGCATGCTGCCGGAGGTCTGGGCGCAGCTGGCCCTCCCGATCGCGATCCTCGCGGCGATCTCGATCGTGTACGGCGCCCTCGTTGCGCTCGCCCAGACGAACCTCAAGCGCCTGGTCGCCTACACGAGCGTCAATCACATGGGCTACGTGATGCTCGGCCTGGCAGCGGCGGGCGCAGCGGTCACAGGCCAGGAAGCGGCCCAGGCCATCGCGCTCACCGGCGCCACCGTTGAGATGGTCGCCCACGGCCTCATCACCGGCGCCCTCTTCCTGATCAGCGGCTCCCTGCTGGCCCGGGGGGGCACCTACGAGATGACCGCCTACGGCGGCCTGCTCGATCGCGCGCGCGCCCTGACGGGTCTGACCGCGCTCATGGCATTCGCGAGCCTCGGCCTGCCGGGTCTCGCGGGCTTCGTCGCCGAAGTCCAGATCTTCACGGGTACGCTCGCGATCTGGCCTGTGCTCGCTGGCGTCGCCCTCCTCGGGATCGTGCTGACCGCCGGTCTGTTCCTGCGGATGCTCGGGCGGCTGTTCCTCGGCGCCCTCCCTGACAAGTGGCGCTCGTTCCCCGACCTGGGCCGGCGCGAGCTCGCCGGCCTCGGCGCTCTCGGGTTCTTCGTCATCCTCATCGGCGTCGTCCCGGCCTGGCTGCTCGGGGTCATCGACACCTTCGCAGGCCCGTTCGTGGGTCGACCATGAGCCGGGTGGACCGACGCGCGGACGAGCGTGGTCACTGGTGACCGGCGACGCTTCGATGGGGTCGGTTGTCGGCGATGTCCTGCCGGAGATCACGATCGTGATCGGTGGGGTCGCCGTCCTGCTGTACGCCCTGTTCGCACCGCGGCGACGACAATCCTGGGCGGCCTGGATCGCCGTCGCCACGGCGACGATCGCGACTGCGGCCACCCTGTCCATGCTCGGCGGAGACCAGGTGCTCACGTTCTTCGGCACGTACGCCCGGGATGACGTCGCAGCATTCGGCCGCCTGATCATCCTCGTCGCGACGGTAATCACGATCGTGCTCTCCGTGCCGTGGTTCGCGAAGGACCCGCGGCACGGTGAGTACTACGCCCTCCTGCTCTACTCGGCGTTGGGGGCCATCCTGCTGGCCGGGGCGACGGACCTCAAGGAGTTCATCGTGGCGATGCTCCTCTCGTCGGCGACCGGGTTCGTGCTCGCCGGCTACCACCGGCAGTCCTCGCCGTCAGCCGAAGCGGCGATCAAGTACTACCTCATCGGAGCCCTGGCGAACTCGGCCATGCTGTTCGGGGTCGCGCTGCTCTTCGGGATCGCCGGTGGCACGACCTTCGCGGCACTGGCGACCGGCCTGCCCGCGATCGCGGGACCGGCAACCATCGCCGGGGTCGCGCTCGTCGTCGTCGGTCTGACGTTCAAGCTGGGTGCGGTTCCCCTTCACCCCTGGGTGCCTGACGTGGCCCAGGGGGCTCCGGCGCCCGTCGCGGCGTTCATCACCGCCGTGCCCAAGGTCGGTGCCTTCATCTTCCTCGCCCGCTTCGTCCTCATGCTTCCGTCCGGCTCTCTCGGATGGGAGTTGCTGGTTGCGGTCATCGCGACGGCGACGATGACCCTGGGCAACCTCGCGAGCCTGTGGCAGGACGACGTCCGGCGCCTGCTCGGCTGGTCGGCCGTGTCCCAGACCGGGTACGGACTCATGGCGATCGTCGCGCTGGGCCGCAGCGAGCTCGCGATCCCGGCCCTGTTGTTCTTTCTTGTCGCCTACGTGCCCGGCAACATGGCCGCCTTCGGGACGGTCGTCGCCCTGCGGGGCCGCACCGCGCTAGCCGACTACGCGGGCATCGGTCGCGCTCGCCCGTGGATCGCGGGTTCGCTCGCGCTGAGCTTCCTGTCGTTCATCGGTGTCCCGCCCCTTTCGGGCTTCGTCGCCAAGCTGCTGCTGTTCCTCGTGGCGATCCAGGCGGGGTACACATGGCTCGCGGTCGTCGCCGCGGTCAACACCGTCATCTCGATCTTCTACTACGTGCGTGTCCTCGCCCCGGCGTACTTCGGTTCGCCTGCCGCTCCGGTCGCAACCC
>JBBSCF010000153.1:0-5111 GCA_038250545.1 Candidatus Limnocylindrales bacterium | reverse complement strand
TCGACAGCCATACGGTGTACCAGCGCTGTGCTCAAGTCCGGTGTGTGACGCGGTTCCAGTTATTCGCTCTCGCTGAGCACGGAATTGCGCCAAAGCACTTGGGCCCGTAGCTCAGCGGTAGAGCAGGGGACTTTTAATCCCGGCTGGCCGAGCGCTGTGCTCCCCGCACGCGACCCGATCCGAAACGCGTCCAGTTATTCGCTGCAACGCTCGGCGCGCCCGACAGGTGTCGGACGCGCGCTAACAGCATGCCGGATGCCGATCGAGGGCCGCGATGAGTGGATCGTCGCGGTCAGGCGACTGGCATGAGGGACGGGTACCTGCGCGGCGCGCTCCCGCAGACTCGGACCGCCCGCCAGGTCGACGTCCTCGCGGCCTTCGTTGCTGCCGGAGGCTCCGTCGCGAACGCGGCAGCGAGCGTGGGCATTCGCCCTGGCACGGTGAAGCGGCATCTCGCCGACCTTCGCGCTCGGTCGGGCCTCACGACCGAGCAGCTGATCTACCGAGGGCGAGCGGAGGGTTGGGTGGTGGTGCCGAGCCTCGAAGCCAGCTAGTCCGTGCTCAGGCTCAACACCGGCGAGCAGTTCCTGGCCACCTCACGGTGCACCAAGCTCCGATCGATCGACGACCCCGCGCCGCACGAGGAGGGACTCGCTCCACGGCCTCGAGCTGGCCGCACAAGGGAGTCGCGCGAGGGGCGGATGCAGTGCCCCTCGATAGCGGAGCGGGTCACGAACGGCTGGCGCCAAGACCGGCTGTCGCTTGACCGAGCCCGGTTGTCGCCGAGCACCAGGTAGGCGCCATCGGGCACGGAGAACGAACCACCGGCGCCCTCATGCACGAGCACGTACGGCTCGGCGAGCGGGACGCCGTCGACGCTGGCCCCCCGGCTGTCCACCACGACCGTCTCGCCCGGCAGCCCGACGACACGCTTCACGACGCGGCGGCCGAGCTCGGCCGAGCGAAGCACGACGACGTCACCGCGGCGAACGCGGTCCGACCGGCGAAGCCTCCGCGTGAGCAGGAGGCTTCCCGGCCGGAGGGTCGGTGCCATCGACCAGGACTTGACCCGGGTCAGCCATACCACGTGGCGGATGGCCACCGCGGCCGCCATTCCAGCGGCGATCGCTGCGAAGAGACCCGGAGCGGCGAGGTCGATCATGGCTCAGTTCTCGTGGCCGTGGCCCGCGCGGACAAGGCCGCTCGCCTCGTGCCCGTGGGCGTCGTGGTCGTGCTCGAGAGCAGCTTGGTCGTGCCCGTGCGAGGCGTCGACGTCCTCGTGCTCCTCGCCCTCGGCGTACTTGACGAAGCTCACGTAGGCCGCGACCCAGCGGCGACCCGCCTCGACGTCCCTGACGTCGTGGTCCTTGAGGGCCAGCGCCCGGGCGAGACGAGCCCGCAGCTCCGGGAGCCGCTCGGGCGGGACGAGGCCGGCCAGCGGCTGGATCTCCCCCACCTCGATCGACCGGTCGGCCGCGGCGACGACCGGATCGACCTGCCCGGCAGGCTTGATGCCATCAAAGCCGGCGCCCTCGCCGGCGCGGTGGACGCGCACGAGGGTCTCGAGGAAGAGCCGGTCGGCGACGAGCCCGGCCTCTCCACCCAGTGCCCGCACCCGCTGCGCCAGGCCGAAGACCTCGCGGACCTCGGCGTCGCCTTCCGCGTGGACCCAGGCAAGGGCGGGGCCCGGATCGCCCATGTCCAGGGCAAGGCGGCCGTCGGTGACTGCCGGGCCGTCTTCCGTGTCGCAATGGGCCGACGCGCTGCGCGGCCACAGGACGATGATGCCGGTGGCTGCGATCGCAGCGGCGGCAAGGATGATGGACATCTCGGTCTCCTTGGTGCATGGCTGCCCTTGCATCGGGCATGCCGCGACGGTAGGCCGGTCCGGGGCGAAACTCCTTGACGCAGGTCAAGTCCGCGGTGGCACACTGGGCTCGTGCCGAACGAGATACACCACTCCTGTGTCGCCCGCGTCGCGATCTTCGCGGACCTGTCGCCCGAGCAGCAGGACCAGGTCGCGGCCTTCGCGCGGCCGGTGCACGTGTCGCGCGGCGAGATCGTCTACATGGCCGGGTCGGACCTTCACCGGCTCCTCGTCGTCCATCGGGGACGCATCGCCATGCGCCACCTCACGGCGGACGGTCGCGAGCAGGTCGTCCGGGTGCTCGAAGAAGGCGACGTCGTCGGCGAGGCTGCGTTCGTCACCGGCGAGCAACCCGACCACGAGGCGGTGGCAACGGCCGACAGCGAGCTCTGCACGCTCGACCACGCGGACTTGGTCGAGCTCGTCCGCCGTCATCCGCGGATCGCGGAGCGGATGCTTCAGAGCGTGACCGAACGGCTCGTCCGGGCGGAGCGGATGCTGGCCGCCTTGGCCACAACGGAGGTCGGGGCGCGACTCGCCGCCTGGCTCCTGGAGCAGCCGAGCGTCGACGACGCCGGCCGTCGGATGGTGGTCCTGCCGATGGCGAAGAAGGACATCGCGTCCTTCCTCGGGACGACGCCCGAGACCCTGAGCCGCCGGCTCGCAGAACTCGCTCGCGAAGGGGTGATCGGCCTTGCCCGACGGCGTGAGATCGTGCTCCTGGATATCCAGGAACTCGAGGCTCGCGCAGCCAGCATGACCCGCTGAGCAGGCGCCGTCGGCCTCGAGGGCGTAGCACCGCAGGCGAATAGACCGCAGCGCCTGCCCCAAGGACGATTCAGGGGTGAAGCTGTGCACGGTCTGCGGTGTCGTCACCAGCCGCGCGGGTAGCCGTTGCACCGAGCACGCCCGGCAGTCCAATCGCAGCCGGCACAACGCCCTGTACAGCACGCGGGCATGGCAGCGTCTGAGCGCACGAGTGCTCCGCGCCTGGCGTGGCGAGCACGGCAACTGGTGTCCGGGCTACCAGCGAGACGGACACCCTGCGAGTGACCTCACCGTGGACCACGTCGTCCCGCTCGCCGCTGGCGGCGCACCGTTCGACATCGGCAACTGCGCCGTGCTCTGTCGGTCGTGCAACTCGACGAAGGGTGCATCGACCGACCGGGGTGGGGTAGCCCATGGGGGGACGCGCACGCTCCCAGACCGCAGCGTCGCACCGCACGGGCAATCGATGACAGCGGCGTTGCACGGTCGGCGGCTGGTCGAGAGGTGTTCGCCGGCGCGCGCCATACTGGGTCGATGCTCGACGACATCGGCGCGTGGCTCATGACCCTCGGGGAGGACTACGGCGTGGACCCGGTGGTCTACGCGGTCATCTACGTCGCTGCGGCGCCGCTGTTCTTCCTGTCGCTGGCGTGGCTCGTCCGGACGCTCCGGCGCGGTCGGTCGCTCGTCCTCCCGGCGGCCAGCACGGCGCTCTTCTTCGCCGCCCCGACGCTGTACGTCTTCATCGCCGGCCGCAATCTCCCGGGCTGGGTATACGGCGTGCTGATCGGCCTCGCGGTGTTCGGCGCGATCACGACCATCCGCTCCATCCGGAACCGGTTGCGTTCCGCCGAGTAGACCCAGGCGCCTTACCGCTTCGACGCCCGCCCTCGGGCGTGCCGACGAGCAACCGAGGAAGCGTCATAGGGGGGCGAGATGGGTCGCCCGGTCGCTCGCGCCGCGGGCCGCTGCGCCAGGCCGATTCGCGTGGGCCCGCGTATCGTCCGCGGATGCGGACGGATTCGCGTGGGCCCGCGTATCGTCAGCGCATGTGCACGGATCGGCCCGTGGCCCCTCGCCGCCTTCGCGCCCGCCCGCCCTGCCCGTGCCCGTAGAGCTGACCGACCCGCGCTGGTTCGTCCTCGCGGGTGTGGTCTTCGTCGCGATCGCGATGACCGGCACCGTGCTGAAGCGCCTGCCGATCACGGGCGCGATCGTGTACCTCCTCATCGGCGTGGCCGTCGGCCCCGTGGGAATCGGGCTGATCCGGCTCGACCCCGTCGCCGACGCGGGCCTGCTGGAGCTGTTGACGGAGCTCGCGGTGATCGTGTCGCTGTTCACGGCCGGCCTCAAGCTCCGGACCCCGATGCCCTCGCCCCGGTGGCGACGACCCATCCGCCTCGCGTTCGTGTCGATGACGGTGACGGTCGGCCTCGTCGCGCTGGTCGGCACCCTCGGGCTGGGGCTGCCGATCGGCGCCGCCGTGCTGCTGGGGGCGGTGCTCGCGCCGACGGATCCGGTGCTGGCCTCCGACGTGCAGGTGGAGGACCCCAAGAGCCGAGACCCGGTGCGCTTCGCGCTGACCGGCGAGGCGGGCTTCAACGACGGGACGGCGTTCCCGTTCGTCATGCTCGGGCTCGGGCTGCTCGGGTTCCACGAGCTCGGTGAGGGCGGCGTCCGCTGGCTTGCCGTCGACGTCGTGTGGGCGGTCGCGGGCGGTCTCACGGTCGGCACCGTGCTCGGGACGGCCGTCGTGCATATCGTGGTGTACCTCCGCCGCACCCACCGGGAGGCGCTGGGGCTGGACGAGTTCCTGTGCCTGGGACTCATCGGGCTCTCGTACGGCCTGGCCCTGCTGGTCGGCACGTACGCGTTCCTCGCCGTGTTCGCGGCCGGCCTCGCCGTCCGCCGCATCGAGCGGACGGCCACCGAGCTCCAGGAACGGAACGACGATGACGTAACGGATCCCGGGCGGGGGGCGGCCGCGGTCGAGGTGGCGACCGATCTAGCCGAGGGTCCTGCGTTCGTCGCGAGCGAGCTCCTCGCATTCAACGAGCGGATCGAGCGGATCGGAGAGGTCGGGGTCGTCATCGTCATCGGGGCGATCGGTTTCTTCGACCCCGTTTCCCCCCGAGCTCGTGTGGTTCGCCCCGCTGCTGCTTGCCGTCGCGAGGACTGCTCCTCGACGGACCGGAGATCCCGGTCGTGCCTGCCCGCAATGGGTGGCGCGCGACCAGGTACCGGTCTGTCACGGACGCACGTCCGCCGACGGCTCGTCGTCCCGAGCCTGGGTCTTCACCACGCACCAGTGGCGGATGCACATCCGCGCCGGAACGGAGGTGATGCCCCGGGACGGGGTTCGATCTTGCAGTCGGCGGCCCGCGCGCCCGCCGGCGCTCGACCACATGTCGAGTCACTTGGCGCTGGACCGGGCCGATCGAAACGCGATCGCATCCCCGAGTGCAGCGTGCCGCGC
>JBBSCF010000152.1:0-5177 GCA_038250545.1 Candidatus Limnocylindrales bacterium | reverse complement strand
GGCCGCCTCATCCGTGGGGGCGACGTTGAACCGCCCACCCGGGTCGTTCGCCAGGTCATCGGCCTCGAAGATCGCGGCGATCTCGGAGGTGGGCCGCTGCTGCGTGAACCGTCCGCACATGGGCCGCAGGATACCGGCGGCGTGCCTCGCCGCCCGCGACGGTCCCATCGGCCCGCCTCCTGTACAGTTCGGGCCGTGACCGATCGCTCTCCCTCCGACAGCCGGGCCCTGCTGGACCAGTCCGGGCCCCTGGCGCTCGACGCGGCCCAGGCCGCCCTCACGCACGCCGCGGAGCTCATGGCCTCCGCGGACTTCCTCGACGCCGCGCGCCTCTACCAGCGGGTGATCGGGTTCAACGACCCGTCCATCACGGGGGCCGCGATGGTCGGCCTGGGTGAGGCGCTCCACCGGCTGGATCGAGACGACCAGGCGCTCGGCCAGTGGGAGGCCGCCACCGAGCTCGGGGAGAACGAGTACACCTACGCCGCGTGGCGGAACGTGGCGGCGGCACGGGTGCGATCCGGGGACCTGCGCGGCGCGCTGAACGCCTACCGCGAGGCGGACCGGCGGGCGCCGCGGGAGGACAAGGGCGAGATCGCGAACCGGATGGGCTGGCTGTCCAAGGAGCTCGGTGACAAGGGGGCCGCCGGGCGGTACTTCAGCAAGGCCCGCGGCGATGCCGGGTTCTCGTTCGCCATCGGCGTCATCGGGCTCACGGTGTTCGTGTCGCTCCTCGCGGACTTCGTGCCCGCAGGCACGATCGATCTGTTCCGCCTGCTCGAGCTCGACAAGCCGGCGATGGCGGCCTCGATCGGGGACATCTACCGGCTGTGGACGGTGACCCTCCTGCACGCACCGCTCAACGTGATGCCGCTCCACCTCGTCTTCAACATGTACGCGCTGTACCTCGGCGGCCCCTTCGTGGAGCGGCTGTACGGGCGCGTGGGCTTCCTGATCCTGTACCTCGTGCTGGCCGCGGGCGGGTCGCTGGCCTCGTTCGCGTTCGGTGACGCAGCGCTCGGCGTGGGCGCGTCGGGGGCCATCTTCGGCCTGTTCGGCCTGCTGATCGCCGTCCAGTACATCCACCGGCCGATGCTGGACCGCGGCTCGCGGGCGTTCATGGGCCAGCTCGCCGGGCTCGTGATCCTCAACCTGATCCTGGGCTTCGCGATGAACTTCGACAACTGGGCGCACCTCGGCGGCCTGGTGACCGGGCTGTGGCTCGGGCTCCTGCTGGCGCCCAGCAACGTGCCCACGATGCGCTCCATGTGGATGCGTGCCGGGCCCATCCCGGGCACGACGGTGCCGGCGCTCGGGTCCGCGGTGACGTCGGTCGTTCGGGTGGCGGGCCTGGCGCTGCTGGCCGGGCTGTTCGTCATGCTCTGGATCCTGGGCGTCGCCGCCTGGGGCTGACGCCCGTCGCGCGGTCCCTGGTCTCAGGCGCCCGGCGCTACAGCTCCCCGAAGATGACCTGCGGACCAGGGTCGCCCGTGGCGCCGCCGGCCGTCTCGAGCGTGATCATCACGGCCGCGCTTCCGGCGAGGTCCACCCCGATTGGCGCGACGAATGTGCCGGAGCCGTCGTAGCTCACCGTCTGGAGCGGATGGACACCCGATGCGTCGGCGTACCACAGCTGGTAGCCGTGGCCGGGCGGCGTGGCCGGCAGGTTGCGTGCGACGATCCAGGACTGGTCCGCACCCGGCACGAAGACCACGGCGGCCTCGGCGGCGGGCGCGAGCGGCTCGGCGTGGAGCGCCACGGTGACGTGCCGCGGGTTCAGGGCGACGGTCATCGCGCCACCCTGGCTGGCGAGGGACTGCTCGAGCGAGGCGACCTGTGCGCTGGCGGCGTCGAGGTCCCGCTGGAGCGTGATGCCGCGGGCGCCCAGGCCAAGGGCCACGACGCCGAGGCCGGCGGCAAGGGCGAGCGACGCGATCACGGGCCCGCGGGAGACGCGCCGGATCGGCACCACGTTGGACGGTGCGGCCGGGGTGAGCGTCGCGATCGTGGGAGGCAGCGGCAGGGGCGCCGCCGACGGCGACGCGCCGGCCTCGGCGGCCTCGGCGGCCAGCGCGCGCCGGATCCCACTCAGCAGGTCGGGTGGTGGCATGCGCTCCGGGACGACCAGGGCGAGGTCCGCGAGCACGTGGTCCAATTCCAGCTCGAGCCGCCGGCAGTCGGCGCAGGCGCCGCGGTGCGCCTCGTAGGCGGCGAGCTCGTCCGGCGCGAGGTCGTCGAGGACGGCCCCGGCTGCGAGCAGGTGCACGGCGGCGTCGTGGATCATGCGTCGGCCCCCGTGAGCCGGGACGCGCCCGGCAGCTCGGACACGGAGTCGCCCAGGATGTCGCGCAGCCGGAGGAGCGCGCTCCGGATGCGGGTCTTGGCGGTCCCGAGCGGGATCTCCAGCTTCTCGGAGACCTCGACGTGCGTGAGCCCCCCGAAGAAGGCGAGCTCGAGGGCCTCGCGCTGGAGCGGCGTCAGCTCCTCGATGGCGGCCCGGACGCGTTCCTTGCGGATGCGCAGCCAGGTCTCCTCGTCCACGTCATCGCCCGACTCGTGGAACTCGAGGTCAACGTCGGCCGTGCGCTTGCGGATGTTCGCCTCGCGCCGCACCAGGTCGATTGCCTTGTGGCGGGCGAGGGAGAACAGCCATGGCGCGACGGCGCCGCGGGACGAGTCGAACCGGGTCGCATCGCGCCACAGGGCGACGAAGACCTCCTGGACCACGTCCTGCGCGAAGCGCTCGGCGCCCGTGACCTGGTAGGCGAGCGAGTACAGGGGTCGCGAGTAGCGCGCGTACAGCTCCTCGACCGCCCGTTCGTCGCGATCGACGATGCGGGCGAGCAGCTCCACGTCCTCGGCGCGCCGCCTGGCCCGCACGTCCTCCGGTTCCCGCACGCGTCCCTCCGTCGGCCGCTTCGCGGCTGGGCCCTGATCATACCCAAGCCCGGTGTGCAGGACGGGCGGTGTCGCGGGGAAACGGCGACTGAGCGGGGCGAGGACCACGCGATCGGTGAGCAAGAGGCTGTCCATCGCCTCTCGTTCGCAGCAGCCCGGCGGCCGGATGGGTCCGACCGGTAGCATCGACCGATGTTCGCCATGCTCGCGGGGCCCTGGCCGCGCGTCACCGCCGATGGCACCCGGCTCGACTCGCTCGAGGCCGAGGTCATCGCCGGGCGGGTGGCGGCGCCAGACCTCGCCGTGGCGGTCGAGCGGCTCGTCGGGGAGGCCATCGCAGCCCAGGTCGGGGCGGGCCTGGGGCTCGTGACGGATGGGGGCGTCCGCTGGGCCGACCCGGCGGCCGCGCTCCTCGCGGCGCTCCGGGGTGGGGATGCGGGCCGCGACGGGATGCTCGTGCGGGCCTGGCGGGTGGCCGCAGACCTCACCGACCTGCCCGTGGCGGCGTCGATCACCGGCCCCTGGACACTGGCGATCGCCGACGCGGGTGGTCCGGGCGACGCCTCCGCCCTGCCGGCGCGCGCCGGGGAGCTCGCCGATGCCCTCGCGGGCGAGCTGGAGGCCCTCGCGGCCGCGGGGTGCCCGGTCGTGATCGTGGAGGAGCCGGCGGCGGTGGCGATCGGGAGCGACGAGCGGGCCCGGGGCGGCTTCGCGCGGGCCCAGTCCCGGCTCCTGCGCCGGACCCCCGACCTGCACGCGATGCTCGCGATCAGCGGCGGCTCCGCGGCCGAGGCCGGGGCCGAGACCATCCTCGGCGCGCCCTATGCCTCGTACCTGTTCGACCTCATCGCCGGGCCGGACAACTGGCGCCTCGTGCGAGCCGCGCCACCGGACCGAGGGATCGTGTGCGGGGTGCTGGCCACCGGCCGTGGCCGCGAGGACCTCGACCAGGCGCCTCAGCTCGTGTGGGCGGCACACTATGCGGCGTCGGCCGGTGGGCGCGGCCTCGAGCGGATCGGGCTGGCGAACGCGGGGAGCCTCGCGGACCTCGCGCCTGACGCCGCCCGCCGCGCGCTCGGGGCGCTCGCAAGGGCGACGACCCTCGCCACCCTGCCGGGCGCCGGCGCGGTGGCCGCCGGGCTCGATCGCCGGGCCGTCATCAGCAATCCCCATGCGGCTCCCGCCCAGGGCGCCGGGACCGACCGCGACCCGGACGCGCCGGCATGACCGGCGCGGCTGAGGCGAGGGAGACGGCTAGGGCGAGGGCGCTTCAGCGGCGCACCCGGAGGACCGCGGCCGCATCCGCGTAGTCGCGGTAGGCGGGGGTCGAGCGGCGGCCCGAGAGCGACGTCCGGAGCAGCCAGTCGGCCGCCCGGGACGCCGGATTGACGGCGGCGATCGTGGGTCGCGGCGCGTCGCCGCCGTCCCGCAGCCACGCGCCGAACGCGCCCGGGGAGCCCGGGTACGCCCGCCCGAGGAGGTCGCGGTTGGCGCCCAGGCGAGCCGCCATCGCCCCGGAGTCGAGGACGGCCACGAGGACCGCGACGCCTTCGGGTCGCCAGCCCTGCTCGGCGGCCGCCTGGTGCGCGGCGCGGGCATAGAGCGACGTCTGGCGCTGGAGGGCGCCCGCGTCAGGGACGTCGCCCTTGACCTCGACGACCAGGCCCGCGGCGTCGCTCGGCCGGAAGCCCAGGACGTCGATCCACCCGCGAGGAACCGGGCCCCCGAACGGCGCCTCCGTCGCCACCAGCCAGCCGAGCCGTGCCAGCCGGCGCGCGATCATGCCCACGATCCGGGCGTGGACCGGGTCGCGCTGGCGCGCTCGATCCGCGAGATGGGGTGCGTCCAGCTCGAAGGCGCCGCGGTACCCGAGCGCGGCCAGGCTTCGGGCGACGACCCCCAGGTCGAGCTCCGGGGCGTGCCCGAGCTCGATCCGCGAGATCGTCGACTGCGTCGTGCCGGCGCGGGCGGCAAGATCCGCCTGCGTCCACCCGACCAGGTGCCGTGCGTCGCGGATCTGCCGCCCGACGCGGGTCCCGAGGGATGGGTCGTCGATCTCGATTCGGTGGCTGGGCATGACGACGTGATACGCCGGGGCGCTTGGCTGCCGCTTATCTCATGCAGGCAGGGGTGAGATCCCGGCGGCTCGTGCGTGGCCGCGCGGTCAAACCCGGGTTCCCGGCCGTGCCCGTGCGGGGTCACTCGCTCCCGTACCCCTGCGTGGGTACGCGCGGCCCGGTACCCCTGCGTGGGTACGCGCGGCCCGGTACCCCTGCGTG
>JBBSCF010000151.1:0-5180 GCA_038250545.1 Candidatus Limnocylindrales bacterium | reverse complement strand
CCGGGCGATCTCCCACTGTCCGCGCCCCAGGTGCGGGAGGCCATCATCGGGTCCGGGCTCATCGCCGACGACAAGACCGCCGCCAACTACCGCCAGCTCGCGGCGACGGACATCGTGAGCGACGACGGTGAACGTGGGGCCGCGCGGTTGCTCGACCGCCACCGCTCCAAGGCACCCTTCGCCGCCGCCAACCCACGTGCCGCCGAACGGATGGCCACGGCGCTCTTCCTCCTGTCGATCGTCGGTGCTCGGACGCAGGGGCGCCAAGGTGCCACGGAGGCCGAGCTCAAAGCCGCCGGGTTCGTACCGGATGTGGCATTCGATGTCTCGCAGGCCGACTCCGTCCTCGCCGAGCTGTCTGATCCGGATGTTGGGCTCGCAGCGCTCGAGCGGATCGAGGGGCGAGGCGGCCAACCCGCGCGCATGTTCCTGTCGACGCGCCAGACCCTCAACATGCTGTTCAGAGCCGCCCGCTCCGGTGTCTCGGACAGCGAGCGCGACGAGGAGTTCGTGCGGGTCGTCGACCGGCTCACGACGACCGGACCTTTCAAGACGAAGCTCATCGTGGAGGCCAAGTCGGAGGAGGAAGACCCGAGGTCGCTCCGCACGATCCTCGAGACGGCGAGCATTGACGATGCCCGGAATTCCCGGCTCGTGGTCCTCGATCCCCGGCGGTTCAGCTTCCTCAACGGCATCGACCGCGAGACACGCGGCGCGATCCGGGCGGCGATGGGCGTAGGCGAGGAGAAGCTGCCGGTCCAGTGGGCCTCCTCTGCCGTGTTCGCGGTTGTGAACACGCAGCGGCGTCGCAACGCCCGGGCGGCCGTGACCGACTACGTCGCCTGGACCCGCGTCGTGGACAACGCCGCGGTCAAGGCCGATGACGACATGAAGGCGGAGGCGGCCGAGAAGCGGTCAGCCGCCCGCAAGGTCATGGACGATGCCGTCCGGCGCGCCTACCAGCACATCGTCTATCTCGGGCGGGGTGACGGCGGGGAAGGGCGGGCCGACAAGGAGTTCCGATTCGAGCAGGACAACCAGTCAGCCCTCGATGGCAGCATCGTCTGGGCGAAGCTCAAGGAGCTTGGCAAGACGGTCGGCATCGGCGAGTTCACCGCCAAGGCACTCCTGCACAACCTGGTGGACGCCGACTACTCGCGGCCCTTGGACGAGGTCCGAGACCTGTTCTGGAGCGCGCCGCGGATGCCTCTCCTCTCCGGCGGCGATGCGGATCTTCAGCGGGCGATCTTCGAAGCCGTGGTCGACGGCTCGCTTCGGCTGGTAGGTGACGATGGGACGGAACGGGTCGTCACCAAGGCCAGCGAGATCGGCGTCGGGTCGGCGTCGCTCCGGCTGGCTCGGCCAGCCGACAAGAAGCCCGAGCCAGGCCCGGAGCCCGAGCCCGGCCCTGGTCCCGGTCCCGGACCGGAGCCCGAGCCGGGTGGATATGGCACCTCGCCAGACGTGCAGCTGAAGGTCTCCCTGAACACGAACCTCGAGGACGTCGGCCGACGAACCGCAGTGTTCAAGCTCCTCGACGACCTCGCCGCCGCGGTCGACGGCCAGGAGGCGTCCCACATCCAGATGTCGGTCAGCGTTGTCGTTCCGGATAAGAAGGCCGAGCGCCTCGCCGCGCGCGCTGAGGCCGCCGGGGGAGCCACGAGCACGACGCCGCTAGACTGACGCGGCCGTCCAAGGCGGTTCGAGCGGCGGTGAAAGTGGCAGAGCTGATCGGGAGGTGAGGAGCGAGCTGTCGTTGCTACCCGCCGGCCGGTGCAACGCTGGAACCCTGGGAGGCTTCCTGGCCTATGCAACGATGGGTAATCCTGCGATGATCAGTGGCGTCGAACGGATGGCAGAACACCGGCGAGACGCCAATCGACCCGCACGGTGGGTGTCGGAGGCTCACCCTATGACAACCCCGAAGCCGCAGGCTGGTGACGCAGAGCGTGGCACTCAACTACCGCCGCCAGGTGCCGCACTCCTTAGACCGTCGGCGCCGATCCCACAGCGGATGCTGCATCCGACAACGTCCGTCGCTCTCGGCCACGGAGCGTCGATCCAGGCGGACGTCGTTCCAGATCGATTCCGTTCTTCGTCCGGGCCGAGGCCCGGTTACTCAGCAGTTCCAGAGAATCTTCGGTCAATCTCCAAGCCGACGTTCTGACCGCTCACCGGTCACGCTCCCAACGGTGCCCATAGGGCGTTATCGTGGCGGTCCCGTTTCCGTTCCAGTCGCGCGTGGCCACGACGTCGAGATCCACTAGGAATCGATCAGAACGCACCATCGATTCGACTCTGACCATCGTGTAAGGGCCTACGACGCGGGATGCGACGGTTGGCACGGACGGGATGACCTGCCCGCTGGGGAGCACCTGTGGTGGATTGGGGATCGCCGGCGCACCCCCTCCGGTCGCTTCAGTCATCGGATTGAACGGGACATCAAGCTGCATGTCGGCTGCATATGCCTCGTACAGCGCCCACATGGCGTCGGCAACGGGCTGAGGCGGATCGACGACGTTGAGCCCAAGATCCTCCCGAGCCTCCTGGCGGTTGATCGGGTGACCGTGGTAGTAGAGGCTCGAGGCGAGCTTTTCCACGACGTCCGTGATCGAGCGCTGATCCCCCGCCACCGCGGACCGGCGGATCAGCTTCTCGCCCATCATGCGGCTCTGGGACGTGGATCGCTTGACGCTCCCGAGGGCGAGCGGGTTGACCTGTTCGGCCAGAATCTTGAACGCCTGTACGAGTTCGTCCTCGTGGCGAATCCCGACATCCTCCTTGACGAGATCGATGTATGAGGCCACGTCCTCCACACTGATCCCCAGACGCTCGTTCGGGTTCTGTGGATTCGGTGGGTTGAAGGGCGTGATGATCGTCGGGTCGATCGGCCCAAGCATCCCCATCGGATGCATCAAGACCTCGTCTGCCCCCATGGCCACTAGCGTGCCGGCGCTGAATGCACGATGGGGGACGAGGACGGTTAGCCGGCTGCAGAACTCTCGCAGGAGAGTCACCAGGCGCCACGGAACGACACCTTCTCCTCCATTCGTATGGAGAAAGAGATCGATCTTCGTGTCCGCCGGACCTGTTCGGATCATCCGAAGGTGCTCGTACACGATCGGCACGACGTCCATAGCCATCTGAGACTCGAGGTTCGGCCGGGTCGACGTGACGTAGGCGATGACCACACTGCCACTCCGGCTGCGCTGGACCACGTCGATGAGGCCAAGGCGATCGAGAGGAACATGCGCCTGAGCGCCTAGAGTCATCGGGTGCGTCCTCCGCTATCGGTAGTGCCGCCGAGATTGACGGGATCCAAAGCCCGCCCAGCCGACAACCTCACCAGCTCTCCGTTCCAAGTGTAAGTCTCGCCAGTGACGTCGGGCACACCTCCTGTTTGGCGCAGGAACCTGGCGATTGGGCCAACGGGTCCAAAGATGCCGCGGGGCTTTATTCAGGGCGCCAAGGCCGTTCGTCGACCTCGCAACTTGGCGAACGCTGGTCGGCGCGGAGCCGCCCGCCCAGGTCCCGGCGGCTGTCGAGCCGCGCCGCCGGGGTGGCTTGGAGAGCGGGGGGTGCGGGCGGCGAAGCTCAGCCTTGAGTAGCGGTCCTAGATCGCGAAGAGCGGCCGCGGCGCGGTGGCGTCCTGGTCGCTGACCAACCCGGCTTCCCTGCCTCTCAGGATGATGTAGGGGATGACCTGCGGGTTGACGAATCGCCACTTGTAGCTTCGACGCTTCCCGCTCTTCTTGAGAACAGGGCCGCGCTCGTTCTCACAGAATTTCGCCAGATGGGATTGGAATGCGCCTGTCAGGATGTCACGCCCCATGATCCTCCGGAGTGGCGCTCGCACGTCTGTCGCCGAGAACTTTCCGAGGCTGTCCTTGTTGGCTTGGGCACAGGCCAGAAGTACTTTCTCAAAGAGCGCGTCCGGCTGCGATGAGGCCACGGCGCTGGCGTACTCCTGCTGAACGCCACCCGTCGCATTCTCAAGCGCGGCAGGAATAGCGCGTGTCAGATCGGCATCGGTTACACCATCATGGTTCGCCTCAAGTGCTCGCCGGCCCGCCCACAGTCCGAGCAGGTGCGTGTAGTGGGGATAGCCCTGCGACAGCTCGGCCACCTGGCGGGGGAGGCTATCGGCGTAGGCGAGCCCGGCGCGGTCATACCCCTTGCGGATGATGTCTGCCAGTTCGGTCGTGCTCATGGGCTCGACCGCGATCTGCGCGACGTTGCGCGAGATCGACTGGTGCTCGGCAATCAACTCCCCGACAGAGTCCGCGACGCCAACCAGGATGATCGTGGACTTCACGCCGGTGTCCGAGAACAGCTTGATCGTGTCGGCCATGAGGCGGCGGGCATCAGTGTCCATGGGGATCCGGTCGAATTCGTCGATGACGATGACTGCCGGGTTGGGAAATGACTGAATCATGAGGCGAACGTCGTTCGGGTCCGTGCCGTCAAAGTCGGCCATGCGGTGCGTCGCCACTTCCTGCCGGTCGGGGGAAAACCCAAGCTGACGCGGTGCAAGGAGGATCTCCTGAAACACGCGCCTCCAGATCGACGTGTAGTCGTCTGTTGAATTGCACGACGCGGTCAGGACGCGCCGTCCATCCGCTCGCCCTGGCTCCTGAACCAGCGCGCTGAGCACCTTCGCAATCGACGTCTTGCCAGTGCCTCGATCGCCAAAGAAGATGACGTGGAGCCCCTCCGTGTTGACCGCATCGATGGCGCGGTACAGGAGAGGGAGCCGGCCCGATAGGAACTCGGGGAGGTCGATAGGTCGATGCGGCGTAAAGACCTTGCTGAGCATTTCGAGTTTCGCCGGGTCAACGGCTGCCATGGGTGTTGCCTCGCGGTACCGGAATAGCGGTACGGCGGATCATAACGAAGGCATGGTGCAATGTAAACGACCGTCTAGCGGGATCGCCGCGCCAACGCGCGACGCATGCCTGAGCGAGGACTGGCGCTACGACCGGTCAGCTCGGTGAGCGGCGATGTGTATGACACCCTATCTTGTGCTATTGACCCCGGACTACGATCCCTGGGAGGGGGTCGAGTGGCCCGGCCGGCCTCGGATCCGCCCAGCCTGAGAGCCGCCCAGAGAGCAGACAGGAGCGTCCGGTTGGAGAAGGTCTACGAGCTCTACATCCGGACCACCCCGGTGCGCCTCTGGG
>JBBSCF010000150.1:0-5208 GCA_038250545.1 Candidatus Limnocylindrales bacterium | reverse complement strand
TCATCGTCTTGCCCGCATGAACTCGGTCGATCTGGGCCAGGTAGAACTCCGAGGCCACACCGCCGGGCAGGCGGACATACGCTTCCATCGCGCCGAGCCCGTAGACGCGCGGGGTACCGCCGCTGGCCCGCGAGTAGACCGCAAACGCGATGAGGGCGGTGGTGTTGTTCTGGTCGTTGGGGCTGCCCGGGTCGGTCGAGTACGTGTGCAGACGATACGTCCGTCCGGTCGCGCCGCCCGACAGGCCATTTGCCAGCAGATACCAACCTCGCCTCGGGGTGTCCGGAGACCCACTCTGCCAATCGTTTGCGTCGTAGTGCCACGTGGCATTCGAGCAGTCGGCCGTGTGGGTCGACGTGCCGTTCACGGCGAAGATGCCATGGTCCTCGTAGGAGAGGCGCCGGAACGTGCCTCCGGAGCCGGCAACGAGCACATCGTCGGAAGGGTTGTACAGGGTCTCCCGGGTGTCATAAAGGTCGTAGAAGGAGCTCACGGGTTCGCGCGAGGAGTATCCGTTCGAGCCGCCGACCGTCCAGTTCTCACCCGTCCCGGCACTCGTGGTCGCGTCGCAGAATCCGGGGTCGAAGACCCAGACCTCGCCGTTGGCCGCCCCGGGCGGCATCTCGACACCGTACTCGTAGTACTTCACCGGATCGTAGTCCGAGTTCAAGGGCAGGCCGGAACGCGACTGGTACTTGGTCATGTAGGCGTCGCCCTGGATGTTCGGGGCGCCCTGGCTCTGCATCGCGCCCCAGAAGTTCTGTGGCGCAAGGACGTTGCCGTACGGGGAGACGACGTCCACATCCTCGATCGTCGTCGTGGTCGTCGTGGTCGTCGTGAAGACGGTGTAGTAGACCCGGACCTCGAGCATGTCCAGGCGGAGCTGCCGGCTGGACCCGCAGCCCTTCGCGGCCGTCAGGCGGACCTCGAAGTCCCCATCGGTGAAATCCCCGCGAACCCAGGAGTGGGCGCCCCATGCGGCCGTGCCGGACGAGCCGCCGGTCGCGGGCAGCGTGTAGTCGGCGGAGGACGAGGTGCCGAGGTTCGGCGTGGCGACCGGGTCCGACCAGGTGGTACCACCGTCCCAGCTGAGCTCGGCCTCGAACTGCGAGTTGCTGCAGCTCCCGCCGGACACGTAGGCGTCCTGGAGCCGGACCTCGACGCCCCGAATGGAGACCGACTGGTTCGCCGCGGGGAAGGGGATCGGCGATGAGCCGGTGCCGGTCGCCAGCCCGAACGAGCCCCAGCGCTGCTGCCAGCCGTCGGTCGTGGCGTAGGCATAGGTGTTGTTGTTCGAGTTGACGGCGGTGATGATGGTGCCGCCCGTCCGGAGCCACTGTCCGCCTGGCGGCGCCTCCGTCGCCACCTCGCCCCAGCCCGTGTCCCCGTTCTGCGACGACGTGCTGGTGCTCGTGGTCTCGATGCCGTCGCGCAGGAACCCCACCCCGTAGTAGTTCTGGGGGCTGCCCATCGGGACCGGCAGGACGTACTCAGCCTTCGAGGTCCGCGACGCCTGGATCGAGGTGATCCCGATGACCCGCATGAAGAACGTGCCGACCGGGGCGGTGACCCGGACGTTGAGCTGGCGGTTGTTGATGACATCCTGGGTTGGCGTGACGACGACTCCGCCTGTTCCGTCGGTGTACCCGTTCTTCGCCGCCTCGGCGCGAGCCTTTGTGGCCGCCTGCGACACGTCGCCCGGCAGGTAGACCGCTCCCGCGAGCGCTGCGGCATCTGCGGCGCGCTGGGCCCGAAGGTTGTTGGCCCAGTACCAGGAGACGTCCACCACGACCGCGAGCAGGAGCATGAAGAGGACGATCCCACCGGCGAAGATCACGATGACCTGGCCGCGCTCGGCGGCGCGGGAGCGCAACCTTGTGGGCTGGGCGTTAGGCCCGGCCGGGATCGGGCTGCTGCTGCGTTGCTGTCTCATCGACATGGTGGCTGCTCACGATCTGCGCGCCCGAACGGTCGGGACGTGGGAGGGATTCTCACCGCCGGACGTTGCATTGCACCATGCGCTGGACGCCGGTCGGATTGGCGGCTCAGGGGACCTTGAGATGGACCGGGTTACCCCGGATATTGACTTCCCAGGTGGTGGTGTCGTTGCCGGCGCGGACGTCGTACTCGACGATCCACCAGCCGTCTTCGCCGAGGCCGTTCGGGTCCAGGTTGCCGGCTCCATAGTTGGTCGGCAGGGCGACCTCGATCGTCACGATCCGGTTGTTGAAGAGCGCGCTGCCCGTGGACGTCTGGAGCTGGGTCACGTTCGTCCCGGAACGGCCGTCGTTCGAGCGCCAATTGAACGTGGCGTAATGATACGAACCTCCCTGCGGCGACAGGAACCGAAGGAATGACGGGCTGCTGGCCTCACCGGGGTCGAAGAGGGTGATGACCATCGTCTTGCCGGAGTGAACCGGCTCGATCTGGGCGAAGTAGAACTCCTGGGCTCCGCCGACGCCGGTGTCATCGAGGTTGGTGTACGCGGCCATCCGGCCGCCGCCATAGACGCGGGCGACCCCGCCGCCGCTCACCCAGATGGAGAAGAGGTTCTCCGCTCCGACGGTGGCGTTGCCCGCGACGTTCGTGTTCACGTTGACCCGGTACTTCCCGGCGGGGAGACCGCTCCAGCCGGATGGCAGAACCCACTGGTTGTGGGCCGGGTTCGTTGCGCAGTCCTGGCGGTTGGCGTCCCCTTTGTTCTGGGGAGGCGAGCTCGCCCGGCTGTACTGACCCGAGAAGTCGCCGAGCGTTCTGGTCCCCGGGTCGTACTCCAGGTCGCTGCCGACCTGGAGGTCGTCACCGATCGTGTAGGGGGTTCCGTTCGTGTCGTAGAGCCGGTAGCGAACCGCGACGGGGCCAAGGGCCCCCCCACCCGATCCGTTGGTCGTCCAGTGGTCGCCCGTCCCGAACCATCCGCCGCTCGGGCTCGCCCCGGTCGCGCAGAAGATCGGGTCGAACAAGCGCACCTGGCCGTTGCCCCCGACCTCGACGGTGTAGTCGTAGCCGTTGGGGTCGTAATCGGGGTTCGGGCCGCCGTTCGTCCCGTCCGGTGGGTTGTTGCCGCCGATGAAAAGCGGCGCGTAGCGGTCGCCGTTCTCCCGGACACCACCGGAGGTGAAGATCGCACCCCAGAACCCTTGCGTGGCGAGCGTCCCGCCCGCGGGATCGGGCACCGAGCGCACCTCGTACGATTCGGGCGTCGTCGTCGTCGTCGCGACCCGGTAGTAGACCACCACATCGAGCATGTCGACCCGGAGCTGAAGACCGGAGGTGGCGCAGCCCTTGTTCGCTGTCAGGCGGACCTGGAAGTTCGCGTCCGTGAAGTCACTCCGCACCCATGCGTGCCCGCCCCACGCGGACGTCCCCGTCGCACCGCCGCTTGCCGGCAGCAGGGAATCGGTGCTCGTCGTCGTGCCGAGGTTGGGCGTCGCGACCGCGGTGGACCAGCTTGACCCGCCGTTCCAGGAGAGCTGCGCGCCGATCGTGGAGTTGGCGCAGGCCGCGCTGAGCGAGGTGTTCGTCAGGCGGACCTCGATGCCCTGGATCGTGACCGTCTGGTTGGCCGCCGGATTCGTGATCGGCGAGGATCCGGCGGCCGTTGCCAGGCCGAAGGTGCCCCAGGCCTGGCGGTGTCCGTTCGTTGTTTCGAAGGCGTAGGCGCTGTTCTCACTCTCGACGGCCGAGGTGATCGACCCGCTGTTCCGGTCCCACTGGCCCCCCGACGGTGCGTTCGTCGCGACCTGCCAGTCGGAGTCACGGTCCGCGTGGACCGTGGTCGACGTGGCCGGGTTCACACCCTGGAAGAAGCCCACCCCGTAGTAGTTCTGGGGGCTGCCCATCGGGACCGGCAGGACGTACTCGGCCTTCGAGGTTCGGGACCCCTGGATCGAGGTGATCCCGATGACCCGCATGAAGAACGTCCCGACCGGGGCGGTGACCCGGACGTTGAGCTGGCGGTTGTTGACGACATCCTGGGTTGGCGTGACGACGACCCCGCCTGTTCCGTTGGTGTACCCGTTCTTCGCCGCCTCGGCCCGGGCCTTCGAGTCGGCGGGGGCGCGGTCGCCCGGCAGGTAGACCGCGCCGGCGAGGGCGGCGGCGTCCGCGGCGCGCTGGGCCCGGAGGTTGTTGGCCCAGTACCAGGAGACGTCCACCACGACCGCGAGCAGGAGCATGAAGAGGACGATCCCGCCGGCGAAGATCACGATGACCTGGCCGCGTTCGGCGGCGCGGGAGCGCAGCCTTGTGGTCCCCGGGCCGGGATCCGTGGCGCTGGTGGCGCGCTGCGGGCGTCGGAGCGGGGAGTGGAGGGTGGGCATCGGCGCCATTCCTAGTTCGTGGGGTTCAGCGACATGACGGTTCGGTCGGAGACCGTGATCGTGGACCAGCCCGTCCCGCCGAAGAAGCGGAGGATGGAGCCGAGGCCGCTCTGCATCCGGTACGTGTAGACGAGGCGGACGCCGATCGAGTCCGGGTTCACGCCGTTCTGGCGGTAGCAGGCGCCCCAACCGGTCGTGCCCGGGCTGTAGTCGAGCTGCTGGCCGTCCACGGACGGCCCGGCGCCGGGCGTGTAGCTCCACGTGTTGACGTTGGAGCCGATCTGGTCGCCGTTGCCATCGGCCTTGTAGATCTCGATCCGGGGTACATGGCTGATGTCCACCCGGGAGCCCGGCGACTTCAGGACGCGGGTGACCGCCGCGATGATGAGCGGGTCGACGGTCGCGGCATTCGGCGACTGGCCGGCGTTGCAGCCGAGAGGTCCGCCGCCGTTCGCGAGCGCACCGCCCACGCGGGCACCCTCGCGGGAGGCGTACTGGATCGTCAGCGTGTGGTCGAAGACGAAGCCGAACTCGAGCATCGCGAGGAGGAGCAGCATGAAGACCGGAACGAGGAGGGCGAACTCCACGACGCCCTGGCCCCGCTCGCGGTTGTCCGGCGCTCCCCCCCGGCGGAGATAGCGCGCACGCAGGCGCGTCACAGGATCGGCTCCATGCGCATCGAGTTCGACTGGGTGAGGGTGAAGCCGCTTCCGCCCTGGCCGCCGAAGCCGGGCCCGGGGAAGCCGGCGAGCGGCGTGACCCACTGGTGGACGTACGTGATCCGGACGCCGATCGTGTCGAGGTCCGGGTGGCCCGCGCCGCACCCGTTCAGGTAGTTGCAGCGGTCCGCCTCCGGGTAGCCGTTCGTCTGGCGGACGTACGGGAC
>JBBSCF010000149.1:0-5330 GCA_038250545.1 Candidatus Limnocylindrales bacterium | reverse complement strand
GGCGCGGCCTCCACCTCGACGACCTCGTCGGCGACCTCGCCGCGTTCGTGGAGACGCTCGGGCTGGAGGAGCTGCATCTCGTTGGCTTCTCGATGGGTGCCCACACGGCCCTCGCCTACGCGACCGCCCACCCGGGGCGCCTCCGGAGCCTCGTCCTCGTCGGCGCTGCGACCGAGCGCGAACCCCGGACGAGCGTGCTCCGGCATCTCGCCGACGCCGACCGGATCGAGCGGCAGGACCCGCCCTGGGCCGCCGCCCTCGCCCGCCGCCACGACCCCATCCAGGGCGCCGGCGGGTGGCGGGCCCTGATGCCGGCGATCGCCCGCTTCGCCGCCGAGCAGGCGCCGCCGTCGCCGGGCGAGCTGCGCCGGGTGGACGTGCC
Source organism: Candidatus Limnocylindrales bacterium (assembly GCA_038250545.1). Lineage (GTDB taxonomy): Bacteria > Chloroflexota > Limnocylindria > Limnocylindrales > CSP1-4 > CAIXZV01. Next base: position 4,948 of record JBBSCF010000149.1, on the reverse strand, counting down.
CGCGCTTGTCGTCGTCGGCGACCGCGACCCGATCGTGCCGGTCGGCCAGGCGTGGTCCCTCGCCCGTCAGCTGCCGGATGCCCGGCTCTTCGTCGTCCCGGGCTGCCCCCACGAGGTGCCGGCAAAGCGTCCCGGCCTCTTTCTCGAGGGGCTCACCGGGTTCTACCGGTCGGTGGGGGCTTCCACCGCGACGCGGGATGGCGCATCCTAGCCCGATGACGGAGGAGGAAGCCCGCGTGGACATCCCGGACACTGCCCCGATCTCCCTGACAGCCGAGCATTCCTGGGAGGCCGCGGCACCACTCCTGTTCCCGGTCCTGCGCCCCGTCGGTAGCCGCGGGCTCAACCTTGGCTCGCTCGCCGTGCCGGCGGCTGGCGCGGGCAGCGTCGAGGCGCTCGTCGAGGACGGCCCGGAGGGTCTCCAGGTGGCCTTTGCGATGGTCGCCGGCTCGTTCGACGTCCTCGCCAGCGGCGACCACCTCGCGGCCTGGGCCGTCACCGGAGCGACGCTTCGCGAAACGGCCTTCCGCAACCTCGCGACATGGTCGGCGACCGCGGTCTGGTCAGTCGAGTCCGCCGAGGGCCGACAGATCATCTCGTCCGACACCGGTGACGGCTGGGACGCCAGCCGGATCCTCCTGCCGGAGGTCCGGGCGCACCTCGAAGGCGAGCTCGGCGGCGACGGCAAGCGCGTCCTCGTGGGGCTGCCCGCCCGGCACCTCCTCCTCGCCGGGAGCCTCCGGCCCGACGACCCGGACTTCGCCCCGCTCTTCGCCGACTTCGTGCTCGAGTACGCCGGCGACTCCGACGAGGCGATCGACCGGCGGGTCTTCGAGCTGCGCGACGGACGACTGATGCCCTTCGATGGGACGACCGCAGCTGCTCCGGCCTGACCCGGCGGGGCGGGTTCGCGGTGGCCGATCGGGTCGCCGGGCGGGCCGGCACTCCCTCAGGGCAACGCGGCCAGGGCGCGTTCGAACGCCTGCAGTGCGTCCCGGGAGAACAGGACGAACGTGACGCGCTCGAGGGGCGAGTCGCCCCGGAGCGCGTCGGCGACCGTCCCGACCGCGATCGTGGCCGCGGCATCGAGCGGGTAGCCGTAGATCCCCGCGCTGACCGCCGGCAGGGTGAGGGTCCGCGCCCCGAGCTCGGCGGCAACGGCCACCGCCGAGCGGTACGCGTCGGCGAGGAGCTCCGCCTCGCCGTGCCGGCCGCCGCGCCAGACCGGGCCTACGGCGTGGATCACCCATCGCCCGGGAAGTGCCCCGGCCCCGGTGGCGACGGCCGTGCCGGTAGGCGTGCCGCCCGGGTACCGCCGTCGCAGGTCCGCCATGACTGCGGGGCCGCTCGCAGCATGGATCGCCCCGTCCACGCCCCCGCCTCCGGCCAGCGCCGCGTTCGCCGCGTTGCCGATCGCGTCGGCGGGGACCGTCGTGATGTCGCCCTGCAGCAGGGCCAGGATCCCGCTCCCGAAGCGCCGCTCGGCCGTCATGGGTCACACGCTACGGCACTTCGCAACACAAAGCGCCCCGGCCGCCATGGCGACCGGGGCGCGGGAACGCGCGTGCGCAACGAGTGGATCAGGGGACCTTGAGGTGCACCGGGTTGCCCCGGATGTTGACCTCCCAGGTCGTGGTGTCGTTGCCGGCCCGGACGTCGTACTCCACCTGCCACCATCCATCTTCACCGAGGCCGTTCGGGTCCAGGCCGCCGGCCGCGTAGTTCGAGGGAAGCGCAACCTCGATCGTCACGATCTTGTTGTTGAAGAGCGCACTGCCGTTGGACGTCTGGAGCTGAGTCACGTTCGACCCAGAGCGACCGTCGTTCGAAGACCAGTTGAACGTCGCGTAGTGATATGAGCCACCCTGAGGCGAGAGGAACCGAAGATACGAGTTGCTGCTTGCCTCGCCTGGATCGAAGAGGGTGATGACCATCGTCTTGCCGGCGTGGACCTGCTCGATCTGGGCAAAATAGAACTTCTGGGCTCCGCCGACGCCCGTGTCATCGAGGTTCGTGTAGGCGGCCATCCGGCCGCCGCCATAGACCCGGGCCCGGCCGGAGGCGCCGACCCAGATCGAGAAGAGGTTCTCCGCCCCGATCGTGGCGTTGCCCGCGAGGTTCGTGTTCACGTTGACCCGGTACTTACCCGCAGGGAGGCCACTCCAACCGGACGGCAGGACCCACTGATTGTGGGCCGGGTTCGTCGAGCAGTCCTCACGGTTCGGGTCGTTCCTGTTCTGGGGAAGCGAGCTCGCCCGGCTGTACTGGCCGGAGAAGTCGCCGAGTGTCTTGGTCCCTGGGTCGTACGCGAGGTCGCTGCCCACCTGGGTATCGTCGGTGATCGTGTAGGGGGTTCCGTTCGTGTTGTAGAGCCGGTAACGTACGGCAACGGGGCCGGGCGCATCGCCGCCGCCAGTCCCATCCGTCGTCCAGTGGTCGCCCGCCCCGAACCATCCGCCGCTCGGGCTGGCTCCGGTCGCACAGAAGATCGGGTCGAAGAGGCGGACCTCGCCGTTGCCCCCCACCTCGATGGTGTAGTCGTAGCCATTGAGGTCGTAGTCGGGGTTTCTGCCGTCGATCGTCCCGTCGGGCGGGTTGCCGCCGCCAATGTAGAGCGGCGCGTAGCGATCGCCGTTCTCGCGAACGCCGCCAGAGGTGAAGATCGCGCCCCAGAACCCCTGCGAGTCCAGGGTTCCGCCGGCCGGGTCGGGCACCGAGCGCACCTCGAGCCCTTCGGGCGTGGTCGTCGTCGTCGTGAGCCGGTAATAGACCTTCACGTCGAGCATGTCGACCCGCAGCCGCGGAGCCGGGGCCGTGCAGCCTTTCAACGCGGTGAGGCGGACCTGGAAGTTGGCATCGCTGAAGTCGTCGCGGACCCAGTTGTGACCGCCCCACGCGTTCGTTCCGGTGTCGCCTCCGGTCGCGGGGAGCACGTAGTCCGCGGCGTTGTCACGACCCAGGTTCGGCGTATCTACCAGGGAGGACCAGCTGGTGCCGCCGTTCCACGAAAGCTCGGCCCGGATCTTGTTCGTGGAGTTCGGACAGTCCTGAGCGAGATAGGTGTTCTGCAGGCGAACCTCGAGACCCTGGATGTCCAGCGACTGATTCGCGGCGGGCGCGGGGATCGCTCCTGCGAGTCCGAAGCCACCCCAGCTCTGCTTCTGCCCGTCGCCGTCCACAAGGGCACGGTTACTGTCCACGTTCCTGACCGCGTCGACGATATTGCTCTGCGGGTCCGGCAGAAAGAACCATTCGCCTCCCGGCGGCGCGTTCGTCGCGACCTGCCAGTCCGAATCGCGGTCAGCGTGGACCGTGGTCGACGTCGCCGGGTTCACGCCCTGGAAGAAGCCCACCCCGTAGTAGTTCTGGGGACTGCCCATCGGGACCGGGAGAACGTACTCTGCCTTCGAGGTCCGCGACGCCTGGATCGAGGTGATCCCGATCACCCGCATGAAGAACGTGCCGACCGGGGCGGTGACCCGGACGTTGAGCTGGCGGTTGTTGACGGCATCCTGGGCCGGCGTGACGATGACCCCGCCAGAGAGGTCCACGTAGCCGTTCTTCGCGGCCTCCGCGCGGGCCTTCGAGTAGGCGGCGACACGGTCGCCCGGCAGGTAGACCGCGCCGGCGAGCGCCGCGGCGTCCGCGGCGCGCTGGACCCGCCGGTTGGTGGCCCAGTAACAGGAGACCTACACCACGAACCCGACCAGGAGCCTGAAGAGGACGATCCCGCCCGCGAAGATGACGATGACCTGGCCGGCCTCGGCGGCACGGGAGCGCTTCCCGACGGCCTGCGGGTCGGCATCCGTCGTGGCAGCAGGGCGTCGCGGGCGCCGGAACGGGGAGTGGAGGGTGGGCATCGACGTCATCCCTAGTTCGTGGGGTTCAGCGACATGACGGTCCGGTCGGAGACCGTGATCGTGGACCAGCCCGTCCCGCCGAAGAAGCGGAGGATCGAGCCGAGGCCGCTCTGCATCTGGTACGTGTAGACGAGGCGGACGCCGATCGAGTCGGCGTTCACGCCGTTCTGACGGTTGCAGGCGGTCCAGCCGACGGAGCCCGGGCTGTAGTCGAGCTGCTGGCCGTCCACGGAGGGGCCGGCGCCGGGCGTGTAGGTCCAGGTGTTGATGAAGCTGCCGGCCGGGTCGCCGGAGTTGTTCGCCATGGCCTTGTAGATCTGGATCTGGGGCACCTGGCGGATGTCGACCCGGGAGCCCGGCGACTTCAGGACGCGGGTGACCGCGGCGATGATGAGCGGGTCGACGGTCGCGGCATTCGGCGACTGGCCGGCGTTGCAACCGAGGGGGCCGCCGCCGTTCGCGAGTGCACCGCCCACGCGGGCACCCTCGCGCGACGCGTACTGGATCGTCAGCGTGTGGTCGAAGACGAAGCCGAACTCGAGCATCGCGAGAAGGAGCAGCATGAAGACCGGGACGAGGAGGGCGAACTCCACGATCCCCTGGCCACGCTGGCCGTCGCCCGGCGTTCGCCGCCGGTGGAGTTGGTGCCCGCGCAGCCGCCTCACAGGATCGGCTCCATGCGCATCGAGTTCGACTGGGTGAGCGTGAAGCCGCTCCCGCCCTGGCCGCCGAAGCCGGGCCCGGGGAAGCCGGCGAGCGGCGTGACCCACTGGTGGACGTACGTGATCCGGACGCCGATCGTGTCGAGGTCCGGATGGCCGGCGCCGCACCCGTTCAGGTAGTTGCAGCGGTCCGCCTCCGGATAGCCGTTCGTCTGGCGGGCGTACGGGACGGTGGTGCCGTCCGGGCACGACGAGGAGGCGCCGCGGCTCCAGGTGTTCGAGACGCCCGGCATCTCCACGCCATTCACCGTGGCCCGGTAGATCGTCACTGACTGGATCCGGTCATCAGATGCCGGGGCAGTGACCGCCTGGTCCACGGCCTTGAGGATCACGCAGTCGGCCCCGTTCCCGTTGCCGGCCTCCGCG
>JBBSCF010000148.1:0-5369 GCA_038250545.1 Candidatus Limnocylindrales bacterium | reverse complement strand
TCGCGACGCAGATCGGTGCGCGGCCAAGCTACCTGCTCCTGCAAGCCGTGGCAGACAGCGAGACGACCCGCGATCTCCTGCTGCTCGAAGCGTCAGCCCGCGCCGTCATCACCCTCTGGGAGCGGATCGACATCGCGATGATGAGCATCGGGATCCTGACGCCCGACTCCGGGGTGTTCTATTCGCTCGCCGATCCTGTTGCCGGCGTGGCGGACGTCATTGACAACGGGGGCGTCGGCGACATCCTGGCTCGCCCGTTCGACATCACGGGCCGACCGGTGGCCAGCGAGCTGATCGCGCGAACGATCGCGATCGAGCCGGAGTTGCTCCGGCGCGTGCGCCTGGTCGCCGGAGTGGCCGGCGGCATCCACAAGGCACCAGCCATCCTGGGAGCGCTGCGCACCGGCCTCCTGAATGTCCTGATCACGGACGAGGATGCCGCCCGGCGTGTCCTCGAGCTCGCTCCACCGCCGGGTTCCGGATAGCATGCGCTGGCCGCACCGAGGGAGACACCATGTCGGAGCGCAAGCCGTTCAAGTACAGCTACTTCCAGCTGACGTTCGGCCAGGAGGAGGCATACCGGACGCCGCACGTGACGTACCAGCGCCTTCGTGACTGCGGCTATGACGCGATCGAGGTCTGTCCGCCAAAGGGTCGCTATGGGCTTGGCGTCTCGATGGAGGATTACCTCGCGACCCACCTTCGGCTGAAAGCTGACTTTGGCCTCGAGGTCTCCAATGTCAACGAGTGCTGGGGCGAGATGTGGGACCCGTACTCGCCGACGTTCAAGACCCTCACCGAGCCACGGACGGCCGACCTGGCCGTGTCCGAGACCCGCTCGACGATCGACTTCGCGGCCGAGCTCGGGGCCGCCTCCGTCACGATCGCGACCGCCATCCACGCCCCCATCACCGGCGAGACGGTCGCGGAGGCGACGCAGGTTGCGGTCGACGCGCTCCGCCGGATGAGCGAGTACGCGGCGACCCGCGGGATGAGGCTCGTGTTCGAGGCCACGAACCACCTCGAAATGGGCAAGTTTGTCAACACCGCCGCCAACCATCGGCGGATGATCGAGCTCACGGGTCGGGATGACATCGGCATCCAGCTCGACTTCTTCCACGTGAACCTCGAGGAGCTGGGGCCCTACGAGGCCGTCATGGACGCCCAGCCCTACCTCTGGCACCTTCACTTCCGGGACTCGAACTCGCTGACCCCGGGCTACGGCAAGACCGACTTCCGGGCGGTCATGCGCGGACTCATCCGGACCGGCTATTCCGGCTACTGCACGATCGAGAGCGCCCCGATGGTCCCCAGCGCCGATCGGTCCGCCCGGGACGGGATCGAGTACCTGAAGCACTGCGAGCGCGTGGCCGAGTACCAGATGAGCCTCGAGTACCCGAACGGCTACGCCATCCCGGGTGCACCCGCCTGAGGTCGTCGCCACCCGTCTGAGCGAGATAGGGGCCGCCAGTCCGGCGTCCCCTGTTCACGCGCGCTTCCTCGACAGTGAGGCGGGCGCAGGCGCACGCTGGGTTGCACATTCGTGCATGGCTGCACGTGCGCGCAGAAATCGGTTGACGACCAAACGATGGCCGTGGTAGGTTCTCCCGTGCAAGTCCTCCCATTGTTGAGAGAATTCCCACATTGGCTCGGATCTCCTCAAGCGACGAACTTCGGCTCCTGGTCAAGGTCAGCAGGTTCTACTACGAGGATGGCCTGAACCAGGACGCCATCACCGCTCGCCTTGGTCTCTCCCGCTCGAAGGTGTCCCGCCTGATGGCTCAGGCGCGCGAGATGGGGATCGTCCAGATCAGCGTGGTCCCGCCGGAACAGCTGTTCACCGATCTCGAGGCGCGCCTCGAGGCGCGCTATGGCCTCCAGGAGGCGTTGGTCGTCGAAGCGGCGCCGACGGACTCGCAAGAAGCAGCCAGTCGCGCCATCGGCGCCGCGGCCACGGGGTACCTTGCCCGCGCCATCGGCCCGCGGAGCACCATCGGCTTCGCCTGGGGCACCACACTGCACCATCTGGTGGCGGGGTTTCCCCCGTACCGGCTGCCCGACGCCCAGATCGTGCAGATCGTTGGGGGGCTCGGCGCCCCGGAGTCCGAAGTGCACGGCAGCGAGCTCTGCCGGCACCTGTCGCGCACCCTGGGCTGTCGACTCGCACTCCTGCCGGTTCCCGGCATCGTGGCCGACCAGCGCACCCGCGAGGCCCTCCTGTCCGACGTTCACGTCCAGCGTGCCGTGCAGGCGTTCGACCACCTCGATCTTGCCTTCGTCGGCATCGGAGCTCCGACACTCGACTCGGTCGTCATGCGGGACGGCTCGATCCTCAGCCAGACGGAACTGGACGACCTCCTCCGGAGGGGCGCCGTGGGCGACATCGCGATGCGCTTCTTCGACGCCGAGGGCAAGGGCGTTCCGTCCGAGATCGAGGACCGGATCATCGGCATCACGTGCGACCAGCTGCAGCGAACGCGTGTCGTCGGCGTGTCCGGCGGGCCGGACAAGGTTGCCGCGATCCGGGGGGCTCTCGCGGGCAGCCTCCTCGATGTGCTCATCACGGACTCCACCACGGCGGAGCGGCTCCTCGACCCGGCCTCGGCCGATGGCGCGCGTGCGCCCAGAGGGCGAACCTGGCCGACCCTCGGAGCCGGAACAGCGGGGCAGGTGGCGGCCGTCCATGGATGACAAGGCCATCGTGGACCTTGCCGCGAGCGTCATCCGTCGGGAGAGCGCTGCCGTTGCCGATGTCGCCGCCTCGCTCCCCGATGGGTTTGCCCGTGCCGTGCGTCTGCTGCTCGAATGTCGCGGGCACGTCGTCGTGTCGGGCTCCGGGACGTCGCACGCAGTCGCCTTGCGCTTCGCCCACCTGTTGTCCTGCTGCGGGACTCCGGCGCTGTTCCTGCACCCCGGCGACAGCCAGCATGGGGCCGCCGGCGCACTCCGCGCGGAGGACGTCTGGGTCGGTCTGTCCAAGGGCGGCGAGACGTCGGAGGTGTGCTTCCTCGGCGACGTTGCGAAGAAGCGTGGCGCCACCGTCATCGCGATCACCGAGAAGCCCGACTCCACGCTCGGGCGGACGGCCGACGTGGTCCTCAAGGTGGTCGCGTCGCCCGAAGCGGACCCCTTTGGGATGATCGCCACGGGCAGCTCGCTGGTGAACTCGGCCTTCTGCGACGCCATCTGCGTGGCCCTTCTCGAGCTGCGCGAGTACACGCTGGCAAGCTTCGGTGAGACCCACCCGGGTGGCGCGGTGGGCCACAAGCTCGCCGCAAGGACGCCCGCATGAGGGCGGCCTACATCACCGGCCCCATGGGTATCGAACTCCGCGATGTCCCCACGCCGCAGGTTCCGGACGACGGTCTCCTCCTGGCCGTCCGGGCCTGCGGCGTGTGCGGATCCGATCTGCGGCGATGGCGGGAGGGGCCCGTCGATCCGAGTGTGCCGCTCATTGCAGGCCACGAGATCTCCGGGGTGGTCGAGGCCGTTGGCCCGCGGACCGCCGGCTACCGGGTGGGCGACCGACTCGCGATCGCACCCGACGTCCATTGCGGCGCGTGCTGGTACTGCGAGCGAGGACTATTCAACCTCTGCGACGACCTCCGGCTCGTGGGGATCACCCCCGGCCTCGACGGAGGCTTCGCCGACCACCTCGCGTTGTCGGCTACCGTGCTGGCAAACGGCGTGGTCCACCGTGTGCCGGAGTCCCTCACCTGGCAGCAGGCCGCCCTGGCCGAGCCGCTGAGCTCGGTGCTTGCCTCGCACGCCACGGTGGGCACGACCCTGGGCGACACCGTGGTGGTGATGGGGGCGGGTCCCATAGGTTGCCTCCACATCGCCGTCGCACGTGCGCGCGGGGCGCGGGTCATCCTCAGCGAGCCGAGCGCGCCGCGACGTGCCATGGCCGAACGGTTCGGACCGGATCTCGTGATCGATCCGACGTCGGAGGACGCTGTGGAGGCAGTGCGGCGGGCGACCGGCGGGCGCGGCGCCGAGGTGGCGATCTGCGCGAACCCCGTCGCCGCGACGCACACCCAGGCCGTGGAGCTGGTCCGCAAGCGGGGCACGGTCGTCCTTTTCGGCGGCCTGCCGAAAGCCAGCCCGATGACATCGCTCGACGCCAACCGGATCCACTACGGGGAAGTTCGAGTTGTTGGTGCGTTCTCGTACCACCCGTCGTTCCACGCGCTCGCTCTGGGTGCGATCGAGCGAGGGCTGATCGACAGCGACCAGGTCATTACCCACGCTTTCCCGCTCCATGACGCGGAGCGGGCCTTCGAGGTCGCAGCTGGCGGGGAGGCGCTCAAGGTCATGGTGACGATGGACGATTCGATGAGGGGCTGAAGGTGATCGGGCTGCATGAGGATCTCGCCCTGCGCGAGGCGGAAGGTCGACCCGTGCGGGTTGGCCTGATCGGGGCCGGGCAGATGGGTACGGACGTGGTTGCGACCACGCGCATGATGGCCGGGCTGCAGGTCGTGGTCGCGGCTGACCTCGATCTGGCTCGGGCAATCGACAGCTACCGGATCGCCGGCATCGATGCCGAGGTCGTCGTCGCCACGACCGCCACGGAGGCGGATGCGGCGGTCTCCTCGGGCAAGCGGGTCGCGGTCGGCGACTTCCGGATCGTCACGGACATGCGGACCATCGACGTGATGCTCGAGTCGACGGGCGTCCCGGAGATCGGCGCACGGGCTGCGCTGCGATCGGCCCGCTCCGGCCACGACCTCGCGATGATGAACGTCGAAACGGACATCACGGTCGGGCCGATCCTGAACTGGTACGCGAAGCAGAAGGGCGTGCTCTACGCCCTCGCGGCCGGTGACGAGCCCGCGGCCTGCAAGGAGCTCTACGACCTCGCGGTTTCGATGGGCTTCACCATCGTGGCAGCGGGCAAGGGCAAGAACAACCCGCTCGACCGCCACGCAACGCCCGCGGACCCTGCCGTGCAGGTGGAGGCGGCGCGCCGCGGCCTCTCGCCGAACATGCTCATCGAGTTCGTCGACGGCAGCAAGACCATGATCGAGATGGCAGCCGTCTCGAACGCGACGGGCCTTGTACCCGACGTTCGCGGGATGCATGGCCCGACGACCGACCGCGACCACCTGAGCCAGACGTTTGCCCTGGTCGAGGACGGCGGCATCCTGGGCAGGAGCGGGGTCGTCGACTACGGGGTCGGCCATGTTGCGCCCGGCGTCTTCCTCATCGTGCGCACGGACCACCCACGCCTGCGCGAGGCCATGGTGCTGCGCGACATGGGCCCCGGGCCCAACTACACGCTGTTCCGGCCCTTCCACCTCTGCAGCATCGAGGTTCCCCTCACCTGCGCGATGCTGGCCATCCGGCGTCGCTCCAACATGGTGCCG
>JBBSCF010000147.1:0-5381 GCA_038250545.1 Candidatus Limnocylindrales bacterium | reverse complement strand
TGCTGCTCCCCGACATGGCCAAGTGGGCCGCCATGTCGGTGAAGCTGTTCGGCGCGGACAGCCGCTACTGGGTCCCGCCCGCCTCGCCGGCCCCATCGGCGACGCCGTAGCGGGCTCCGGCGGCCGGCCTCAGCGGGCCGGCAGCTCAAGCCATCCCACGTGGCCAGCCGCCGAGCCGGTCCGCCGCCGTCAGCGGCCGCGACTGGGGCGAAGTCGCGGCCGATGTCGAGGTCGCTGAAGCGCATGACTGGCTCCTCCGGAACACGACACGAGCCCGGGCGACACGGAACCCACGGACCCGCGCCAGACGTCGGCGCAGCCAGGCAAGCGCAGGGAGGCCCGACCGACGCTCGGAGTCGACCGCCCACCAGGTTGGCGGCCCGCCCGTCGATGGTGCCCCCCATGCCCCTCGTCCCGTGAGCGCACCCGACGCCTTCCGCGAGAGGTGCGAGCTTCAAAGCCGATAGATTCTGGGCGGCGAGAACCCCTCCGCGGTCGCCCGGGTCCATCCCGAGGTGGCCGTCTCGACGCGTGAGCCGTCTTCGTACCAACCGTGAGTGACAGGGTGCCCGATAGCCAACCGACCCAGTACCTCCTCACCCTGCCGTCACGCATGGCCCAGGAGTTCGAACGGCTCGAGGGGCACGCGAGGCCGTGGTGGTTCGCGACGTCCGATCCGCAAGGGAGGACGCTCGGCTCGGGTGGCGGCACCGCTCATCTGCTCGCGGACGCCTGGCAGGCCACGGACGGCGACCGCACGTTCACGGATTGGCTCCGCGCGGGGCGCAAGCTGATCGTCCACGGTGGTGGTCAGAGCCGGCGTCTCCCTGCCTATGCGGGGATCGGGAAAGCGCTCATGCGCCTGCCGGTCTTCCGCTGGTCACGGGGACAGCGCCTCGACCAGACGCTGCTGGACCTGCAGCTGCCCGAATACGAGCGGGTGTTCGATCACGCCCCACCGTCCGCTGTCGCGATGATCACGAGCGGCGACGTGCTGGTGCGCTGCGGCCTGGATCTGCCGCCCTTCCCCGAGGTGGACGTGCTCGCGCTCGGCATGTGGGCGAAGCCCAGACCGCAAAGGACTTCGGCGTCTTCTTCAGCCGGCGCGACCGACCGACCGAGCTGTCGTTCTTCCTCCAGAAGCCCTCCATCGAGCGGATCGGCGACCTCAATGCGGAGTACCTCAATCTCGTCGACACCGGCATCTGGCTGCTGAGCGAGCGGGCGGTGACCTTGCTCATGCAGCGGGCGGGATGGCAGGGCGACCGGTTCCAAGGTCAGGGTGCCGCTCACTACGAGCTGTACGCGCAGCTCGGTCTTGCATTCGGCCGGGAGCCGTCGGAAGCGGACTCCGAGGTGAACGCTCTCTCGGCGGCAGTGGTCCCGCTTCCGGAGGCCGAGTTCCACCACTTCGGGACCAGCCGGCAGCTGATCGAGTCGACGTCCGCCATGCAGAACCTTGTCCTCGATGGGGCGAAGCTGGGCCGTAGCAGCGCCCGCCTGCACCCGGATGTGCACCAGCAGAACTCGCGCCTCGGCGTCCCGCTCGAGCTCGAGCGCAACCACACGCTCTGGATCGAGAACAGCATGATCGGGGCATCGTGGGAGTTGTCCAGCGCGCACGTGCTGACCGGGGCTTCGGAAAACGCGTGGTCCCTCCACCTGGAGCCCGGCACGTGCCTGGACTTCGTGCCCGTCGACGACGATCGATGGTGCGTGCGGCTGTACGGGATCGATGATCCGTTCCGCGGCGCGCTCGGTGACTGTGGGACCACCTGGATTGGCGAGCCTGCCCCCGACTAGTTCACCGTGCGGCACATCACCTATGAGGACGCCGGCCTTGATCCTCGGGCGGACGTGCAGGACGCCACACTGTTTCCGGTGGTCGAGACGTCGCAGCTGGACGCGTCGTTCCTCGATTGGATGTGTGCGAGCCGGCCTCATGAGAGCCCAGACGCCGCGCTTCGGTGGTGCGCGGCTCGGCGGCTGTCGGCCAGGGATATCCAGGAACACGTCAATGTGGGGCGGCTCTATGAGCAGCGCCGCGGCCGAGAGAGGCGTCACTCCTGCCGATGCTGCGGAATGCGCGTCGGAGCGTGTTCTTCCAGCTCGATCTCGACTCCACCGCGCGGCTGTACGCCGCGAGCGCCCATCCGCTTCCGGAACCCGATCGACCGGATGGGGATGTGCCAGAGCCGCTCGACGCGGTGCACGACGAGATCTTCCGCTCACAGTCGACCGTGCTTCGTCGGCGAGGCATGCCCGGCTGGGAGGAGCACGAAGCCAATGCGTTCGCCCTGCTCCGCGAGCGGATCGTGCGCGACTCGGGCCTGGCGTCATCCACTCCCATGCGTGCCGTCCTGGACGATCAGATCGTCTGGGGTCGCAGTCCCGTGCGCCTCGACCTCGCCGGGGGCTGGACGGACACGCCGCCATACTGTCTCGAGTGCGGCGGCCAGGTCGTGAACGTTGCCGTCGACCTGAACGGCCAGCCGCCGATCCAGGTCTACGCCCGGCTCTGCCCGCGCCCGGAGATCGTGCTGCGGTCCATCGACCTCGGTGCAGAGGAGCGGGTGCGCACCTGGGATGAGCTGGACACGTTTGCGCACCCCGACAGCAGCTTCGGATTGGCCAAGGCGGCCCTGGCCCTGACCGGGTTCCTTCCACGGTTCCACGCGAGGCCGTCATTCGACTCGCTCGAACAGCAGCTGCGCGAGTTCGGCGGAGGCATCGAGGTCTCGATGCTGTGTGCCGTGCCGAAGGGATCTGGCCTCGGCACGAGCAGTATCCTCGCGGCGACCCTGTTGGCGACCCTCAGCGATCTGTGCGGCCTTAGCTGGGATCGCCACGTGCTCTTCACCCGAGCGCTTGCGCTGGAGCAACTGCTCACCACCGGCGGGGGCTGGCAGGACCAGGCCGGCGCTCTGTTCGGGGGATCAAGCCGATCCAGACCAGGCCGGGGCTCACCCAGAAGCCGGCGGGGGCTTCAGGTCACGAGAAGCTAGTGTCGCGGTCGTCTCCCGCGCCGATGACCACGTCTACGCTGACCGCCATGGCCATACGATACAGGGTATCTTCGGGCAGCCGATCGGGGAGTCAGTCGTGAGGGGGATACCGTCCGTGGGCAACATCGTGTGGATTCGACCGGCCCCCGTCCTCGCGGGATCCCCCGACGGGCGGGAGGTAGGCATGCTCGCCTCGTACGGCATGCTGCCCCTCATCTGGTCGATCGCCTGGCTCGAGCACGGATCGTCCAGCCGGCGGCGCCAGCACGACGTCATCGTCGCGGGGGTGCCAGCCGATGGCTCCTGAGGGCACCGGGTCGGTCGGCCGCTCGCCCGGCGCCTGTCCATGGTTCGTCGCAGCCGGTTGCGGGACCGCTCCTGGGATACCCGAGCATTCGGATCGAGGCTCGGCGATCTCGGCGGGCCGCCTGTGACTCGGCCGTTTCGTGGTTCGGTTGTGTCCGCGCCCGCGCTGGCGTCGGAGCGAAGCGTCATGGCGACCGAGGATGTCGCGACCCGCGTCCGAACCGACCGGACGGCCATGGTCTGGGGCCGCAGTGTGCGCTGACTCGCTGTCTGCCGAGACGCGGCCCGCCGGCGCCGAGCACCCAGTCGCTGGAGGCGCGGGTCCATCGAGGAGCGCCGAGTTCGTGCTCGTGGCAAGCCTCATGGCGTTGACGGCTGGCCTGCGATTACCGAACCTGCCGACCCGCGGCACCTGGGGACCCGAGCAAGGCGCGATCATGGAGAACCTGAGGTCGATGTTCGAGACCGGCATCCCACCACTGGTCGGCCTTCCAACCGGAGAGGGAGGCCTCCACCATGGTGCTCTCTACTTCTACCTCCTGACGCCCGCCGCCCTTCCGTCGCAAGGCCTTGACCCGATCGCTGTTGCCTGGGAGACGGCGCTCATCGGGGTGCTGGCGGTGCTCGCGACGTGGTGGGTCGCGCACGGGGTGGCAGGACCAGTGGGAGGGATCCTGGGTGCACTGGTAGCGGCGGCTTCGGTGACGGGCGTGGTCTACTCCTCCACCATCGACAACCCGAACGTGGTCCCGCTGTTCGCGGCCCTCGCGGTCGGGGCCGCATGGCGGGCCTGGTCACGGGAGGAGCCGCGGTGGTGGCTGCTTGCAGCGGTTGGGCAGGGCATCGCCCAGCAGCTTCACATTCTCGCGATCGTCGGTGCTGTACCGCTCGCCGTCCTGTTCCTGCTGGACGTGCGGCGTCGAAAGGGCCAGTGGCGGCAGATGTTGCGGATCGGGACGGGTTCGCTCCTCATCGTTGCCGCCGGATACGTGCCGATGCTGATCCATGAACTTGCCACCGGGTTCTCCGACTTGTCGGCGGCTGCCTCGGCTGGGGCCGGCACGTACCCCATCAGCCTGACTCGTGAAGTTCTCGGACTGCCAGCGCGGTCGGTAGCCTACTGGCTCGGCCTGACAGGGGAGCAGGCGACATGGTCGGTCATTGCCGTGGGAGTCGCAGCCGCCATCCTTCTCGGCGCCGCTATCTCATCTGCCTTCCTCGGGCCCCGCACGCGTCGGCCACCCGCTCGCTGGATCGTGCTCGTGCTTCTTGCGTCGACGACGTCGCTTGCCCTCATCCTGCGCATCAAGGGCAACTACCTGCCAAGCGTTGCGGAGTGGTACCTGGCTCCCTTGGGCCCCGTGGTATTCGCTCTTCTGGGCATTGGTGCAGGCGTTCTATGGGAGAAGGGTCAGCTCGGAAGAACGCTGGCTGTGGCCCTCATCGGCGTGCTCGTTGCGTGGAATATTGCCCACGAGCCGCCGAGCGTCGCGTACGACGGGGGCTGGCCCGCTGCCGCGGCGGCTGGAGCTCGTGTCGTTGCCACGACCCGTGGCGATCCCGTGTTCTTCACCGACTCGTCGCGCGCCCCGCTGGACTACTACAGCTATCCCTTCAGGGTCGCCGGCGGAAACCTGTCGACCGCCCCGTCCTCCCGATGGGTGGTCGTCACCTGTTTCGATGCATGGCGTTCGGCAACGGGCGTAATGACGCCCTGCGGTCCAGACGGCGACGCAGCGCACCTCGCCGCCGACCCCACACTCTCCGGCCTCAGTGCCGTCGATTCGTTTGTCCCTGCATACGGGCGAACCATCGGGATCTACCGACGACAAGATTGAAGGCTGACGCTCATGGTCGGGTCCCGAGGAGCGTCCGTGGGCGGACGAGGATGCCGGTCGATGCGGCACGCCACTTCGGATCGGGAAGACAGCTGCCCTCGATCCTGTCCGCGGCGGGCGACGCGGTCAAGACCAACTTCCCGGCCTCGCGGCTCTCGGAGATGCTCGACCTGGCCGGGCAGGTGGACCAGGGGGCCATCAGCCGGGTGGTGCTCGGCCCGGAGTACTCCGA
>JBBSCF010000146.1:0-5384 GCA_038250545.1 Candidatus Limnocylindrales bacterium | reverse complement strand
CGTTCATGACATGCTCGAGCACGAACGCCCGATGCCGGGCCCGAACGTCGGGCGGGGTCGCTCTGTCCTTCGGTTCCATGCCCCCGAGCGTGACAAAGTCGCTGGCCGCTTAGCCCGGACAGAATCGCTGGCCGTTGACAATGGTCACGTCCGGGGGTTGACATGCGGCGTCAGCGCGGTATCCTACTCCTTCTGTGAGCGCGGCCGTTCCCTCTTTCTCCCACTCCGACAAGGAGTCGTCCTTCATGCTGTCCGTCTCGTCGGCGCCCCTCGCCCTGACCCGTTCCGGTCGGATCACCTACGCCCGGATCCACGAGGTTCACGACGGGATCAGCGACGACAAGTTCGAGGTCCCGAACCTCATCGAGCTGCAGCTCGAGTCCTTCCAGTGGTTCATCGAGAAGGGCCTACGGGATCTGTTCGACGAGATCAGCCCCATCAAGGACTTCACCGGCAAGGTGATGGAGCTCCAGTTCCTGGACTACGAGTTCGGGACGCCCAAGTACGCCGAGGAGGAGTGCCGGACCAAGGACCTCACCTTCAGCCGGCCGCTCTACGTGAACGTCGAGCTCCTGATCAAAGAGACCGGCGAGATCCAGCGCCAGCGCGTCTACATGGGCGACTACCCGTGGATGACGGACATGGGCACGTTCGTGATCAACGGCGCCGAGCGCGTCGTCGTGTCCCAGCTGGTCCGCTCGCCGGGCGTGTACTACAGCGAGCTCGAGGACCCCGCGTCCGGCCGGATGCTGTTCTCGGCCAAGGTGATCCCGAACCGCGGCGCCTGGCTGGAGTTCGAGACCAACAACAAGGACCAGCTCTGGGTCAAGGTCGACCGCAAGCGCAAGATTGCCGCGACGACCCTGCTCCGCGCCGTGGGCTACGAGACGAACGAGGAGATCGCGGGACTGTTCGGCGCGGTGGACATCGACCCCGAGCACCCGTTCATCGCCAACACCCTCGACAAGGACCTCACCAAGACGCCCAACGAGGCGCTGATCGAGGTCTACAAGAAGCTGCGCCCGGGCGATCCGCCCACCGGTGACAACGCCCGCCAGCTGGTCGAGAGCCTGTTCTTCAACTTCCGCCGCTACGACCTCGGCCGGGTCGGCCGGTACAAGTTCAACAAGAAGCTGGACGCCGTCGCGGCCCGGATGGGCATCGAGCTCCCGCGCGAGGGCCGGACCATCAGCCGCGAGGACATCGCGGCCATCGTCGGCAACCTCATCGAGAGCAACCGCGGTCTCCACCCCAAGGACGACATCGACCACCTCGGCAACCGCCGCATCCGCGCCAACGGCGAGCTGATCCAGAACGCGTTCCGGATCGGCCTCCTGCGCATGGAGCGCGTCGTCCGCGAGCGCATGACGATCCAGGAGATCGACAAGGCGACGCCGAACGCCCTCATCAACATCCGCCCCGTCGTGGCGGCGATGAAGGAGTTCTTCGGCGGCAGCCAGCTCTCCCAGTTCATGGACCAGACGAACCCGCTGGCCGAGCTCACGTCCAAGCGCCGCCTCTCGGCTCTGGGCCCCGGCGGCCTGTCCCGCGAGCGCGCCGGGTTCGATGTCCGCGACGTCCACCACAGCCACTACGGGCGCATCTGCCCCATCGAGACCCCCGAGGGCCCGAACATCGGCCTGATCGGGTCGCTCGCGACCTACGGGCGGATCAACGCCTACGGCTTCATCGAGACGCCGTATCGCAAGGTCAAGCGGACCGTCGCCCACGACGACCCGCAGCTGCTGACCCTCGAGGCCGGTGCCGACGTCGTCGGCAAGGACGGCAAGGTCATCGTCAAGAAGGGTGAGCCCTTCAGCGAGGCCGCGGCCAAGGAGCTCGCGCGCCAGAAGGCGCTCGCGTTCCCGTGCCGGCCCGTCGTCACGGACGAGATCGAGTACCTCCCGGCCGACGAGGAGGAGGAGCACGTCGTCGCGCAGGCCAACGCGCCGCTCGACGCCGAGGGCCACTTCATGGCCGAGCGCGTCCCGAGCCGCTACCGGGACACGTTCCCGGAGGCCCGCCCGGACCAGATCGAGTACATGGACGTCAGCCCCAAGCAGGTCGTGTCCGTCGCGACGGCGCTGATCCCGTTCCTCGAGCATGACGACGCCAACCGCGCCCTCATGGGCTCGAACATGCAGCGCCAGGCGGTGCCGCTCCTCGAGCCCGAGAGCCCGATCGTGGGCACCGGCATGGAGGCGCGTGCCGCGCGCGACTCCGGCCAGGTCGTCATCGCCCGGCACGCCGGCGTCGTGACGTCCGTCATCGCCGAGCGCATCCAGATCGACGCCGACAGCGGCGAGCTCGACGAGTACAAGCTCCTCAAGTTCGTCCGCAGCAACCAGGGCACCTGCATCAACCAGCGCCCGATCGTCACGGTCGGCCAGCGGGTGGAGCAGGGCGACCCGATCGCGGACTCCTCGTCCACGCAGGGCGGCGAGCTCGCCCTCGGCCGGAACGTCCTCGTGGCGTTCATGAGCTGGGAGGGTGGCAACTACGAGGACGCGATCGTGATCAGCGAGCGCCTCGTGCGTGACGACCTGTTCACGAGCATTCACATCGAGAAGCACGAGATCGAGTCGCGGGACACCAAGCTGGGCCCCGAGGAGATCACGCGGGACATCCCCAACGTCGGCGAGGAGGCCCTCAAGGACCTCGACGAGGAGGGGATCGTCTACATCGGTGCCGAGGTCCGCCCCGGCGACATCCTGGTCGGCAAGATCACGCCCAAGGGCGAGACCGAGCTGACCGCGGAGGAGCGCCTCCTGCGGGCGATCTTCGGCGAGAAGGCCCGCGAGGTGAAGGACTCCTCGCTCCGCCTCCCGCATGGCGAGCGCGGCAAGGTCGTGGAGATCCGCGAGTTCCGCCGCGAGTGGAACGACGACCTCCAGCCGGGCGTGAACCGCCTGGTCCGCGTGTCCGTCGCCCAGAAGCGCAAGGTCTCGGTCGGCGACAAGATGGCCGGCCGCCACGGCAACAAGGGCGTCATCGCCAAGGTGCTGCCCCTGGAGGACATGCCGTACCTGCCTGACGGCACCCCGGTCGACATCGTCCTCAACCCGCTCGGCGTCCCGAGCCGCATGAACATCGGCCAGATCCTCGAGACCCACCTCGGGTGGGCCCTCGGGACCATGGGCTACAAGGCCGCGACCCCCGTCTTCGACGGCGCGACCGAGACCCAGATCCGCGAGGCGCTCGTCTCTGCCCGGGTCGACTGGCACGGCTACGACCACCTTCCCGAGGACGGCAAGATCGAGCTCCGCGACGGGCGGACCGGCGAGCTGTTCGACCGGAACATCACGGTCGGCCAGATCTACATGCTCAAGCTGCACCACCTGGTGGAGGACAAGATCCACGCCCGGTCCACGGGCCCCTACAGCCTGATCACCCAGCAGCCGCTGGGTGGCAAGGCGCAGTTCGGCGGCCAGCGCTTCGGCGAGATGGAGGTCTGGGCCCTCGAGGCCTATGGCGCCGCCAACATCCTCCAGGAGCTGCTCACCGTGAAGTCGGACGACGTCCTCGGGCGCGTCCAGACCTACGAAGCCATCGTCAAGGGCGAGGAGATCCAGCCGCCGCGGGTCCCGGAGTCCTTCAAGGTCCTTATCAAGGAGCTGCGGAGCCTGGGCCTCAACGCGGAGATCCTCGATCCCAACGACGAGGAGATCCCGCTGGCCGAGGATGACGCCTCCGGCTACCTGCTCCCTGACCTCGGCGGGATCAACCTCGCCGGGTTCGAGGACTAGTCACCCGCACCACCCTCACGGAGGGGGATCGGCGTCCGGCCGGCCCGGTCCCCCCTCGCTGAACGCAACGAACGCGCCGCCTGGCCGCGGTGGCGCGGAGGAGACCGATGCTCGAGGTCAACAACTTCTCGGCGATCCGAATCTCGCTCGCCAGCCCGGACCAGATCCGGGAATGGTCGAAGGGCGAGGTGACGAAGCCCGAGACGATCAACTACCGCACGCTCAAGCCGGAGAAGGACGGGCTCTTTGATGAGCGCATCTTCGGGCCCACCCGGGACTGGGAGTGCTACTGCGGGAAGTACAAGCGGATCCGCTACAAGGGGATCATCTGCGACAAGTGCGGCGTCGAGGTCACCCGCTCGAAGGTCCGCCGTGAGCGCATGGGCCACATCCAGCTGGCCAGCCCCGTCAGCCACATCTGGTACTTCAAGGGCACCCCGAGCCGGCTCGGGATCCTGCTCGACATCAGCCCGCGCAACCTCGAGCGCATCCTCTACTTCGCGCTGTACATCGTCACCCACGTCGACGAGGAGGCTCGGGCGCGCGCCCTCAAGGCGCTCGACGAGCAGTCCCAGGGTCGCGGCGGCGCCGGCGGCGAACGCCTGACCGAGCTCGAGGGCACGCTGAAGGCCGACATCAAGCGCCAGTCGGACGAGCTCCGCGGCGCCCTGGCCACCACGAAGGCCGAGCTCGAGACGCAGCGCAACGCCCGCATCGAGGAGGTGGCCCGCGAGGCCCAGGCGGTCGAGGCCGCGCTGACCGCGATCGGGACCAAGGCGTCCGAGGACACGATCGCGTTCGTCCCGACGGGCGAGGTCGTCGTGTCCGCCGGTGACAAGGGGGGCAAGGACGCTCTCAATCGCCTGCGCAAGATCGCCACGGTCGAGACCGAGCGCGTCACGACCGAGCTCGAGCAGCGCGCGTCCGACGAGGACCGCAAGACCGAGCAGATGATCTCCGACCTGCAGTCCTCGATGGACGAGACGCTGCGCGCAGAGCGCGAGAGCCTCGCCGGCGAGGCCCAGGGTCTCAAGGAGGAGCTCCGCCAGGCCCGCGCCGAGATCGAGGGCCTCAAGCCGCTGATGACCGTCGGCGAGACGGAGTTCCGCCAGCTCGACGAGAAGTACGGGTCCGGCGCCAAGACGAGCCGCATCTTCTGGGCCGGCATGGGCGCCGAGGCTGTCCGCGACATCATCGTCCGGATGGACCTGGAGGAGCTCTCTCGCTCCCTCCATGCCGAGGTTCGGACGAGCTCCGGCCAGCGCCGCAAGAAGGCCATCAAGCGGCTCCGCCTGATCGAGGCGTTCCGCCGCTCCGGCAACCGCCCCGAGTGGATGATCCTGTCGGTCCTGCCGGTCATCCCCCCCGACCTGCGCCCGATGGTCCAGCTCGACGGCGGCCGCTTCGCGACCTCCGACCTCAATGACCTGTACCGTCGCGTCATCAACCGCAACAACCGGTTGAAGCGGCTCCTCGAGCTGGGTGCGCCCGAGATCATCATCCGCAACGAGAAGCGGATGCTGCAGGAGGCGTGCGACGCCCTGATCGACAACGGCCGCCGTGGCCGTGCGATCGCCGGCACCGGCAACCACCGGCTCAAGAGCCTGTCCGACATGCTCAAGGGCAAGCAGGGCCGGT
>JBBSCF010000145.1:0-5442 GCA_038250545.1 Candidatus Limnocylindrales bacterium | reverse complement strand
TCCGGGTGCCCATCGAGCGGAACTCGCCGTCGAAGCCGCGTGCCTGCATCGCCGCGTAGACACGCTCGCTCCGCTCGTACGACCGGAGGAAGAGCGAGCCGATCATCCCCCCCACGACCCCGGCTCGCCAGCGCAGGCTGCTGCCGCCTCGCCCCTCGACCACCGCCGAGCGGCTCTGGCGCGCCCGGTTCAGACGGCCCGCCTCGTCCGTGAGGACCGCGAGGTAGCGGTACATGAAGCCGATGATGGCGACGAGGATCCGCGGCAGGCGGAGGCCGCGGAGCGCCTCGACGAGATCCGGGAAGGGCGTGGTGAACGAGAGAAGGAGGGCCGCCTGGACGCTGACCCAGCTCTTGACGGCGATCGTGGCGAACTCGCGGAGGCCCTGGCCGCTGGCCGTGAGGACGAGCGGACCCAGGGTGAGCGTCCCGAGCGGATCGCCGGGCCGGGTGAAGACGAGCGGCAGGGCCGCGAGCACGAACGGCAGGGCGAAGAAGGCCGAGCGGGTGAGCCGCAGCGGCCCGAGGCGGGCGAGCGTCGAGAGGCCCGCCAGGGCGAGCCAGGCGATCGCGAGGGCCGCGAAGGCGCCGGTCGGCAGGACGCTGATCGAGACGATGAAGGCGACGGTGAGGACGAACTTCAGGCGGGCGTCGAGGCGGTGGACCGGGCTCTCGCGGGCCAGGTATCGGTCGAGGTCCAGGTCAGACCGCCGCGTCCCTCCTCCGCCGGGCGAGGAGGCGCCCGAGGAGGAACACGAGGACGAAGACGACCGCGATCCCGACGAGCCCGGCGATCACCGTCGAGATGGTCCCGTCGAAGCCCGGGATCGTGTAGTCGGGGAGGACCTGGAAGCCGGCGTCCTTGCCGGCCTCCTCGAAGCCCTTCTGGATCGCGACCGAGTCGAGCCCGTCCGGATCGCCCGAGGCGAAGTTCGCGGCCAGGATCGCCACGACGGCCGCGATCGCGAGACCCGCCACCCACCAGTAGCGGGCGAGCAGGCCCAACGGGGCAGGTGTCGGCGGCGCGGCTGGAGCGCTCGACGTGGGCGGGGCGCTCGAAGATCCGGGCTGGACCGGGTCGGAGGACGGGGTGGTGATCGGTTCGCTCATCGAACGCCCTCCTTCACGCTGCCGCCGCCGCAGCGGGGGGCCGGGAGTCACGGAGCGCCAGGAGGTCGGGCCGGCTCACCTGGACGAACGCGAGGGCGGCCATCGTCACGAGCGCCTCGCCGATCCCGATGAGGACGTGGATGCCGACCATCGCGGTGAGCGCCACCGCGAGATCGGTCGTCCCCGATAGGCCCAGCTGGATCGCCATCGCCGTCGAGCCGGCGACGACCGACAGCCATGCCGCGATCCCGGCCGCCGGGATCCGCGCCCGCGTTTCGCCGCCGAGGACGCCGCAGAGCGCGCGATAGACGACGTAGCCGCCGAGCGTTCCCACGACCCCCATGTTGAAGATGTTGGCGCCCATTACGACGAGCCCGCCATCCTGGAAGACGAGCGCCTGCACGGCGATGACGGCTGCCATCACGAGCGTCCCTGCCCACGGGCCGAGGAGGATGGCCGCCAGGACGCCGCCGAGAAGGTGCCCCGAGGTCCCGCCGACGACCTGGAAGTTGAACATCTGGGCCGCGAAGATGAACGCGGCGGTGACGCCCATCAGGGGGATCGCCCGGTCGTCGAATGTCTCGTTGGTCTTCTTCACGGAGATCCCGACGGCGACGATCGTGAGGATCCACATGATCGCTGCGATCGGCAGCGACAGGAATCCGTCGGGCGAATGCATCTCCAGCGGGCCGGGGGCGGCCCCGACGGCTCCAGCGGCGACGGACAGGTACACGGCTGTCTCTCCTCGGGGTTCTTCGTTTGGGCGATGCGATTGGTGCCGGATCCGATTGCCCCGGTAGCCCCACCTTGGGCGGTTCCCCCGGCGGCCCAGGCGCATTGCCGGCCGCCGACGGCGATTGTAGGCGCGCTGCGTCTCTGATGCAACGCGTTGCAACAGGGCCGGACTGCACGTGGCTGCCTATACTGCGTTCCATGCCCGCATCCGGATTGCCCGCCGCGCCCAGCCGGGGCGCGTCACCCTCGCCGCACCCCGACGCGCGTGCCTCCGTGCCCACGCCAACGTCCGCGCCCTTGCCCGGCGCCCACGCCCTCCCGCACCGTGACGACGCGGCGACCTGGGAGTCGATCCGCGAGCGCCTCCGCGACCGGGGCCTGCGCTGGACGCCGCAGCGGCGCACCCTCCTCGCGGTCCTCGCGGAGACGCACGGGCACGTCACCGGTGCCGAGCTCGTGGAGCGCTGCCGCCAGCGCGACGCGTCGACGATCCCGTCCACGGTCTACCGCACGCTCGACGTCCTCGAGGACCTTGGCGTCGTTCGGCACGGCCACGGCCCGAACGGACGCGAGGAGTACCACGTCCTCCCGGGGACGGTCCACGGCCACGTCCACTGCGAGGCCTGTGGGGGCTGCTGGGAGATCGGCGCGGACGAAGCGGCGTCGATCGTCCGGCTGCTCGATGCGGAGCGCGGCTTCGAGGTCGACCTCTCCCACGTCACGATCGTCGGCCGCTGCCGGGACAGCCGCGCCGCGGGGGGGCTGAGCCCACTGGCGTGACTGACCCGAGGCGAGCGCCTGGCCCAACAGCCGCCGGCCCGGCCCCGGCCCCATCCGCCGGAGCTCCGACCCCATCCGCCGGAGCGCCGTGAACGATCAGCTGGCGAGATGCCACCGATGAGCCGACCCGTTCCGATCCCGCCTGGCCCCGGCCAGGAATCCGCCTGGTCGTATCCCCGGCCGCCCCGCGCCGAGCCCGTTCCGGAGCGGATCCGGGTCGTCGTCGGCGGGAGCGTCATCGCCGACAGCATCCGGGCACTGCGCGTCCTCGAGACGAGCCACCCGCCCACCTACTACCTCCCGCCCGGCGACGTTAGAACCGACCTCCTCGTCGCCTCGAAGACGACGACGTTCTGCGAGTTCAAGGGCCGCGCGGCGTATCGCACGCTCGTCCTCCCCACGGGTCTGCGCGTCCCGGAGATCGCGTGGCTCTACCCGGACCCAGCGGCCGGCTACGAGGTTCTCGCCGGGCACGTCTCCTTCTACGCGGGCCGCGTGGACGAGGCCTGGGTCGGCGACGAGCGGGTGATCGCGCAGGCCGGCGACTTCTACGGCGGCTGGATCACGTCGCGGGTCGTCGGCCCGTTCAAGGGCGGCGCTGGCACGACAGGCTGGTAGCGCGGCGCCGACCCGGTCAGGCTTCCGGCTCGGGCACCCCGACGATGTTGAAGCCGCCGTCGACATGGACCACCTCGCCGGTCACCTGGCGCGACAGGTCGCTGGCCAGCCAGACCGCGGTGCCGGCGACATCCGCAGGGGTGATGTTCGCGCGGAGCGGGGCCACGTCGCGGAACGACCCGTAGAGGGTGCCGAAGCCAGCGATCCCGTGCGCGGCGAGCGTCCGGACCGGGCCCGCCGAGATCGCGTTGACCCGCACCCCGGACGGCCCGAGGTCGGCGGCGAGGTAGCGGACACACGCCTCGAGGGCGGCCTTGGCGACGCCCATCATGTTGTAGTGGGCGACGACCTTCTCGGCGCCGTAGTAGCTGAGGGTCAGGATGCTGGCGCCCGGGCGCAGGTGCGGACGCGCCTCGCGGGCGAGGGCGACGAGCGAGTAGGCCGAGACGTCCATCGCCAGGGCGAAGCCGTCGCGCGAGGTGTCGACGAAGGCGCCGTCGAGGTCCTCGCGCTTGGCGTAGGCGAGGGCGTGGACGAGGATGTCGAGCCCGCCGACCTCGGCGCCCCACCGATCGAAGACGGCGCGGACCTGCGCGTCGTCGCGGACGTCGCACGGAGCCACGAACGGGCTGCCGATGCTCGCGGCCAGCGGCCGGACACGCCGCTCGACCAGGCTCTCGATCGAGCTGAAGCCGACCATCGCCCCCTGCTCGCGGAGCGCCTTCGCGATCCCCCAGGCGATCGAGTGGCCGTTCGCCACGCCGAAGACCAGCGCGTTCTTCCCGCCGAGCAGCCCCATCTCGTCCCTCCTCGCGCGGCCGGTGCCCCGGCCCGGCCGATGTCGCGACCCCGGAGCATGGTACCGGGTGGGCGAGGTAGACCTCGTCGTCGGCGTCCCCGCGGGCACCCGTCCGCGCTACGCTCCACCGATGACCATCTCGACCACCGAACCGCTGCGCGCCGCCCTCCGCGGCGTGCGTGCCCTCGTCCTCGACGTGGATGGCGTCCTGACGATGAAGGGCGCCGTCCTGCCGGGCGCCGTCGAGGCGCTGGCCCGCCTCGACGAGCGCGGGATCCCGTTCCGCGTCGCGACGAACCTCTCGTCCACCAGCCGTCCGACCCTCGCTGCACGGTTCGTCGCGGCCGGGCTGCCGATCCCGGCCGAGCGGATCGTGACCGCCCTCTCCGCCACCGTGGACCATGTCCGGCGAACGTACCCGGGCCAGGCCGTCTTCGTCCTGACGAACCGCGACGGGCTCCGGGAGTTTGGCGACCAGCCGCGCATCAGCCCGGCAGAGGCCGCGGAGCCGGGGACCCGGGCGGCGGCGGTCGTCATCGGCGATGGCGAGGACGACCTCAGCTTCGCGAACCTGAACCTGGCCTTTCGTCTCGTCCGGGGCGGGGCGGACCTCGTCGCGATGCACCGCAACCCGTGGTGGTACACGACTCGCGGCGAGACGATCGACAGCGGCTCGTTCGTGGCCGCCCTCGAGTACGCGACCTCGACACGGGCCCTCGTCGCGGGCAAGCCCGGGCCGCTCATGTTCCGGATCGCGCACCGCGAGCTGGCGGCCGAGATCGCCGCCCGCGGCGGCCGGCGCCTTGCGCGACATGACGTCGCGATGGTCGGGGACCACGCCCCCCAGGACGTCGTCGGGGCGCGGCGGGCCGGCCTGCGTGCCGTCCTGCTCCTCTCGGGGCGGACCCCGGCTGCCGAGGTGCCCGGCCTGCGCGGCGCGCAGCGGCCCGACGCCGTCGCGGCGACCGTGGCCGAGGTCGTCGCCGCGCTAGACTGTTCGGCGGACATCGGACCGCACATCCGTTGGAGCGCGCCGGCCCGCCCCGGCCACGGCCGCGCCGGCTGCGCCGCGGCGACGCGGCGCAGCAGCGAAGCGAGGAGCACCCATGGCCGAGCGCATCAAGATCACGTACGCGACGCTGCGGAACGACAACGAGGAGCTCCACGCCCAGTACGACGCGGGGATCGAGAAGGCGCGGGCCCGCCTGGGCGCCCACCACCAGAACTGGATCGGCGGGAAGGCGCGCGACGGCGAGGGCACCTTCGAGCTGCGCTCGCCGATCGACTGCGACATCGTCGTCGGGACGTTCGCGAAGGGTACCCGGCAGGACGTGAAGGAGGCGATCGCGGCGGCACGGGCCGCCCAGCCGGCCTGGCGGGCGACCCCCTGGCGCGAGCGTC
>JBBSCF010000144.1:0-5466 GCA_038250545.1 Candidatus Limnocylindrales bacterium | reverse complement strand
GTTCATCCGCTCAGCGTGCGCGTGAAGGTAGGCCCGACGGACGGCAACTTCTTCCGTCTGGGGAACAGGTTCGACGAGCGCAAGCCGCTCGACGACCGGGATACCGGTCGGGATGATCGCTGAATCGGCCGACTTGCCGTCGAGGGTGAAGAAGACGGCCTCGGACGGCCCGAAACAGTGAAGCACCACCTGGCGAATGCGCGGTCCAAGGTGGGGGCGACGACGACGGCGCAGCTCGCGTGGATCCTGGCGCCGCGGTTGCCGGAGCCCGAGGGATTGGCTCAGACGGAACGAAGCGTGAACGCAGACCGCGATGGTTCCGCCTGATGACGTTCTCGACGACGGCCGATGCCGGCGCGCGACAGACGGGTCCGCCGCGGTGGCCTCTCGGACCGGGCAACCCAGGGCCAGACGTAACTCGAGCCGGGCGGGGATCGGTTCGTTCGCCCGGTACACTCGCACGATGGATCGCGCGTCCTCCTCCGAGCCCGCGGGCCGGCCGATGCGGAGTCGTTCGACGGCGGTTGGGGCCGGCGTCGCCAGCACCGTCCGAAGCTCCGGCCGTCCCCGCCTGACCAGACAGAGCGCATGAACGCACCCGAGCTGGTCCTGCTCGCCGGGGCCGCGCTGGTCGCGAGCACCCTCGCCGCCGTCACCGGTTTCGGTGGTGCCGCGGTCCTGCTCCCCGTCCTCGTGGCGGTCTTCGGCGTCCGCGACGCGATCCCGATCCTGACCGTGGCCCAGCTGATCGGGAACGGCTCCCGGGTGTGGTTCAACCGCACCGAGCTCGACCTGGGCGTGGTCCGCTGGTTCGCGCTCGGTGGCATTCCCGCCGCGCTGCTTGGCGGGCTGCTGTTCGCCACGGCGCCGCTGTCGGCCCTGACCCGGATCCTCGGTGCGTTTCTGCTGTTCGTCGTGGCGTGGCGGCACCTGCGCCCCGGCCCGCCGCCCCACATCCCGCAGCGGTCGTTCGCGGTTCTCGGCGCCGTGTCGAGCTTCCTGTCCGCGCTCTTGGGCAGCGTCGGGCCGCTCATGGCCCCGTTCTTTCTTGCCTACGGCTTGGTCAAGGGCGCGTACATCGGCACGGAGGCCCTGTCCACGGTGGTCATGCACGTCACCAAGCTCGTGGCCTATGGCAACGCGTCGCTGCTCACCGGACCGTCGGTCGCGATCGGTCTCGCGCTCGGCCCGATCATGATCGCCGGGTCGTTCACCGGGAAACGGATCGTCGACCGTCTGCCGGAGCGGGCGTTCGTGGTCATCATCGAGGGCGTGCTCATCGTGGCCGGGCTGATCTTCCTGGTCGGCGGCTGACGCGGCTCGGCGACCAGACGGACCGGCGCGGCTCGAACGGAGGATGCCGTCTCTGCAGCGGCGGCATCCTCGCCCGAGACTGCCCGCAACCCGAAAGCATGGCCCAAACGGCCAAGTAGCCACCGCGGACCGCCGCCCGCACGCTACAGGGCATGACGGCGCGCTGGTCCGAACCACACCGACTCCTGGGTCCCCCCACCGGGTACGGCCGCGCAGTCCACCCCTCTCGACGCGCTGTTCCCGCTGCCAACATGGACAGGATTGTGGGGCTGGACCATCGCAGCGGCGCTCGGCGATCTCGTCCTGCTCGATCAGCCTGGGCTGCGACCGAATCTCTTCACCCTCGTGCTCGTGGCGAGCATGATTGGGGTGTGCGGACGAGCGATCGGCAGACGGAACGCAGCAGCGGAGCCGGCGTTGGTCGGGTGACGCCGACGACACGAGCCAGCAACGACCGGTCGAGTCCTGGCTTGGCCACTGCGCCGAGGCCCTGGTGGCGTAACGTCGGGCTCATCCTGACTCCGGGCCAGCCGGCGAACCAGCTGTTGCGCGCGGCGTTGGCGGCGGGTGCACTTCTGGTCTCGCTCTCCACCTTGGCCATGCTCCTCCAGACGTACCCGCGGACCGTCGATCTCGAGATCCCGCTCCGAGCCGCAGAGCGGTGGCTCCACGGCCAGGCGCCGTATCTCGCCTCGAGCTTCGCAAGCAGATCAGGCCCTGATCAACCGTTCCTCTACCCGCCGTTCGTGCTCCCACTGCTCGGACTCGCCGCATCGGTGCCACGGATCGCAGTGGTCGTGCCTTGGGCCCTGGCCTGCCTCGGGGCGGCGTGCTGGTCGTGTCGGCGCCTGGGCATCCGACCGCTCTGGTGGCTGCCTGTTCTCGCCTGGCCGCCATTCGCCCAGGCGCTGCTCGGGCTCAATGTGCAGATCCTGCTCTTCGCCGCGTATGTGGCGCTGTTCTGGGAGGCACCCGGACAGGTCGGGCCTCCGCGCGAGCGCGATCTCAGCAGGACACGACGCCCGGTCATCGACGGCCTCTTCGCGGTCGGGATCGCCGCGCTCAAGACCTCCCAGGTGCAGCCGTGGGTCTATCTGCTCCGCCGTCGACCTCGTGCGGCGCTCGCTGGCGCGGCGGTTGCCACCCTCCTCGTTGCGACGACCGTCCCCCTGACCGGACTCAGCCTCTGGCCGGCCTGGCTGGCTCAAGCGGAGCGGGCGGCCCAGCCCGGGGCGATCGGGGGCATCTCACTCTTCAATCTACTGCCCGCCCCGCTCGGACTGGTGCTTGTGGCCGCCTGTCTAGTCCTCGTCTTTGTTGTCCCGCCTCGGCAGGGCGGTGCCTGGATCGGGCTCCTGACCTTGATCGCCTCGCCCAGCCTCCACTTCTTCGGGCTCCTGTTCGCTCTGCCCGCGCTGCTCCTCGTGCGACGAGAGATCGCCCTCGTGGCCACACTCTCGATCGGCCTCTACACGACGACCGGAGCCTGGATCGGTATCAGCCTGGCGACGTTGGCGCTGCTCCTGTCGACTGTCCTTCCTGACCTGCTGGAGCCGACCAAACCAGAAGGCTCGAGGGTGGCCTGACGGGCTGGTTTCCCGCCCGTCTGGAGGGAGAAACCACCGTCCTGCCTCTTCGGGACGACCGTCCGGGCTCGGCGCGCCGCCTTGAAGGCAGCGACACTACGGCAAGATCGTGTAGGTCGGCCTCCGGGGTTGCCCTGAGGCTCAGCTCGTCGCTCAAGACGAACCGCCGTCCCGTTCTGGCTCGCGGCGATGGGAAACGACAGCCTCTCGCCATTGCGGATGGCCTGACGGCGCTGGGGACGGGCTGGAGACGCGGCGTGGCGCCGGGGAGATCGACGACCGGTCAGCTGTTGTCACGCTCTGCTGGGCCGACGAGACCACTTGGGGCGGGTTCGGGGCCTACTTGCGACGCTGCTAGCCTTGGGGATCGTTCGCGCGGTGCCCGCAGCCGGGCGGATTGTGCTCTCGTGGCCGTCGTCCCAGCGGATGCTGTAACGGATCCCGTAGGACGCCTCGATGACCTCTGAGGATGTCGCCCTCACGCGTCGGCGTGCCGACCTTCTGCGACTCGATGACGATGCGGTCTCCGACCTTCGCGATCATCCGTCGCCTCCTTGAACGTCCGCGAATCGACGCCACGCGCTGTCGGCTCGATGCTCGCCAAGCACAGATCGCAGCCGGCCCCATGTGAGGGGGCCAAGGTCAGGCGTCGGTCCGACCGCGCGGGTGTCGGCGACCCCAGACCGCCTGCTCCACGGGACACCATCGTGGGATCGTGAGGGCCTGGTCCTGGTTGCCGTGCCCCCATCGTGAGCGCGCGCCCAGCTTCATCCGCTCCAGATCACGCTCAAAAGGGATAGGGGTCCGCGGACGGTCCGGGTGGCGTGGGCTGTCAGCGATCATGCGGCAAGAACAGCGGACGGTGAAAATCGTGACGGTCGCGTGCCTTGGGGTCAGGATGGTCAAGCCGCGCCTCTCCGTCGCAAGGTAGAGGCGGCGCGAGCCCTCGAGGTGGACTGGCAGCGTCCCGGCCCTGACCCGCGAGGTGATCTTCGAGTCTCAGCGTTGGAAGAGTGGGCATGAACGTCCGTTGAGCGCGTCGGCCGCCTCAGGGTGATGCAGCGTGGCGTAGCGATAGCGGCGCTCGTCGTCGAGCGGCTCCCAGCCGCCGTCAGCGGCGCGCACGTCGATCGCTCGCGCTCGCTCGCCACGAGGAGCGGACGGGTCGAGCGCGACGCGCAGCCCGCTGTGGGTCCCGAAGCGGAAGCCGCGAAGGGAGGCGACGTCGGCGCCGGTGGCCGCTCGCAACGCGTCGGTGATGAGGTCGTGTGAGGAGCCCTCGATGACCGCCGGCAGCTCGTTGCCGGTGGAGCCCGCGCGATGGAGCGGCACGGTGGTCTGGCCGACGACGGTGTCGAGCGTCGCCGGGAGCGGTCGGCCAGTGAGCGGGTTCATCGGCCGCGGGACCTCGCTCAGCGCCAGGAACGGTCGTCGGACCTCGTCGACCTGCGCGGCGATCTGGGGGTCCTCCGGCAGGCCGTCGGTCACCTCGTGGAGGGCCCATGTCACGCGCCAGCGGGCACCTTCGCGGCGCAGGGTCAGCTCACCGACCACGGCCCCGTCCTGGCCCGGCTCGACGAGGAGCGTCCCGGTCCGAAGAATGACGGGCTCCCGCGTCAGCTCGTGGCTGTCCGACGAGAGCACCACGTCGATGCTGGGATGGGCCCCCGGGAGCTGGATGTTGCGGGCCAGGCCCATCTCCGAGACGAGGACGAGCAGGTCGACGCGCTCCTGGTCCCGCAGGTGCGGGACGAGCTTGGCGAGCTCAGCGTCGCCGGCCCCGAAGCGGAAGCCACGGGTGACGCCCGGGCCGACCCCCTGCGGTCCGCGGTGGGCGGTCAGGCCCAGCAGCCCGACGCGCTGTCCGCCCAGCGTGACGATCCGATACGGCGGCAGGACGCGGGTGGTCTGCCGCGCCTCGTAGGGCGAACCTTCGTAGTAGAGATTGGAGGCGATCGCTTGCCAGGGTGCCTGCGGGCGCGGGCCGGCGAAGAGCTCGAGGAAGCGCTCGGTGCCGTACAGGAAGTCCCAGTTGCCCGGCGCGAAGGCGTCGATGCCGAAGTGATTGAGGACGGACACCTGCGCCGCGCCCCTGGTGAAGAGTGCCTCGGTCGAGCCCTGGATCGTGTCGCCGGCGTTGACCAGCAGCGACGCTGTGGCACGCTCGCGGATGGACTCGATGAGCCGATACATGCGCGCCAGGCCGCCCACGCTCCTCGGGGGATCGCTGCGCACGTCCGGCCGGGGTACCAGGTGCCCGTGTAGGTCGCCGATGAAGATCAGGGTCAGCGGCGTCATCGGTCGGCCGGCGCTTCGCGCCAGGCTCGAGCCCCGAAGCTCCGCGTCCCGGTCCCGTGATCGGCCAGCCGTCGGCTCTCGGGTGCCACCACGCCGCCGAAGACGAGGGGCACGAGCAGGCTGCGCCAGATCGCCGAGAGGCCGATCTGCCAGGGCGTCGGCTGGCCGTAGATCAGCGGCAGCTGCTGCCCAACACGACAACGTGTGGGCGCGTGGCTACGCCCATGAGCAGGTCCTTTCCCGCCGGGTGCGGGCCTCGCAGCCGATC
>JBBSCF010000143.1:0-5510 GCA_038250545.1 Candidatus Limnocylindrales bacterium | reverse complement strand
CGTACGCTCGACAAACACCGGGGCCTCCCACACATGTCGGATAGACCGAGCGAGGGACTTCGCTCGGTAACCCACGAGACTGTGTGAGTGAGGCCCCGGCCCGCAACCGGTCAGCGACCGGGCACTCCATACCGTCTAGGGAGCCGTTCCGAGGTCCGGAGCGGCGCGGGTCCGGCGCGGCACGGGGCCCGCCGCCGGACCGGTCGCCATCCGCGGTGCGCGAGGCGGCATCTGGACCCTCGTTCGAGTGGCGAAGGCCGTCCGATAGGAGTACTCCAGACGGAAGAGGTCGACGATCGACGTCTCATCGGGGAGGCCGGCGTGGGGCATACGCGAAGGATTCGAGGATGGGCCGCCGCGGGCGCCGCGGCGTTGGTGGCGTCCGGACTGACCGCCTGTGCCGGTGACAGCGGAGGCACGCCGAACCTCACCTGGTACATCAACCCGGACAACGGCGGACAGGCCGAGCTGGCCAAGAAGTGCACCGAGCAGGCGGCCGGCGCCTACACGATCACCACGTCGCTCCTGCCGAACAGCGCGACCGCCCAGCGCGAACAACTGGTCCGCCGGTTGGCGGCCAAGGACGCCTCGATCGACCTGATGAGCATCGACCCGCCGTTCGTCCCCGAGTTCGCGGAGGCCAACTTCCTGCTGGGCATCCCGCAGGACCGCGCGAAGGAGCTCACCGACGGCGTCGTCGACCCGCTGGTCACGGCCGCGACGTGGGGGGACGAGCTGGTCGGGATCCCCTTCTGGGCCAACACCCAGCTGCTCTGGTACCGCACCTCGGTGGTCGAGGAGGCGGGCCTCGATCCGGAGCAGCCGTGGACCTGGCAGCAGATCATCGACGCCGCCGAACAGACCGACACGACGATCGCCGTCCAGGCCAACCGGTACGAGGGCTACACGGTGTGGATCAACGCCCTGACCGAGGGCGGGGGTGTCTCGATCCTCGAGAACCCCGAGGCGCCCGTGGAAGACCTCAAGATCGGCCTGGAGGAACCGGGCGCCCAGGAGGGCGCGGCGGTCATCGCGAACCTGATGGATGCGGGCGTGGCCGGACCGGCGGTGTCCACCGCCGAGGAGGAGGAGGCCCGGGCACTGTTCCAGTCCGATTCCGGCGGCTTCATGGTCAACTGGCCCTACGTCTGGCAGGCGGCCGCGGGCGAGGCCGAGGGCGGCACGCTGGACCAAGCGGTGGTCGACGACATCGGATGGACCGTCTACCCGCGCACGGTGGCCGACATCGAGGCGGCGCCGCCGCTGGGGGGAATCGTGCTCGGCATCGGTGTCTACACCGACTACCCCGACGCAGCGCTCGAGGCTGCGTCCTGCCTCACGACCCCGGAGTCGATGACCGAGTACATGCTCTTTTCCGGGAACCCGTCGGCGGCGATCGAGTCGTATGACGACCCCGCGGTGCAGGAGCAGTTCCCGATGTACTCCGCGATCCTCGGCTCGCTGCAGCAGGCCGTCCCGCGCCCGCAGACCCCGTTCTACAACGAGGTGTCCGAGTCCCTGCAGCGGACCTATCACCCGCCGTCGAGCGTGGTGCCCGACACGGCGCCGGGGCAGGCCGCAAAGTTGATCCGCGCGGTGCTGAACAAGGAGGTGCTCCTGTGAGCACGCTGTCGAAGCAACCACCGCACACGGGCGCGGAGAGCGGATCGGCGGCTCGGCGCACCGGCCGCGCCGACGGCGGCGACCCGGTCGGAAAGAAGGCCAAGCGCGAGGTCACCGATCGGCAGCGTTCGGAGACGCGGCTGGGGTGGAGGCTCGCGGGGCCGGCCTTCGTGGTCATGCTCCTGGTCACGCTCTACCCGATCCTGCAGGCGACGTGGGACTCGCTGTTCGACTACCGACTCACCACGCCGGACGACCGCGCGTTCATCGGTCTCGGCAACTACGCCGTGGTGCTCAGCGACTGGATCTGGTGGCGGGCCGTGCTGGTCACGCTGCTGATCACGGCGATCACCGTGGTGGTGGAGGTCGTCCTCGGGTTCGCGCTGGCCATGGTGATGCACCGCGCCCTCACCCGGCTGCGGCCGATCCTCCGCACGGCGATCCTCATCCCGTACTCGATCATCACCGTGGTGTCGGCCTTCGGTTGGCAGTACGCGTTCGCGATCGACTCCGGGTTCGTCAACCCGTGGTTCGACTGGCTGCCCGGAATCACCACGACCACGGACTGGTTCGGCGGCTTCGGCACCTCGCTGTTCGTCATCATCATGTCGGAGATCTGGAAGACGACCCCGTTCATCTCGCTGCTGCTGCTGGCGGGCCTCGCCCAGGTCCCGGAGGACCTGCTCGAGGCAGCCAAGGTGGACGGCGCCACGGCGTGGCAACGGCTCTACAAGGTCACAGTGCCGAACATGAAGGCCGCGATCATGGTGGCCGTCCTGTTCCGCACGCTCGACGCGTTCCGCATCTTCGACAACGTGTTCATCATGACCGCCGGGGCGCAGGGCACCGAGACGGTGTCGCTGCTGGCCTACCGGCAGACCATCCAGCGGCTCGAGGTGGGGCTCGGCTCCGCGATCTCGGTGCTGCTGTTCCTGTCCGTGATCCTGATCAGCCTCAGCTTCATCAAGCTGTTCCGAGTGGATCTGTCGTCGGTCCGAGGAGGCGAATGATGGCCCACTTGTCGACCAGAGCCCGCGTCGGGTGGATCCTCGGCGGTCTGCTGATCATCGGCTACTGCCTGTTCCCCGTGGCGTGGTTGCTGTCCCTGTCGTTCAAGTCGCCCGCCGGGCTGAACAACGGGCAGTTCCTGCCCACCACGTGGTCCACGGAGAACTACGCGCAGATCCTGCCCGGCGGGTCCGCAGCCGACCTGTTCGTGCCGGCCCTGCGCAACTCGATCGGCATCTCGCTGATCGCCACGCTGATCGCGGTGGTCCTGGCCATGTTCGCGGCCTACGCGATCGCGCGGCTGGACTTCCCGGGCAAGAGGCTCATCCTCACCTCCGCGCTCGCGGTGGCGATCTTCCCCGTAGTGTCCATCGTCACGCCGCTGTTCAACCTGTGGCGCAACATCGGGCTGTACGACACGTGGCCGGGCCTGATCATCCCGTACCTGTCGCTGACGCTCCCCTTGAGCATCTGGACCATGTCGGCCTTCTTCCGCGAGATCCCGTGGGAGATGGAGCAGGCCGCCCAGGTGGACGGCGCGACCAACTGGCAGGCCTTCCGCAAGGTGATCGTGCCGCTCGCCGCACCCGGGGTGTTCACCACCGCGATCATCAGCTTCTTCATCGCGTGGAACGACTTCGTCTACGGCATCTCGCTGACGTCGACCTCGGCGGCCCGGCCGGTGCCCGCGGCGCTGTCCTTCTTCACCGGCGAGTCGCAGTTCGTGCAACCCACGGGCGCCATCTCGGCGGCCGCCATCATCGTGACGATCCCCGTGGTGGTCCTCGTCCTGATCTTCCAACGCCGGATCGTCGCCGGCCTGACCAACGGTGCCGTCAAGGGCTGAGGCCCGCCGGGACCCTTCAGAAGGGATGCGCAGATGGCTGCGATCGAGTTGAAGAATCTCGTCAAGGTCTACGGCGACGGCTTCGAGGCCGTCAAGGACATCAGCCTGGACATCGCCGACGGGGAGTTCATGATCCTGGTCGGCCCGTCCGGCTGCGGCAAGTCGACCCTGCTGCGGATGGTCGTCGGACTGGAGGACATCACCGACGGCGACCTGCTGATCGGGGGCAAGCGGGTCAACCCCCAGGCACCCCGTGAGCGGAACGTGGCGATGGTGTTCCAGAACTATGCGCTCTACCCGCACCTGTCGGTGTTCGAGAACATCGCGTTCCCGCTGCGCCTGAAGCGCGGGCAGTTCTCCGACGACGAGGTCAACGAGAAGGTGCATCGCGCCTCGGAGCTCCTGGAGCTCGACGAGCACCTGGAACGCAAGCCGGGGCTCTTGTCCGGCGGGCAGCGTCAGCGCGTCGCGATGGGCCGCGCGATCGTGCGGGACGCCGATGCGTTCCTGTTCGACGAGCCGCTGTCCAACCTGGACGCCAAGCTGCGCGGCCAGATGCGCACCGAGATCGCGCGGATGCAGCGCCGGCTCGGCACCACGACGATCTACGTCACCCACGACCAGATGGAGGCCATGACGCTCGGCGACCGGGTGGCGGTGCTGAAGAAGGGCGAGCTGCAGCAGGTCGCCAGCCCCCGGGAGTTGTACGAGCAGCCGGTCAACCTGTTCGTGGCCGGCTTCATCGGGTCGCCGCCGATGAACTTCATGCCGGGCAAGGTGAAGGGCGCCACGCTCTCGATGCCCTTCGTGGACGTCGAGATGACGGACCGGATGC
The DNA here is from genome assembly GCA_038250545.1 of Candidatus Limnocylindrales bacterium. GTDB lineage: Bacteria > Chloroflexota > Limnocylindria > Limnocylindrales > CSP1-4 > CAIXZV01. Next base: position 1,197 of record JBBSCF010000143.1, on the reverse strand, counting down.
GCGAGCGCATCGGAGACCGCGAGCTGGTGATCGCGGGCCTGCGCCCCGAGCACTTCGAGGACACCGGCGTGATGGACTCGCGGAAGAAGGACACCGGCGTGACGTTCGAGGCGGACGTCGACGTCACCGAATGGCTCGGCAACGAGTTGTACGCCTACGTCCCCTTCGAGGCCGACGAGAAGGTGCGCGAACGGCTCGACGAGCTGGACCGCGATCTCGACGGTGAGGGCATGCGCACCCAGCTGGTCGTCTCGCTCGATGCGACGAGCCGGGTCCGGGACGGTGACACGGCCGAGCTCTGGTTCGACCCGACCCGGATACACCTGTTCGACCCGGAGACCGGCGAGAACCTCACCCGGGACGACGAGGTGGCGGCGGAGCTGGGCGAGGAGAACGAGCGGGCGCGCCAGGAGTCGCTGGAGCGGGCGCAGAAGCAGGCGAAGAAGCGGTCGGAGCGGGAGCGCCCCGGCGGCGCGGACTCCGCGGACGGCGGTAGCGCCAAGCACGCCGTGACGGCGTAGCGCGCCGGGCCGCGCACGCCGTTCCGTCGTCGCTCCGGTACGTCTGCTCGAGCGCCCGCGGGGCGGCCCCGCGTGATCAGGGCAGCCGGCCGACGTGTGCCATGGCCTGGCGCAGCAGGACGTCCTGGCCGCCGGTCATCTCGACGGACGCGGTCTCGGCGCACGCCTCCTCCGGCGTCAGCCAGGCGAGGTCGAGGGCGTCCTGCTGCGGCAGGCAGTCGCCGGCGACGGGCACCACGTAGGCGAGCGAGACGGCGTGCTGGCGCGGGTCGTGGAACGGCGTCACGCCGGGCGTCGGGAAGTACTCGGCCACGGTGAACGGCTGGGGTGAGGCCGGGATCTGGGGGAGCGCCATCGGGCCCAGGTCCTTCTCGATGTGCCGCAGCAACGCATCGCGCACGCGCTCGTGGTGCAGCACGCGGCCGGAGACCAGCGCGCGGGTCATCAGGCCGTCCGTCCCGAGCCGGAGCAGCAGGCCGACGGAGACGACGTCTCCAGAGTCGTCCACCCGGACCGGCACGGCATCGACGTAGACCCAGGGCTCCTGACAGGGCGCCATATTTTCTGTGGTGTCAGGGTCGGGTTTTGATCTCGTAGCGCAGGGTGTGGCTGGTGCCGGGGTAGGTGGCGCGGGCGGCGGTGAGGTGCTCACAGAGTTCGGCGATCGCGGCGGTCG
>JBBSCF010000142.1:0-5511 GCA_038250545.1 Candidatus Limnocylindrales bacterium | reverse complement strand
GTGACCGCCGTGCGCCGAACGGGCGCCACCCGACCGCGCGCCTTCCCGCCACCGGCGCCGATGGCACCGCCCGACCCCGACAAGATGCGCGCCTACGCATCGGCCATCGTCCGGGCCGCGCGCGACGCCGCCGGCGCCCGCACCGCCGAGGAGGAGGCGCGCGGCGCGCGGGATCGCCGGGTTGCGGAGGGACTACGCGCGGGACTGAGCCTCGAGCTTGCCGCCACGGCCGCCGGTATCAGCTACGGAATGGTCCGAGTGATCGCGCGCGAGCACGGGGTCAGAATGAAGCCGGGGCGCCGAGCAGGGAACGCGCAGCAGCGGTGAAAACGGCCGCATGAGCGGCGTTCTAAGACCACGGGCGAAGGGGCCCGGACCTGGGACACCCCCGGATCCGGGCCCCTTCTCCGTTCTCAGACGATGCGCGAGACGATCAGCACGAGCAGCCGGGTGACCTTCTCCCCGTCCCGGTCGCGCCGGTACGGGGCCGCCGCTACCGCCGCCGATCCGCCAGCCTGCAGGAACTCGGTGAACTCAACCACCTCTGTACGGATGTCGGAGGGCGGGATCTCCAACCGCCGACACTCATCGAGGAACGTTGAGTGCCATGAATGGGGCGACGGGATGACCCCGCGAACCGTGGTGGCTTCACCGCAATGCAGGCAGCCGATGTCCACCACGACGGCGCAAAGCACGCCCGGGACCACGACCTCATGGTCGTCGCCCTGTAGCTGATCCGGGTCCGCCGCACCCCACGACTCGAGATCCTCGAGCAGGGCCCGCACGCACTCGTCCTCATCCATCCTCGCCCTCCATCGTCGTCGTCACCCAGCGGTACACCTTCTTGCCCCGCTGCTTTTTGAAGGACTCCACCAGGCCGTCGGCCTCCAGTGTGACGAGCGCCTTCCGGGTGGACTCCCGCTTACACGAGGAGCCCTCCACCACCGCGCCGATCTCGTGAGTCTCCGCCCAGTTCTCGGCCAGGAAGTCCGACACCTTGCCGAGGATGTCGAGGTTCCGCATCTGCGCGCGCGTGCCCTCCCCGATCCTCTCGTACCGACCCTCGGTGAGCTTCACGCGCATCGCCTCGGGGGATTCGGGGAAGCGCCCCTTGGCCCGGAGCTCGCGCTCGGTCGTCGAATCGGAGTCCTCGTCGCCGGCGCCCGGCTTCACCATCTCCACGATGATGTCAACCGCGCCCTGCAGCGAGCTCGCCCCGCGGATCGCGTCGCCCTCGTCGCCGCCTTCCTTGCGCGAGTGATGGACGATCACGACGGCCAACCCCTGCACCGAGAGCTCGCCGAGCACCGCCACGACAGCCTGCATCAGCGAGTTGTCGTTCTCGTTCGCCACCTCCGCCCAGAAAGCGAACGTGTCGATCAAGACCATGCGGGCGTCGTGCTCGAGCGCCTCCAGACCGGCGTCGCGCACCGCCGTCGCCCAGTCGTAGTTCACGCGCGGGGTGACATCCACGCGGCCGAGTACCCGCAGGTTCGCGCGCCCCTGCTCGGTGATGATCTCCAGCTTCGGCCGGAGGGACTGATCCCCCTCCTCGGTGAGCAGGACCACCGGGCCCGGGTCGAGCGTGTGGCCGAGGAACGTCGTCTCGCCGTCGCACATGGCCGCCACCAGGTTGAAGAGCAGCGTGCTCTTGCCCCCCTTGTGGCGCCCGGCGAACAGCGTGATGACGCCCGGAGCGGCGTAGCCGTGCCAGCACCAGTCGATCTCCGCCGGCGTCGCCTCGAAGACCTCCTGGCCCGAGCGGTACCGCTTGCGCGCGACGTTCGCCTCGGGGTCGCTTGCCCATTCGGGGCCGGGATCACCGGCAGGCATCAGCGTCGCCACTCAGTCCTCATCCAGGCCGCAGGGGAGGTGCGGCCAGAGCCGCTCGAGGTCGCGCTCCGCCGACACCCATGCATCCGAGAGGGAGCGCACATCAACGAGGATTCCGTCCATCATGGGCGCGATCATCCCGACCGCCAGCGGCGCCTGCGCCGCGACGAGCGCGGTGATCGCGGTGAGGCGGTCCCCGGTCCTCTGGAGGATCGCCGTCACCTCGGACCAATCGCGTGTGTCGAAGCCGTCGACCGCGGTGAGATCCTCAGACACGCTCCTCACCCGCCAGCGTCGGCCAGACGCGCACGTCGTAGAAGTCCGTCGGCTCAGGCTTCGGCAGACCCTCCGCCACCTCCGCCAGCGGCACGGGAACGCGCCGCCCGCCGAAGCCCGGGCGCGTGACGGCGAGCGCCTGGCCCAGCCACGTCGCCCAGCGGTAGCAGTCCTCCACATAGCGCGCGCTCGAGAACCGGCGCGCCGACTCGATCCGGGGTGAGCGGCTGTCGTAGTTCACCAGGCAGGGGACGACGAAGACCGCCGGCCTCGAGCTCATCGAGCAGAGCCCAAACGCGAGCAGCCCCTCCAGGTAGAGGAGGAAGGCGAGATTCTCCCACCGGCGATCCCTCTCCCGGCGCGCCTCGTCCACGATGACCGCGGTGAAATTCTGGCCGGCGCTCATAGCGTCGTCGCCCGGAAGGTGAGCCCAGGGTGCTCGTTCGGGTTGCGCGGCCACATCTTCACGGCGCGCACGTTGATCATCATCTTGTCGTCCGGCAGGGCCCCGCAGCCGACGAGCGTGTCGATCTGCTTGATGAGGTTGTCGAGGTCGGGAACCACATCGGGGTATGGGCGCCTCAGGGCCTCCGCCGATGGGCTCCCGTCCTTGAGCCGCCAGCCCTTCGGCGTCTTGAAGACCGCGATGCAGTCCACCCGGTAGGGCCCGGGGACCAGCCTCGGGGACCGTGCGCGCCGCCACGCCATGACGACATCCTCCTCGTACTGCTCTTGCTTGGCCGGCTTGTATCGACGCCCCGAGCGGGTGGTCGACGGGCGCATGTAGCCCCGCGGCGGGCCGGGGACCGTCACTTCGAGGAAGTTGACGTACGGAGCCATCAGCCCTCCAGCCCCTTTTCCCAGATGAGCTCCCGCTCCTCCTCCCGCACGCCGTCGTCGTGCGCCTCCTGCATCGTCGCCATGAAAGTGCCCATGAGGCGCCCAAGCCCGAGGGCGATGAGCCGGTCCTGCAGCTCCCCGATGTAACTGCCCCCCTCGGGATCCAACCCCGTCTCTTTGCGGATCCGCGTCCGAGTCTGTGACGGGAGCCGGTACCAGTAGGTCAGCGGCATCACCATCGGGCAGAGCGTCGCCTCGTCGTACTTATTGCTCACGGGTGCCATTCTCAAGACTCCTTCTCCGCCAGCCAGATGCGGATTGCGTTGTGTGAGACCCCGACGGCCTCACCGATTTCGCGCCGGGACATCCCGAGCACGTTCACCATGCGAGAGACGTGCTCCGCGCGACGAGAGCGAAGTGCCCCCGTCGCGCGGTCGAGCTCGGCGTTGAGCTCGCGCAGAACCACGAGTGCCGCCTCTCGCTCCGCCATCGTGGATGGTGGCATCAGAGGAGTCCGCACATCCGGGCGGTGTTCGGCCAGGGGTGGAAACCCCTCCGGGGAACAGCGCGGGACGCGACGGCGATCTGCTCGTCGCGCGTCCAGTTGTCGGCCGTCCCCTTCGCGATGTAGAGCTCGAGCCCGTACCCCCGCTGGAAGGTCCGATCCATCTGGAGCCCCCCGTAGTAGCCGTTCCCGGTCGAGATGTCCCACGTCCAGTGAGACTCGTGGCCGGCGATACACATCAAGGCGGCACGGTAGCGGTCGGCCTCGCGCCGGTAGGCGGCCTCGAGCTCGAGCCGCGCGTGGCGCCGCTCCGCCGCGGGGTGCAGCGCGCGCCAGCGGTGAGCGGCCATCGCTCGCAGCCGCGCCCACGAAACCGGCTTCTCTCTCAGGACTCGCGCGTGCAGGTCGGGGTAGATGCGCTCGATCGTGGCGACCGCGCGCGGTGGCGCGGAGTGGTGCGCCTGGGCCTGAGAGATCCCCAGCAGGTAGATGGATCCGATCGCGATGGTTACCCAGAACGCCTTTCGTGAGATCACTGGCGATCCACCTTGTCGGCCGGCAGGGAGTAGTAGTCCCGAACCCAGGGCCCGAGCGTGCGGAGGATGTTGCGGGGCCCACCGCGCGGAACGGAGCGGCCACGGCGGAACGCGGTCTGCTTGCCCTCGCGGACAACCCGCCCGACCACCGCCTCCCGCTGGGGGAGACGGCATCCGGTCGCCGGCCGGAGCCGGACGTCGGGGGCGCCGGGGACGTAGCCCACGTCGGGGCCCCACCGGGCAATCAGCGTGCGGCTCACGCGACCGCGCCCTGCTCGTCGAGATCCTCGAGCTCCGGCGCCGGCTCGAGCGACGTCTTCAGCGCCGCCATCAGGTCGCGCGGCTCGCCGAACAGGTCGGCCTCGCGCATGGCGATCTCCTCGGCCATCGGGAAGATCTCCTCCTGGCCGGGGTGGTGGTCCCGGTCGAGGTCGAGCTGCTCCTCGAGCGGGGTGATGGAGAGCACCTTGACGGGGTGCAGCTTGAGCGCCTTGTTCATCGCCAGCCTGCAGTCAGGGGCGCTCACCTCCTCGCGGTGAGTCTCCCCGTCCACCTCGATGATGACTTCGTACTTCGGCACGTAATCCTTCTCCCTTGCATTGGGGACAGGTCAGACGGACCCATCCGTAGGGCGATTGCTGGGCGACCCAGCCGTTCCCCGAGCACGCCACGCACCAGCGCGCGGCGTCTTCAGGGCCCGGCGGAGCCACCCCTCGGTTGGCCCCTCACGGAGCACCTCCCTTGTTGGCGAACAGCTCGATGAGCACGTCGTCGGGGTCGAGCTCCATGAGGAGGCACGCCTGCCGAAGATGCTCCTCGCACACGATCTGAGAGCCGATGAGGTAGGGCGCATCCCCGCCGCACTTGGCGCCCCGCTCGTCCAGGGGGATCGGCTCGCCGTCGCGCATCGTCTCGCCGTCGTCCGTAACCGGGACAGGGCAGGAGAACGCGATTGGGATACGACAGAAGGACACCTGCTCGGGCCGCTTCGCGCTCATGCCTCACCCTCCGGGGACGGGTTGTCAGCGAGGGCTGCGAGGGCTGCCTGCGTGACGTCGTGTGCTCGCTCCACGCGGGTCCAAGCCACTTCACGTAGCGCCCCGTCGTCCTTCGCTGGGCCGGTCGTCGGCCGACCATCGAGCAGGTGGTCTGCCTTCACCAGCGCCGCCCGCAACGCGGCCTCCCGCGCCTCGGCTGCCTGGATGGCATCGAACGCATCACCCATTGGCATGCAGACGGACAGGTCGATGTACCAGGGGTGCTCGTCGTGAGGGTCACGACCGAGCGGGATTATCGACCACGCCATCCGACCGTGCGGCTTGATCTCTGCTGGCCCGTTGATGTGACCGCCACCAGGAAGCGCCGAAGAGATCGTCTCAGCGACGTAGGCGGGACCTTCTGCCGCTTCGACCCACGGGACCGCCACGAGGTCCACGTCGCGCTCCATTGATCCGTGAACTGCGAGGGCATAGCCGCACTCGTGAGCGGCCGTCCGGGCGACCTCGATAGCCTCCTCCCGCG
>JBBSCF010000141.1:0-5638 GCA_038250545.1 Candidatus Limnocylindrales bacterium | reverse complement strand
CGGGCGCGACCCGGATCCGCCGTCCTCCTTGCCGTCGTCTACCCGGTCCTCCACCTCGCCTACGGTACTGGCATGCTCCGCGGCCTCTGGCAGTTCCGGGGCCGCTTCGTCGGCCCGCGACGGCGCGCCCACGGGCAGCGGCAGGATCCTGCATGAAAACCCGGCAGCGCATCCGGGATCGTGTCTTCAGCGACTTCCTGATGGGGTCGCGGCTCGACACCTACGAGGCGTGGCTGACGACGGCCCTTCGCGCCGAGTACCAGGTCAGCCCGGTCGGGGTCATCTGGCGGATGATCGAGGATGGTGGGCTCGATCCCGGGCAGCGCCACCTCGCCCTCCGCCACGACGTGGATACGGACCCCGGGACGGCCGCCGCGATGTGGCAGATCGAACGCCGGTTGGGAATCAGGAGCTCCTACTTCTTCCGGCTGTCCACGCTCGACCCGCCGCTGATGGCGGACATCGAGGCCGCCGGGAGCGAGGCCAGCTACCACTACGAGGAGATCGCCACGATCGCGAAGCGCCGAGGTCTCCGCAGCCGGGAGGAGGCCCTGCTGCATCTCCCCGAGGCACGCGCGGAGTTCGCCGCAAACATCGGACGTCTCCGGGCGACGACGGGGCTGCCCATGCGGGTGGTTGCCTCGCATGGCGACTTCGTGAACGAGCGACTCGGCCTCGCGAACTGCGCACTCCTCGAGGATCCCGAGTTCCGCCGGTCGGTTGGAGTCGAGCTCGAGACGTATGACCCGGCATTCCTCGAGCACCTTCCGAGCCGGCACACTGACGTTCCTCACCCGCGGTACTGGGATCCCGCCGACCCCCTCGCTGCGGTCCACGCGGGCGAGCCGGTCATCTCCGTCCTCGTCCATCCGCGCCACTGGCGGACCGCCAGGATGGTGAACGTGCGCGACGACCTGCAGCGCCTGGTCGAGGGACTCCGCTATGACCGCCGGCCCCGAACACGGGGGGAGGCGTGATCGAGGTCGACCGGCTGGATCCAGTCGCGCCGGGTGTCGCGCCGCGCGTGGCGATGGCCCTGTTCGGGAACCTGACCTTCGACAGCCGGGTCCGCAGGGAGGCGCGCGCGCTTGCCGAAGCCGGCTACGACGTCACCATCGTCTGCCTGGCCGATGCCGGGCGGCCGTCGGACCTGCCGGCCGCCGTCAGCGTGCGCGTCCAGCCCGCGCCACCGTCGGCGGTGATCCCAGGCTCGGCGAACCCCTTCTTCAAGGCCCGGAGCAGCCGCCTGGGTGCGCTCCGGGCGCGCGGGCGGTGGCTGAGCGGCTACGTGCGGGGCCTCCGGGCCTGGGGACGTCTCGCGGTCCGCGCGGCGGGACCCACCGACGCCTGGCACGCCCACGACCTGGCCGGGCTGGCCGCCATTGCCCCGAGCCTCCCCGCCGGCGTGCCCCTCGTCTACGACTCGCACGAGCTCTTTCTCGAGACGGGAACCGCGCTCCAGCTGCCCGGCCCATTGCGCCTTCTCCTCCGCGCCTACGAGCGCCGGCTGGTTGCCCGGACGGCGGCCGTGGTGACCGTGAACGAGGCCCTCGCCGCGGTTCTCCGCCGCCGCTACCGGCCGCGGCGGATCGTGACGGTCCACAACTGCCCGGATCGCTGGGATCCGCCCGTGGAACAGCCCAGCCTGTTGCGGGTGGCCGCGGGGATTCCCGCTTCCTCCCCGCTGATCCTGTACCACGGCGCCCTCTCCGCCAGCCGGGGGATCGAGCAGCTCATGGAGGCCCTGCACCAGCCGGGCCTCGGGGATGCCCACCTGGTGCTGATGGGGACAGGCGAGCTGCGCGACGCCTATCGCACTGCGGCCGCCGACTCCCGCTGGAACGGCCGCCTTCACGTCCTCGACCCCGTGCTGCCGGCGGAGCTCCTGGGATGGGTCGCCTCCGCCGACGTCGGGGCGATGCCGCTCCAGCCGTCCACGCTCAATCTCCGGCTCTCGACCCCGAACAAGCTCTTCGAGTGCCTGGCCGCCGGCACGCCTGTGGTCGCCAGCGACTTTCCCGCCCTGCGCCGGATCATCGTCGATGACCCCGACGGTCCGCTCGGTGCGGTCTGCGATCCTACGAGGGTGGACCTCGTCGCCGTTGCGATCCGGTCGATCCTGGAGCTTCCCCCCGCAGACCGCTCGGCGCTTCGCAAACGGTGCTCTCGGGCGGCCCGCATTCGCTGGAACTGGGCACGGGAGGCGGAGACCCTCGTCGCCCTGTACGGCCGCCTCGAGCTCCCCATGCGGGATGGGTCGCCGGCACCGGACGTCGTGTGAGCACGCCGATGCCGCGCTGGCCCGGGTGCTACGGTCCGGGGATGTACGCGTCGTTCGCCCACCCGATGTTCGCGCCCCGGTGAAGCCATCGACGGCGGTCGCGACCGCGCTGGAGCTGTACCGCCTGCCGGGCGTCCGGATCGAGATGTCGGGCGACGAAGGCTGCCGCGTGCTGTACGCGGCGTTCACGCAGCGCCACGAGCGCCTGAAGGTGATCCAGAGCAAGCGATGGGGTGTCGCCCTCCTCCGCGTGCCCGACGCGTTCGAGGCCTACTTCCGCGACCCGGAGCGAGCCCACCTCCGCCGGGAGTTCAACCGCGCATCCCGGGCTGGGTTCACCCTCGCGCCGCTGGATCCGCTCATGCGGCTCGACGAGGTGATGGCCATCAACCGCTCCGCCTCCGAGCGCCAGGGCCGGCCCATGCACCCCCACTATTTCGACGAAGCGCGCGTCCGCCAGTACTTCGAGCAGTCGGCCGGCGTCTACGGGGTTACCGATGCCGGGGGAGTCCTGCGCGCGTACCTCTGCCTCCGGATCTGCGGCGACGTCGCGGTGGTCGAGCGCCTGCTCGGTCACGCCGAGTCTCTCCGCCAGGGCGTGATGTGGGTGCTCATGGTCGGAGCGGTCCGCGAACTGGTCGAGCGGCGTCGGGATGACGGCCGGCCTACCTGGCTCATGTACGACACGTACTTCGGGGCCACCGCCGGCCTGCGCCAGTTCAAGCTCTGGGTGGGCCTTGAGCCGCACCGGGTCTCCTGGTCCTGGCGGCCCTCGAGCTAGGGGCGATCCGACGCCGGCGGCGCGGCCGGCGCGTCGCGGAACCAGGCAAGCATCCTCGCGATCCCCTCGCCGAGCGGAATCCGCGCGGTGAAGGCGAGGGGATCGCGCGCCAGCGTGACGTCCGCCTGGGAGTGGGCGATGTCGCCCGGCCGCGCAGGCCCGATCACGGGTTCGACGGCGCGCCCGGCCGCGGCACCGACAGCCGCAAGGAGGTCCCGGAAGCTGGTCGGTGTGCCCCCCGCGATGTTGCAGGTGAGGCCCGATGGCGCCGAAGCCCCGCTGGCCCGCACGTTCGCCTCGACAACGTCGTCCACGAACACGAAGTCGCGGGAGATGTCCCCCCTGCCGTTGAACACCGGCCTCTCGCCGTCGAGGATCGCCCTGATGAAGCGCGGGACGACGGCCGCGTACTCGGACGCCGGATCCTGGCCGGGTCCATAGACGGCCGACGATCCGGCGAGCACGACCCGCCGCACCCCGTGGCGAGCCGCGGCGAGCATCACCTCGATCGTTCCGTCCACGTTGACGTCGTTGGTGCGGCGAGGTTCTGCGAGCGACCGGGCCACGGAGGCGATGGCCGCGTGGTGCAGGACGACCTCGCAGCCGGCCAGGGCCTCATCGAGGGCGAGGGGGTCGAGGACGCTCCCCTCGGTGACCGTCACCCGATCGAGGTAGGGATCCAGGCGCGATCGGGCTCCGCTCGAGAAGTCGTCGATGACGCTGGCCTGGTGACCCCGGGCGAGCAGGCCGCCGACGAGGTGGTGCCCGATGAAGCCGGCACCGCCGGTCACGGCTGCCTTCACGCTGACTCCTCGGCTGGCAGGCCCCCATCCACGGGCGTGGCGGCCCGGGTGAGTATGATCCACCCGCGGGTCGCCCGGTCACGAGGGGCAATCCTCGATCGGCCACCGTCCAGCGGGGGATCATGAGCAACGCCAGCAATGCCGGCGCGTTCTCCGGCCGCGTCACCGTCCTGTTCGGTACCCAGGCCTTCGGCGCGGTCCTGGGCATCTTCAACGGGATCCTGATCGCGCGCCTCCTCGGTCCGGCCGCGAAGGGCGATTACTACCTCCTGGTCCTCCTGCCGTCCACCGCCATGGTCCTGGTCCAGCTGGGGCTGTCGCTCTCGTTCGCGTACTTCGCGGCGCGGGGGCAGACTGCCGGCCTCGTGGCGAGGGCTCTGCTGCTGACGGCCGTCCTGTCACTCGTGGCGTTCCTCGCCTTCGCCATCCTCCTGCCGGCGCTCCGTTCGGCGGTGCTCCATGGGATCGCGCTCGGCCAGATCCTGCTCGTGGTCCTCGCCCTGCCCCTCATCCTGAACGCCACGTTCATGACCGCCATCGTCATGGGACGGCAGGCCGTGCGCTGGTATGCCGCCGTCAACATGGCCTATCCCGTCGTCACGACCGCCCTGCTCATCATCGTCCTCGGCGGGCTCGGTGGCTCCGTCACGGGCGCCGTTGCGGTCTACCTGGTCACCGCTGCGGTCCAGTCGATCGGGTTCTCGATCGGGGCGAAGCGGGTGAGCACGCCGGCGGCGGTGGAGGCGCCCGTCTCCTACCGCGAGCTCTTCGGGTACGGGCTGCGGTTCTACCCGGCGAGCCTGACCCAGTTCTTCAGCTACCGGATCGACGCCTACCTGATCGCCTTCCTGATGGTCGACGCGGCGGAACCCCTCGGGTACTACAGCCTGGCCGTTGGCCTCGCCGAGATGGTCTTCTTCTTCCCGAACGCGGTGTCCACCCTGTTCTTCCCCCACGTGGCCGGCTCGGCCCGCGACGACGCTGACCGCCAGGTCGCCATGGTCTCGCGAGTGACGCTTCTCGTGACGGGAGCGGTCTCCATCCTGCTGATCCCGGCGGCTGCGGTACTGATCTGGACCGTGCTGCCCGCCTTCGGGCCATCGCTCCCGCCCTTCATCGTCCTGCTGCCCGGGATCGTCGCCCTGAGCGCAACGAAGGTGGTCGGCGGCTACGTGGCGGGGATCGGGAAGCCGGGGACCGCCTCCGTGATCACCGTCCTGTCCTTCGCCCTCAATGCCCTCGCCAACCTCGTCCTGATCCCGGCCCTGGGGATCGTCGGCGCCGCGACGGCCTCGCTCTTGTCCTACTCGTTCTCCGCGCTGCTGATCACGGGCATCGCGGCCCGCCTGACGAAGACCCCGCTGCTCGACTTCTGGATCGCTCGCCCGAGCGACGTCCGCTTCATCGTCGGCACGAGCCTGAACCTCGTTCGGCGCCTGGTCCCGAACCTGCGCGGCCATGCCTGACGCAGCCGTGCCTGACCGGGTGGAGCGGGCGTCGTGACCCGCATGCACGCCCGGGTCGTTGACGTCGCGCTCACGATCGTCGGCCTGTCCCTGGCCGCTGCCCTTGTCTGGATCGTGTGGCTTGCGCCCGAGCCGGTTGTCGTCCAGGCCTGGGTGACGCCCGACCCCCCGACCCCCACGCCACCCACGAGCGCCTCGGTCACCGTGACCTCGATCCCGAAGCTGCTCGACGCGCTCGCCGACAACGCGGTGGCCGAGATCGTGGTGGCGGACGGTACGTACCGGGTGAGCCCGGCGGCGAGCCAGG
>JBBSCF010000140.1:0-5833 GCA_038250545.1 Candidatus Limnocylindrales bacterium | reverse complement strand
CCCGCCGAGGTTCCGGGCCCGAGACCGGGTGCTCCTCGCGATGGCGAGCCGATCGATCCCGCGCGAACGCTGGGTCTCGTTCATGGTGACGCCGGCGACGCTCCTGCGCTGGCACCGGGAGCTGGTGCGCAGGAAGTGGACGTACGGCAGGGTGGGCCGGCCCGGTCGACCACCACTCGATCCCGACGTGCGGGAGCTCATCCTCCGGCTGGCCCGGGAGAACCCGCGCTGGGGCTGCGTGCGCGTGCAGGGTGAGCTGCGCAAACTCGGGATCCGGGTGGGAGCGACGACGATCCGGAGCCTGCTCCGGAGTGCCCGCCTCGGCCCTGCCCCGAGGCGAACCGGCCCAACCTGGACGGAGTTCCTCCGGGCGCAGGCGGGTGGCATCGTCGCCTGCGACTTCTTCAGCGTCGAGACCGCGTGGCTCCGGACGCTCTACGTCCTCGTGTTCATCGAGCTCGGGAAGCCGGCGGATCTTCGTGAGCCCCTCGACGGCGCACCCGGACTCGGCCTGGGTCACCCAGCAGGCCCGCAACCTCGCCCTGCAGCTCGACGATCGGTCAGCCGCCATCCGGTTCCTCATCCGCGACCGGGACACCAAGTTCACCAGGACCTTCGATGAGGTCATTCGCTCGGAAGGGGCGCGGGTGATCCGGACCCCGATCCGGGCCCCGAATGCGAACGCCTACGCGGAACGGGTGATCGAGACCATCCGACCCCGAGTGCCCCGACTGGACGCTTGTCCTCGGTCGAAGACACCTCGATCACACGCTTCGGACCTACGCCACCCACTACAACCGCAGGCGGCCGCATCGCGCCCTCGACCTCGTGCCACCGCTGGCGGAAGCCTCGGACCCGGTGCCGATCCATCCCGGAACCGTTCGCCGGCGGGACCTTCTCGGCGGGCTGATCCACGAGTACCACGGACTCGCTGCGTGATCAGATCTGGGTTTTCGACCCCCACGGGGTCGGCGCATCGCCCAGGAATCGATCGGCACGGACTTGCTCGCTGATGACGCGGATTGGGCGACGTGGGCGGCGCTTGGTCGGAGTCGGCACGACTTCGACCGCGGCTACCGGGCTTCGCGGACCGATCCGCCGTGATGTAAGGCCATGCTGGCGTCGAGACGAGCGACTGACGTTACCTCCTCCCACGGATCACCCTGCCGGCGGTCCTCATCCACTTCCCACCGCTGGTGCCACTGGACGACGACAAGTTCGATCGAGTGGTCGCGGAGGAACTGCGCGAGCCAGTCAGCGCGAACAAGAAAGCCGTAGCTTCGGTCGCGCGTGCGGTCGCCGTAGTTCGTGAACACGATTTCGTCGCCGTTGCGCCATGAAGGACCCGCCTCGTGGCGTACAAGAGGCGCCCTCGCCTGGACGAACGACGACGGGACGATCGCTCGCGCCCCGTTCTCGGTCGAGCAATCCAGGCCGCCGCTCTCCCAGATCACGCTCTCTATCGGTTCAACGACCCGCCACTCGCGAGCGTCGATCTCCAGCCTGCGGAAGTCCCGCTGGTAGTGATAGCAGTCGCGAGGACTCCACCCGACCTCGCCGGCATAGCAGCAGTTGACGTGGCCATGCCCGTCGAACACGTCGTTTGGGCCCTTGGTCACGACCTTGAGAAGTGGCTCCAGAATCGATGCCCCCTCGTCTCGGGGAACGAGAAGGCTGTGGAGCGTCAGGGGTTGCTGGAGGCCTCGCCAGTACTCGTCGGCAGCCGGATCTCCTTGCGAGACGGTGCCCTCAAGAAGTACCCATCGGTCGCCGTCAGCGTCGACGGAGAACAGAACCTTGTCGATCGTCGGCTCGGATGCCCGGTCCTCGACGAAGCGATCGATGTCACCCTCGTAGCGCCTGAAGTCGAGTTGCGCTGGCGGCCAGTCGGGCAGGATGACGTGCGGTCGTCGCCAATCGAGGCCGTCGCGGTCAGCACGCTCGACAAACAGCCGGTAGTCGAGCGGCGGCACCGAGGGGTCGATGTCCCGGCGGCCCGTTAGCTGATGCAGCCCCGAGTACGGACGCCAATCGTCGAACGAGCGCAGGGCGTGGTAGTTGTCAGCGATGCGGGCGAGCAACTCGTGGAATGCCATCCACTGGTACTTCTTGCCCCAGCGCTCAGCCTTGTGTGCCTCGCGACCACCCCGCCCGTACCCGACCCGCCGATCCTGCTCACCGAAGAGTCGTGGCGTCCAGCCCAGGCCGACGACGCGGCGCATTACCCACCGCTTGGCGAGGTCGGATGAGAACGCGTCCTGCCTGACGGGACCATGCCTTGGGCTGGTCCAGGAGGCGCTGAGGAGAGTTTGCTGCTCCTCGGTCAGGCCGCTCGCCATTCCCGAGGCCCAGAGGGTGAAGTGAAAGCCATCACCGGGTTCGTTGCTGTCGAATGCGCCGCGTTGCTCGGCCGTGAGCGAGGCGAGGAAGCGTCGCCACCGCGTCCGTATCAGGCGGGGCGAGGGTCGGGCGCGTCGTGGCGGGTAGCCCGTCCCGACGCGGTATCTGGAGAAGTGCTGAGACACATCCTCGACGACATAGCGACCGAAGTCGCCCATCGAGAGAACGGACGAGTAGATCGACGAGAACGACTCTTCGTAGCGGCGGCGATCGGTGTATCCGTAGCGCGTGCGGAGACTCTCGTCGGTCGGAGGCCGTGACGGCGGGGTCAGTCCGTAGGGTCTATCGGTGGCGGCGAGGAGCGAAGGCTCGACGAGACCGTGTGCGACGCCCCACTCGACTACCCCGAGCGCAGCATCCAGCAGCAGCTCGTCGGCCCGGACGGGCGGCGTGAACGCAAGAGCCTGGACGCGGGTGACCAGTGCCGCGGCATTCTCGCGATCCTCGCCCCGCCAGCGCATCAGGGCGCCGTACGAGATGACCAGCACGCGCTGGACGACGTACGGGTCGTTTGCGCCCCAGAAGCGCTCGAGGAGGCGGAGGGCGACATCCAAGTGGGCCCGGAGGAGCTCGACGAGGGCCTTCGTCACCCAGTCGCGCATGTACCGGTTTGGCGACGTGAGCAGCCACACAAGTGGGATGGCCGACAATTCGATGACGTTACGGTCGTATGTTGGGTAGGGTCCGCCGGCAGCCCATCGACCCAGCATCGCGGTGGGCGACGTCTCGTCGCCGATCTCGTCACGGGTGGCAAAGCCGAAGGAGGCGTCGCGGCGTGGCATGGACAGAGCGGCGAGGTGCCGGTGCAGCGACTCTCCGTTCAGAAGGTTTCCCGGCTGCGGGGCGATCTGGAACATGACTCGGTAGACCTCGGTCGTGTCGACCGCGCGGAGGCCATCATTGAGGATCTCGATAGTTCGCTCGGTGACAGCGCTCGCGTCCCGGTACGGAAGCGTCCCGATCACCGCTCCATAGATCCGCCGTGCACGCGTTGACGCGATCCGCGCCTCGAGGGACGCCGACGGCCTGAACGGCACTTGGACCGGGGTCGCCCCGAGGAGGTCTGGCAATTCCACCTTGTATCGCTCTGGGAGGACGACGGCCGCTGCGTCGAGGACGCCCCAGCTGGCCTGCTCCGTCAGCCATCGCGGGAGGTCCGCGTCCGCCCGGGCATCGGTCACGCCTGTCAGGCGTCGCCTGAGGATGAGGAAGTCAGCGAAGGCCTGGAACAGCACGCGGAAGCCTTCCTGGACTTGGCCCTCGAGGTACGTCATCTCGAGCGAGAGGACGCCCTCCGTCTGGAGCGCGCCCAAGATGCGCTCGGCGTCATGGATCGCGCCGTGGCAGGCGTTGGTCGCGATCTCCTCTCCGCGGGCACGCTTCACTGCCTCGCGCCCAGTTGCGCCGAGTTCGTCGAGCAGCGCATCGAGCACGGACTGCACGCGCCGACGAGCGGCATTGATCTCGTACCCGGTCGCCGCCCTATCGAACTGACGCCGCGCGGCCCGATCGATCTTCGCGACGAGGAACCGCTCGAAAATGCGGACGCGGCCCTCGTGCCCTTGACTCGCTCCACCGGCTTCTGCGAGGCCCTCGCAGTACATCCGGAGGAAGAGCGGCACCGTGAACTCCGGAACGAGCAGCGGGATCCGTGGAGCTTCGAGCCCGTAGTGTTCGAAGTAGCGTTGCGTTGCCTCGAGCTCCCGACCGGCGAACCCTGGGTGCTCCCGCAATACGAAATGATCCCGCACGCGTTCCTCATCGACGACTTCCAAGTAGGTGTCCCGACACGACACCGCCAGTCCGACGTACGGGTGTCGCGTAATTGCCGCCCTCAGAGCGGGCAGGTTGTCCCGCCAAAAGCATGATTCGGGCGTCTCGTTCAAGGCATCGATGAGCAGGACGAACCGCGACCCAAGGAGCGAGGAGGCCTCTCCAGCCGAATTCATCGCCCCCAGCAGCACGTCCGCGCCGAGGTGAGGGAGGCCGAGCTGGTCCGCCAGGCTCGCCCAGAGATCTCCCCGACCGAAGCGACTCGCTGCGACCACGACCGCAGGCCGGTTGTGGTCGAGCCCTCGCCGAACGGCATCAAGGAACAGGTGGGTCTTGCCGGAGCCCGCCGCGCCGACGAGGAAGTAGCAGCCCCGCCGGAGGGCCTCCCCCTTTGGGGACTCGAGCCAGTCCAGGATGTCAGTGGCTGCCTCCCGGAGGCGCAGGTAAGCGTAACTGCGGGGAACGTCGCTGACGGTTGGAGCAAGGGTCTCTCGCCGCCTGCTCGGTTTCGACGTGGTCTCGCGCGCCGTCGCCCGGATCTCGCGCTCAATGCCCTCGGCTGTCGACGCCTTCTCGATGAATGTCCGAATGGCGTCGATAAGTCGCGTGTGGTCCGCCTCGCGACGGTCGGGACTCACGATCCAGTTCGACGCGAGCGGCGTCAGGGCGGCCGCCGCGGCCAGGACATCACCGAGCGCATCCGCGAGATCCGGAGGGCCGGATGGCACGAGGCGTAGCTTCCCGGCTTCCTTCGCGACTTGTCGACGGAGATCCTCGAATTCGGCAACAACGCCGGCATCGAATCCAAGCGCGTCGATGTCGACCTGAATCGGCAGGTCCACCTGAAGGTCGGGCCGGTACTTGGATTGCGCGCTTGCCGCCTGGTCCTGGAACCGGGCTTCGAACCAAGCCGGGGTGAACACGGGCTGGTTCCACCAGAACCATTGCCGGCCCCGATGCTCGGGCCTGGCAAGGAGGTCGAGAAGATCGCTCTCCTGCACGAGGAAGAAGTCGATGTCCTTCGCCCCGGAGATGTCGCGCTTCCAGCCCACGACCGCGTCGTTGTACCGGTCACGTTGCGAGCGGACTCTTCCACCCCGGTTCCCGGTCGTCAGGTTCGTGGAAATGACAAAGGTCAGGACTACCGTTCGTCGCCTGTCCCTGACGACCCGCTTGACGCTGTCCCTCATCGCGGCGAGCAGCTGGTCGAAATCGTGGAAGTGCTTCGCCTGCCAGCCCCACTCGCTGCCGTCTGGAAGCGTTGCGTACCACTCAACGCCGCCGTCGGGGTTGCCTGTTCGGATCGCAGCGGTTCCTACCGGAACGCCGTCCTTCAGTAGTTGGTAGGCCAGTTCCTCGAATGCCCGCGCCTGCGATCCGTCCCAAACACGCATGGTGTCGAAGCTATTGGCCGCTGCAGCCATTGCCGGCGAAGTCCGCCGCCGCGGTCCGCTACTCACGCTCCGGCTCCGGTCCGCCCGCACTGAGGTCTTCCGTGGTCACGACTCACTGCTATCAGGGGCGGGTTCCAGTCAACGTCGCAACACGGACAGTGGTCCGAGGAGTGTAGCCATGCGGTCGGCGGGGCTGTCCCAGCCGAGGACCTTCCGTGGGCGCTCGTTCAGCTCGGCTTGCACCAGGGCGACGTCGACGTCGGTGT
>JBBSCF010000139.1:0-6024 GCA_038250545.1 Candidatus Limnocylindrales bacterium | reverse complement strand
TGGTCGGGGCGAGAGGATTTGAACCTCCGACCTCATCGTCCCGAACGATGCGCGCTACCAAGCTGCGCCACGCCCCGACCGAAAGTGCCCCCTGAAGGGCCCGCGAATGATAGCGCATGAGCGCCCCACGATCGAATGGCGGCCCTGGCCGCCGGCCGCAGACCGACTCAACGCGGATCTGGCGTGACGACGACGTCACTGGCGACTCGGGTCCCGTTGACAGGCCTTCGCGCGGGGGGCGGCGCGATGGGCGGAGCGCGCAGGGGCGGAGGGCGGGGCGCGCAGTATCACGGCCGGTGGGCGGGTTCCGCCCGTGGGCGGCTCGAAGCTCTGGGTTTGCCCCGCTTGTGTCCCGGTTCATCAGCGCGGGTGATGGACTGGGCTTCAACCTGGGGATCCAGGCCGCCGCCGGCAGGAATCGGCGGCGGATAGCACGGCTGGTGATTCTCAGGGCTTGGGTCGGGCACGTCGCGGGGCCCAGGGCACGTCTTTGGCCGGGCACGTCGCGGAGCCGAACCCGGGCAGTTCGCGGAGCCGAACCCGGGCACGTCGCGGAGCCCCGGGCACGAAGAAGCCCCCGACCCGAAGGCCGGGGGCTCCCTGCTCCCAGGCTCAGTACTGGAACAGCAGCTCGCGGTACTTCGGCAGCGGCCAGAGGTCGTCGGCGACCAGCGTCTCAAGCTCGTCGGCGACCGCCCGCAGGGCGTTCTGGGCGGGAATGACGTCGTTGACGAAGACGCCGGCCTCCTCCTGGACGGACCCTGCCTCGTGGGCGCCGTGCTGGGCGTGCTCGAGGGCGTGGATGGCGTCGACGAGGGCGTCCGCAAGGCTGGAGACCTTGTCGGCAACGGCCGCGATGCCCCGCGACGAGCCCGCGGCGGCGAGGACGCCGAGGTACGACGCGGTCGCCGGCAGGATCATCGTCTTGGCGATGTCCAGCGAGGCGTTCGCCTCGATGTTCTGGATCTTGACGTAACGCTCCCAGTAGATGTCCGCGCGGGCGGAGAGCTCGCGCTCGGACAGGACGCCGAAGCTCGAGAACAGGGCCTTTGCCTTGTCCGTGGTCAGCGACGGCAGCGCGTCGACGGTGGTCTTGTTGTTGGGGAGCCCGCGGCGTGCGGCCTCGGCGTGCCACTCCTCGGAGTAGCCGTTGCCCTCGAACAGGACCTGCTTGTTGGCACGGGCGATCGCGGACAGGATCGCTCCGAGGCCCGCGAAGTCGCCGGCCGCGAGGCCGTCGAGCTCGTCGGCGAGCTGCTTGAGCGAGTCCGCGACGGCGGTGTTGAGGACGGTCTGCGGCCAGTAGATCGGGGCGGACGAGCCGACGGCGCGGAACTCGAACTTGTTGCCGGTGAAGGCGAACGGCGAGGTCCGGTTGCGGTCGGTGGCGTCCTTGGGCAGGTCGGGCAGCGAGGTGACGCCGAGCGTGACGGAGCCGCCGCGCGAGGAGGATGACGCGGCACCCTGCTCCAGCTGGCTGATGACGTCCTCGAGCTGGGAGCCCAGGAAGATCGACATGATGGCCGGCGGCGCCTCGTTGGCGCCCAGGCGGTGATCCTGGCCGGCATCCGCGATGCTCGCCCGGACGATGTCGGCATGGACATTGACGCCGCGGATGACCGCGAGGAGAAACGCGAGGAACTGCGCGTTGGCATGGGGGTCGTTGCCCGGGTCGAGGAGGTTCTCCCCGGCGTCGGTGGCCATCGACCAGTTGTTGTGCTTGCCCGAACCATTGATGCCTGCAAACGGCTTCTCATGGATGAGGAACATGAGGCCGTGGGCCGGGGCGAGCCGCCGCATGGTGGCCATGACGATCATGTTGTGGTCGGAGCCGACCGACGCGGGCTCGTAGACCGGCGCCATCTCGAACTGGCCGGGGGCCACCTCGTTGTGGCGCGTCTTGGACGGGATGCCCAGGCGCCACAGCTCGCGATCGAGGTCCATCATGAACGCGAGGATCCGCTCGCGGATGGAGCCGAAGTACTGGTCATCCAGCTCCTGACCCTTGGGCGACGGGGCGCCGAAGAGGGTGCGGCCCGTGAGGACGAGGTCCGGGCGCTGCTCCGCGAGCCGGCGGTCGACGAGGAAGTACTCCTGCTCCGGGCCGATGTTGGTGAACACGCGGCTGGCGGCGGTGTTGCCGAACCAGCGGAGGACGCGGAGCGCCTGCGTGCCGAGGGCCTCGTGGCTGCGCAGGAGCGGGATCTTGTGGTCGAGCGCCTCGCCCGTGAAGGAGACGTAGGCGGTCGGGATCGTGAGGGTGACGCCGTTGGGCTCGACCTGGAGGAAGATCGGGCTGGTGACGTCCCACGCGGTGTAGCCGCGGGCCTCGAAGGTGGCCCGGATGCCGCCCGACGGGAACGAGGACGCGTCCGGCTCGCCCTGGAGCAGGTTCTTGCCGGAGAACTCCGCAACGGTGGAGCCCTCGCCGGTGGGACTCAGGAACGAGTCGTGCTTCTCGGCCGTCGAGCCGGTCATCGGCACGAACCAGTGCGTGTAGTGGGTGGCGCCGTGCGCCATCGCCCACTCCTTCACGCCGTGGGCCACCGCATCGACGATCGCCGGGTCGAACGGCTCGTGCCCGTCGATGGTGCGCCTGAGCTTCTTGAAGATGGGTTTGGCGAGGTACTGGCGCTGGGCGTCCTCGCCGAACACGTAGCTGCCGTAGATGGTGGCGCCGGCGTCCTCGAGGTAGTTCTCGACGGACGCGACCTTGTGGTTCGCGATCGTGCTGATGGCCGTGCTGCGTGCTGTCATGGCTCTCCTGCCGTGCTGCTGGTGCTGGGCGGGCTGGTGGATGACGGGGTTGATGGGCTGGGTCAGAAGGCTTCCAGGTAGCGGTCCAGCTCCCACTGGGTGACCTGGGTCCGGTACTCGTCCCACTCGGCGCGCTTGGCCGCGACGTAGTGGGAGAGGACGTGGTCGCCCAGGGCCTCCCTGATGACGGGGTCCGCCTCAAGCTCGTCGATGGCCTCGCCGAGCGTGCCGGGCAGCTGGCGGATCCCCTTCTCGGCGATCCGCGCGGCGTCCATCTCGAACAGGCTCTCCTCGACGGGGTCGTGCAGCGTGAGCCCCTTCTCCACGCCGTCCAGGCCGGCCGCGATCATCGCGGCGAAGGCGAGGTACGTGTTGGAGGACGGGTCCGGGCAGCGGACCTCGGCGCGGGTGCCCTCGATGGACTTGCCGGGCGAGATCATCGGAACGCGGATGAGGGCGGAGCGGTTGGTGCGGCCCCACGTGATGTACGTCGGGGCCTCGTAGCCCGGGACAAGGCGCTTGTAGGAGTTCACGAGCGGGGCGAGGATGGCGATCATCCCGCGGGCGTGGGCCAGGATCCCGGCCATGTACGACTTGGCCACCTCGGACAGGCCGTAGGGGGCGTTGGGGTCCGCGAAGGCGTTGCGCGCCTCCGCGATGGACCACAGGCTCTGGTGGGTGTGCATGCCCGAGCCGTTGATCCCGTGGATGGGCTTGGGCATGAACGTCGCATACAGGCCGTGCTGGTTGGCGATGGCCTTGAGCGCGAACTTGAACGTGATGGCGTTGTCCGCGGTGCGCAGGGCGTCGGCGTACTCGAAGTCGATCTCGTGCTGGCCGGCCGCGACCTCGTGATGGGCGGCCTCGACGCGGATCCCGAACGCCTCCAGCGCGTCGACCATGTCCTGGCGGACCTCCTGCGCGAGGTCCGTGGAGTAGTCGAAGTAGCCCGCCTGGTCGTGGGGCAGCGGCATGATCCGCCCGTCGTCGCCGCGGCGGAACAGGAAGAACTCCAGCTCCGGACCGGTGTGGACGATGTAGCCGAGCTTCTTCGCCTGCTCCACCTGGCGGCGGAGGACGTAGCGCGGGTCGCCCGTGAACGGCTCGCCGCGGGGCGTGAATACGTCGCAGATCACGCGCGCCGTGCCGCGCGGGCCGCTGCCCGGCTGCCACGGCACCTCGTTGAAGGTGTCCATGTCGGGCGCCAGGTACTGGTCGGACTCGGCGATCCGGGTGAAGCCCTCGATGGACGAGCCGTCGAACCACGTGCCGTGGCGGACCGAGTCCTCGAGCCGGTGGACCGGGATCGTGACGGCCTTGACGTGGCCGAGGATGTCGGTGAACTGGAGCTGGACGAACCGGATCCCGCCCGCCTTCGCGGCCTGGATCATCGCCAATGACTCGCCGTTGTCCGCCACGCGTCGCGCGCCTCCCGCCGGTCTCCGCTTGTGCCTTCGGCACGAGGCGCCATGCAGACGCTCGCCGATGTGCGGAGTCTAGGGGTGGTCCGGGGGTCCTGGACGGGCAGAATGCAGCGGTTGCGAGCCCTTGCTTTGTGCAGATTGCACGATTCTGACAGCCACCGAGAGGGCCAGCCGGAGGTCCGGATCGCCCAGATCCCACCCCGTGAGGCCCTCCAGGTTGCGGACCCGGTACGCGAGGGTGTTGCGGTGGATTCCCAGCGTCGCGGCGGCCTCGCCGGCCGCGCCGTGGTCGAGGACCGCCCGGAGGGTCGAGAGCCGCTCGCGCACGCTTGACGGGCGGCCGGCGAACAGCGGCTCGAGCAGCGCGGCCGCCTGGATGCGATCGTCGGGCAGGTTGCCCAACGCCGCGAGCAGCCGGTACGCGGGCAGGCGGTCCGCGCGGGCCACCCGCGGAGGCTCGGCGAGGCGCTCCACGGCCTCGAGCGTCGCCCGCGCCGTGGCCTCCTGCGCGGGTCGCTCGGCGGCCTCGGAGAACGGACGCGACAGGGCCACCGTTCGGCCGAGGAACGCCGCCACGCGTCCGGCGATCCGCTGGCCGTCGGGGTCGCCGGGCTCCAGCGCGGCGATCGCCCGCAGCTCCAGGCTCTCGCTGGTCCCGCGCAGCGCCAGCCGGCGGGCGGCGAACCGGAACCGGAGCTCGGAGCGGACCTCCTCGCGGGTCGGGCCGCCGTCCTCGGGCTCGGACTGGCGGGCGAACAGCACCACCCACGGCGGCCCGTCCGAGGGCATCAGGTCGCTGCGCCCGGCCTCGTCGCGCGCGCGCCGGACCTGCGCCTCGAGCATGAGCTCCAGCGAGAGGAGCGGCGCGACGCGCTCCGCGGCGATCGCGTCCAGGTCGCTCGCCGGCCGCTCGCCCAGCAGGACGAGCCAGCCGGCCGGGGCGGGATCGCCGGGCGCGCCGGGGAGCGGCACCCGCCGCCCGGCCGCCGCGGGGCGCGAGAGATAGGCGGTGACCGCGGCGGCGGCGCCCGGGACGTCGGCCGGGGCGTGGACCGCGAGCGCGTCGGAGCGGCGCCCCTCCAGGACCACGGCCCGCCGCAGGAACCCGCCGATGGCGGCGGCCAGCGCGTCCAGCCCCCGCCCCGCCATCGCGAGCTTCGCGAGGTCGCCCTCGAGCAGCGACGCCTGGCGCTCCAGCTCGCCCCGCCGGTCCACCAGGTAGCCGATGACCCGCCGCTCGAGCGCCGTGGGGTCGGTCCCGTCCACCTGGATCGCCGGGATGCCCGCCTCGGCCGCGACGGGCCCCAGCGCGGCGAGCGCGTCGGGTGCCGATCCCGGGACGCTGCCGGGGACCAGGAGCAGCGCCGCCGCCCCGCTGCGGGCGAGCGTCTCCACGAGGTCCCTCGCGTCGGCCGGGGACGGCGCCACGATCGGCAGCGCGCTCGCGGGGACGATGACGAGGTCGCCCGCCTCCAGCACGTCCAGCGCCGGGACGCGGGCCCGCAGGACCCGCACCCAGCCCAGACCCGGCGCGTCGGGGCCCTCCG
The DNA here is from genome assembly GCA_038250545.1 of Candidatus Limnocylindrales bacterium. Lineage (GTDB taxonomy): Bacteria > Chloroflexota > Limnocylindria > Limnocylindrales > CSP1-4 > CAIXZV01. Next base: position 296 of record JBBSCF010000139.1, on the reverse strand, counting down.
GGACGTCGGCGCCCACGGACCGCGCGCCGGGGATGACCGCGTCGAGCAGGTCGTGCAGGGTGGCCATCGGCGGTCAGGCGGCGCCGGGGCCGGTGACGCCGGCGGCGCCGGTGCGCCGCGCGGCGACGAGGTCGTCCAGGAGCCGCCCGAACTCGCGGCCCACGTCCACGTACCGGTCGGCGCGGACGACGAGCGCGAGCCGCCCGTCGGCGTCCAGGCGCCCCCAGACACGGCGCCGGGGCATCCAGAAGGTGATCAGCAGCCCCACGATCAGGAACCCGAACGCCGTCCACACG
>JBBSCF010000138.1:0-6170 GCA_038250545.1 Candidatus Limnocylindrales bacterium | reverse complement strand
GGCTCGGAAGAGGCGGTTGGGTCCGCGTCCGACATCGAAGACACGACTGACGAGACCGATCACGATCCGACTGTAGTGCCTGCCTGCGGGTCATGACGATGGTCCGCGGGTCAGGGGTGCCCCGGCCCGATAGGATGCCCGGCGATGGACGACGCACGCGCACAGCGCAGAGCTCGCATGAGGCGGTACGTCCGCTGGGCCTGGTACTCCGGTGCGGTGATCGGCACCCTCATCGGGGTCTCCGCCCTCTGGCTTCACGTCACGATGGACCCATTGGCCGACGTTCGCGCCTACTTCGATGCGGGCGCTCGCCTGAACGACGGTCTCCCGCTCTACCCGGCCGACGCCGACCCCAATGCGCCCGAGTTCTACCGCTATCCACCGCTCCTTGCGATCGTCTTCCGACCGCTTGCGCTCCTCCCGTACCCGGTTGCCGCGACGATCTGGCTCGCGGTGGTGATCGCCAGCCTCGCTGGCACCCTCGGGCTGGTCGGGCCGCGACGGCGGGAAACCTGGGTGGCGGTTGGCGTCCTCGCAATGCCCATCGCCTGGGCAGTGACCGTCGGGCAGGCCCAGGTGCCGTTGACGTTCCTCACCGCGCTCGGCGCGCCCTGGGCGGTCGCCCTCGCCGCGAACCTGAAGCTGTTTCCGGCCCTTCTCGTGTTCTGGTGGCTCGGCCGCCGCGAATGGCGACGGCTGGCCTGGTTCGCCGCGTGGATGGCCGGCCTGCTCCTCGTGCAGCTGGTGCTCGCGCCCCAGGCGACGGTCGACTTCCTGGGCACCCTCACACTTGCGCAGGTCGGCGAGGTCGCGAACCTCTCGCCGTACGCAGTGTCGCCAGTCCTGTGGGCCGCCCTCCTCGTCGCCGGGCTCCTGCTCACGCTGCGCCTGGCACCGACCCGCTGGGGCTGGGCCGCGGCGGTGGCCCTGAGCGTCCTCGCCACGCCGCGGCTCCTCGGCTACATGCTGATGACGCTGCTGGCGGTGCTGCGCGACCCGGACGGGCGGCATCTCGTGGCGAGCGCGCAGCAGCGGCCGCCGGAGCCGCCGGTCACATGACGACCCTTGGCATCCTGGCGACCCGGTACCGGGGCCCCATCCGGCTCGGTCTATCGCTCATCGGCGCCGTCGCCCTCGCCTGGATCCTCGTGCACCCGGAGGGCCGGGGGACCGACGCCTTCAGCTACTGGTCCTTCAATCCGGCCGACCCGTAACGGGATGCCTTCTCCAACGTGGACGCCGCCGTGTCTTTCCGCTATGCGCCGCCCGTGGCGCTGGCGCTACTCCCCTTTCACCTGGTCTCGTTCGCGACCTTCCTCTGGACCTGGACAGCCCTGGCGATCGCAGCCCTCGGCTGGGTCTGCCGGGGCTGGACACTGGCCGCGCTTGCCCTGTACCCGGTCCTCCTGAAAGTCTCGGTCGGCAACATCCACATCCTCCTGGCGGCGGCGATCGTGCTGGGGTTCCGGTTACCGGAGAGCTGGACCTTCGTGATCCTCACGAAGGTCACGACCGGCGTTGGGATCCTCTGGTTCGCCTTCCGAGCCGAATGGCGGTTGCTCGTGCGCGCGCTCGCCGCCGTGGCGGTCGTGGCTGCCGTCACCTATCCGTTCGTGCCCGGCTGGTGGGCCGACTGGATCCGGATGCTCGAGAGCAACGTCGGCCTGTCCGGAAGCACCTCCGTGGCGGTCCCGCTTGCGCTGCGTTTTCCGGTGGCCTGGTCATCGTGGCGTGGGGTGCCCGCACGGACCGTCGCTGGACGGTGCCGGTCGCGTCCTTCCTCGCCCTCCCGACGATCTGGCCGCAGAGCTTCGCGATGCTCGTCGCGCTCGTCCCGCTGGCGGCGCGACCGGCGAAGGCGGCGGCTGGGGTGCCGAACCTCACCCCGGCGCCCGTAGACTGACCGGCGATGGATGCCCGCTCGCTCACGATCGTCCTGCCTGCGTACAACGAAGAGGCGCGCCTCGGGCCGGCCCTCGACGAGCTGTTCGGCTACCTCCGTCGCCATGGTCAGGAAGGTCGCGACGGAGCCCCGGGCGCGGCACGCCTGCCCGACGAAGTCCGTGTCCTGGTTGTGGACGACGGGAGCACCGACGGCACGGCTGACCTTGTCCGCGGCCGGCCCGAGACGGCGGTTTCGACGCCCTCGGGTTTGCCGGCACTCGCCCTCCTCGCCGTCCAGCACGGAGGGAAGGGCGCGGCCGTGAAGGCCGGGATGCTGGCGGCGGACACCGATCTCGCCATCTTCGCCGACGCGGACATGGCCACTCCGCCGGACCAGCTCCCGCTCCTCCTGGAGGCGCTCGCCGACCACGACGTCGCCCTCGGCAGCCGGATCCAGCCCGACGGCACCGACATGCGCCTCAGCCAGTCGGACGTCCGTCGCCTGCTGGGCCGCGCCTTCCACGCGCTGGCCTCCGTCTGGGCCGTGGGCCACGTCCAGGACACCCAGTGCGGGTCCAAGGGTTTCACACGTGCAGCCGCGCATGATCTCTTCGAGCGGCAGCGGATCACGAGCATCGTCTTTGACGTGGAGCTCATCTACCTCGCGCGGCGACGCGGCTACCGGATCGCGGTGGTGCCCATCCGCTGGTCGGACAAGCGCGGGTCACGGATGCACGCCCGGCCCGGGCTGGCGCTGCGGGTTGCGTGGGATCTCTTCCGGACGCCGCTCATCCACCGGCGCATCGAGACGCGGCGCACGGAGACGTACCGCGCCTGACGCTCGAACCTTCGGTCAGCCCGCAGGAGTCGGGGCGCGGCCGGCCGCCGGGCGACCCTCGGCTCGGGGCTCGAGAAGCCGGGGCTGGCGCGATGTCGCCGCGATCGCGGCCGAAACGATCAGGATTCCGATCCATGCGCCGGCGTAGGTGGACGTGGCGATGAAGATCGCCCCGAGCAACGCGACCTCGCGCCGGATCGTGACCATGGCGGGAAGGAGCATCAAGGTGACGAAGATGTACAACGATGGGGCGCCCACGACCAGCAGGGCGCCCACGATTGCCCCGGCATGCGGACCCCGAACGAACCACGCGGCAACCGCGCACGCGAGGATCACCGGGTAGCCCAGCGGCGGAACCAGGCGGATCAGGCTGAAGCCGCCCAGGACCCACCTCGGATCCCGGGCCCGTCCCAGCTGGGCCAGCCACTCCGCCCACGACGACAGGCCCACGAGCGACAGCGTGAGCAGGGCGACGACCGCGACGAATCCCAATCCAAGGAGGGCGGCCCGGGGACGTCGAGCCAGGACGTGGATCCATGCATGGAACTGCCCGACCTTGATTGCCGGGAGCACGACCGCCAGGGCTGCGAGCCCAGCCGTGCTCAATGGCGGGTCCGTGGCGTTGCGGGGAATTCCTGGATAGCGGTAGAAGAGGGCCACGAAGGCAGCCAGCAGCAGAACCTGGACGTTCCCGTTGAAGATGGGCTCAGCGAGGGGAGGCCACACGAACAACGGCGGCCATGCGCGCCACGGCACGCCGAGGGTGCGCAGGGTCCAGCAGGCTGCCACCACCAGCGATGCGACCCATGCGGCGTCCACGATCGACCGAGGGAGCAGGGTCAGGGGCGCAACCAGCGGCAGGATGTACGGGGGGTACATGAATGGCGGGAGCGCGGCTCCGGGCGCGAAGTCGGCCGCGACGTACGGCGTGCCGCCGGCAAGCCAGCGGTCGGCCGCCTGGAGCGGGATGTTAATGTCGACCGCGAGGATGTACGTCCCATGGTTCCAGGTGAACGCCCATACGCTCGTGAGCACGACCATGGAGAGCAGGCCGAAACGGAGCAGGTTGTTGGAGCGCGATCCGGGCACGTAGATCGAACCGTGGTCAGCACCGCTCTCAGGCAACCAGGGCCTCCTCGTCCGAGCCGTGCACCTCGAGCATGTCGGGCCGGCGTGACCCGAGGAGGAGAGCGACGGCCGCCAGCCCGGCACCAGTCCACAAGAGCAACCCGGATCCATCACTGGTGACGCCACCCAGTGCGATCAGGACGGCGGCCGCCAGGCCGACCTCGCGCCGGATCACGGCCGAACGCCGATCGTCACGTCCACGTGGCCGATCCTCACACGGCCCCCGACCGATCCGCAAGTGCCCCCAGGTCCTGCCGGTCCGGCAGGACTCACGCCTGGTCCGTCGGCTCGGCCGCATCGCGCCGCCCGCACCGGCCACAATGAGAGAATGGTGAGGCTCGAAGGCCGTCGAACGAGTCGCCGGGTGGCGCTGCGAAGAGCGGTCTCCCGCCTTGCGCCGCTCCTGGTCCTGCTCGTCCTGACGACCACAACACTGGCCGTCCTCCGCGCAGCGGGCGACACGCTCGGCTACGACTTCCAGGCCTATGCCCATGCGGCCGACCGTCTGCGCGCGGGCCGGCCCCTGTACGACCCGAGTGTTGCCGTGGCCGGCGGGTTCGCGATCTACCTGTACCCGCCCCCGTTCGCGGTCGCGGTGATCCCCTTCGCGATCCTCCCGGATCCGGTGGCCACCTGGGCCTGGATCTCCGCGCTGATGGGCGCCATCCTCGCCGGCGCCGCGATCCTCCCGGTCCGGCCCGGCGTTCGCTGGGCGATCGTGGGGTTGGCCGCGGTCTCGTGGCCCTTCCTCTACTCGGTGAAGCTGGGCCAGGTTGGGCCGCTCCTGTTCCTGGTCTTCGCGGTCGGATGGCGAACCCTGGACCGGGCGGTCCCGCTGGGGCTCTCGGTCGCGGCCGGTGCGCTCATCAAGGTGCAACCGGCCCTGCTGTTCGGATGGATGATCGTCACGCGACGATGGCGAGCCTTCGCGGTGGGACTGCTCGCCTGCGCAGTCGCAGCGGCTGCCGCAACGCTGGTCGTCGGCCTCGCCACCTGGGGGGACTACGTCGAGCTACTGAGACGGGTGAGCCAGCCCGTGACGACGCCCCACAACATGACGGCGGGGGCAGTGGCGTACCGCGCGGGCCTGGACGGCGGTGCTGCCTCTGCGATCCAGCTCGCGGCGATTGCGGGGACGGCCGCGGTCACGCTTCACGCGTGGTTCCGCCGCGATGCCGCGACAGGCTTCGTGGTCGGAGTGGTCGCCAGCCAGCTGCTCAGCCCCCTCCTCTGGGATCACTACGCGATGCTCCTGCTGATCCCGGTCGCCCTGCTCCTGGAGCGGCGCCACTGGTGGGCGGCGGCCATCCTTCCGGCCCTCTGGATCCCGATCGACGCCCTCTACCCGCTCGCGTTCGGGGTGGGGCTCGTGGCACCGATCCTCACTGCCCCGACGCGGGGCTGCGACCCGGGCACCCCGGCGCTGGCCGCGCCGTGAGCGGCGCCACGTCCCACCACGTCGACCGGCGCGCGCAGTCCGTGCTGATCGGTGGCCTCGCGCTCGCCGTCTCATTCCTCGTGTTGTGGTGGTTCGCCCGGGACTTCGACGCCGGGAGGCCCGACTTCTTCTATCTCGCGGACGCCTTCCTCCACGGCAGGACCTGGCTGGAGACCGCCCTGGGTCCGTACGACGTGGCCGTGGTCGGGCAGCGCGTCTACGTGCCGTTCGCCCCGTTCCCGGCGTTCGTGCTCGCCCCGCTCGTCGCCCTGGTGGGGCCCGACGTCGCGACGAGCTGGCAGCCGATCGTCAACGCCGGCCTGGCCACGTTCGGCCTGGCCCTCCTGTGGCGCCTGGCCGGGCGGCTCGGCGTCGCGTCGGCCTCCGACCGCGCGTGGCTCGTACTCCTCTTCGGGTTCAGCACGGCGACGTGGTGGGTGACGATGCGCGGGGGCGTCTGGCACACGGGCCAGCTGGTGGCCTCGATCCTCACCTTCGCCGGGCTGCTGGAGGCGTTCGGGCGGCGGCGAGCGCTCGTGATGGGGATCCTCGCCGGCGCAGGGTTCCTCACCCGGGCCACGCTGATCGCCGCGCTGCCGTACTGGGGCTGGCAATCGCTGCCCGAACGCGTTCGGGCCCGGTTCCCCGCGGAGTTGGGCGCGGCCGTCCGGGCGTCGCTCCCGAGGGCCGCCTGGCTGGCCCTGGGCTTTGGGCCCGCGCTCGTCTTCGCCCTCTGGTACAACGCCGTCCGCTTCGACAACCCGCTCGAGTCGGGCTACGGGATCGCCGCGCTGCCCCCCTTCCTCGAGGCGCGGCGGGAGCTCGGGGTCTTCTCGATCGCCCATCTCGGGATGAACCTGGACTATCTCTTCTGGCACGTGG
>JBBSCF010000137.1:0-6175 GCA_038250545.1 Candidatus Limnocylindrales bacterium | reverse complement strand
GCGCCACCAGCAGGGCCAGCCCGCCGAGGATGACGACCCACGCCAGCCCGGCGAGGATCACGCCGACGAGGCAGCCACGGGCCGGACGGAGGCTGTCGTCGGGGATGGGGGCGCCGTCGTCGGGCCACACGTCCTCGACGGTGAGGGGATCGACGAGGACGACGTAGCGGTCGGGGAGTTCCGGGAGGAGGTCAGGACAGCCGATCGCCGCATGGCCGTGGACGCATTGCGCCAGCGAGGGCCACTCATCGCGGTAGGGGATCTTGGGCGTGGTCATGCGAAAGCCTCCGCGAGCTTGGGATCATCGGCGTAGGCACAGGCCACGCCGAGCGCTGCCCAGACGTCATCGGCCACCCCGTAGAGCGGCCCCGGGCTGGCCTTGCGGCCGATGGCCACGTCCTTGCCCCCGAACCGGCCATAGCGGTCGATCAGGGCGGCGCGGACGTTGGCGTCGGTGACCTTGACGCGGCGTCCGGTGAGGTGGAGCTTCACCGCGTCCCGGGCGATCCGCTCGACCCGCATGGGCCGCGCGGCCTCGGCGAAGCGGCCGGACCACCAGGTGGCCTCGAACTCCTGGAGCGAGGTCGGCATGCCGCGCGGCGTCATGGCCTCGAGGACCAGGACCGTGCCGGTGGTGCCGGCCAGGCGGCCCGCCAGGTCCTTCGAGCGGAGCATCGCCGCGAGCTCGTCGTTGGGGACCTTGCCGAAGGTGAGCGGGCGGCCGGCAGCGTCGATGCCCATCCAGGCGGACAGCGTGGAGCCGGGGTCGATGGCGAGGATGGCGGTCACGCTACCAGCCGTCAGTGTCTTGTTGTAATGAAATCCGAGGCCTTTTGTGGTTCTAGGCCACCCCGGGTCACTGGTCAGCTTCACATCCATGACGGGGTTTCCTCATCGGCTGGTGCGGGGGTGGGGGCGGTCATGGGCTCGGGCTCGAAGCTCTGCGCCTCGGCCACGAGCGTCGCCTGTCGCGCCCTGGGCAGCTCGCTGAATGCCCGGGCGTCATGGGTCAGGTACCGGCCGGACTTCGGGTCGAAGGTCATCTCGTTGAGGTCATCGACCATGGCGCGCAGCTCGGCCACGGGGTAGTCGCACCAGCCGCAGGGCCGCGGGTGCCGTGACGTGACGGCGCGATCCGAGAGCGATCGGGCCAGGAGGCACAGCGACGCGGCCACGGCAGACGGCGGGTCCAGGCGGGTGGTCACGACTGGACCCGCCGGAGGATGGCCGTTGCCTCGACACGGCCGATGTCCGTGGCGCTGCGCCGCTCGGCTTCCAGCGCATCCCGCCGCTCGGCCTCGGCCCGGCGATCGTTGCTCGCCCCGATCAGGGCATCGACGACCTGCGACCAGGACGACGACGCGGCGATGGTGTGGCGCAGCAGCTCCGGGGTGTCACGGATCGCCCGGACGACGATGATCCGCTGGCTCGGGCTCTCGTCATCGATGCTGTCCTCGAGCGTCCCGGCCGGCGGCCAGATCATCCCCCGCCGGGCCGCGTGGAGACGGACCAGGCCCCACAGGTCGTCGCGGTAGCCACCGTCGTGCCAGGCTGCTTGCGCCGCGGTCCACTCCGCCCGGCTGTACGTCCTCACTCCCACGGCATGGCCGCCGGGGAAAGGGGGGTCTCGTCGTCTTCGATCGGATCGGCGTGGCGCCCGTTGGCGCGCGCGCCGCTAGAGGTAGACGGTCTCGTAGATCCTTCGTCAGTGCTAACGCCTACGCCAATGCCTACGCCTATAGCGGGCGGTGACGGTTGCGTTACGGTGGGAGTTACACCGCCGGTTACGGTCCCGTTACGGCGCCGGTTACGCAGACGTGACATCCGCTCACCCACCGTCAGGTCCCCTTCCTGCCACTCCTCCCATCCATCGACGTAGACCGCGCCCGTCAGATCCACTACCAGGTCGCCCTCCGACAGCAGGAAGGCGACATGGCGGACGTAGGCCGCCGGAAGGGCACCCCGCAGGGCATCGAGCGACCGGAACCATCCCCGCCGCGTCTGACGTCCGGACACGAGCTGGACCTTCAGGTAGGCGCCGAACTGCCCCGGGTTGTAGTGCGACTTGCGCTCGTCCATGAGCGGGTCCACACGGTGGTACGCCCTCACACTGCCACCCCACGGGCCCAGCGCTCGAGCCTGATGCGCTCCAGGTCGGCGCGCATCCGACGGCGCCACTCCCGGGTCCGATCCACTGCGACCACCCGCTGTCGATAGGCCCGATGGGCCGGCCCGGCGTTGTGCAGGGCGACGCCCGGCACGGGGTCCAGCGTGTCGGCGGTCACGATGCCGCCGCAGACGGCACACGGCTCACGGCGGATCATGAAGCTCCTCGTCCCTTGCTGATGGCGGCCCCTGCCGCCTCGCGCTCGGTGGGCGTCAGGGCCGCCCAGCGGGCCGAGCTCGCGGCGGACATCCGATCTCGTTCGCCGGGACGGCTCCAGCGCTCCGCGTTCCCGGCGCGCCCGGCCGCCAGCGTCCGATCCCGGCTCGTCGGCCCCCACGGGCCCTCAGCCGGGCGGATCCGGTCGGGCACCGCGTGGCACCCGATCGGCAGCGGGCTGGCGGCGCGCAGCGGGCACTCCGGCGTCCGGCACACGCCCTCGGGCTCGCAGGAGGCGCACATCGCGTCCACCAGAGCCTGGAGGCCCACGACCTGCTCATGCTGCTTGTCGATGCGCATCACCCTGCGCGCGTCAGAGCGCCGGTAGAGGGCGATTGCCGCGGACAGGGGCGCGCGTGGCAGCCCACCGTGCTTGCCTGCACCCTGCACGATCTGCGCCTCGATGGCGGTCGCAAGGTCGCCCCCCGCGGTCGGTCGTCGAAGCTGTGTCGCCACCTCCCGGCAGGCCACGGAGCACCAGCGCTTGAATGCCCCGCCCTCGTTGATGAACGGCCGCCCGCAGGCAGGGCAGGTGCCCGTCCGACCGGTCGCGGCGATCGCCACGAGCTTGGGCCAGTCGAGGGCCTCGGCGAGCCGCGCCGCGGTGTCGACGCGCGGCAGGTTGCCCCCGACGCGCCAGTTGGCGATCGAGGCCTTCGAGCAGCCGGTGGCGACCGCCAGGCGCGCCCTGCTCGCGTGCCTCGCGGCCATCGCGCGGCTCAGCTCCTGGCCGAACCGCAGCGCGGACGCGGCGCGCGGGCTGTCGGATCGCAGGGGGACGGTCACGACGCGGCCTCCCACAGTCCCGGCCGGTGGCAAGCAGGGCTGAACCAGACACGCGTGGACGCGGAGGTCATCTGGCACAGCGGTGCGCTCATGGCGTCCCCGCGACGATCGCGACCACCAGCACCACCCACCCGGCCAGCACGGCGACCGGGGTGAGCAGGACAGCGGCGACGACGTGCGCAGGGCCCTGGGCCCATGCCTGGGCGACGACGTCGCGGATCACGACGCCACTCCCGCGAGGTAGTCGCGGAGCTCCGGGCGGTGAGCCGTGGCCCAGCCTGTCCACAAGTGGTGCTCCTCACAGATCGCCACGAGATGCCGCGCGTCGGACGGGGCACGCTTGCCCATCCGGGGCTGGTCCTTGACGTGATCGAGGGTGAGCCGGCCGCGGCAGTCCATCGGGTCCTCACCCAGCGCCACGGCGACGCAGCCCTGGTCGCGGTCGAGGACGGCGACGCGGAGCTCGGCGGTCACGGGGTCGGCGGTGCGTCCCCGCTTGAGCGGTGAGCGCCTCATGACTGCCAGCTCTCGCGCTCGGCCGTCCGGTGGTTGCCGGGGTGGCCCGCGTCCAGCACGCACGCGCAGTCGGGGGCGTAGGGGCTCGCGCTGGCGCACGCGGCGGGGGGCTGTGCCTCGATGGGCTCCGGGGTGGGCTCGGACACCACGATGGCCTCTTCGACGGCCTGTGGGGCATCCTGGACGGTCGCGGCGCGGGATCGTGCGATTTCGGCGAGGCTCTGGCCCTTCGCGGGCGCCTCGACCGGCTCGGTCTCGGCCCCGTCCCATCGCTCCTCGACCGTGGGCGCCGACACGTCGAAGGCGCGGCGCAGGGCGGCGACCTCGGCGACCTTGACCGCCATCTCTTCGTTGTACTTCGAGTTCCCGCCGGTGGTCGGGTAGCGGCCGGGGTAGGTGAACGGGCGCGCCATGTCCTTGCGCCAGACGGAGCAGGTGGCGCGCAGGTACGTGCCGTCCTTGACGACCGGCGACACTTCGATCCCCTCGAAGACGCCCGAGCGGTGGGCGACGTGGATCAGCCCGTCGCGGGTGATGTAGGCCCGCCCCTCGATAATCACCAGGTGCTTGAGCAGCAGGTCCAGCTCGTATCGGCTGGCGATGTTCAGCGCCAGCTCGCGCTGCTCGGGCGTCAGCTTGTCGAGCCCCACAGCCTTGAGCAGCGCCAGCTCGCGCTTCTCGTCGGTGCCCTGCGTCGTCGCGGGCAGGTGTTCGCTGGTCATTCCGTCTCCTTGTCGAGCGTCACCCGGAACGGTCGGAACCCGGCCCGGACGGTGACGTGCGGCCCGACGAGCGCAGCGCGCTCCGTCTCGGGCAGGGGTGCGATGAGTGAGGCGGCGACGGCCTTCCAGTCCGTCTCCTCGCGGTCCTTGGTGCGCTTCCACGTCACGCGGAAGCCCTGCCCGGTCATCACGGCGGCGTCCGCCATCCGGGCCTTGATTGCTGACTCCAGGCGCTCCTCGTCGTCCTCGAGCCGCTTGCGAGAGCCGCGCACGTCGAGCAGGGCGCGGACAGCCTCGGCCGTGTCGCCGTCGGCCTCCACCTCGGAGCCGTCGTCGGCCGGGTGGTCGCGCTTGATCCGGGAGGCGTCACGGGCGAACGGGCCGCCCGCGGCGAGGCGCCGGCGGAAGTCCACGGCGACGGCCACGAGGTCGGCGAACAGCGCCGGGTCCGCCTCCTGTTCGATGATCGTCAGGGCGTCGTCGGTGAGGATCGCCACGTCGGCGACGGGGTAACCGGTGCAGCCGAGCTGCCACGCCACCTGAGCGGCCACGTCCTGTGGGATGCCGTCCGCGAACCGCGTGCGGCTGCCGCTCGTCTTGATCTCCACAAGCCGACGCTCGCCCACCACGCGCGCGTCAGGGCTGGCCGCCGCCCACTCGATCTCGGGATGGCGGACCATCGCCCGGAAGCGCTGGGTGCGCATCGGCGGAACGGACGATCCGTCCGGCCGGTGCGCATGTCCGGCGGCGAGTTCCCCGAGGACGAACGGTTCGAGGGCCGAGCCCTTCCGCATCCTGATCGTGGACTCCTGCGCATCGCCGATGCCGCGCATCTCATCAGCCAGGTCGGCCTCGCAGCGCCACGGGCTGATGCCGAGGATCGCCGGCAGAGCCGTGCCCGTGATGACAGTGCGGCGGTAGGCCAGCCACTCGGGCGAGCCCTGCCGGACGGGAACCGGGATGCCGTTCACTTTCCCCACAGCTCCATCAGCTCACCGGGCGCGCTGGCGACCGGGACGACACGCTGGACGCAGAAAACCCAATGCCCGGTCGAGCCGAGGGCGCCGCAGGACGGGCAGCCCTTCTCGTCGAGGATGTAGCGCGCCACCCGCGCCGGGCCGTGCCGCGTGGGGACCGACACGTAGCGCGTCTCGATGGCGTAGCCGTCCCCGCGCAGCTCGTGGATCCTGGCGGCGGCGTTGGAGCACCCGAGGTCGTCGCGGGCGATCCCATCGGTGACGCCGGCTGGCCCGCAGCGGCGCAGCAGCTCCAGCACGTCGGATGTCTGGGGCTTCATGCCGGCACCGGCTCGGCCATCCGCGCCAGCGCCGCATCACGCAGCTCGGTCGCCGCGTCGATCAGGTGCTGGGCGGCCTCGGCGCGCGTCGCGTCGGTACTGTTGCCGACGAGGATCGAGAGGTTGTCCCACTCGAGGTTGCAGACGCGTCCCTCGCCACCGCCCGTCAAGAAGGGTCGGTCGGTGGTCGTGATCGTGGTCGTGACGTCGAGGGCGACGGCGATGCTGGTATAGGCCATGTCCCCGGCTCTCCTGTGCTGTCGGGCCCGGCCGGGGGCACTATCCCGGCCGGGCCCTGTGGCTAACGGGCCCCCATCGGCCCGTGAGTCGTCGCCAAGGCGACCCGCTCGACGCCGGCAGCCTGGAGGCGAGCCGGGGAACCAGCCCCCGGAGCTCCGGCGTCGAGCGGGTGGTCGTGACTGATCGGGATGCCCCCGACAATCGAGGTACGCAGCACGCCGTGGCGTGCCT
>JBBSCF010000136.1:0-6239 GCA_038250545.1 Candidatus Limnocylindrales bacterium | reverse complement strand
GCCCTCGGGACCCTGCGAAGCCACCAGCTCATCTCGGGCGAAGGGCAGGATGTCCTCGCCGTCGTTCAGCGCTCCTTCAAGTCCTGGGCGCTGCACCGCGCCTACGACGAGGACCGGCTGACCGCGGCCCCGGACGGGACGACGATTCGGAATGCGCGTAGGCTCGCGATGGAGGTTCAGCCATGCCGACCGCGACCAAGCACCCGATCACTCGCGACCCCGGTTTGCATAGCGGCGCGCCCGTGTTCACGGGCACTCGCATCGCCGTGAAGATCCTGTTCGATTACCTGGCCGACGGCCAGCGGATCGAGGACTTCGTGAAGCAGTATCCCTCGGTGTCGCGTGAGCAGGCGACCGCGGCGATCGAGGAGGTCGAGGCGCTCCTCGAGAACTCGTGACCGGCGAGACGAACCTCGGTCACCTCCCGTTGATCCCGGACGTCGTCGCTGCCTTCACGACGGCCAAGCGTCACGCGGTCACGCCGATCGGTCGACCAAGGGTTCCGCGGTCCAAGGCGAAGCCGCCGTCTCCCAAGAAGGCTACGCCGAGGAAGCCGGCTCCCTGACGAGGTTCAGCCCCGTCTTTCGTCCGCGCTGTCGGGCCACTCCAGCATCCGCTGGCCTCCCAAGGATTTCCTCGTAGGTCGTGGGCTCGCGATGGGTGCCCAGACCGAGCAGCGTCTGGAAGCCGGCCATCGGCGCGTGGCGGCGGTTCCAGCGGAAGACGAACTCGTCGAGGTAGACCGGGAGCTGGTCCGCCCCGACGCCGCGGTGCGTGCCGAGCAGCCACGCCTTGAGGTTCGAGATTGCCCGGTGCGCGTGGGGCACGACGTCCTCGGTGCCGGCAAGTTGGAAGCTCTCCTGCGTGCGCGGCAGGGGCGTGTAGCCCTGTGCTGCGAGGCCGTCCCTGCCCTGGTAGCCGCGCTGGCCGTCGGATAGCACGGAGGAGCCCTGCTCGATGTTGCGCACGATGAACCGCGAGAGCGTCGCCGCGGTCGCGTCCGGGATGACCTCGCACCGGACCCTGCCCGATCCCTTGCCCCGGACCTCGATGGCCACCGCGACCAAGGGCGCCTTGCGCCCGGTGAGCTGCCGTCCGCCGCGGAGCCCGAGCTGCTCGCCGCCGATGAACGTCTCGTCGATCTCGACCGTGCCCTTGAGCGGTGCGCGGTTGGCGTCGACCATCGCCCGGCGGAGCTTGTGGAGGATCAGCCACGCGGTCTCGTAGCGCGCGAGCCCGAGCATGTTCTGGAGTTGCAGTGCCGAGAGGCCCGGCTTGTGCGCCGTCATCCAGAACGCCGCCCAGAACCAGGTCAGCAGCGGCGTCCGGGTGCGGTGCATCACGGTCCCCGCGGTCACGGACGTCTGGTGCCCGCACGCTTTGCACTGCCACAGCCGCCGGCGCGGCAGGTCGAATGCCTCGCGCTCGCCGCATCTCGGGCAGCGGAACCCGTCGGGCCAGCGGCACGCCGCAAGGTAGGTGACGCACGAGTCCTCGTCCGGGAACATCCGGTTGAAGTCGGCGACGTTGCGCGGGTAGGGCGGTCGCGGCACACCCCGACGCTACCGCCCGATCACGTCGGAGTCAACCGGATAAGCCGGTGCGGCCCCGCGCCAGCGCCGCACCAGGACCCGCAGTCCCGCGACCGCGGCCACCGCGATCACCGCCCCCGACGCGTCGATCGCCACGTCCGTGAGCGCCGCGTGCCGCCCGGTCACGAACGCCTGGTGCAGCTCGTCCGTGGCCGCGTACGCCCAGGCGAGGGCCAGCCCCCATGCCCACGGCCGCCGCAGGCTGGTCGTGGAGGCCAGCGCGCGCCAGGCGAGGAGCGCCAGAATCCCGAACACGCCCATGTGGCCCAGCTTGCGGATGACGAAGTCCAGGCTGGCATCGGGCACGACGCGCAGGTCGGACTGAGCGGAGAACCAGGGTATGAGCGCGGCCCATCCCAGGACCGGCAGCCAGGCGATGATCCACGTGTGCAGGGACAAGTGGCTGTTCGGCGCGCTGCTCGGCGCGTAGGCGGTCAACTCCGCGCGGGACCCGGGTCACCGCCTCACGGCGAGGGGAGTCCGCCACAAGGGATGGATTGCGCAGCATTCCCGCGCACCGGGTCCGGCGCTCGTCAGCCCTTGGCACGACGAATGGATCGGAGGCCCTTGCAGGTGATGGGTGCGCTGCCAACGAGGACCTGCGTGAAGCGCCCGAAGGCGTCGAAGATGTCGATCTCCGACCCGTTGTGGTGATGATCCTTGGGCGGCTGGGTCGGGTCGATGCAGTGCGTATGGTGCTTCCCGTCGTGCCAATGGAAGCCAAGGCGTCCCGGACCGGGATCAAGGAAGAGGTCGTACTCGTACTTGACCAGGTCCCATCCTCCACCGTCGAGGAGCCAGGACTCGACGAACTTCATGTGAGCCTGTCGCTCGACGCCCCAGCCCGGGTGTTCGACCGTGATGAGGACCGTCTGGGGATTCCTCGTGCCTCGAGCGACCTCAACCTGTCCGAGTCGCTTGAATGCGCCCTCGATGTCGCTGATCCGCTGATCGAACTTCTGGGGCGCGAGCCTCACGAGGCGTGCTCGGCTCGGCTTCGCGCCCAGACGGCGTCCTCCTCGTCATCGGTCAACGTCCGACGGATGACTGGCTGGCTCTCACCGAGCAGCTCCATGACGGAGGTAAGCGGGATGCGGCTGATCCGCTCGGAGAGCCGGTAGGCGAAGATCCGGTCCGTCCTGATCCACTCGCGCACGGTCGAGACGTGGACACGCATTAGGCCGGCGAGTTCCTCGGGCGTGTAGAAGGCTCGCTTCGGGAAGTCAGACGGCAGGTGGCTGTTGGCGGTCATGCGGCCATTATCGCGGATAGCGAGGAGAACGCAATATAGCGAGGTCGTGGGACCTTGGTGCCGGGTCCAGAATGCTCCTTCCGTCGTTCCCTCGTGGCGGACTCGCGGCGAGGTGCGCCCACCACCTACCTCGTGGCATCCGCGCGCGCCTACGACGAGGACCGGTTGCGCCGCACCAGGACCCGCAGCCCCGCAACCGCGGCCACCGCGACCAGCGCCCCCGACGCGTCGATCGCCACGTCCGTGAGCGCCGCGTGGCGCCCGGCCACGAACGCCTGGTGCAGCTCGTCCGTGGCCGCGTAGGCCCACGCGAGCACCAGTGCCCACGCCCACGGCCGCCGCCTCGCGGTGGTGGTCGCCACGGCGAACCACAGCAGCAGCGCCAGGATCCCGAAGACCCCCGCGTGCCCCAGCTTGCGCACGACGAAGTCCAGCGAGTCATCCGGGAGGAACCGCAGGTCCGACCGGGACGAGAACGCGAAGATCAACGCCGCCCACGCGGTCACCGGCAGCCAGGCGCGCACCCGCGGGCGGGCAGGACGGACCGGCTGGGCTTCGCGTGATTGGGGGTCGAAGGACACCCCGAGAGGCTACCCCCCAAGCGATATACTCGGCGGCACACCTGTCACGGCCAGACCCGCAATCCGGATGGACCATCCCGGATGCCGGGGGAGGATCCAGCCCTGATCCGACGCCACACCTTCGCGCTCCGCCTGATGCTCCTGGCCGCGGATGCCGCGATTGCCGTCGTGCTGTTCCTGGTGCTGGGCGCCCTCCGCTACGGCGATGCGGAGTGGACCACCATGTGGCAGGCCTGGGGCCTGGACGACCGGCTGGGCGCCCTGTTCTACGCCACGGCCTGGGTCACCATCCTGTGGTTCCTGGGGCTCTACACGCTCCGAGAACGCTGGACCATCGCGGGCGAGCTCAATGACATCCTCGTGGGCAGCCTCCTCCTGGCGTTCGGGACCATGTCGTTCCTGTACCTCGTCAACCTGGACGTCAGCCGACTGCTCCTGCTCATCCTGCTCGTCGGCCAGCCGGCCATCACCATGGCCAGCCGGATCGCCCTGCGCCTGGTCTTCAACCGGATGCGCGGGCGCGGCTACAACCGCTCCTACATGGTGATCGTGGGCGTGGGCGAGGCCGCCCAGGTGTTCGCGGATGCCATCGACCGGCACAAGGAGCTGGGCATCGAGGTCATCGGCCACCTGCGCGCGCCGGGCGATGATGAGGGCGTCGTCACGCGGCCGATCCTGGGCGACGTGACTGACCTGGGTCGGGTCTTCCACGAGCGCGTGGTGGACGAGGTGGCGCTCTGCGCCGGCGTTGGCGCCGAAGACGCCGAGTGGGCGCAGCCGATCATCCACCTCGCGGCCGACGAAGGAAAGCACGTCCGCGTCCTGTCCACCGCCCCGCCGCGCCCGCTGGACCTCCAGACGGAGGAGCTGAACGGGATGCTGGTCCGCTCCTACGCCCACGGCCCAACCCGGCTGGCGAGCCTGGCTGTGAAGCGGATGATCGACGTGGTGGGTGCGGCCGTGGGCCTGGTCCTGCTGAGCCCGATCTTCGCAATCGTGGCCCTCGTGATGTTGGCGACCGAGGGCCGGCCGATCCTCTTCCACCAGGCGCGCGTCGGACTCCAAGGGCGCGAATTCACGATGCACAAGTTCCGCACGATGGTGCGCGACGCCGAGGCTCGCCTGGCGGAGGTCCGGCACCTCAATGAGCGAAATGGGATCGTTTTCAAGGTCACGGACGACCCACGCCTCACCCGGCTGGGGCGCGTCCTGCGCGCCACGAGCATCGACGAGCTGCCGCAGCTGTGGAACGTCCTGAGGGGCGACATGAGCCTGATCGGTCCGCGACCGCTCCCCGTACGCGAAGTGGCCGATTTCGACATCTGGCACCGCCGCCGCCATAGCATGAAGCCTGGGATCACCGGGCTCTGGCAAGTTGGAGCGCGCGCCGATCCCGACTTCGACAACTGGGTGGAGCTGGACCTGGCGTACATCGATCGCTGGTCGCTCGTGCTGGATGCCAAGATCATCCTGCGGACGATCCCCGCAGTCATCGGCCGGACCGGGAAGTAGCCCCGGCGATCATCGCCTCCTGCCATCATTGCGTCACACAATCCCGAGGTACGCGTGCAAGCGAGCAAGATCAGTGTCATCGGATGTGGTCACGTCGGTCTCGTGACGGCGGCCGGGTTCGCCCACCTCGGACACACGGTGATCGGCCTTGACATCGCCGAACCGCTCATCGAAGCACTCCGAGCGGGACAGGTCCCGTTCCTCGAACCCGGGCTCGAGGACCTCGTGGGAGACGGGCTCCGAGATGGCCGGTTGAGCTTCACCACAGACTACGACTTGGCGTTGGCAGACGCGGAGTACGTCTTTCTGACCGTCGATACGCCGAGCACACCCTCCGGAGCCGCCGACCTCTCGCGGATTCGCTCCGCCACCAAGTCCATCAAGGCCAGCGTCGGAGATCGACGCCCCATCATCGTGAACAAGAGCACGTCGCCGATCGGTACCGGCGAGACCATCGAATCGATCCTCATGCGGGGCCTTGCCGACGACGGGAACCTGCCACGGATCGTGTCCAACCCGGAATTCCTGCGCGAAGGCCGAACGGTTCACGACTTCCTGAACCCGGATCGAATCGTGGTCGGGGCGAGGAAGCCGGCTGACGCACAGGCCGTGGCCGCCCTCTTCGAGCCGCTTGGCGCACCGGTGCTCCTCACCGACCTGCGGACGGCGGAGATGATCAAGTACGTCGCCAACTCCTACCTTGCAACCCGGATCTCATTTGCGAACGAGATCGCCGGGCTATGCGAAGGCCTGGGGACTGACGTCGATCGCGTGCTGGAGGGGGTTGGGCTCGATTCGCGGATCGGTCGCGACTACTTCTCCCCCGGTCTCGGGTTCGGCGGAAGCTGCCTCCCGAAAGACATCGCCGCCCTGCGCTTCACCGGGGAGTCACTCGGTGTCGCCACTCCGATCCTCCGGGCCGTGGACGCCGTCAACCGGTCCCGGCCAGCTGCGGTCATTCGTCGCCTCCGCGACAAGATCGGGAGCCTCGAAGGAGCCCGCATCGGCGTGTGGGGGATCACGTTCAAGGGAGGGAGCGAGGATACCCGGGACTCGCCTGCGCTTGTCACGATTGGGATCCTCTTGAACGAGGGAGCCGAAGTCTCGATCTTCGACCCGGCGAGCCCCAAGGATGTCCCCGGCGCAGTCTCCAAGGCGATGGTCTCGTCCGCGATCGAGGCGGCGGCGGGCTGCGATGCCCTGCTCGTCCTGACGGACTGGGCGGAGTTCCGCGAGGTGCCGATGGACCAGGTCGCCGGTGTCATGCGCGGCCGCGTCGTGATGGATGGGCGCAACGTCCTC
>JBBSCF010000135.1:0-6286 GCA_038250545.1 Candidatus Limnocylindrales bacterium | reverse complement strand
GTTCGAACCGCTCCCGATCGGCGGGTGGATCGTGATGGGGATCCTCGAGTGGCTGGTGCTGCTGGCCTGGGCGGCGGTCACGTTCCTGGCCTCGAGCGCGACGGGCTCGACCATGGCGGCCGCCGGCCTCGGGTTCGTGGCACTCATCGGCATCAGCCTCGTCGCCATCGTCCCGGCGCTCGACCACGTGCTCCCGACGGGCCTCGCCGCGCCCGCGGCCCTGCTCGCGGCGGGTGCGCCGGGGGGCGTCGACGGCGGCGTGCTCGCGAGCGCCATCGCGGGGACCGTGGTGCTCATCGCGGCCTGCGCGGCCGGCGCCCTGGCGGCCTTCCGGCGCCGGGAGCTGTAGCCCGGTGGTGGCGGAGCCCGCCCGGTAGCCGGTCACGCCCGCGGGCCCCACAATGACGCCTCTGCCGCATCGCCGCGGCCGCTGCCATGGAGCCCATGAACTCGACCAACGCACCGGGCGCGCCCCGCGACCGGCCCGAGGCCTACTTCCCCCGCGACCGGCGCTGGGCGCTCGCCCACGGCAGGGCCATGCCCGACCGCGTGCGGGGCGCCGCGCTGTTCGCCGATATCAGCGACTTCACGCCGCTCACGGAGGCCCTCGCCGCGGAGCTGGGGCCCCAGCGCGGCGCCGAGGAGCTCACGGCCACGCTGGGCCGCGTCTTCGCCGCGGTCATCGGCGAGCTGGACCGCTACTCGGGCGATGTCATCTACTTCTCGGGGGACGCGATCACCTGCTGGCTCGACGGCGACGACGGCACGCTCGCCTGCGCGGCGGCCCTCGGCATGCAGGACGCGATCCGGCGCACGGGCACGATCATCACCCCGGCGGGCACCACGGTCACCCTCGCGATGAAGATCGCCGTCGCGGTGGGCAGCGCCCGCCGCTTCCTCGTGGGCGACCCGGACATCCAGCTGGTCGACGTGCTCGCGGGTCGCCTCATCGACGATCTCGCCGAGGCGGAGCACCATGCCGAGAAGGGCGAGATCGTCCTGGACGAGTCGGCCGTCGCGGCCCTCGGCGACCGGGTCATGGTCCGCAAGCACCGCCTGGACGAGGACACCGGCCGGACCTTCGCGGTGCTCCTGGACCTGCTGGTCGACGTCGAGCTCGCGCCAGCCTTCGAACCGCCCGCGCTGCCGGACGATCTCGTCCGCCCGTGGCTGCTGCCCGCCGTCTACGAACGGCTGCGCACCGGGCGCGGCGAGTTCCTCGCGGAGCTCCGGCCCGCCATCCCGGTGTTCGTGCGCTTCACGGGTTTCGACTACGACGAGGACGATGAGTCGATCCCGAAGCTCGACGCGTTCGTCCGGGCGTCACAGCGGGTCTTCGCAACCTACGGCGGGAACCTGCTCCAGCTCACGCTGGGCGACAAGGGCGCCTACCTGTACGGGGTCTTCGGCTCGCCACTCGCGCACGAGGACGACGCGGCCAGGGCCGCGGCCGCCGCGCTGGCCCTGCGAGACCTCGAGGGCACGACCTCGGCGCGCGAGATCCAGGTCGGCCTGGCGCACGGCCGGCTGCGCAGCGGCACCTACGGCCACGAGCTGCGGCGGACCTTCGTCTGCCTGGGCGATGCGGTGAACCTTGCGGCACGGCTCATGTCGGCCGCGCCCCACGGCCGGATCTACGCCGCCGCGCCGGTCCGCGAGGCGGCCGGTGACGCGTTCATCTGGGAGCGACTGCCGGACCTCAGCGTCAAGGGCAAGGCCGCACCCGTGGAGGCGTGGGCGCTCGACGGCTCGCTGGAGCGCGTGTCGCGGCGCAAGACCCGCTACGAGCTGCGCCTCGTGGGGCGCCGCGCGGAGCTCGCCAGGCTCGACGCCGGGCTGGCCGACGCGCTCGCGCAGCGGGGCCGCGTGCTGGGGATCGCCGCCGAGGCCGGCATGGGCAAGTCCCGCCTGATCGCGGAGTTCGTCCGCGCCGCGCGCCGCCGGGGCGTGTTCGTCGCGTTCGGGGAGTGCCAGGCCTACGGCAGCAACTCCGCCTACTTCGCCTGGCGTGAGGTCTGGCGCCGCCTGCTGCGCCTCGAGGACGACGACCCCGAGACCGCCCACCGCGCGCGGCTGGAGGCGGAGCTGGCCGCCATCGACCCCGCGCTCGTCGCCCGGATGCCGCTGCTCGAGGCCGTCCTCGGCGTCCCGCTCCCCGACAACGACCTCACGCGCGGCTTCGACGCCAAGCTCCGCAAGGCGTCGCTCGAGGCGCTGCTGGCCGACGCGCTGCGGGCACGCGCGACGACGGAGCCCGTGGTCATCGTGATCGAGGACGCCCACTGGATCGACGAGCTGTCGCGCGACCTGCTCGAGGTCCTCGTGCGCGCGGCCTCGAGCCTCCACCGATCTCAAGGCGAAGCTGCTCGGCGGCCGTCACGACCTGGTCTTCCTGGCCGGCCACTTCAGCGCCAACAGCGCCCTGGCGGCGGACTTCAGCACCAGCGTGCTGACGACCGACCTCGCGGCCTCGAGCGTGAACATGGTCAACTCGATCGTGTTCAGCGCCGGCTGCCACTCCGGCTACAACCTCGTCGACGGCGACGCCGTCAGCGGCATCACCCTCCCGCTCGACTGGGTCCAGGCGTTCGCACAGAAGCGTGCCACGCTGATCGCCGGCACGGGCTACCAGTACGGCGACACGGACTTCCTCGAGTACAGCGAGCGGATCTACGCGTCGTTCGCGGCGCAGCTCCGCACCGGCACGGGGAACGTCTCGGTCGGGCTGGCGCTGGTCAAGGCCAAGCAGGACTACCTCGCAAAGACCCCCGACATCCGCGGGATCCACCAGAAGGCGCTCCTCGAGGCGACGCTGTTCGGCCTGCCGATGCTGAGCGTCAACATGCCGGGCACGCGGATCACGACCGGCGGCGATCCATCCGTGGTGAGCTCCACGTCACCGGTCGTCGGCGACCCGGGCGCGTTCCTCGGGCTTCGTACGGCAGACGTCTCCGTCGGCGCGTCCACGACGCCGCATCTCGTGCCGCTCACCGGGATCGGCACCGGCAACGTCACGGCCACGTACTACAGCGGCCCCGACGGCGTCGTGACGAACCCGGCTGAGCCGGCCATTCCGCTCAAGGTGACGAACGTGACGGTCCCGGGCACCTCGCTGCGCGGCGTCGGGTTCCGGGGCGGCACGTACGCCGACTCCACGGTCATCCCGCTCACCGGAGCGGCCACCACGGAGCTCCGGGGCGTCCACGCGCCGTTCACCTCGCCGGTGTTCTACCCGATGCGGCTCGTGACGCCGAACTACTTCGACGCCCTGGGTGGTGGTGCGACGCGCCTCGCCATCACACCGGCCCAGCACCGCTCGAACGGCCTGGGCCAGAACCAGTCGACGCTCCGCCTGTACAGCGGGCTCGACCTCCGCCTGTTCTACAGCGGCAACACCACGACCTATCCGGGCGGCATCACCCCGGCCCTCGCCGCGGCACCGTCCATCAACAGCGTCGGCACGGTGATCGACGGTGGCAGCGTGACGTTCCGGGTCCGCGTGACCGGCGACCCGTCCGCCGGGATCCAGCAGGCATGGGTCACCTACACGGGCGACTCGGGCCACCCGGACGCCTGGACGTCACTGGATCTCGCCAGGGATCCGGCCGACTCCTCGCTGTGGACGGCGACGATCCCCATGCCCGTGCCCACCGCGGGGCGCGTGGTCGATTTCCTCGTCCAGGCGGTCAACGGCGTGGGCCTGGTGACCATGGACGACAACCTCGGCGGGTACTACCAGCTGGCCAACCCGGTGAGCGCGACGCGCACCGCCACGTCGGTTGCCATCACGGCCCCCGCTGCGGGCACCAGCGGTGACTACGGCTCAAGCCAGGCGGTCAGCGCGACGCTCTCGGGACCCACGTCCCTGGGCGGTCGGCCCGTTGTGTTCAGCCTCGGCGGCGTCACGCGCGTCGCGACCACGAACACCTCGGGGATCGCGACGGCCAGCATCCCACTGACCGTCCTGCCGGGCAGCTACTCGCTCACGGCCTCCTACACGGGCGACGCTACGTCTGCTCCATCGAGCACCTCGGTCGCGTACAGCGTGACCAAGGTGGCAACGACGCTCGCGCTGTCAGGCCCGGACACGGCCACGATCAGCACGGACAGCGGGGTCGTGGCGAACCTGAAGTCGGGCAACGTGCCCCTCATTCAGCGCACGGTGTACTTCGTGGTCAGCGGCGCCGTCAACCGGACGTCCACGGCCATCACGGACTACCTCGGGAACGCCCGCCTGGGTGCCCTGCCTCCGGCGGTCGGCACCTTCACCGTGACCGCGTGCTTCAACGGACCGGCGACACCGGCCGTCTGCAGCACCCTCGCCCTGCCCGATGCAACGTACAAGCCCACGGGGGCGACGACCACGATCCAGCAGGCCTGGCCGTTCGTGGGCTTCTTCTCCCCGGTCGACAACTTGCCGATCCTCAACGTCGCCAAGGCCGGCAGCGCGGTCCCGCTCAAGTTCTTGCTGGGCGACGACCGCGGCATGGCCATCCTCGCCACCGGCTACCCGAAGGCGGTTCCGATCACGTGCGAGACAAGCGTCGTCCTCAACGACGTACCGGAGGAGATCGCGGCCTCCACGTCCAGCCTCCAGTACGACCCGCTCACCGAGCGCTACACGTACGTCTGGAAGACCGTCAAGACCTGGGCGTCGAAGTGCTTCCAGATCCAGGTCAAGCTGGTGGATGGCTCCACGCACAGCGCGAACTTCCGCTTCAAGTAGGGCGACCCTGGCCCCGGTCGGCGACACCGCCCGGGCACCGCGCTCCACGGAATCGAAAGGCCCCGCCGTCGGCGGGGCCTCTTCGTTCCGCTGCCTGTCCCGGGCAGAGCCCGGCCGGACGTCAGGCGCGGGCCTGGCGCTCCATCCGGCGCTGGAAGCGCTCGACCTGGCCGGCGGTGTCGATGATGTTCTGCTTGCCCGTGTAGAACGGGTGGCAGTTGCTGCAGACGTCGACGCGGAGCTCCTCGCGGGTCGAGCCAAGCTCGAAGTCCGTCTTGCAGGAACCGCAGTGGACGCGTGCCTGGTGGTACGCGGGATGGGTCTTGGGCTTCACGGGTGAGGTGCTCCTTGGACGCCGTCCGAACGGGTCGGGCCCGCCGGTGGTCGCCGCTGATGGGCCGGTGCGGCCCTATGCCTCGGTTGCGACCGGCTCGGTCGCGACCGGGATGATCCGGACTCGCTTCTTGTCGCGGGTCTCGTGCTCGAAGCGCACCTTGCCCGTAATCTTGGCGAAGATCGTGTAGTCGTGGCCCAGGCCCGCGCCCTCGCCGGCCTTGAAGGTCATGCCGCGCTGGCGGACGATGATCGAGCCGGCCGTCACGAGCTGGCCGTCGCCGGCCTTGACCCCGAGTCGCTGGCCGACGCTGTCGCGGCCGTTCTTCGAGCTTGAGCCCGCCTTCTTGTGCGCCATCGCTTAGTCGTCCTTCTTCGTGCGGGACGCGCGCTTCTTCGGCGCGGCCTCGGGGGTCTCGTCGCTCGCGGGGGCGTCGGCAGCTTCCGCGACCTCGGCGGCCGGGGCGGCCTTGGCGCGGGCCTTCTTCGGGGCCGGGGCGGCCTCCGCGTCGGCGGCGGCCTCGGGGGCGACGACGTTGAGCTTGGCGGCGAGGGCGGCGTCCTCGGCAGCCTGGCGGGCGGCGGCCTCGGCGAGGCGCGTCTTCTCGTCGGCCCTGGTCGTCGCGGCCTTCTTCTCACCCTCGGCGGCGCTCTTGCCACCGAAGCGGATGTCGGCGATGCGCAGCACCGTCAGGTCCTGGCGATGCCCCTTCTTGACCCGGCGGCGGGCCTTCGGGCGGTACTTGAAGGCGATGACCTTCTCGCCGCGGGTCGCGCCGACGACCTCGGCCTCGACGGCCGCACCGTCGACGATGGGCGTGCCGACGGTGGCCTCGGCTCCGTCTGCGACGAGGAGCACGCGGTCCAGCGTGATGTTCTGGCCGGGCTCGACGTCAAGGAGCTCCACCTCGAGCTGGGTGCCGACCTCGACGCGGTACTGCTTCCCGCCGGTCTCGATGACTGCGTACATGGGTCCTCGGAAGAGCGATGCGGCCGCGGGCGACCGCGACAATGGACATGGTGAGGCGCCCAGCGGCCTTCGCGGGCGCGAACGGAGAGTGTAGGCCGGATGCGCTCGGGGCGTCAACGAGCGCGCCCGGAGCGCCGGTCCCGATGGCGCTCGCCGCCGCTTGCCTGGCCCGCTGTGCGGGTCTCGCGGGCTCGGTGACGCGGTCCCCAGGGTGTGCGCGCAGCGCGTCCCCGGAGCGTCCGCGCGCGTCGGTCACG
>JBBSCF010000134.1:0-6374 GCA_038250545.1 Candidatus Limnocylindrales bacterium | reverse complement strand
TAGATCGCGTAGCTGTTCATCCGCTGGAAGATGCGTCGGCTCTCCTTGATCGCGTCGATGATCACCGACAGGCCCGGCGTCAACAGCACGATCGACGCCGCCGCGCGGGCGGCGTCCGTCGCGTCCGACACGGCGATGCCGCAGTCGGCCTTCTTGAGCGCCGGGGCGTCGTTCACCCCGTCGCCCGTCATGCCCACGATGTGGCCGCGCTGCTGCAGGACGTCCACGATGTGGAACTTGTGCTCGGGGAACACCTGGGCGAAGCCGTCCGCGCTCTCGATCGACGCCGCCAGCCGCCCCGTCTCGTGGTGCTTGGTGTCCCCGAAGCCGCTCGCATCGAGGATGTCCGTCCCCATCCCCAGCTTCTTGGCGGTCTCCTGGGCGATGGCCAGCGCATCGCCGGTCACCATCTTGACCGTCACCCCCATCTGCCCGGCGGTCGCGATGGTCGCCGCGGCATCGTCCCGCGGCGGGTCGAACAGGGGCAGCACGCCCAGGAACCGCCACTTGCCCTTGCCGTCTGCCCGCGCCACGCCCAGGGAGCGGAAGCCGCGTGTCGCGAACTCGTTGACCGCCTCGTCGACGGCCGCGTTCACCTTCTCGGCATCGGCCGCCATGTCCAGGATCACCTGCGGTGCGCCCTTGGCGACCTGGAACTGCTTGCCGTCGGGGCCCGTGACGGTGGCCTCGGTGCGCTTGTGGACCGGGTCGAACGGCTGGAAGTGGACCACCTCGTAGCCCACCAGGGCCTGGTCGTCGTCCAGGCCCCCGAGCACCGCGAGGTCGATGGTGTCCTTGTCCTCCGCGCGCGAGGCCAGCGCGGCGCAGCGGATGACCTCTTGGGCCTCGACGCCGTCCACGCTGAACGGGTCGCCCAGGGTCAGCTTGTTCTGGGTCAGGGTGCCGGTCTTGTCGGCGCACAGCACGTCCACGCCGGCGAGCTCCTCGATGGCCGCGAGGCGGGTCACGATCGCCTCCCGGCTGGCCAGCAGGCGCGCCCCGACCGCCATCGTCACCGACAACACCGTGGGCATCGCCACGGGGATCGCCGCCACCGTCAGGACCAGGGCGAACTGCAGCGTGGTCAGGAACGGGTCGCCGCGGACGATCGAGACGGCGATGATGATCGCCACCAGCACCACCGCGAGGATGATCAGGTAGTCGCCGATCTTGAGCACCGCGCGCTGGAAGTGGCTGACGGTCTCGGCCTCCTGCACCAGCTGCGCGGTCTTGCCGAAGTACGTGCCCGCGCCGGTGGCGTACACCATCGCGTCGGTCTCACCCTGGCGGACGATCGACCCGGAGTACACCGCCTCGCCCGGCTTCCGCTCCGCGGGCAGCGACTCCCCGGTCAGGGCGGACTGGTCGACCTCGATCGAGTCGCCCTCGAGCAGACGAGCGTCGGCCGGAACGATGCCGCCCAGGCGCACGCGGATCACGTCGCCCGGCACCAGCTCACGGGCCGGCGCGGTGGCCCACGTCCCGTCGCGCTTGACCCGGGCCTCGATCGCGAGCCTGGCCTTGAGCGCCGCGATCGCGTTGCCCGCCTGGTGCTCCTCCCAGAAGCCGACGACCGCGTTGGCGAGGAGCAGGACCAGGATGATCGCGAAGTCCGGCCAGTGCCCGGCGAGCGCCGACAGGACGACGGCCACCTCGATCATCCACGGGATGGGTCCCCAGAAGTACGTCAGGAACTTCAGGAACGGGTTGTCCTTCGTCTCCTCGATCTCGTTAGGCCCGTATTGGGCGAGCCGCTTCTTCGATTCGGCCGCGGTCAGGCCGTCCGCCGACGACTCCAGCTTGGCAAGCACGTCCGTCATGGGGAGCGACTTCAGGTCGTCCTTGGCTTCGGTGTCGTCCTTCGCTTCGGGATGGGTGGAGGGCTTCGTCTGGGCCTTTCGCGCGCTTGTTGTCATGTCGTGCCTCTCATCCCGCTACACCGTTGCTCCGGGCGGGTCGGCCGCTCCGCCGCGGGGCAGGAGATCCGGCAGGTCCAGGCGGGCGACGCCAATCCGGTCGTCCGCCATTCCGTAATAGACGTCGAATCGATCCGGGGTACCGAGGTCGTCGCGTCGGTCGATGCCCGTTGGGAACACGACGTTGGCAATGGTCCCGTGGCGTTCCGCTGGCAGCGTCGGCGTCAACACAGGCTCGGCCGATCGGTAGAGGATCGTCTGCGGGTGCTCCCTTGAGAGCACCATCACGCCGGCCGAGTAGCACAGCTGGCGGCCGCTGCTGCCCCGCTCGCGCTCGTCGCTCACCCCGTGGTAGACGATCAGCCAGCCGTGCCTGGTCAGGATGGGAGGCGTTCCGCCCCCGATCTTGAGCCGCTCCCATGGCGCCACCGGCGTCGCCAGCCTGTGATGCGAGGCGAACCGGCCGATGCGGTCCGGCTGCCCGGCCTCGCGGGTCGTGTGGCCGTACGAGATCCAGATGCTCTCGCGATGGAGGTCCACCTGGCGCGATGAGGGACAGCGGGCAGTCTCCTCGGGGCGGGTACCGGGGAACAGCGGCCGATGGAGGATGGCCAGCTCCGGGTGCCCGGAAGGATTGTGGATGGCGACCGGGAAGAGGCTGGCGTCCTTGTCGTCGACGTCGGCGAACTCGATCCGGCCATGGGGACCGAAGGACGCGAGACCGAGACGCTGCCAGTGGAAGAGGTCCCCGGACACGGCGAGCGCGATCCGCGGGCCACGAGGCGAGAATGCCGTGTAGCTCATCACGTAGCGACCGAGCGGCTCCACGAACGTGACCCGGGGATCCTCGCAGCCACCGCTGCCGTCGGGCCGCAGCTCGTAGTCGGCTTCGGGTTCCAGCGCGATGCCGAGCCGTTCGACGCCGGCCGGATCGCCGGCATCATTGAAGCGAACCCGCGCGATGCCGATGCGCGAGTAGTTGCCCCGGGCGACGAGCCTTGGGAACAGGTAGAGGTTGCCGTCAGGGCCACGCGCGGCGGCCGGATTGAGCACGCCCTCGATCTCGTTGGGATTCCCGGGCTCGGGCTCCATCAGCGTCCCAAGGCGGTGCAACGTGAGGCCGGTCGCCGCCCTGTTCACAAGATCACGAATCCTGTGCCGGATCCAGACAGGCGATGATGCCTTCGGTGACCCGTTTGGTCTCGTCCGGCGTGCGCACCGGGATCGAGGTGACGCCCGCTTCCTCCGCCGGGTAGTCGTTCCCTCCCACAAACAGGGCGTCGCCGATGAAGATCATGCGCTTCAGCGGGATGCCGAGACGGTCTCGCAACTTCCTGATCCCGTAGGCCTTGTCGATGCCCGGTTTGGTCACGTCGATGGACGTTGCCCCGCCGAGGTGGACCGAGAACCCGGGCAGGAGAGGGTCGAGGACCGCCTTGATCTTCTTGCGCTTGGCGAAGTCGGGATCCCATTGCTGCTTCTCGTCCAGGGGCGCACGCTGACCAAGTGCCGAGAACGTGATCTGGCTTCCCCGATCCTCGATCTGATCTCCCCAGAGCTTCTGCATCTTGGGGCCAGCCTCGGCGGTCGTCTTCTCCAGAGCCTCGATGATCCGGGCTCTCTCGTCGGCGGTGAAGTCCTCGGAGTAGACCTTGGTCCAGTCACCCGAGTACCGGTAGAACTTCGTTCCGCACGTGGGGAGCAGCGACAGATTCGCGAGACGTTCGTCGTTCGGCAGATTGGACAGAAGTTGGGTTTGAAACTGCTCCCAGTCGCCGCCGGAGATCACGGCCACCTTGACCACCCCGAGCAGGTCGTGCAGCAGGCCCGACATTTCGGCATCCAGGGCCGACTTGCTCTCGGCGAGCGTGCCGTCGAGGTCGAAGATGATCAGCTGCTTCACTCGGGCGCCGCCACTTCCAATACGTTGACTGCGCCGCTCGGCCGAAACGTGCAGACCCCGACCACAGCCGGCAGGAGCCAGACGTCGCCGCTGCGCACGGGGTAGCTCTGCCCGCCGCACTCGAGATGCCCCGTGCCCTCGACGCAGACCAGAACCCGAGGGACGCCCGCGGCGCCGATCGGAAACGGTGCCTCACCGCGCAGGCGCCACAGGCGGAAGTGGTCGCAATCGAAGAGTCGCTCGCGCTCGACCGGCTCTGTCGCCTCCATGATCGGCGCGACCGGGGCGAGCGGACCGCGGGCGAAGTCGATACAGCTCAGCGCCTGATCCACCTGGAGCGCTCGGGCCCGGCCCGTCCTGGGGTCGAGGTGGCCCCAGTCGAACAAGCGGAAGGTGACGTCGCTGTTCTCCTGCACCTCGAACACGACCATGTCGCCGCCCAGCGCGTGGACCGTCCCGGCCGGCAGGAGAATGGCCTCGCCGGCTTCCGGGATGAACGATGCGACAAGGTCCGCCGCCGCCCCGCTCGCGACCGCCCGCCGGAGATCGTCCTCCGTGGTGCCCGCCTTCAGCCCGGCATGGACGCGGCTCCGCGACCCCGCTTCGAGCACCACCCACGCCTCGGTCTTCCCGGTCTCGCCGGCCGGCAGCAGGTCCAGACGGTCGTCCGCGGGATGGACCTGGAGCGAGAGCGTCTCGCGCACGTCGAGGAACTTGAGCAGCAGCGGAAAGCGGCTGAAGCGCGCAGCGAGCCTGCCGAGCATGTGCTCCGGCGCCTGTTCGAGCAGCTCGCGGATGCTCCGGCCCTCGAGCGGTCCATTGGCCACCCGGCTCTGATGATCGGCGCGGTCGCTCAAGAGCCACGCCTCGCCGATCGGGCCGTCGCCCGGAAGCGGTGCGGTCAGCAGCTTGGCCAACCGGCGGCCGCCCCAGAGGCGGTACTCGTAGATCGGCTCGAAGCGCAGGGGATAGAGAGCCGTCTGCGTGAGGGGATGCGGTTCCGCGGTCACGCTGGTGCCCCTTCCATCGCGGCGGTGTACTCGCCACGGCGCGCAGCCCGGTTGCACTCGGCTCGATGGAACAGAGCCTGCTGGGCCGCCGGAGCGTTGGCGTCCTCGCCACGCCAGATCTCCAGGGCAGGTTGCTGGATCGCCCGCGCAAACGAGAACGCCAGCGCCCAGGGCAGTCGCGCCCTGAATCGGAGGTTCATGGCGTTGAGGCGGGCGGAGGCCAGCTCAGCAGGTTGACCGCCCGAAAGGAAGGCGACTCCCGGAACGGCCGCCGGGACCGTTCGGAGGAGGCACCTCACGGTGGCGTCGGCGACCTCGTCCACGGTTGCCTGCGTGGGGCAGGCCAATCCCGGAAGCACCATGTTCGGCTTGAGGATCATCGCTTCCGGCGCGACTCGCTGCATGGCCAGCTCCTGGAACACAGCTCGAAGGACGTCCTCGGTGACCTCGGCACACCGCGAGAGGGTGTGGTCGCCGTCCATCAGGACTTCTGGCTCGACGACCGGTACCAGTCCAGCCTCCTGGCACAGTGCGGCATATCGAGCCAGAGCGTGCGCATTGGCCGTGATGCACCCCCGGCTCGGAATGCCATCTCCAACCGCGAGCACCGCGCGCCACTTGGCGAAGCGCGCCCCCATCTGGGCGTACTCAGCCAGGCGCTCGCGCAATCCGTCGAGACCCTCGGTGACTCTCTCTCCGGCGTGGCCCGCCAGGCCCTTGGCGCCGGCGTCGACCTTGATCCCGGGGATGATCCCGGCATCGATCAGGACCTTGATGAAGGGCGTGCCATCCCTGGTGGCCTGGTGGATCGTCTCGTCGTAGAGAATCGCACCGCTGATCCACTCCCCGAGGCGGGGCGTGGTCACGATCATCTCCCGATAGGCGCGCCGGGTCTCCTCGGTCTGCGGTATCCCTACCGCCGCGAATCGCTTGTTGCAGGTCGGGTTGCTTTCGTCCATCGCCAGCAGGCCCTTGTCGCCGGCGACGAGGGCGGCTGCGGTCTCTGCGGCCTCCTTCATGCTCACGACAGGTCGCCCCACGTCCAGGCCCGGATCTCCGGCAGGTCTTCGCCGTGCTCATCGATGTACCGGTCGTGCTCGACGAGCTTGTCCGCCATCATCTGCTTGAGGTACGCCCCCTTCGAACCCAGTTGCGGGAGCCGATCGACCACGTCTGCCACCAGGTGGAACCGGTCGAGCTTGTTCTGGACCCGCATGTCGAAGGCGGTGGTGATCGTGCCCTCCTCGATGTAGCCGCGGACGTGCAGGTTGCGGTTGGTCCGCCGGTATGTCAGCCGGTGGATCAGCCACGGATACCCGTGGAAGGCGAAGATGATGTGCCTGTCCGTGGTGAAGAGCGAGTCGTAGTCCGTCTCGTCCAGACCGTGCGGGTGCTCGCTCGCCGACTGCAGCTTCATGAGATCCACGACGTTGATCACCCTGATCTTCAGGTCGGGCAGATGTTCGCAGAGGATGGACACGGCCGCCATGACCTCGAGCGTCGGCGTATCCCCACAGCAGGCCATGACCACGTCCGGTTCGGCGT
>JBBSCF010000133.1:0-6374 GCA_038250545.1 Candidatus Limnocylindrales bacterium | reverse complement strand
GCGCGGCGGCCCGGGTGGTCAAGCGCAAGATGTCGAACTTCGGCGTCAAGCGCGCCGCGCATCGCGCCTGGCCATGCCCGACCCTGCCGCCGGCAGAGGCGGTCCGTGTGCTCGCTCCACCCTAAGTTATCGGTATTGCGCCTAGCCCCAACCCGACCCCAGCCCCGACGCCCACGCCGACACCGACACCGGCGGTCACAGCCTTGGCGGCGGCGTGCAGTGGCGTGAACCTGCGAACGGGCGCCTCGACCGGTTATGCGGTCAAGACGAGCGTCGCGTCGGGTACGACGATCACGACGGTCGCGAACGTGACCGGTGGGTCATGGGCGACGCTGTGTGGCGGCAAGACGGTCTCGGGCAGCTCCTGGTACAGGGTCACCGCCATCAACGGCCGGAGCGTCAGCTCGTTGTACGGGGTGAGCTACCTCTACAGCGTGACGGGGCTCTTCGTTCCTGTCGCCGGCGCGCCGAGCCCGACACCGACGGCCACGCCGACCCCGACGCCCACGCCGACGGCCACGCCGACCCCGACGCCCACGCCGACGGCCACGCCGACCCCGACACCCACGCCGACCCCAACACCCACGCCGACCCCAACACCCACGCCGACACCCGGCTCCTTCATCGAGGGGATCGACATCAGCCACTGGCAGGGGACGATCGACTGGGGCCGGGTCCGCTCAGCCGGCAAGCGCTTCGTCTTCATGAAGGCATCTGAAGGCACCGCGTTCGTCGATGACGCCTACGGCGCCAACCGTGCCGGGGCAAAGGCCGCCGGTCTGTACGTCGGCGCCTACCACTTCGCACGGCCTGGCCCGATCCCTGGCGAGGCAATCGCCGAAGCCGATCACTTCCTGGAGACCGCGCAGATCGCCAGCGGAGAACTGCTGCCCGTTCTCGATCTCGAGGCGACGGGCGGGCTGTCGCCCGCCGCGCTCCAGAACTGGGTCGCCGCCTACCTGGGCCGGATCTACGAGCGGACCGGGGTGCGCGGCACCATTTACGTATCGCCGGCGTTCTGGACGACGTCCATGGGTGGCTCCACCTGGTTCGCTGCCAGCGGCTACCAGGTGTTGTGGATCGCCCACTGGACGACCGATGACGCGCCGTGGGTCCCGGCGAGCGGCTGGGGCGGTCTCGACTGGGCGTTCTGGCAGTACACCTCCGACGGCACCGTCCCCGGGATCAGCGGTCGCGTTGACCTCGACCGCTACGCACGCACGGATTTCAGCGACGTCTTGGTCCCGTAGCCGGCCATCAAGCGGCCATGTTCGCCCACACCATGGTCGTAGGCCGGACCGCCCGACACCATGGCAACGTCGTGTGGCGGGCGCGGCACGAGGTTCCCTTCACGCGTGCTGGTCGCGTTCGTTGGAGCGTCTACCGCACTTCGAACCACAGGTCCCGCCCCGGGCGAGCCGGGATCCGGCGCTGCGCATGTCCGTGGAAGATGCGCCCGATGGCACGCTCCACCTCGCCGACGTCGGAGGCGCCGCGGAGCGCATGCGCAACCGCCTCTCGACGCTGCCGCGGAACAGCGCGGCCGCCCCGGCCCGGCCGGACGGCGCGCTCGCGGCGCCCCCTATTCCAGATAGTCCTTGAGCTTCCGGCTCCGGGACGGGTGGCGGAGCTTTCGGAGTGCCCTCCCCTCGATCTGTCGGATGCGCTCTCGGGTGACGTTGAACTCCTTGCCCACCTCCTCGAGCGTCCGGGCGCGGCGGTCCTCCAGGCCGAATCGAAGCTTGAGCACCCGCCGCTCGCGACCCGTCAGCGAGTCGAGCACCGCCTCCACCTGTTCCTTCAGCAGCTGATGCGAGGCCACCTCGGCCGGGGCCAGGGCATCACGGTCCGCGATGAAGTCGCCGAGGTGGGAATCCTCCTCCTCGCCGATCGGGGTCTCGAGCGAGATCGGCTTCTGGGAGACCTTGATGACCTCGCGGACCTTCTCGGGGGTGACGACGACCTCCTGGCCCTTCGACATCGCCTCGGCGAGCTCCTCGACCGTGGGCTCGCGACCGAGCTCCTGGAGCAGGTTGCGCGAGACGCGGACAAGGCGGTTGATCGCCTCCACCATGTGGACCGGGATGCGGATCGTGCGTGCCTGGTCAGCGATCGCCCGGCTGACGGCCTGGCGGATCCACCACGTGGCATACGTGGAGAACTTGTAGCCCTTTTCGTAGTCGAACTTCTCGACCGCTCGGATGAGCCCGATGTTGCCTTCCTGGATCAGGTCCAGGAAGCTCATCCCCCGGCCGATGTACTTCTTGGCGACCGACACCACCAGCCGGAGGTTTGCCGAGGTCAGCTGCTCGCGCGCGTCGCGGCCGATCCGGACGAGCTCGCCACGGCGATCCCGGAGCTTGGTGCTGAGCGGAACCTCGGGATCGAAGCCGAGCCGCTTGAGCAGGTCGGCGTCGTGGCCGGTCGTGATCCAGCGCTCGAGCGCCGGGAAGGCGACCTCGTCGCGGGTCCAGTCGTAGATCGCGCGCAGCCTGATGTTGTCGCGCGAGTCGAGGTCGCCGTTGTGGACCGCGAGGTAGGCCCAGTCGAGGAGCGTCACGAAGCTGTCGGTGTCGAGCTTCTCGTTGTACGCAGAGCCGAGGCGCCGGCCCTCCTTGAGCAGCGTCTTCGTGCCGTCGGACTGGGCATCCCGGCCGGTGTTGACGAGATGGAAGTCGGGAGTCGGGACGAGCAGGTCGGCCGCCGCCTCGTCAGAGACTGCGGCGTGGACCATCGTGTGTGCCTCAGGGCCGAACGGCAGGCGGTACTGCGACTTGGCCGTCCGCGTCCTGCGCTCAGTGTCGTGGGTCGTCCACTCGTGGAGCGAGACCATCCCCTTCCAGGGCGCCTCCACCAGCTGCTCGCCGAGCTCGATCGCCTTGGCCAGGACGACCTCCTCCTCGGCCGTCAGGAGCGGCACCTTGCCGATCTCCCGGAGGTACATCCGGATCGGGTCGTCGATCCCGATGAGGTTCGCAGACAGCGCCGCGAGCCCCTCGGCGGACGCCTCCTCCTGCGTGGCCGGGGCGTCCACCGCCACGGCGACCCCCGTCGCGGCGCGGGCGGGCCGCTTCGAAGCGAGTCTCGCCTCCTCCATCTCGGCGCGCGTCCGGCGCGGTCGCGCGGAGAGAAGGTCCTCAACGAGCTGAGTGTCATGCGGGTCGCGTGCTACAGGGATGGTTGCCTCCTGTACCTCACGGTACGCCGTCTCGAACTCTGCTGGGAGGCGTCGCTGCTGCCCGAGCCGACTCGGACCCGCTCGACCGCGAGCGTGATGCAGGGCGAGCAACGCACCCTCCGACGACCTACGAGCACGGCCTCTTCGAGCTCAGCCTCCTCCGGCCCGGCGCTCGCCGCTGGCTCGACCGTCGCGTTGATGCGGGGTGAGCAGGGCCGACCTCGCGCACCATGGCAAGCTCGTGGGGCTTGGGCAAGTCTGTCAGTCCCCTCGCCGCCTGGCTCACTCCCCACCCGATGAGGCCAACCACAGCGACGAGCCCGCCAATGAGGATCCGGCC
Source organism: Candidatus Limnocylindrales bacterium (assembly GCA_038250545.1). Taxonomy (GTDB): domain Bacteria; phylum Chloroflexota; class Limnocylindria; order Limnocylindrales; family CSP1-4; genus CAIXZV01. Next base: position 2,856 of record JBBSCF010000133.1, on the reverse strand, counting down.
CGCCCACGCGCTCTCGGGCGGCGTCAGGAGGGCTGCGGTCGTGCAGCCTCCGCGATCACGCGGTCGAGCAGCCAGCCCGCTGTCCGCTGGGCGAAGTAGCGGAGGATCGCCCGGTCGACGAGAAGCCCGACCCCACCACCCGGTGCGGCGTAGACGCCCGCGACCTGAAGGCCGTCCGGTCGGACGCTCAGGCGGCCGGCGAACACCGGAAACAGTGGCGCGAACGACGCAGGTCGCCAGGAGATCTCGACGCTCCACGCCGCGACACCGGGAGGTACGAAGCCGATATCCACGAAAGCGGCCTTCCGGAACGTCAGGACCCGTCCATCGTCACTGCGCATCGTCACGGAGCGTGAAGGCGAGATCGGTCTGCACCCGGCGGAGATCGGGTCGATCCGGCGGCCCCGCGGCGATCTGCCCGAGCCAGCCCGGATCAGCGAGCCCCCGGCGAACCGCCGCGAGATCTGTGGCGAGCCGGCGGGTAACCTCGAGCCCCGCGATCGCCTGTCCTGCGACGGCTGCGACCTGGTCAACCATCGTTGCCTCGATGCTCCTGGCCCTGGGGAGGCCACGGTCGACCCGTCGACGTCGAGGCGTTGGGCTCTCCCTCGCGCGGGGAAGCGTGCGGCTGGCATACGCCACGAGTTGAGGGCCGTTGGACCTCTTTCGGCCGGACTGGCGCCGCGAGCCATGCATCAAGACGACTCGCCCGTGGGCAGCGGCGACGGCCCTCTCAGGAGCTCTTACCGCTCGAGGGGGGCGCGGTGTTCTTCCAGGTCAGACGGCCATCCCCTGGTCCCCTAGCGCCGCCGCCACCGCCGCAACGAGGGCTTCGGGGGTGGGATCGCCCGCCAGCGGTGTGACGCGCAGGGGACCTTCCGTCTCGACCCACGCAAGGCTCTCGTCAACGGAGGTCAGCACCAGCGGCAGGTCGGCGTACATCTCGCGCAATTCCACCACGAGCTGGCGGCCAGCATCGGCGCTGCCGGCGACCTGGGCATCGTAGATGAGCACGTCCGCGCGGTCGACGATTGGGCAGGGCATGCCGCCGATGACCGGACACAGTTCCTCCTGGGGGCCGCCGCAGGTCTCGACGTCATAGCCGGCCGCCCGCAGTACCTCGGCCTGGCGGCTGGCGGTTGCCGGGTCACGGCTGACAAGCGCGGCCCGGGACCGCACCTGTCGCGATGAGGTCGCAGGGTGGTTCATCGCGCCCATCCTTGGTCTCCCCGTATCTCGATCCGTGTCGCGTCGCCCCGGCCTCGCCTGAGCCTGTCTCTACGAAGTTACACCGGTCTCTACGAAGTTACACCGGTCTCTACGAAGTTACACGGGGCTGAAACTCGACACTATCTGCTCATGGTGAACGGGGAGCACGTGGCAGCGCGATCGGCGCCCGACCAATCCCCTACTGGACGCGGGGCTGGCCGCTTGGCGCGGCTTCGCATCCAGTGATCTCCTCGGGGAATCCGGTCCAGTCGGCGTGCCAGTGGGCGTCCATCGCCGATCAGTCCGGGATCCAGTCGAACGTGGCAGGGTGCGAACCGATGCGTCCCGCGCCACCCTGGTCGAGCGCGTCGATCGCGGCGATGTCGGCCGGCGGGAGCTCGAAGTCGAACACGGCGAAGTTCTCGCGCATCCGCGCAGGAGACGTCGTCTTGGGAAACACCACGTCGCCACCCTGGATGTGCCAGCGCAGGACGACCTGGGAGGGCGTGCGGCCGTGCCTCGCGGCGATGGCGGCGACGGTCGGGTCGGACAGAACCCGGCCCCGCGCGAGGGGTGACCACGCCTCGGTGGCGATTCCGTGCTCCTGACCGTAGGCTCGGACACGGTCGTTGGGGAACCACGGGTGGACTTCGATCTGGTTGACGGCCGGCACGATCGCGGACTCGGCGGCGAGCCGCTCCAGGTGCGCAACCTCGAAGTTCGACACGCCGATCGAGCGAGCCCTGCCTTCGTGGTAGAACTCCTGGAGCGTCGTCCAGGTCGAGACGAAGTCGCCCCCGTACAGCGTGGGCAACGGCCAATGGATGAGGAACAGATCCACGTAGTCGAGGCCGAGGTCCGAGAGCGTGGCATCGAACGCCCTGCGTGCGTCGTCAGGCCTGTGGAACGCATTGTTGAGCTTGCTGGTGACGAACACCTGGCCTCGGTCGAGCCCCGACGCCCGGATAGCCTCGCCGACCTCGCGCTCGTTGCCGTACATCTGCGCGGTGTCGATGTGTCGGTAGCCGACCTCGAGCGCGTCGCTCACGGCTTTGACGGTATTCGGCGGCTCGATCAGAAAGACGCCGAACCCGAGCCGGGGGATCGTCCGACCGTCGTTGAGGAAGACGTCGGGGACCATGCCCATTTCTCTTTGACTCCTTTCACCACCCCCACATCGCTGTTGTCCTCTCCGGGAGTCGACTCGCAGGCAGCGCGCGCCACTGCGCGGCCGAATCCACGCCGCCGTCGCCACGACGGTCTCCTGGGCCAACACTGGGCCTAGCACGAGCTTCAAGACCTTCGACTCGAGCCCTATGCCGAGTATGAACCCGTCGAGAGTGCGCGACGACGGCGCGGAGCGAGTCTCGATCCGACCATGCCGCGGGCCGTGACGATGCTTCTCTATGATGTGGGCGAGGCGAGCAATCCGCCGGCGACTTCAACACGGCGTTCGATCCGACGCCTAAGCGGGAGTGCGTTCGAGGTTGAGGGCGAGGAGCCGCTCGAGGATCTCGTCGTCGGGGAGGTCCGCGGGCCAGCCGTAGGCGTCGAGCACTGCGGCGTCCAGGGCGGCGTGGGCGTGGGCGAGCCAGGTCGGGCGCTCGTTGTAGAGGTTGGTCAGGGTGCGGAGGGCGAGGGCCGCAG
>JBBSCF010000132.1:0-6400 GCA_038250545.1 Candidatus Limnocylindrales bacterium | reverse complement strand
GTGCTCTCGGTATGGTTGATGCAAGATAAGGACATAGAACTCTGTATCCTGCATCAACCATACTTCGTGGCTGCTGGCCAGCCACGAGGGCACGGAGCCCCGAACATGGGAACTGACGCCGACCTTCGCAGACTGCACGAGCGAGATCTGATCGCCGTCGACAAGACAGAGCAGGCCCTTGTGTGGCTGATCAGCCAGGGGCCGCTCGTGGAGCGCCCCTCACTACCCGACTGGATCACGAAGAACCTGGTCCGCGACCGCCGGATCATCCGGCTGCGCCGCACGGTCTTCCTCGCCCCGGACGAGCGAGGCCGCCTCCCATCGCTCCCGCGTGCGATGAACCTGCTGGACCCGAGCTGCTACGTGACTGGGCACGGCGCCCTTGTGGCCCAGGGCCTCAACGACCAGGACGTTCCCGTGTGGTGGTCAGTCGGCAGCCGCCGCCAGTCCGACATCTCCTACGGCGCCTTCCGGGCGCACTTCGTCCTTTCGCCCCAGAGCGCTCAGCGGGGCGAGTACCAGGTGGTCCACTTCGAGGGCGATCGCGTCAGGATGGCCACGCCGGCGCAGGCACTCGTCGATGAGGCACGCCTGATGCCGCTCGGCTTCGACTGGGTGGAAACGGCGCGCGTGCTGCGCAACGCGGTGGAGGCGGGGAGGGTTGACGAATCGGAGGTCCTCCGCCTCCTGTCGCGCCAGCCATCACTCGCCGCCACTCGCCGCCTCGGCGTCCTCTTTGACATCGTGAGGGGGACGCCTCACCCGGGCCTCCTCGTCGCGGCGCGTCGCAACCTGACGCCGTCCACGCGGGAAGGCGACCAGCACTTCGACGACCGGTGGCGGATCTCGCTGCCCCTGGAGCGCGACCGCATCAGGAGGGGACTCTCGTGAGCGCGAGATCGAGGAAGAGACAGGAGGCGCCCAACTTTCGCACAGGCGTGCGCCGGGCGGCTGAGGAGGCGAACGTCGCCGTGAACGAGTACGAGCGGGCGCTCGTGCTCGGCCAGGTGGCCGAGCTCCTCGCGGCACACCCGCGGGTTGGCGGCAAGATCGCGTTCAAGGGTGGGGCCGTCATGACCCTGTTCGATGAGAGCCCGCGGCTCTCCCGCGACCTCGACGCGGTGCTGGTGTCCGGCGGACGGATCAGCGAGGCGACGGTACGAGAGGCGCTGTCGACGCCGGAGGCCAAGAAAGTCGTCGTCCGCGTGGACCGGTTCGTGACGACCGACAAGAAGGGGATTCGGTTCCCCGTCGTGGTGTGCCACCCGCTGTCCGGCAAGGGCGAGGTGCACTTGCAGGTCTCCATCAACTGGAGCAGCCCGCTGCTCTGCGAGACGGAGACCGGGACGTTCAAGATCGGGAGTCGGAAGGTCACCCTGCGGATCATGGCTCGACGGGAGCGCCTCGCGGAGAAGATCCGCGCCTTCCTCGTGCGCGGGGAGGACCGAGACGCCTTCGACCTCTCGCACTACGTCAGCCGCGGGCTGCCCAGGGAGCACTGGGAGCAGATGCCCGGGCTCGTGGAGGAGAAGCTCCGCGTCGACACGGACCTTGCGGCCGGCGCGGACCTGCACGCGCTGTTCGACGATCACCTCGAGGCGCTGGCGACGACCTGGGGCAAGCGTGGCGGCCTCACCCTGATCACCGGCCTGCCCACGTGGGACGTGGTCCGGCCCCGCGTTGCCCGACTGAAGCGCTACGTTCCCAAGGTCAAGCCCTGACGCCGAGACCCCGGCACGATGGCCAGGATCAGTCTCGGGATGATGTACATGAGGGTGCTGAGCACAATGAACAGGAACAACACGACGAAGATCATGTCGATGACGACCGGCAAGAACACGAGCAGGCCGGCGGACATGAGGACGATCGTGATCGAGAAGTCGTAGGCCCGGCGTCCGCGGCCAGTCGGTGGATCGCGGTCATACTTCGTGTCAACCCGTGGATGCCGAAGTACGACTCCGCCCGCTCATCCACACTCGGCCGGCCGGTCACACTTCACGTGATTCACCATTCGCAGCACTCCCGGATAGAAGCGTCAACCCTATCGAGTCGTGGTCGGGTCTATCGCCGCGGCCCGGCTAGTTGAGCCGACCGAGAAGACACGCGTAGTGGAAGAGAAGAACCTGTTCGATCCGACTATCACCACGCCCATGACCGTGGCGGCGCCCGACCCGCGCGGTGTCGTCGCCCTTCGCCTGCGCACTCTCCTCGACCGCATCCTGTCGGAACAGTCCTGGAGCGGCTGATCCCGGCCATCCTCGCAGGACGCGACTAGAGCGTGAAGCCGGGCACCCACCCGACGACGATCGCCCGAGGTATCGGAGGCTCATGGCGATCCCAACTGCTCGCGCCACCGCGGATGGAGCCGTGGCAGAACTCGGGTAGATTCAGATCATGACGACGGATCCGGCTCGCCAAGCGGTGTTCTTGAGCGTCGCCGAGGGACAGAAGGTATCCCTCGCCCGACGGTTCCGCGACCTGCTTGGCCCGTCCGTCGAGGGCTTCATCGTCTCGGACCTGCCGCTCATCGGCGATGCCTACACGCCCGAGGAGAAGGTCGATGCCTACCTTGAGCGGTCGCACGCGGTCGTTGTATTCGCGACGGCCGACCTTGAGGCCGACACCGGTCAGTTCACCCGACCGAACATCGCTGACGAGATCGGACGGGCCCGCTCAAAGGCGCACCTTCGCAACCGCATCTGCGTGCTGAAGCAGAGCGGCGTGACGCTGCCCAGCAACACCAACCCGGCCTACAACCACCTCGACCCGAACGATCCGGAGCCGGCCTTCGCGGCCGCTCTGGAGCAGCTGAAGTCCTGGGGGTTCGACCTGTTGGTTCCCGCGGCGACCTCAGCCCGACCTGCGGGAGTCAGCGGTCGGCCGGGTGCGAGCAACGCAGCCTCGTCGGATCCGTCGCCAGAGGACCAGGCAGCAGCGCTCCAGCGCGCTATCTCCCTGGTGCCGCAACCGCGGAACACCGTCAGTGAGCCGGCACTCGTGCTCGTTGCCGTCGCGTTGCCAAAGCGCTCGCTGCTGCGCCCTGCCGAACTCGAGGACCCCGCACTAGCGGCCTGGCTGGAGCGCGAGGCCCTGTACGGGGAACCGCCGGTACTTGAGCGGGGCGAGGGCACGAAGACCGGCGTTCGAGGGAGCAGCCTCGTTGTTCAACAGTCCCGGGCCTGGGTGGCAATCGACGAGGAGGGGACGGTCGTCATCATGCGGGCCTTGACCCGCGGAACTGACCGTAGCGTGACCCTTCGCGGCATCATCGAGGAAGAGGTGCTGGCTGACCTGGAGGCTGACCTCGTCTTCGTCGACCGCGTGCTGGACCACGTCGATCGGGCAGGAGCAGCGACGCACGTTGTTCTTGTGGTGGCGCTGAGCGGCACCGGCTACACGGCTTGGCGAACTCGCGCGGAGCAGGCCGCGAGCCCGAACTCCATGACCTTGAACATGAGCGGGCGGGAGCAGATCGTGACGAACCTCTCGCGCCCGGCGCAGCCCCGATCGGCGTTGAGCGACAACCGCGTTGCCCTCGCGGGGGACCTGATGGTGCTCCTCCGCCGCGAGGCACGGAAGTCGTAGGCGACATACATGAGGCGGAGAGGAGGCGGTCGTACCGGTCGGCGCCAGAGTCCGGGTGGCGTCCGTCCACAACCGCGGGACCTGCTGCACCGATACCTGACGCCCGTCGAGGTCTTCGGCGTCGCTAGAGTCGAGGAGCACGTCGCCTGGTTGGACGAGGCCGATCAGGAGTCGGTCCTTCGTGAGATCGCGTTTTGGTTGAGCAGGTTCGACGAGTCGGGTCTCACCGAATGGAAAGAGGTCGAGCGGATCTGGGTCGCCGAGCACCTTGTTGATCCCCTGCGGGCACAGATCCTCGGTCTCCTAGGAGGCGATCGGACCTTTGTGAGCACACAGTCGCTCATGATCGCTGCGAAGCGCGCGATCTCCGGCGGGCGCCCGAGCGCCGTCCATGACATGAGGCCGCTGTTCATGGCTGCCCTGTCTATCCAGGGCGGGCTCGGGACCGCGCGGCTGCCGGACGAGACTCCCGAGCAGCGGCGCCTGCGCCTGCAGGGCGAACTGATCTCGAATGCGCAGTTTCACCGTCATCCCGACCGGGGAACCCGGGTGGCGCAGTGTTGGCGGCCGCGCTATTTGGTGATTGTGCCGACCCCTGGGTTATGCCGACCCGGGCGTGGCAGGTCCCCTTCTGCGTGCTTGAGACGGGGGTGATCGTCGAGAACGGGTCGGCATAATCAGACTGCGTCTGTTCATCCTGCCTTCGTCGGATCCCGGAGAAGGAGCGATCGATGAGCAGACCAACCAGCCCGGACAGAGAGGTGAAGATCGCGGGGCCGCTGGCCTCCTTCGCCGCGGACTTTCGGTCCGCGCTCCGCGACGCCGGGTACACCCCCCTCAGCGCGGGCACCCAACTGCGGCTGATGGCGCACCTGAGCCGGTGGCTCGACGAGGGCCACCTGACAGCGGCCGACCTGACCGCCGAACGAGTCGAGGCGTACCTCCGTGCACGACGCGCAGCCGGCTGCACCCGGTTGTGTTCGCGTCGCGGGCTGGCGCCGCTGCTCGACGTCCTTGCGGCGCGCCAGGCTCTGCCGGCGGGCCCACCGCCGGCGCCCGGGTCACCGACCGACGTGCTGCTCGCCGCGTTCGGTCGCCATCTGCGCAGCGAGCGAGGTCTCGAAGCTGTGACGACGGCGGCGTACGTGGCTCGCGCCCGGCGGTTCCTGTCTCGATGTGCCTCCGACGGGGATCTCGGCAGGCTGACCGCCCGCGACGTCACCGGAGCGGTTCTCGCCGAGTCGGGCACGCATTCGGTCGCATCGACCCGGTACTTCATCGCCGGGCTGCGGGCCTTCCTGCGCTTCTGTCGCCTCGAAGGGCTGGCGGAACACGACCTGTCGGCCGCCGCGCTGCCCGTCACCGGCCGGCGGACCTCGTCGCTGCCGCAGGGGATCAGCCCGGCGGCTGTCCGCGCGTTGCTGCACTCCTGCGACCGGCGTCGGGCGATCGGCCGACGGGATCACGCGGTGCTCGTCACCCTGCTGCGCCTGGGCCTGCGCGCGAGCGAGGTGAGCGCGCTCGCGCTCGATGACATCGACTGGCGGGCGGGCGAGGTCGTGGTGCATGGCAAGGGACGCCGGGCAGACCGGCTCCCCCTGCCCGCCGACGTCGGCGAGGCGATCGCAGGCTATCTCCGACGGGGGCGACCGACGACCGCCCGGCGGGAGGTGTTCCTGCGTGCGGTCGCGCCGGTCGCGCCCCTGTCGGGGGACGGGATCTCTTCAATCGTGAGGCGCGCCTGTCGACTGGCCGGCGTGGCACCCGTCGGGGCGCACCGCCTGCGCCATACCCTGGCCTGCGCGATGGTCCGCTCCGAGGTGCCGCTGCCCGAGATCGGCGGGGTGCTCCGCCATCGCAGCCTCGCGAGCACAGCCATCTATGCGCGCGTGGACCTCGAAGGGCTCCGGCGCCTCGCGCGGCCCTGGCCGGGCGGACCCATCCGATGAGCGAGCTCGCCCGCCACCTGGTGGACTACCTGACCCTGCGCCGGGCGCTGGGCTTCACGCTCGAGCAGGAGGGTCGCGAGCTCCCGCAGCTCGTCGCCTATCTCGAGGCCGCCGGCTCCGCGACGCTCACGGCCGAGCTCGCGATCGCCTGGGCCCGGCTCCCCCAGCAGGTGCAGCCGATCCGCTGGGCGCACCGGCTCGGCTCGGCGCGCGTGTTCGCCCGCTACCTCGCGACGATCGACCCGGCGACCGAGGTTCCCCCGCGCGATGTCTTCGGGGCTCGCGTGGTGCGCCCGGCACCCTATCTGTGGTCGGAGGCCGAGGTCCGCCGGCTGCTGGAGGCGGCGCGCGCGCTCCGACCACCCCTGCGGGCAGCGACCCACGAGGCGCTCTTCGGGCTGCTCGCGGTCTCGGGGATGCGTCTCGGCGAGGCGATCGGCCTCGAGCGCGACGCTGTCGACCTCGATGCCGGCGTGCTCACGATCCGGGAGGCCAAGTTCCACCGCTCGCGGCTCGTGCCGCTCCACCCGAGCGCGGTCGCCGCGTTGCGCGCCTATGCCGCGCGCCGGGACCAGTTGTGTCCGAGGCCAAGAGCGCGGACCTTCTTGGTCTCGAGCGTCGGCACCGCGCTGCTCGCCCGGGAGGTGCAGCACACCTTCAACCAGATCACGGTTGCGCTTGGGCAGCGCACCCCGACCGTGCATCCGCGCCTTCACGACCTGCGCCACTATCCCGACTGCCCGATTATCCCGACTCGGCGCGTCTCCGCGGGCGGGGCGCGTGCCGCACGCGGGATAATCACAGACCCTCCAGGAAGGCGAGGAGCGCGTCGTCGGGCCGGTAGCGGCCCGGAGCGAGGCCCGACG
>JBBSCF010000131.1:0-6678 GCA_038250545.1 Candidatus Limnocylindrales bacterium | reverse complement strand
TCGTTCAGGGAGCGCGAGAGCCATGCCGCGAATCTGCCGCAGTTCAGTGCCACCTACGATGGCACGGTGGTCCCGAATCCGCTACGGGTTCCAACGCAGATACAACAGGGTGTGGCGCGCCCGACAGCGCCCGGTCCTCCGCGTTTGTCGGACCAGGCTCGGATTCCGAACGTTCGACGGCTTGAGCGGCCTTCCAACATTCGACCGCCGACTGCGAACGCCACGGGGTCGGGCGGCTATCGGTTCACTGCCACCGCTTGTCAAGGCTCCGCTCACGTTCGTTGTCCAGCAGTAGCGATCTCTCTCGAAGGACATCCTTCCGGCGCGCTGCACCCACACGATGGAGGCATCGTGTCAGTTCCGGTCACCTAGCACGTGACGTGGAGGACCGCGTACACGTCCCTCGGCTTGAGATCGTCGAGCAGGCAGCAGGCATCGCGGGTCGGGAGCGCCTCGATCGCGACCCCGCGTCGCCGCGCTTCCTCGCCTACCTCCGGGGTGATCGGGAGCGCGCCATCGGCACCCGTCCCGACGATGAGCCGCCGGCCACCCCAGGGGATGTCTTCGGCGATCGAGAGAGGCGTGTGCCCGAACCGGTCGCGCAGCGGCTTCGAGGGACCCTTCCGCCGGCGGCGGATCCGTCCACGGTCGATCACCACGTCGCAGGTGTACCGCTCGCCCTCGATCTGGAGCTCCCCAAACGCGACCAGCTTCGCCTTCACGAGTCCATTCTCCCACTCCGGGTCGGTGCCACGGCGCGGCCAGATTGACCCGTCGGTGCCGGTCCGTGAAGACACCATGAGCAGATCGTGTCGGGTGCGGAACATCGGGCAGCGGTGAAACGGAGGAGACGGTTGGGATGGACCTGACGCTCACACCGGCGCGCACGGCGCTGGTGGTGATCGACCTGCAGCGGGGGATCGTGGCGCCGCCCACGGCGCCGCATCTGGCGAGCGACGTGGTGGCACACGCGGCGGCCGTGGCCGCTGCGCTCCGGGAGGCCGGCGGGACCGTCGTCCTCGTTCATGTCACCCCATCGGCGGACGGCAGGGATGCGTTGCGCCCCCAGACCGACACGCTGGCGTGGCAGCCGTTACCCCGTCCGCCCGACTGGGCCGAGATCGTCCCCGAGCTCAGTCCGGAGCCTGGCGACCTCGTGATCACGAAGCGCCAATGGGGTGCCTTCTACGGCACCGAACTCGACCTCCAGCTGCGCCGGCGCGGGATCGAAACGATCGGTGCTGGCCGGCATCTCGACCAACGTCGGCGTGGAGAGCACCGCCCGCGACGCCTACGAGCGCGGTTACGAGCAGGTGTTCGTGGAGGACGCCATGGCGGCCCGGAGCGCCGACGAGCACGCACACACCATCCACAGCGTCTTCCCGCTGATCGGCCGGGTGCGCTCGACTGCCGAGGTGCTGGCCGCGCTCGAGGTGGCGACCAGGCAAGCCTGAATGGCGAGCCCAGGGTCGGTCACGATCCTATGGTGCGCATCGCAGGGCGACCGCGCGGCTGAACCGAACAGGCGATCATGGGTACGGAGGACGTTCGAGAGCGGCCCGTCAGCCGAGCCGCGGGAGGGCGGCCTCAAGGCAGCGGAGGCGATCGCATGACGAGAAGCGCTTGGACCGAGCACGACATCCCCGACCTCACCGGGAGACGGGCCATCGTCACCGGCGCGAGCAGCGGGATCGGCCTGGAGGCGAGCCGCCTGCTCGCCGCTGCACGGGCCGAGGTGGTCCTGGCGGTGCGGGATCCGGAGCGCGGCCGTCGCGCGGCCGAGGAGATCGAGCGCACCGTCCCTGCGGCGCGCCTCGAGGTGGCCGAGATCGACCTGGCCGAGCTCGCCTCGGTCCGGCGGTTCACGCAGCGCGAGGCGGAGACGGCGCGCGGCCTCGACGTGCTCATCAACAACGCGGGGACGAGCGGCGGACCGCGCCATGCCTCGGCCGACGACTACGAGATCCTGATGGCGACCAACTACCTGGGCCACTTCGCGCTGACCGGGTTGCTCCTCCCCCGGATCCGTCCCGGCGGGCGGATCGTCACCGTGGCCAGCCTCATGGCCCGGCGGGGCCACCTGTCCGCAGCGACGACCCTGGACGACCTGCGACCCCGCGAGCCATATCGGGCCGGCCGATGTTACGCGGACAGCAAGCAGGCCGAGCTCCTGTTCGCCGTGGAGCTCGACCGCCGGCTCAGCGCGGCCGGGAGCGACATCCGAAGCCTGGCCTGCCACCCGGGCGGCGCGGCCACCGGGCTGGGCAGCCAGCGCGCCCGGGCCGCTGGGCTGCCTGAGCGACCGACCTTCGGCGCTCGCCTCATGCGCCTGGTCCTCCAGTCGGCGCGTGCCGGGGCCTGGCCGACCGTCTTCGCGGCCACGGCTCCCGGTCTTGACGGCGGGCAGCTCGTCGCGCCGGATGGCATCGCCCAGGGGCGGGGACGCCCGCTCGTCGTCCCCGTGTTCCCCAGCGGCCGGGATGTCCGGGCGGCAGCCCGCGTGTGGGAGCTCGGCCGACAAGCGACCGGGGTGGACTTCGGGGGCATCTGAGCTCGGCCATCCGCCGGCCGGCGACGCACTCGCTCGTGCGCGCCGAACGGGGCGCAGGGCCGCCGCGACACTGCCTCGCGGAGGGCACACCATTGCCCGATCGTGACGGCCACAAGCGTTCCTGTCCGGCCGTCTCGCGCCCGGCAGGGCGAGGACCACACCGCCGGGAGGTCGATCAAGCACCCGTCCGCCCCTTCTCGCGGGTGTATCGTCCACCCATGGCTCGGAGCGCTGGTCCCTCGGTCGCCGATCGCGCACGCGCCGACCTTCGTTACCCGCGGATGCGAGTGGCTACCGCGCAACGCCGGGTCCCTGGTGAGGACCTGCTCCTCGCGGATCGCTGACATTCTCGACCGCGGGAGGGAGGAGTCCTGATGAGAATCGGGATACTTGGTCCGATCGCCTGGCGCACGCCGCCGCGAGCGTACGGGCCATGGGAACAGGTTGTCTCCAATCTGACGGAAGGGCTCGTATCGCGCGGCCACGACGTGACCCTCTTCGCGACCGGTGATTCGCTGACGGCCGCCACCCTCGAATGGGTCGCGCCTCACGGGTACGAGGAGGACCCTTCAGTCACTCCGAAGGTGTATGAAGCGCTCCATATCGCCCGAGCGATCGAGCAGGCTTCTCGCTTCGACCTCATTCACAACCATTTCGACTTTCTCCCCCTGACCTGGTCGCGACTCATCGATGTTCCGATGGTGACAACCATCCATGGCTTCTCGTCGCCGGCCATCCTGCCCGTCTACAGGGCCTATGACGGGCACGTGACCTACGTGTCGATCAGCCACGCTGATCGGGACCCCTCGCTCACGTACGCAGGAACCGTCTACCACGGGATCCGGATGGCCGACTTCACGTTCCGTTCCGAGCCGGGCGACTACGCCCTGATGCTGGGCCGGATCCACCCCGACAAGGGCGTGCACCTGGCGATCCGGGCGCCCGCGCGGCCGGCCTTCCGCTGGTCATCGCCGGGATCGTCCAGGATCGCGACTATTACCGCGACGAGGTCGAGCCGCACGTCGACGGACGGAGCGTCCGCTTCGTTGGTCCGGTCGGCCCGGCCGATCGGGACCGTCTCCTGGGTGGCGCCCTCGCCCTCCTCCACCTGGTCACGTTCGACGAGCCCTTCGGGCTAGCGATGGTGGAGGCGATGGCCTGCGGGACGCCGGTCATCGCGACCCGGCGGGGCGCCGTGCCCGAGATCGTCGCCGACGGCGAGACGGGCTTCATCGTCCCCGACCTCGGCGCGGCCGCCCGGGCGCTGGTGGAGGTCCGAGGGCTCGATCGAGCCCGCTGCCGGGCGGCTGTCGAGGAGCGCTTCACCGTCGATCGGATGGTCGATCGGTACGAGACGGTCTACCAACGGGTGATCGAGACCTGGCGCGCGCGACCCGATCCCGTCGCCGCGCGGAGGACGCCCGGGTGAGCGAGTTCCGCCTCGGTGTCAACTACTGGCCGGCGCGGTCGGCAATGTCCTGGTGGGACGAGTTCCGACCCGCCGATCTCGACGCGGACCTGGCCCGCCTGGCCGACTGGGGCTTCCGCGAAGCCCGGATCTTCCTGATCTGGGAGGCGTTCCAGCCCCGTCCGGACACGGTCGCGGACGCGGCCCTCGGGAGGCTCGAGCAGGTCCTGGCGATCGGCGAGCGGCGCGGCGTGGGCCTCGTCCTCAGCCTCTTTTGCGGTCACATGAGCGGGGTGAACTGGTTGCCCGCCTGGGCGGTTCGCGCCGACGCCCCGGGTATGGGCGTGCGCACGATCGGCGGCGGCACGGTGCTGCCCGGCGGCGCCGGCGACCTCTATGCCGATCCGCTCCTCGTCGACGCCCAGCTACTCCTCGCCCGCCGGCTGGCGGACAGCTTCCAGGGCCATCCTGCCCTCGCCGGCTGGGACCTCGGCAACGAGTTCTCGAACGTCCGGCGCCCATCGAGCCCCGACGCAGTCGCCCGCTGGAGTGCGCTGCTGACCGAGACCCTGCGGCCGGCCGGGGTCGAGGTGACCGGCGGGCTGCACGCCCCCGACCTCGAAGTCGACCAGGGGATCCGCTCGAGCTCGATCGCCCGGCCCTGGGAGCTCGTGGCGATGCACGGCTATCCGCTCTATACCCAGATCGCCCGTCGCCCGGACGATCCGGAGTGGGTGCCGTTCGTCTGCGCGACAGTGGCCCGCTTCGCCAACCGCCCGGTGCTCGCCCAGGAGTTCGGCCTGCCCGATCACGAGCTCGGCGAGGAGGCGGTGGCCCGCTACGCGGCCGAGGTGCTGGAGCGGCTGTGGCAGCTCGGGGCCCGGGGCGCCTACTGGTGGTGCTTCAGCGACTACGACCCCCGCCTGCGACGCTTGCCGCCGTTCGACCTTGCGCCGCACGAGCTCCACTTCGGGCTGCTGCGCGCGGACGGCACGCCAAAGCCGGTGCTCGACGCGTGGCGGCGGTTCGGGCGACGGAAGGCGCTCGACCGGCCGGTGTCGCCCGGTCCGGACGAGGAGACCTGGTACGGCGGCCTGCCCGAGACGGCGCGGGCGGCGTATGCGAGATGGGTCGAGGATCGCGAGCCGCAGCCCAGCCGATCGAGAGAGGGGGCTGACTACAACTAGCCGGCCCGACCATCCGCGGCCGGACGGCCTCGTGCTGCGGTCACGGCCTGTCGGTGCTGCGGCGGTGCTCGGTCCCTGCGGGACGATCGCCACCATCTCGCCCGCAACGACGCCATGTTGCCATGGTGGCCATGAGAAAGCCACCTTGCGGCGCGACCTCGGATGAGCCAACGACCCCAGGGCCATGGCCCTGGATCAGCGCCCTTCGTTGATCCTCGGCCCTAATGCCCGCTGATGACCTCGTCGGTCGTTAGGTCGAGCCAGCCGGTGAGTGCTCGCCAGTAGCCGCCGGGCGTGCCGTCGGGGTCCATCTCGGCCGTAGCGCCGGACGTCCGGGCGCTGGCGAAGGTGATGGCGCGCCGGTTGTACGTCGGCGATGCGCGCCAGATCTGGTCGATCGTCCGGTGGGTGGTGAACAGCTGGGTGATGTACCAAGCGGGCGGGTAGTGCGCCTCGGCGATGACCGCCCGGGCCCCGGTCGCGAGCCAGCCCGCGGCCATGTTGTCGACCCGCTGCTTGGCCACCGAGAGCGTCGGTGCGGGTTGGCCGGATTCGGAGTTGCCGGATGCATAGCAGAGGTGGTGGAGCAGGACGACCGCGTTCGGGGCGAGCTTGATGTCTCGGGCGAGATAGAACTCGCCCCAGTACTGGACGCGCGTGTTGTCCGTGCCAGCCACCGGGTTCAGGCCGAGGCCGTTCTGGGAGTAGGGATACGGGCTGGTCCGGTACGGGCTCGGGAAGCCGTTGCCGTGGCCCATGTAGATGACGATCGATGCCCCCTGCAACGCGGCCGCGGCAGACGCCCACGTCGCCGTGGGCGTGTAGACCTTGACGACATTGGCGGTGTACTTGCGCGCCTCGGCGTCGGCGGCGTCGGCGTCGGCCTTGTAGGAGGCGGTCATGCTGCCGGCCGGCCCGACGATGATGACGACCTTGGGCTCGGCGCCTGTCGTGGCCGGAGGTGGCGTCCCGACCTCAGTGCTGGCAACGGCCTTGAACAGCCCGGTGGCGGCATAGAGGGAGCTCACCCCGTAGGCGGAGGCGACGTTCGTGCCGTTGACCGCGCTGATGCGGTACCAGGTGCTCCCCGACACTGAGGCGCTGCCGCACGGTGTCGACCATGAGCCGCCGCTCACGGTGGCCGCCACGGTGATCGTGGTGCCGGAGGGAACGCTGATCTTGATCGCTTTGGTGGTCGCGGCACCGGTTCGCAGGTTCACGCCGCTGCACGCCGCCGCCAAGGCTGTGACCGCCGGTGTCGGTGTCGGCGTGGGCGTCGGGGCTGGGGTCGGGTTGGGGCTAGGCGCGACCGTCGCGACTGCCTTGAACAGGCCCGTTGCCCCATAGAGGTAGGACCGTCCGTAGAGTGACGAGACGCTCCGGCCGTTGATCGCGCTGATCCGGTACCACGAGCTGCCCGAGACCGTCTTGCCGCCACAGGTGGCTCGCCAGGACCCGCCGCTCACGGTTGCGGTCGCGGTCACCTTCGTTCCGGCCTTGACGCTCGTCCGGACCGCGTAGCCGGTCGAGGC
>JBBSCF010000130.1:0-6710 GCA_038250545.1 Candidatus Limnocylindrales bacterium | reverse complement strand
GTTCGTAAACAGCAGGTCCTCGGTTCAAATCCGAGTGTCGGCTCCAGCGATCACCCAACTGAGAGGCCAGCCATGAGGCTGGCTTCTTTGATGTTCGGCTCTCGGCAAGGTCTCAACCCGTCAATCGAACCGTTGACTATGACGGTTTAGGCCGCTACGGTTCGCTAAGGCGTCAAAGCAGCGAGGAGGACTGACGGGTTGTGACGTGGGTCGAGCGCCGATGGGACGGTGATCCGGGTGCGATGGGCGGCCGCCGGGCGCGCCAGTCGTTCACCTATCGGGCCTTCGTCCCCGACCCGATTGCTGCCATCCAGCCCGCCGTCAGCTTTGAGACGGCGAGGCTCATCGGTGAGGCGGAGTCGGCGGTCGGCCAGCTGAACGCCGACGGGCGCGTGCGCGGCCTCGAAGCGATCGGCGCACTGCTCCTCCGGTCGGAAGCCATCGCCTCCAGTCGCATAGAGGGCATCGAGCTCAGCCAGCGCAACCTGGCACGCGCGCTCATCGACCCCCGAGCGGCCAAGGGAACTGCCAAGGCGGTCGCAGCCAACGTCGTCGCCATGGAGGAGTCCATTGCCATCGGGGACGCGACGAAGGCCCTGACGGCGGCGGACATCCTGGCCATCCATCGAACGTTGATGGCGCACGAGCCCGCGCGGGTCATGCCTGGCGTCTTCCGTCGCGAGCAGAACTGGATCGGCGGCCGGCTGCTGAACCCGTCCGATGCCCGCTACGTGCCGCCTCCCGAGGGTGAGGTGGAGCGGCTGGTCCTGGACCTCGTTGAGTTCGTGAACCGTGGCGACCTTCCCGCCGTGGCCCAGGCTGCGATCGCGCACGCCCAGTTCGAGACGATCCACCCGTTCATCGACGGCAATGGCCGCGTCGGACGGTGCCTGATCCACGTGGTGATGCGGCGACGAGGTATCGCCCCGATGTTCGTGCCGCCGATCTCGATCGTTCTGGCGGCGCGGCCGAACCTCTACATCGACGGACTGGTCGGCTTCCGGGAGGGTCGGATCGACGCGTGGTGCGGCTCCTTCGCCGAGGCGTGTGGTCGCGCGGCGTCCCTCTCGACCGAGCTCGCCCGGCGTGTCGCCGAGCTCGAAGCGGAGTGGTATGAGCGGGCCGGACGCCCGCGACGCGACTCGGCGGCGGCACGGATCATCCCGATGCTGCCGGCCCAGCCAATCACGTCGGCCGCGACCATGCGCGCCGCGATCGGAGCGCGCCACCAGCGGGCACTTGAGGGCCTCAAGGTCCTTGCCGACGCCGGGGTGCTGCGCCAGATCAGCGAGGGCGACTACGACCGGCAATACGCCGCCGATGAGCTCTTCGACCTCATCGAAGCCTATGAGCAGCAGGTGGCCAGCGGACGATGACGAGTGACGAGGACCTGCGAGAGGCGATCATCAACGGCTACCTCGCCCAGACAGGCGATTGGGCCGGCGATAACCATTGGGCCTGGGAAGTCATCACGACCCTGGTCTCAAAGGCACCGACGCTGGGGTGGCCGATCCTCCGCGACCTGGTTGAGCGCGCGCCAGACGACGCGCTTGCCGAGATCGGAGCGGGCCCACTCGAAGACCTGATTGCCTTCCACGGCTTCCAGACGATCGGCTCATCGAGGCGGAGGCGCGCCGCTCGCCCCGGTTCCGGCTCGCGCTTGCTGGCGTCTGGCGAAATGGGACCCCGGAGCCGGTCTGGGAGCGCGTGCTCGCCCTCGTGGGCGACGAAACCCGCACGGCCCTCGAAGGGACGGAGGAGACCGGCCCGATAACCTCCGTGGAGGTGAGCGTCGCCGGGAGACCTCCGACAAGGCAGGGGGACCCAGACGCCGAGCAGGTTCGTCGCCGGGATGCCCTGCTGACGGCGGTGCGTGCGGCTCTGACCGATGCCTTCGCGTCGTGGACAACGCCAGTGCACATCGAGATCCGGGTCGAGTCGGGACCCGACGGCGACCCGTCCGCCTCGTCCGGCGACGTGCTCGCCGCTGTCATCGAGACGCTCGCTCGGCAGCGACCCGACCGGCTCGCGAGTCCTCACCTTGCGGCCGTTTCTCTCTACCCTCATCGAGGCTTGGTCAGGGAGGCCCGCTGTCTCGACATATGGACGCCCGAGCTATCATACGTCGTTCGGGTAACGAGGATGGCCAACGAGCAGGTCGCCGCCATCTCCGACGCATCCGGCTGGGCGGAGTTCGGCGAGGCGCTCCAGCGCGGAGACATCGATCCCTTGGCATGGCTGTAAGACGATGTTCCGCCGGCGTCGGAGACCGCCACCAGCCCATCGTGCCCCCCACAGTGCACCCAGCCAAAGTGCCCCCCAAGCGTGACCTGAGCGTGGGCGAGGACGACCGAAAGCTGGTTCGTAAACAGCAGGTCCTCGGTTCAAATCCGAGCGTGGGCTCGAGCGATCACGAACCCAGAAGCCGGCGTGCGAGGCCGGCTTCCTTGCGTCAGCGGCGTGGCACGTCAGGTCGAAGCCGACGGCGGATCTCGGTGGGGATGCACCGTCAAACCGTCGCTATCTTCGATCCCGACTGTAGCGCGCCGCCATCTGGCGCCCATGACTCATGAGCGCGGATCGCCGAACCCGATCCCCGTCGCGCCTGTCAGCGGGCGCCGCCCAGGATCGATTCCGGGCGGGTGGCCATGGCTCCGCCGGCGAGGACGGCGGGCGTGATCGCCGCGAGGACGATGAGGCGTGGAGCGCCCGCGAGGTAGAGCCCGGTCGCCATTCCGATTGAGGCCGCGGCAAACAGCCGCAACGTCGGGTCGGGCATCGTCTGCAGCGCGGTCGTGGTCTCGTCGGCCCCGAGCCGAACACGGTGGACCGCGCCCGGGATGCGCTCCGCGACCTGGTCCGCGCCGCCGCGCGCAGTCTCCAGCGCGTCGGGAAGATGGTCGATGGCGTCCCCGACGGCGCCCCGGACCTGATCGGCCATCGAGCGAGTCTCGTCGGCGATGTCGTCGTCCACGCCGTGCGTCACATCAACGAAACCTGTGGCCTGAGGATGGGCTTCGCTGGTGGTCATCCTGCCTCCTTCATGGGATCGCCTGATGCGCGGACGGCCCGGGCGGTGCCGGGCACGCCCCGGGCCGCGCCGCGCGGCACCCCATAGCGAGCGGGTGACCGAGGTGCTGGTCCGTGGTCAGGCCTGCTTGTCGCCGCTCTTGCGGACGGCGTCCTTGACGTCGCCGAGGCCGTTCTGGGCCTTGCCCTGGACCTGCTGGAGCTTGCCCTTGGTCTCCTGCTTCTTGTCGCCGGTCAGCTTGCCGGCGGCCTCGTTGACGACACCCTTGGTGGTGCTGACGGCACCTTTGACGTGCTGGTTGGTCATGACCGTGATCCTCCTGGCCGTGCGGCAGATCGCCTGCCGATGGCGTGGTGGTCCTGCTGGACGCAGCCAGCGCGGGCGCGTCAGACGACCCTTCTGGCTCCGCTCGAAAGGACCAGCCGGGCGACGAAGATGACGACGATGGCCCCGAAGACGGCGACGATCAGGCTCTCGATGTTGAAGCCCGTGACATCGGCGATGCCGAGCACGGTCCCGGCGATGAAGCCGCCGACCACGGCGCCGACGATGCCGAGGACGATCATCATGATCAGGCCCTCACCGCCGCCCATGATCAGGTTGGCGATGAAGCCGGCGAGGGCACCGAGGACGATCTAGGCGATGATTCCCATGTGAGCGGTTCCTTTCGTAGCCCCGGGGGGCGTGCTGCGCGGGTGGCGGAGGACCACCCATCCGCAGCGAGGCGGTAACGCTGTCAGGCGATCTCGGGCCCGCGCCGGAAGATCCCGATCACCCAGAGCACGATCAGCTCGAGGATCGTCCAGCCGACGAAGGCCACGATGGCGGTGGTGTCCAGGACGGAACCAGCGGCGTGGAGGGAGTCCGTCCGGAGGATGCCCTCGAACGGCGCCACGAAGACCTGGCTGACGTTCAGGATGGCGGATACGAGGGCGTTGGCCTCTCTCGCGTCGAGCAGGAGCAGGACGATGCGCGCCCCGATGACGATCTGGATGAGCCCGAAGACCAGGACGACGATGCGGCGACCCACCTCGGCGCCGCCGGGGCCCGTCCTGGTGGTGCGACGGCTGTCCTCCAATCCCAGGCGCCTCCCGCGGCCGGGGCACGGTGCGCGGGCAGACGATCATTCGGTGCGACCGAGGCCTGACCAGGGATCGGGTGATCTCACGGCGACCCAGGGCGCAACCGGGTCAACCCCCGGGGGGGGTCACACCTTGATGACGCCGACCAGGAAGAGGATCACCACGACGATGACGATCACGCCAATGATCCCAACGCCACCGGTTCTTGTGTTCATCACGATCTCCCGTTCCGGACTGGCAAGGCCGTTGAGCCGTCGCGTCGGGATTGTGGATCGCGCTGGTGCGCGTGGTGCCTCCCGTGACGACGCCTCGGCGATGCCAGTGTCTCGGCCCGCCGTCAGCACGTCATGACGGTCTGTCATGACGCCCGGCATCGCGGCCCGAGGACGTCGCGGCTTGCGGAGGCGACGAAGCGGCCGGACAAATCGGGACTCGATCGGCCGATCATCCCGACCATCCGGCTCGGTGAGATGGAGGCGGCACACCTGCCGCGAGCGAACGCACTCAGGACTTCATAGAGAGCGTCGCCCGCGTCTTCAACGAAGACCCCAGCCACCCACGCTTGCCCAAGCAGATGACGGGCTGTCATGACGCAGCGGCGACCGGACCTCATAGTCGGATCACGTCGGAGCGACGCACCGCTGAGAGGCACCGCTGAGAGGCACCCGCGAGCATGCTCACCGTCCACGCGCCGATCTCGACGCAGGATCCGCTCGGTGGCGTGCGTCCCGGACCTGCCAGACCGGGCGTTGTGACGATCGCGAAGGAAGCGCTGCGCCGCCTCGTCCTCGCCGCCCTCGCGATGCTCCTGACGTTCGTCGTGCTCCCGGCCGTCCTTGTTGCAGCGGGACCCTAAGGGCGCCATCATGTCACCAGCGGACGGAACGCGTCGTGCGTGTACGGCTGACCAGTCGGCGCGGTCGATCGACCCCACCTTCGGACGGCCGTTCGTGGCGCCCTTGGGGAGATGATCGATCGTCATGACGCGGCGGACCCGGCACACGAAACTCGGTCAGCGAGCGGGGTTGACCGTCGCGCGACCGCGACACGAGCTCCGGCCGATGACTGCAGCCACGAAGGACAGATGACATGAAACGCATTGCAACCATCGGTGCGGGGGCCTTCCTGGCCGTTGCCCTCGCCGGCACCACCCTCGCTGCTGCGTCGGTCGGTCTCGGCACGGCCGAGAGCTTTGCCGTGCTGGCCGGCGAGACCATCACGAACACCGGGGCCACCACGATCACGGGAGACGTCGGGCTGGATCCGGGCTCCGCTGTGACAGGCTTCGACTCCGTGACCCTCAACGGGGCCACGCACTACGCGGACGCCGTCGCCCTGCAGGCGAAGAACGACCTGGTCACCGCCTACGATGAGGCGGCCAAGGCGAAGCCCGTAAACGCGGTGGACAAGGAGCTGGGTGGAACGACCCTGAAGGCAGGCGTCTACGCGTCGGCGACGCTCGGGTTGACCGGAACGCTCACGCTTGACGGTCCGGGCGTGTTCATCTTCCAGGCAGGCTCCACGCTGATCACCGCGCCGAACAGCACCGTGGCGCTCACCGGCGGCGCCTCGGCCTGCGATGTCTACTGGCAGGTCGGCAGCTCGGCGACACTGGATACCACGACGAGCTTCAAGGGCACGATCATGGCCCTCACCTCGATCACGTTGAACAAGGGCGTGACGCTCCAGGGCCGGGCGCTGGCACGGAATGGCGCCGTCACGATGATCAACGACACGATCGACATTTCGCCGTGCGCTGCGCCCAGCCCCACCCCGTCGTCGAGCGCGACTCCGGCCCCCTCGTCGAGGCCGCGTTCGACCGCGACGATCCCGCCGACCGACGCGATCGTTTCGACGCCGGCCGCGGTCGCCGACCCGATGACCGCGTCGCTCCTCATCTTCTTGATCGTCGGCGCCATCGCGCTCGTCGCCTCGGTCCGCTTCGCGACCGTGCGATCCCGCCCGCGCGACTGATCGCGCGACCACGTCCATGCGCAGCGGCGCCCGGTTGGCTCACGCCGGCCGGGCGCCGATCGTTTTGACGGACCTGAGCCCCGGAAGTGCTGCTTCGTGAGGCGGGTCGCCTACCTGCTCGACCTGCGTCAGGCACTGACGTTCGAGGTCTGATCGATGGTCACCTCGGAGCTCAGGCAACCGCTGCGCGACGGGGTGGTTCAGGGCTCCGGCAAGGAGGCCTGTCGAAGCATAGTGCCCGCCAACGTGCCCACCAAACAACGTGCCCACCACGCACGGACTGAGCGCGAGCGAAAGGGCCGGAAAGCTGTTTCGTAGACAGCAGGTCCTCGGTTCAAATCCGAGTGTCGGCTCCAGCGATCACCAACCGAAGCCGGCCGCGAGGCCGGCTTCATTGCGTCTGGTGCAGGGGCCTTGAGGCTCACCCGACGACGGTGATGGTCCCCCGCATGCCGGCCTCGTAGTGGCCCGTCACATGGCACGCGTAGGCGTAGGGCCCCGAGCCGTCGAAGGTGTAGGTGAGCGAGTTCGTCTGCATCATCCCGAGGTCGGCGATCTCGGGCGTCCCCTCCTGGTCCGCTGCCACGGCATCGGCAGGACCGACCATGAACTCGTGGACGAGC
>JBBSCF010000129.1:0-6756 GCA_038250545.1 Candidatus Limnocylindrales bacterium | reverse complement strand
TGATCCATCGTCTCGGCCACCTCGGCCCCCGGCGACGATGAGCCGGACCAGGGCCCGGACCGCGAGGTACAGGAGCGACAGTATCGGCGCATCCTACCGGGCTGCCTGATCGCGAATCGGGGTTTTCGACCCCCACGGGGTTGTGATCGGATCGGTGGCGCGCCCGGAGGGTGTTGGGCGCGCGTTAGCAACCTACGACATGTCCATCGAGGGCCGCGATGAGTGGGTGGCCGCGGCCCGACGGTCGGCATGAGGCCCCGCCGCCCAGCCCAGCGCGCCACGGACCGTGAGGTCGGCGTCGTGGCCGCGATCCTCGTTGCCGGATCGGAGAAGGCGGCAGCCCACCGACTCGGCCTGTCGCACTCGACCGTGAAGCACCACCTGGCGAGGGCGCGGTCGAAGGTGGGCGTGGCGACGACGGCGCAGCTGGTGTGGATCCTGGCGCCGCGGCTGCCAGATCCGGAGGACGTCGGCGGGACCCGACGTCGGGCGGTCGACGAGCTCGCCTGACCTTGTCGCGGGAGGCCACCCGCGACCGACGATCAGGCGATGACGGCGGGCGGTCGGAGGTCGGGCTCGTCGTCGAACGGGCCGAGCTCGATCGGGAACAGGATCGGCTCGCTCCCGTCCTTGGGATCGATCGTCACCAGGTGGAGGCGGTAGCGCCGATCGCGGCCGTCCTCCGGGGCGAGGTAGTCGTGTCGGACATGGGCGCCGAGCGGGCTGACGTACTCGAGCCGCACGTGAACCCAGGGAAAGCCCTCCACCCGTGCTCCCTTGACCGAGAGCGACATCCGGTCGGCCCCCGGCTGGAGTGCCACCTGGCGGCCGCTCCACGCTCGGGTCGCTTCGTCGATGGCGTCGAGGCTCCGCTCGCTCGCCCCGGCGATCGAGACCAGGATCCCGTAGGCCACGGTCGGGCCACCATTCGAGACCTTGACCTCGAAGCGCGTCGGCTGGGCTCCGTGCGCGACCGGCCGATCGGTCACCAGGTGGGGGACCGAGGAGAGGATGGCCTGGCGCTTCGACTCGCGGAGGGCGTCGCCCGCGATCTCGCGAGCCTCCTGGGCGACCTTGACCGCGTCTCCCGAGATCCCGTTCGCCCGCCGAGCCACGACTACCGCCGCACCGCCGACCAGCGCCGCGACGAGAACCGAAGCAACGGCTGTACCGGCGGAGATCCAGTCAGTGACGTCCATCCGGCCACTCTAGCGCCGAGCCGGCCGCGACCATGGCCCAATCGGCCAACTGGAAACCGCGGCCCTCCGCCCGCACCCTTGAAGGCATGACGGCGCGCTGGTCAGATCCACATCGACTCCCGGGCTCCCCGGCCTGTTGCGACCCCGGGTACGTCCGCGCCGTCAACCCGGCGTCGGCACGATGAGCGGCATCGAGCTCGTCGCGGCCTTCCTCGCCTGTGTCGGCATGGGCATCGCCCTCGACCGCTGGCTCCTCCCGCTCCTCGTCGATGCATGGATCACTCGACTGCGCCGGCATGGGCGATGAGCACCGCGACGACGAGGCTGACCGCCGCACCCGGGCCGACGACTACTCCTCGGCCCGGATCGGGGCCGCTGCCGCGCTCACGGTCGTCCTGGCCGTTCTCCTTATCCTCGACGTCGCCGTCCCCGGCTACGACGTCTCCCCGGCGATCCTCCTGCCACTCCTGGGCGCGATCCTGGCGCTCCTCGGGCTCGAGGCTTCGGCCTTGTGGAGGAGCGTGAAGTGACCACAACGACGGCGCTCCTGACCAACAAGGCCTACGGCTATCCGACCCGAGGTGCCAAGCGGCGCCGGAAGCCGACGATCCTGGCCTGCCTCCACCAGACCGCCAACGCCAAGGCAACGGCCATGCAGGAGCGCACCTACGCCAACCGGGCCGGCTCCACCGGACCCTCGGCCACCGCGTACATCGGCCGCGACGGCACGATCGTCCGCGCGATCGACCCGGTCAAGTACGCGGCCTGGAGCCAAGGTGGCATCGCCTCCCCCAACACCCGTATCCCGACGGTCGCCGCGGCGGTCGCCTCGGGGGTGAACATGAACGAGTGGGTGTACGAGTCGATCGAGTGCTCGGGTGCAGGGCCTGAGCCGTACACCGATGCCCAGTTCGAGAGCGTCGCCCAGCTCATCGCCGCGGCATCGCGGGCGCTGGGCCTGCCGGTCAACCGCAGCACCGTGGTCACCCATGCCGACATCAACAGCGTGTCGCGCCGCAGCGACCCCTGGCCGCCGGCCACAAGAGAGGCCCGGGTCAAGCGCGTCATCGCCCGGGCGAACGCGATCCTGCGGCCACCGATCGTGACGGTCAGCGTGAAGGCGGGCGACACCCTGAGTGGGATCGCGTCTGCGCACCGGCTGACGCTCAAGGCGCTCCTCGCCTTCGGCGAGAACGCCAAGTATCGCGCCAAGCCCGGGCTCATCCACCCGGGCGACATCGTCCGCGTGAAGTGACGGGAGACGCCATGGATAGCCAGCCCGGCACGATCTGGGGCCGCGAACCCGCGCTTGTCCTCGCCCTCGTCCAAGCGGTGATCGCCCTGGCCGTCGCGTTCGGCCTATCCCTTGCACCCGACCAGACCGGCGCGATCCTCGCCGTCACCGCGGTCATCCTCGGGCTGATCACCCGCAGCCGGGTGAGCCCGGCATGAGCGACTGCCGATGAGAGACGGCCACCTGCGTGGCTCGCTGTCGCCGACGCCGACCGCCCGCCAGGTCGACGTCCTCGCTGCCTTCGTCGCCGCCGGAGGATCCGTGGCTGACGCGGCCGAGGCCGTGGGCATCCGGCCAAGCACCGCGAAGCGGCATCTCGCCGACCTGCGGGCGCGGTCGGGCCTCACGACCGAGCAGCTGATCTACCGCGGGCGGGCGGAGGGGTGGCTCGTCGTGCCGAGCCTCGAGCCCAGAGGAGTGGTCTAGACCGCCCGGTCGCGAGACCCGCGAGGCGGCTGCCACTCCTGTGCATTCACGCCCGCTTGGTCCCTGACACCGCGATGAACGCTGCCCCAACCGTGGTGAGGCGCCCGAGGGCCGGGTCGGGGCGCGCCAGGACTCGGGCCACGGCCCCGACCGGCGGGTAGTAAATGGATCCCCGCGTCGTGACCTCGTGAACCCCCGCGCCCTGCAAGAGCACGCGCAGTTCCGCTGCTGTGCGAAACCGGGCGGATCTCCAAATGGCCGATCCCCGCCACCCGGCGACAACCCTGACGGCCGTCCATGCGCTCCAGCGCCCTAGGTCACCGAGGACCAGCCGCCCGTTCGGTCGCAGCACGCGCACCATCTCCGAGATCGCGCCACTGGCATCGCCGACGAAGCAGAGCACCGTCACGGCCACGACCACGTCGAACGAGTCGTCCGGAAACGAAAGACGCTCGGCGTGACCTTCGGCGAACTCCGCGTGGCCCGCGCCCTCGTCAGCTCGGCGCCGAGCGGCCTCGAGCATCGCCGGGTCAGCGTCAACGCCGACCACTTCGGCCCCGTGCCTCGCAAGCGTGCACGCAAGCGCGCCGTCACCACACCCGACGTCGAGGACCCGCTGACCGGCAACGCCTCCCGCCATCTCGAGGATCAGACGATGCTCGAGTCGCTCGGTGATCGTCCCGAGCGAGGTGGCCCGCCAGGCCGCATAGGCCGCTGGTCCGATGTGGACGGGCACGTCGGGCACGCCCGGAGACTGGATGGACCGTTCGCCGCTCGAACCACGGCGATCCTGCCCGCGACCAGTTCGGAGCCGGATGCGGCGGAACGTCTGGATCCCTCCTAACCGTCTCAACGCCGGAGCCGCCTGGCCTGCTCAGGGCGCGCCCGGCGCGTCGGGCGGCGCGAAGTGAAACGTGCCGCCACAGTCGCAGCGACGGACGAGCCGCTCGACGGCTGCCTCGTAGCCGGCTCGATCGAGCGATGGTCCCTCGTAGAACTCCCCCATCCCGAACAGTCTAGCCTCGGGGCCATCGCGCTCCTGCGCGAGGTAGAGCTCATACGCGTGACGAATGTCACCAAGATCGTGGTGCCGAACGATCCGGCCTCGCCCGCACCGGTCGCACCAGAGGACGTCGACGTTCGGGGTGGGGCCCTCGTGCCGCGCTCTCATCACGTATCGTCAGAACGTGACGACCTTGTCCGCCCAGATCGTCCACTCCGTCATCTCGGCCAGCGTCGAGCGCCGGGCCGGCACCGCGAGCGGGTCGTCGGTCATGCCGCGGGCATCGAGGCAGGTGCCGCAACAGCCCACCGTCACCCCCTTCGGCTCGAGGCCCTTGAGCATCCGCTCGAGGTTGTAGTAGCCCTCCGGGGTCTTCTGTGGCGTCTTGGCGCAGGTCACCGCGTCGCCCATGAGGAAGACACGGACCTCCTGGCCCTCCGCCTTTGACAGCGAGAGGGCGAGGCGGAGGCCGTTGTAGGAGCGCTCGTTGCCGTAGGCCGGCTCGTTGAGGATGAAGAGGGTCTTCACGTTGCGCGTCTCCGTCTCGGACTCCGGGCGGGACGGGCCACGCGAGTCAAGTTATCAAACGATGAGTAGAATAGCAGCATGACAGACGCCGCGACGGTCGGCACGCGCGCCGCCAAGAACGAGCTCCACGACGCCTTTGCGCAGGTCGGCAAGGCGCTGGCAAACGGCCACCGGATCGAACTGCTGGACCTGCTCGCGCAGGGCGAGCGGTCGGTCGAGGTCCTCGCGTCGCGGGCCGATATCTCCCTCGCCCTCGCCTCCGCCCACCTCCAGGCGCTCCGGCGGGCGGGCCTCGTCACATCGCGGCGGGACGGCAACCGCATCCACTACCGCCTGGCGAACGACGAGGTCTACGTCCTGCTCACCGCCCTGCGGACCGTGGCGGGCGGGCTCGCCGAGGCGGAGCAGGCGGCGCGCCGGCTCCTCGGCACCTCCGTTGAGGCCGTCAGCCGCGAGGAGCTGCTCGCACGCGTCCGGTCCGGCGACGCCATCATCGTCGACCTCCGACCGGCCGAGGAATACCAGGCCGGCCATATCGCGGGTGCCCTATCGATCCCGCTCCCCGAGCTCGAGGCGCGACTCGCCGAGCTCCCGGCGGACATCGAGATCGTCGCCTACTGCCGGGGACCCTATTGCGCCATGTCGCCCGAGGGCGTCGCGCTGCTCGACCGCCATGGCAGGCGAGCGCGTCGGCTCGTGGACGGCTTCCCGGAGTGGCGCCTCGCCGGCCTGCCGGTGCAGAGCGGACGGCAGGACGCGGGATGACCGACATCTACCTCGACTACAACGCGAGCACGCCGATCGACCCGCGCGTCGTCGAGGTGATGCGCCCGCTCCTCGACGGCCCCTTCGCCAACCCGTCCGCCACACATCCTGGCGGCCGGGCCGCTCGCGCGGTCATCGATCATGCCCGAACCCAGGTCGCCGACCTCCTCGGCGCAGCCCCAGACGAGGTCGTCTTCACGAGCGGCGGTAGCGAGGCGAACAACCTTGCCCTCAAGGGCATCTTCTTCGCGTTCCGCGAGCAGGGCGAGCACATCATCACCACGACCGTGGAGCACCCGGCGATCGTCGAGCCCGCCCGGTTCCTCGAAACCCTCGGAGCCCAGGTGACCTACCTCCCCGTGGACCGGACCGGTCGCATCGACCCCGAGGACGTGCGTCGGGCGATCACGCCCCGGACGATCCTCGTGAGCGTCATGCACGCCAACAACGAGGTCGGCACGATCGAGCCGATCGAGGCCGTCGGCGCGATCACGCGCGAGCGCGGAGTCCTGTTCCACACCGACGCCGCGCAGTCGGTCGGGAAGGTCCTGACGCGGGTGGATGACCTCGGCGTGGACCTGCTCTCGATCGCCGGGCACAAGCTCTACGCGCCCAAGGGCGTCGGGGCGCTCTACGTCCGCCGGGGCGTGCGCCCGGTGCCGCTCATCCACGGGGCAAGCCACGAGTCGGGTCGGCGGGCCGGGACCGAAAGCGCCCTCCTGACGGCCGCCCTCGGCGCCGCCTGCGAGCTCGCGGCCGATCTCGCACCGATGACCGAGGTGCGCCGTCTGCGCGACCTCTTCTGGGACCTGATGCAGGCGAGGCTCGGCGAGCGGGTCGTCCTCAACGGCCACCCCGAGCACCGCCTGCCGAACACCCTCAGCGTCTCGTTCCCCGGTCGCGTCGGCTCGGACATCCTGGCCGCCCTCGATGGCGTTGCTGCCTCAGTGGGCTCCGCCTGTCACGCCGGCTCGATCGAGCTCTCGCCCGTCCTGGGGGCGATGGGCGTCCCGCCTGAGATCGGCATGGGAGCGATCCGGTTCAGCCTCGGCCGGGGCACGACCGAGGCTGAGATCCGCGCCGTCGTCGAACGCCTCGACCCCGCACTCGCGGCGGGCGTCGGCGAACAGGTGAGCGTCGGCTGACGGACCAGGACTGCCGGCCTCGGCTAGTCGCGCCCTGTTAGCGTCTCCGGGCAGCCTCGCCTCGCTGTGGCCTGAAGCAAGGTCGGCGTCGACGGGTTGGCCCCGCAGGCCTAGCACCGCAGGCGAATAGACCGCGCCAGCCACCCCAGCGAGGATTCGGGGGTGAAGCTGTGCACGGTCTGCGGTGTCGTCACCAGCCGATCGACGGGACGCTGCGGCGAGCATCCACGCCTGTCGGGCCTCGGTGCTAACCATCACATTCACGCTGATCCGCGATGGACCCGCCTGTCCAGGCGGATGATCGCCCGCCACGTCGGCCAGCACGGCTACGTATGCCCTGGCGATGGTCCCGAGCATCCGGCGCATCCAACGCGTGACCTGACGCTCGACCACGTC
>JBBSCF010000128.1:0-6796 GCA_038250545.1 Candidatus Limnocylindrales bacterium | reverse complement strand
CCACGCCACCCCGCCCGATGGCGAGCGCCTCGGACCCGGCCAGCAGCCTGCGCGCCCGCTCGTCGAGGAGCGGGGAGACCTGCAGGAACCGCACTCCGATGGCCGCCTCGTCGATCATCCACCGATCATAACATATCGGTATTTAGATGACAACCCCTAACTCGATGCCGCGCTGACCGGCGGAGGCGAACCTGTGCCACGCGATCGCCCTGCCGCCGGCCGGGACACCTCCAGACGTGCCCGTCGCTGACGATGTCGAGCTCGACCTCCTGGCGCACGAGCTGCGGCGCGCCATCGGCCGTCGGGAGCTCCACGAGCGGGTCTGGGGAGCCGCCGGTGAGGGAAGCGGGCCAGGACGGTGGACGTCCATGTCCGCTGGTTGCGCTCGAGGATCGCGCCCGATCCCAACCACCCGGTCCATCTCGTCACCATGCGCGGCGTGGGCTATCGACTCGGTCGCCCGCGGGCCGTTAACCCGACCTTAACGCGCCGCACACGACCCGTTGACAGGCCGGCTCGACCGTGAGCGTGGCAAGAGACCGACAAGACCAGCCAGCCCGGCGCATGACGCCGGTCGCAGGCACCAAGGAGTCCTCAGTGACCTTCAGCAGCACCAAGCGTATCGGTGGCCTCGCGCTCGCGGCGACGATGGCCATCGCAGCCTGCGGTGGCGGCGCGGCCAGCCCGTCGGCCCAGGCGCCCGGCGCCTCGACCGCAGCCTCGGACGGCACGATGGGGCCGCAACCCGGCACGGCCAACGTCAAGCTCCAGGGAGCGGGCGCAACCTTCCCCGCCCCGCTATACGAGGTCTGGTTCGAGGCCTTTTCCGGCAAGTACGCCAACGTCGCCTTCGACTACCAGGCCAACGGGTCGGGCGCGGGCATCAAGGCCATCACCGAGGGCACCGTGGACTTCGGCGCCTCCGATGCCGCGATGAAGGACGAGGAGATCGCGAAGCTCCCGACGGGCACCACGGTGCTCCATGTCCCGACAGCCCTGGGCGCGGTCGTGCTGATCTACAACGTGGCCGGCGTGGCCGCGCTCAATCTCGATGCCGACACCACGGCCGGTATCTTCCTGGGCGCGATCACCAAGTGGAATGACCCGAAGATCGCCGCCCTCAATGCGGGCGTCACGCTGCCCGACGCCGCCATCACCGTCGTCCATCGCTCGGATGGCTCGGGCACCACGAACGCCTTCACGACCTACCTCGACACGGTCAGCCCCGACTGGCACAGCCAGGTCGGCGCGGGCAAGGAGGTCAACTGGCCCGCGGGCATCGGCTCCCAAGGCAACGACGGCGTGGCCGGCAGCGTGAAGCAGACCGACGGCGCCATCGGCTACGTCGAGCTCAACTACGCGGCCCAGGCGAACGTCCCGGCCGCCCTCCTCGAGAACGCCGCCGGCAAGTTCGTGGCCGGCAGCACGGACGGCGTCACCGCCGCGGCCGAGGCCGCCGCCGCCGACTTCCCCGCCGACTTCCGCCAGAAGCCGATCATCAACGGCGCGGGCGATGCAACCTACCCGATCGCCTCGTATACCTACCTGCTGGTTCCGGTCGAGTGGAAGGACGCCGACAAGGGCAAGGCCATGGTCGCCTTCCTGGACTGGGCACTCACCGACGGGCAGGCCCAGGAGACGGCCCTCGGCTACGCCCCGCTCCCGGCACCGATCCAGGAGAAGGCCCTCGGCCTGCTGCAC
This sequence comes from Candidatus Limnocylindrales bacterium, assembly GCA_038250545.1. GTDB lineage: Bacteria > Chloroflexota > Limnocylindria > Limnocylindrales > CSP1-4 > CAIXZV01. Next base: position 5,095 of record JBBSCF010000128.1, on the reverse strand, counting down.
ACGATCACCAGCGGCGGCGCGCCGATCTGGCCGTAGCCGGTCCGCTTCCCTCCTCCACCGATCGACCCCGCCTTCCACGGGCGGGGTCGATCGGCTTCGTTCCGGCGCTACGCTATCGTCGGGACACGCCCCTCCACGAGGATCGTTGATGACCGCTCAAGCCACACCCCGCGAGCGCCTCTCCGTCGCGCGCTCGCGCCGCGGCGACATCGCGTTCCGCGGGTCGTCGCGGCTGGCGGCATTCGGGGTGGTGGGCGTCCTGCTCCTGCTCCTGGCGATGCTCGTCGCCAGTGGCTGGCCGGCCCTCGCCCAGTTCGGCGTCTGGCCGTTCATCACGGGCACGACCTGGGATCCCGTGGCCGAGGTCTTCGGGGCGCTGCCGTACGTCATCGGGACCATCCTCTCCGCAGCGCTCGCGATCGTCCTGGCCGCGCCGGTGGCCCTGCTCACCGCCGTCTACCTCGCCGAGATGGCACCGGCCCGGGTGGCGGTCGCGCTGACGTTCCTGATCGAGCTCATCGCGGCGATCCCGTCCGTCGTCATCGGCCTGTGGGGCGTGTTCATCCTCACCCCGTTCCTCAAGACGACCATCGAGCCGTTCCTGATCAACACCCTCGGCACACGGCTGGAGATCTTCGCGGGACCCCCGCTCGGAATCGGCCTGTTCGCGGCGGGGGTGATCCTCGCGATCATGATCGTGCCCACGATCGTGTCCATCTCGCGCGAGGTCATCAGCTCCGTGCCGGCGTCGCAGCGCGAGGCCATGTACGCGCTGGGCGCGACGCGCTGGGAGGTCGTCACCCGGGCCGTCCTGCCCGCGGCCCGGTCGGGCATCGGCGGCGCCATCATCCTCGGCCTCGGCCGGGCGCTCGGCGAGACCATGGCGGTGACCATGGTCATCGGCAACGCCCAGCAGATCCCCACCTCGCTGTTCGACCAGGCTCAGACGATCGCGTCCAAGATCGCCACGACCTTCAACGAGGCGTCGATCGGGATCCAGACCTCGAGCCTGATCGCGCTCGGGCTCATCCTGCTGGTGATGACGATCGGGCTCAACGTCGTCGCGCGAATGCTCGTCTCGCGGGTCTCCGGGAGCACCGGCCGATGACGACACCCGACCTCACGGCCACCCCGCTCGTCCGGCCCCGCCGGAACCTCGAGCGGACCGCGCGGGACAGGCGCCGTCGCCTGCTGGACCAGACCATGACGCGCCTCGCCCAGGGCGCGGCCGTGCTGTGCGTCATCCCGCTGGCCGCCATCGTGATCTTCGTGACCCTCAAGGGGATCGCCGGCGTCAACCTCGACCTGCTGACCAAGCCGCCCAAGGCGCTGGGCGTGGGCGGCGGCGCGGTGGCGGCGATCCTGGGCACGGCCCAGATGGTCGGCATCGCCACGCTGCTGGCGGTCCCGACCGGCATCCTCGCCGCCGTCTATGTGAACGAGTTCGGGAGCCGGCGCTCGGCGCGCCTGATCCGGTTCGCGGCCGACGTCCTCGTCGGGGTGCCGTCGATCCTGGTGGGGATCTTCGTGTTCACGTTCCTCGTGCTGCCGTTCAAGCAGTACAACGCGTTCGCGGGCTGCGTGGCCCTCGCGGTGATCATGGTCCCGGTGATCATGCGCACGACCGAGGAGATCCTCCGCCTGGTCCCCGGCACGCTCCGGGAGGCATCGCTCGCCCTCGGCGTCCCGATGTGGCGAACGGTCGTGAGCGTGGTGCTGCCCACGGGCCTCGCCGGGATCCTGACGGGCGTCATGCTCGCGGTCGCGCGGGCCGCGGGCGAGACCGCGCCGTTGCTGTTCACGGCGCTGGGCAGCCGGCTCGTGAACGTCGGTGACCTCGGCGCCCCCATGGACGCGCTGCCGCTGTTCATCTACAACAACGCCCGCCAGCCGTACGACGCGCTCAACGAGTAGGCCTGGGGCGCGGCGTTCATCCTTCTGGTGTTCGTGCTCGTGGTGAACGTGCTCGTGCGCTTCCGGAGCTTCGGCCGCAAGGCCGGTTGAGGAGCCAGATGACCCTGCCTGCAACGAGCCCCGGGCCCGCCGCCGACGGTGAGACCGTGGCGCCCGGCCCGGCCCGCGCCGACAGCCCGCCGGACGCCCGGCCGGACATCGCCTTCGCGCACCCGGATCCCGGACCCGAGGCCACCGGCCGGATCGAGATCGCCGACCTGTCCGCGTACTACGAGGCATTTCGGGCCGTCCGGGACGTGACGATGACGATTCCGCCCCAGTCCGTGACCGCCATCATCGGCCCGTCCGGTTGCGGCAAGAGCACGTTCCTCCGCTCGCTCAACAGGATGCATGAGCTGACGCCGGGCGCCCGCATCGAGGGCCGGATCCTGCTCGACGGCACCGACATCAACGGCCCGTCGGTCGACCCGGTCCAGCTGCGCCGCGTGGTCGGCATGGTGTTCCAGCGGCCGAATCCCTTCCCCACCATGTCGATCTACGACAACGTGGTCGCCGGCCTGCGTCTCGCCGGGCGACCGGGACGGGCGCTCCTCGACGAGACGGTCGAGCGCTGCCTCCAGTCCTCGGCGCTGTGGGACGAGGTCAAGGACAAGCTCAAGTCACCCGGGACGTCGCTCTCGGGCGGGCAGCAACAGCGCCTGTGCATCGCCCGCGCCCTGGCCGTCGAGCCCGAGGTGCTGCTCATGGACGAGCCCGCGTCGGCGCTCGACCCGGTCGCGACCCTGCGGATCGAGGAGCTGATGAGCGAGCTGCGCGAGCGCTACACCATCGTGATCGTGACCCACAACATGCAGCAGGCTGCCCGGATCAGCGACCAGACTGCGTTCTTCAACATGGGCACCGACCGCGCCGGTTACCTGGTTGAGATGGACGTGACCACCAAGATCTTCACCGACCCCGCCAACCAGCTGACCGAGGACTACGTCTCCGGCCGGTTCGGCTGAGACCGAGGAGCATGCCGATGACCGAGATCTCGCACGATCCCGCCGCTGGCGGGCACCTGCCGCCCGGCGCACCCCATCCCACCCGCTCCGCCTACGACCGCGAGGTCGCCGAGGTCAAGGACAACGTCCTGCGCATGGGCTCCATGGTGGAGTCCCAGATCCGCGCCGCCATCGCCGCCCTCACCGCCCACGACCCCGAGGCCGCCCTGCGGGTCATCATCGACGATCGCCAGGTCAACGAGCTCCAGCGCCAGGCAACCACCATGATCGCCGCAGTCATCGCCACGCAGAACCCGGTCGCGCGCGACCTTCGGTACCTCCTGACGCTGGACCACGTGAGCTACGAGCTGGAGCGCATGGGCGACCACGCGGGCTCCGTCGCCAAGCAGGCTCGCAAGCTGGCCCCGTACCCCCCGCTCAAGGACTACGTGCTGCTGCCGACCCTCGGCGAACGCGTTGCGGACCTCGTTGCGGGCATCATCCGCGCGCTGGTCGATGTCGATCAGGACAAGGCGCGCGAGGTGGCCGCCCTCGACGACCAGGTTGACGAGCTCTACCACCGGATCTTCGACGAGGTGCTCGTGCTGATGCGCGACGACCCGGGCAACGTGGAACCCGGCACGCGGATCCTGTTCGCGGCGCACTACCTCGAGCGGATCGGGGACCGGGTCACGAACATCGCCGAGGACATCGTGTTCCTCGCCTCGGGCGAGGTTGAGGACCTCAACCAGTGACCGACGGACAGCCCGGCGAGGCTCCCCTGCGCGTGCTGGTCATCTGCACGGGCAACAGCGCACGCTCCATCCTGGGCGAGGCCCTGCTGCGCCACCTCGGACAGGGGCGCCTGGAGGTCCACTCGGCCGGCACCCATCCCAAGGGCGTGAACCCCTTCTCGTTGCGCGTCCTGGCGGAGGCTGGGATCCCGGCCGACGGCCTCACCTCCACGCCCGTGACCACGTACGTGGGTGAGGCGTTCGACTACGTCATCACCGTCTGCGACGACGCCCGCGAGGCCTGCCCGGTCTTCCCGGCGGCCCGCCGGACGATCCACTGGGGCCTGCCCGACCCGGCTGCCGTGGACGGCACGGACGACCAGCGCCTGGCCGCGTTCCGCGCGATCCTGGCGGCGCTCGAGGACCGGGCGCGGGGGTTCCCGCCGATCGCGGCGCGTCTCGCCGCCCGGGAGTCGGCGGAGCCCGCATGACCACGCTGTTCCTCCTCCGCCACGCACACGCCGGGGACCCGGAGCGGTGGAGCGGCGACGACGCCCTCCGCCCGCTCTCGGACAAGGGTCGCCGCCAGTCCGAGCGAGTGGGCCGCCTGCTCGCCGGCGCGGACGAGGCCCCCGACCTGCTGGTCACCTCGCCCAGGGTGCGCGCCGCGCAGACGGCCGAGATCGTGGCTGAGGCGCTGGGCGTCCCGGTCGTCGTGGACCGCCGCCTCGCGGGGCCGCTGTACGTGGAGGCGGTCCAGGACATCCTGCTCGCGGCCGGCCCGGCCTCACGGCCGTGCATCGTGGGTCACGACCCGGACTTCTCGTCCCTGCTCGGCGAGCTGCTGGGCGTGTCCGTCGTGCCGATGCGCAAGGGCGCCCTGGCCCGCGTGGACTTCGATGGGCAGCTGCGAAGCGGGTGCGGCGTGTTGCGGTTCCTGGTGCCACCGGAGCTGCTCGCCGGGCGGTAGCGCCGGCCTTTGATCCGGGCGCGGGCCCCGGACGCCCTGGAGCTCTAGAGCCGCATCCAGTCCCAGCGCATGACCTGGGTCATCGGCCGGCCCGGCTCCACCACCTCCGGCCCCAGGTTGACGGCATCCGGGGGCCCTGACTGCGGCTCGACGCAGATCGCGTGCTCGGGCAGCGTGTACACGACCCACCACCGGCAGCTCGAGCGCACCGTCATGCGCAACTGGTCGGGCCACTCGAGCACGGGATCGGCCGCGAGATCCGTGAAGCAGTCGTCCCAGGGACCGTCGGGCGGGGTCACGCGCTCCCCGGTGGGCATCCCCTCGGCGTCGCGGAGCAGCATGGTCCCGGGCTCGAAGGTCAGGCGGGCCGGCGTCGCGCCAGCCGCGAGGACGCGCCGGAACCACGGGTGCCAGCCCAGGACCACGGGCTGCGGCTCGTCCGCCTCGAGGGTCATCGCGACCTCGAGGCCGTCCGTGTCAAGGTGGAACCGCTG
>JBBSCF010000127.1:0-6805 GCA_038250545.1 Candidatus Limnocylindrales bacterium | reverse complement strand
CTTCGCCGCCGGCCTGCGCCCACCCAAGATCCCCGAGACGCCGCCGCCGGTCCTCACCGACGACGATCTGCGTGCCCTGTTCCGTATCACCGAGGGCACCGACTTCGCCGCCCGACGCGATCGTGCGGTGCTGTCACTCCTTGTGGATGCCGGCATGCGTGTCTCGGAACTGGTGGGACTCCAGCTCGATGACGTGAGCCTCTCCGACGGCTACGCGGTCGTGATGGGCAAGGGGCGCCGCCCCAGGACCTGCCCCTTCGATCGCAAGGCTGCCAAAGACCTCGACCGCTACCTCCGCGCGAGAGCAGACCGGCCAGAGGCGGACGCCACCACCGCGTTCTGGCTCGGCAGGCAGGGACCGATGACGACCAGCGGGATCGAGCTCATGATCCGCCGCCGTGCCCTGGAGGCCGGTCTCGCGGGACGGGTGTATCCGCACCTGTTCCGCCACACGTTCGCGCACCAGTACCTCGCGGCCGGCGGCCAGGAGGGCGATCTCATGCGCCTCGCCGGCTGGAAGAGCCGCCAGATGCTCAGCCGGTACGGCGCCAGCGCCGCGGATGAGCGTGCGCGGGCCGCGCACAAGGCACTGAGCCCGCGCAACCGCCTGTAGGCGCGTGCGCCATCATGTCCCACCAACGTTCCGCGGGCCGTCCTCAGCCCGGATCGTCGGGCTTTCGCAGGCGTCGGCGCCGTGCCGACAGGTACGCGAGGTTCGTGAAGTAGGCCCGCTTGGCCGCCTCCGCCCGCCGCAGGCGCTCAGGGCCGGGCAGGCGCCGGTCCGGGTCAACCTGGTCGAGGAAGCGATCACTGAACACCTGCCGAGCGCGGGCGGTCGTCACCCTCGGGTCGGTGCGCGAGTGGAGGACGTGGGCCGCCATCCGGGCGCGCAACACGCGCTCGGACGGCGAGAGACCCCGGCGCGTCACCTTGGGCGACCTCGGCGGACCCAGCGTGGTCGCGGCGTACGTCCCGCCATCGGCAGGGCTGGCCCGCTCGCGCGGCGGCCGGTGTTGGGATGGGCGAAGTCGTCAATCACCATGTTGCCGACCACCCCCTTCCTGCCTCGACAGCGTGCCATCTGCGGCACTTGTGAATGGTGATTTCGAGGAGTGCGCCTGCGCCGGGCTCCGGCCTGGCGACTCGCCGTGATGGGCCGACCGCCGCATCACCATCGGCGTCCAACCTACGCTGGGCACGCATCCCCTTCAAGGGGGCTGTGTGCGCGGGTGTGTCCTCCCGTGGAACCCGGACGAGCTGGTTGCGGCCATCGGTCTCGCGAACGGGTCGGACCACGAGATCAGGACACTGTCGGGCGGCCAGCGCCTGGCGACGCTCCGACCACGTAGCGCAGGGCCTGGTGTCAGCGTCGCCGGTGTGAGGGCCTGAACCTGAACTGGCGGCGCATCGAACGACTGTTCGGTTCCGGCCATACCTCCGCTACACTGCAAAGGCCATGCAGGACGCTCAATGAGCCGATCGTTCCGAGTCCCCGACGGCATGACGCCGCCCGAGCGGGCAGGCGAACTCGTCACGTCCAGTCTGAGCATCCCGCTCGACCCCGACGGCTTCTTCGGCCGCGAGTGTCCTAACCGCGAATGTCTGGCGTACTTCAAGGTCCACGTTGATGACTACGGGCAGGCCCGCGCCGTCCATCGTCTGACCTGTCCGATCTGCGGGGTGACCGACAGCGACGAGCACTTCCACACTCCCGAGCAGATCAAGCGGGTGCGGGCTGGCGAGATTGAGTTGGCCCGCGGGGTGGTCGATCAGACGTTTCGGGATTTGGCACGTCGGCCGCCCACCCGCAACTCCCGCGGGGCGATCACGTTCCAATGGCGGGCTCCCAGCCGGCCCCATGTCCCAAATCCGTTACCGACCTACGTGGAGCGGCAGACCATAAGGACGTTCGTGTGCGCGAATGGTGGCCACCGAGCGGTCATCTACGACTTGCTCTCGTTCTGCCCATACTGCGGCCCCGAGAAGACGCCGCCTCGCGCCGTTTTCGACGACAACATCGCGGCCATGTCGCGTCTGCTGGCGGTGGTCACCGAACTGCCGGCCGAGGCCCAGCAGGCCATCCAGGCGTCCGGCGGGACGACAGCACTCGCGGAGCGTGCGCTCGGAGGTGCGATAGCGGCGCTCCAGACACTCGCCAAGCAGTTGCACTCCCAGGCCGACAAGCCAGCGGCATCGGGCAACCCGTGGCAGAACGCCGACCGTCTTCAACGCCAATGGCTGCATGACTTCAGCGCCGACCCGCTCGCCGACTTGGATGCCAAAGAGGTGCGAAACCTACGCCTGGCCTTCGCCCGCCGGCACGTTCTCGAGCACAACGGCGGAGTCATGGACGAGCGCTACCGGCAGGAGACGGGGGAGGGAATCGTAGGCCACCGGCTTCGGATTCGGGCGGGATTCGTCGAGGAGGCATTCGCGGTGGCGGTAGCAGTGGCCAACCGCCTGGAGGCTACGGCGACCGAGCGATTACACGCGGTCGAAGCGCCGAATCAGTAGGTCCCGCGCGCCGCGCAGAGGCTCGGCCACCGGACCGCAGGAGCGCAGCGGGCCGACCAGGATCGGTTGCGGTCGTTGGGGAACCGACGGGAGAGCGGATCCCCTCAAGCGGGCGACTTGTAGCCAGCCCTGAGATTCGACACGTAGATCAGGAAGTTCTCTCGCATCGCCAGGATCGCGGTTTGCTTTGTCTGGAGCCGCTCTCGCTCGACCCGAAGGAACTCGAGAAGTTCGTCGCGGTCATCGGGATCGTCTGCATACACGAAGTCGCCGCCTGAAGCACCGGTCTGCGCGATGACCGAATACCGAGATTCGATGAGGTTGGCGAGTTGCTCGGCGATTCCCCGTCCCAAGAGCCGGTGCGGCAGGAACCACGGACCCAGTCCGGCAGGTGGTGGTTGACTTCGAGTGGTGCTGGGCGCGGGTCACAGGGCCAGTCGTCGGGCCCACTGTCGCGGGCGTGCCGCGGCGCATGAAGCGACGCTCCTATCGGCCCGGAGTGCCCGCGCGGAGGTCGCGCGCGACCTCGGCAGCGTATCGCCGCGCCGCAGTCGCGTCGATCGAGGCGGCGTCGCCGAGCTGCTGGGCCAGCGCCGCCCGGACGACCGGCTCATCGGCCGACCCGTCCAGCTCGGCCTCGGCCGCCTCGACCTTCGAGACCAGGCGTCCGGTGCGGGCGAACGTGCGCGCCCGCGCGGCGGTGAGGACGAGGTAGGCGAGCCCGCCGGCCTCGCTCGCCCACGCGATCTCACCGGCCATTGCGTCACGAATGGCCGCCGGGGGATGGCACCCAGAGTTGTGCCGGGCGGCGGTCCCACGACCACGTGGCCCGCCGCCCGGCAGACGGCGAGGTGCAGAACCAGGTCGCGGTCGCCCGCGCCCGAGCGCCCGTCGACCCGGCGCAGCGCCCCGCCCGGGGCGAGCGCGACGTGGACTTGATACCGCGGCCGCTCGCGATCCGGGATCAGGGCCTCGGCCCGCGTAAGGACCGACATCTCCAGGCCCTTCGCGGGCAGCGGGAGGCCGGGCAGGCCCGAGCAGATCGCGTCGATCTCCGTGTCGGTCAGCGGGCAGCCGGACACCGCGAGCACGTCCAGGTCGCTGACCGCCGGCAGGTAGCCGCCGAGCACCGCCGAGCCGTGGACGTAGACCGCCCCGAGGTTGGCGCCAAGCGCCGCACGGAGGAGCGCGGCCACGGCCGCCGCCGCTGGAGATGCCCTCGGGTCCAACCCATGCTTCTGCTCGCTGTCCATGAACAGAGGATGTCTGGGCGAGCGACACGACGCAAGGCGAAGTCACCGCCAGCTCCTGCCGGACTGGCCACGGACCCGGACTGACATCGAACCGACGTTGATTGCCCAGTTACTGGGCAATGAGCGCCCAGATTCTGGGTAATCGCGCCTCCGAAACAGCCGCCACATCGATCCGCGAGCCATAGAAGATCTATCCGACGCCGGACGGCATGCTGACTGGGCGTTCCATTCTCACGATAGTGCGACTGTTCTCGCTCTTGTGGAGCGGGCTGTCAGACCGAGGCGAGCCAGCGCGACCGCTGGGGCACGCTCGCCCGCCTGCAAGCGGCCGCGCTCGTCAGCCGTGGGGGATGTCGAACTCGAGCACCCACGGACCCTGGAGACGCACCTGAGTGCCGTCCGGGCTGTCGCCGATCACCTCGTTGATGACGACCTTCCAGTGGCCGCCCGGGTCCTCGGTGCCGGACACCAGGTTGAGGGTCTCGTTGTCGGAGCCCGTCGCGCCGCCGCCGAGCGGAATCTCGTGTCCGTCGTGGAACACGGTTCCAGCCGAGTTCCAGCCGGTGCTCGACGGTCCCAGGTCGGACCAGCGGATGCCGATCCGCACGGCCGTCGGCGTCGCGAACAGGCTCGTGGCGGTCGCCGTCACGCCGCGGACGGTCGTCGCCGTGTCGAGATCGACATGCCTGCCGCCCCCAACGGGCAGGTCGAAGGTGAATGTCCAGGAGCCGAGGACCTCGTGCCACGGGTCGCTCGACCTGACGGGCTCCGGGTCCCGGTAGCGGATCGCCGGCACGGTCACAGTCACCGAGTGGATGCCGGGCGCCGGCGGCGCGGAGGCAGCGAGCCAGACGGTGTTCACGGCGCCCATCGCTGCCGGCGCCGACCCTCCACCGGTCATCGTCCACGCGGGGCCCGACCCGTCGGTGAACGCCGCGTCAGCGCTGGATGCGTCGAGCTGGGACCAGCCGCGATTCTGCGCATCGACCACGGACACCGCGAGCAGCATCTGCGACGCGTCGGCATAGGCAGCCTCGAGGATCACCGTGTAGCCCTGGTCCGTCTGCCGCAGGTCGAGCATCGTGGCGTGCTTCCAGGCGTACTGGTAGGCGTCGCCGCCGAAGAACCCATAGAGCGTGAGGAGGCTGGTGGTCGCGCCGCCGAGGATGGCCAGGATCGCCGCCAGCAGGACGAGCCTGCGCACGGGGAAGCGCCGCACCCGCGACGGGGCCACGGGGATGATCGGCAGCGCGGGTTCAGGGATGGCGGCATCGAGCGCCCGCATCTGCGCTGCAAGCCGGTCGGTGAAGGTAGTCATCGTTCGTCTCCCAGGATCGCGCGGAGGCGCTCCTTCGAGCGCGACAGCCAGCTCGACACGGTCCCTTCTCGGACCCCGAGCATCGCCGCGATCTCCGCGTGGGTGTAGCCGTCGAGGGTCGAGAGCAGGAGCGCGGCCCGGTGCTGCGGGTCGAGCTCGCCGAGCGCCGCCCAGAGGTCGGGCTGCGACGACATCGCCCACTCCGGCGCGGGGGCGTCGTCGAGCGCCACGAGCCGCCGCCTACGGCGGACCTCGTTGAGGGCCAGCCGGATGCCGATGGTGTAGAGCCAGGCGCGCGCGTCGCCACCTCGGAACCGGTGACGCCGCTCGAGAGCGCGGGCGAACGCTGCCTGCGCGATGTCCTGCGCGTCGTCGGCGTCGCGGAGGATCAGCGTGAGGCGGCGCCCGAGCAGCGGGTAGGCGGCCACGAGCTCGGCGTCGAGGTCGGCCACGATTGGGACGGTCTGGGCGATGTCCAATGCACCCCTCCTTCGTCCCTAGAACACGCCAGCCTCGCGAATCCTTGCACGCATTGCCGCGAACCTCTGGGCGGCGGCGATCGTGCGATCGGTGCTCAGCCGGCCTGGTGGCATCGGCGAATCAAGTCCGTGTCAGTCCGCCATCCGTAGGTCCTGGCGCGTGCCAGTGCCCTAGGTCCGTCGAATGGCGGCGACGGAGCACGACACACCCACGAGCACCGCGGCCCCGGCAAGCATCACCCAACCGGTGAGATCGGGAGCGGTGCAGGACGAGTAGCTCGTGGGCGTCACCACTGTCGTGCAGCTGGCGTTGGCGGCGGTGATCATCCCGAGCGCAATCGCGCCAGCTCCGACGAGTAGACCAGCCAGCGAGGCGAGCGTCCGCCGCGACCGAATGGCGACCGGCACGAAGCCCAGGGCAGGAACGAGGCCGAGGGGACCGGCGAGCAGGGCGAGGAATCCCGAGGCTGCGCCCACGACCAAACCGGAAAGCCACCCCGTGAGCTTCGAGACGGGCCTGGTGGCCGCGTGGGCTGGCGTCGGTTCCACGGAGTCGCGGGCCTCCGATCCTGGCCCTGCATCCGGAGGCCGCCCCGCGTTGATGCGAGCGAGCAGCTCAACGCGCCCGGTGACCCCGAGCTTGGCGTAGATACTCGCGAGGTGACTTCGAACCGTTGCCTCCGAGATCGTGAACTTGGCCGCGATCTCGCGCGCCGCCAAGCCGGTCACCGCCGCGGAGAGGATCTCGTGTTCTCGCTCTGAGAGGGGCGACAGGTCCAGCGGCCCGTGGCCCGAAGGAGCCAGCGGAGAGTCACTCACGACACCATCATCGTTCGGGATGGCGTCGAATGTCATCCTTCGAACCGATGAAACCCGAGGGCAGATTGGCTAACCGACTGTCTCGCCTCGCACAACCGGGAGATCGAGCCAGGCCTCGCGAATGGCTCGAGTCGCGAGCTCGGTCCGTGACTGGATGCCGGTCCGTTCGAATACGCGACTGAGATGCGCCTCGACTGTCTTGCTCGTCACGCCAAGTGCATGTCCGACTTCCTCGTTGGTGAGCCCATCGGCGACCAGGCGAACGACGTCGGCCTCACGTGGCGTGAGTACCGGTGGCGGCGCGTCGACCCGCCGCGCGAAGACAAGCCTCCCCGCTGCAGCGGCACGCACGGCCTCGATGAGCTCGCGGGTCTCGACGCTCTTGGCGACGAACCCGGCAGCACCCGCGCGCAGGGCGACGT